>DJMJ01000002.1 GCA_002435325.1 Nitrospira sp. UBA6493 | reverse complement strand
ATTTCCAGATGGCTCGACAGGGCTACCGAGAACTAACTACCCTCATTACTCGAGAATTCAAAAGGGGTGATGTGAGACTCAACCCTCATCACTGATGCTCAATAAGATCCATCTCCTTCTTAGAACGGGCGCCTACCCCCGCAGGAGTATGGGTTGACACTGGTATCCCTCCAACGGTACAAAAGGCTTACACAATCGCGTGTTTTGCTGTCCAGCAAGCGCGGCGACAGCCCCGCGATGCTCCCCACCGTGCGAGAGTGGCGGAACTGGCAGACGCGCGAGACTTAGGATCTCGTGGGTAACCGTGGGGGTTCAAGTCCCCCCTCTCGCACCAGCCACGGCGAACCATATTGGCACTTATCCCTAGCAGTAGTATAAAAGGACGTTCGCGATGACCATGAAGATGGAAATGACCGAGTTGGGCCCCATGAAGCGGGCCTTGAAAATCGAAGTGGCCGCCGAAGAAGTGACCCAGCGATTCTCACAGGCTTACACCGAACTTAATCGTCAAGTCCGCATACCAGGGTTTCGCCCTGGCAAGGCGCCCTTAAATATTCTTGAGCAACGCTATGCCAAAGCCGTGGAAGAGGACGTAATCCGGAGCCTGGTTCCAGATTATTATGATCGCGCAGTCCGCCAGGCCGGTATCAGCCCGGTCGTTGTCGAAATTCCACCGCTGGAGCGCGTGAAGATCAAGAAGAACGAACCCTTTACCTTTACAGCAACCGTCGAGATCAAGCCGACCATCGAGCTCCGTGACTACAAAGCGCCCAATCCCATTTCGCTCAAGCCGGACAAACGCACGGTCACCGATGAGCAACTGGATCGCGCGCTGGAAGTCTTGCGTGAACAACAGGCCAAGCTGGATGCGGCGCCTGCCGGCACCACATTGGCCGAAGGGGATTTTGCCGTCGTCGACCTCGAAGGATTCCTTGCTGGAGCTCCGCTCGAAGGGACCAAGAAAGAAGGCCACCTCCATAAGGTAGGATCCAAAGCCGCCCTACTCGGTATTGAAATCGATGCATATGTGACCGGCAAGAAGGAAGGGGATGTCATCGAGATTCCTCAAGCCTATCCGCCAAGCCATCCGGACACCAGAGTCGCCGGGAAAACCGTTCAATTCCGTCTAGCAATTCAGGGAGTCAAACGAAAGACGCTACCGGTATTGGACGACGAGTTTGCTAAAGACTGCGGCCCATTTTCGTCGCTCCAAGAAATCAAAGACAAACTACGCGCCGAAATGGAAAAGGCCTTGAAGCGAGACATTGACGAGTCCTACAAGGATACGATTCTCAAGCGATTGGCCGAAACCCATCACTTTGACCTGCCTGAAACGCTCGTCACCCGTGAATTGGATGCGATCGTCCGCCAGAAACTTCAGGAACGCCAGCGCGGCAAGGCTACCGACCCGGCTCCGGCAGCCACAGCAGAAGACATCAACGCCATTCGTGACGAGAATCGCGAAGAAGCCAACCGCCGTGTCAAGGTTGGCCTGGTGCTCGAAGCGATCGCTGCCAAGGAAAACATTTCCGTAACGCAGGAAGACATGAATAATGAGGTGAACCGCCTCGCGACAGAGCTTCGCGTCCCCGTGGGCGAACTGGTGAAGATGATCCAGTCTGGCGGCCAAGACTCTATCGAAGAACTTCGTTCTCGAATTCTGGCCGACAAGGCCCTCGAATTTGTTTACCGTAATGCAGTGATTCAAGGATAGAAACGGGCATTCGCTCCGGGCTGTCGCCCGAAGCGTTACCAACCGAAGCCGGAAAGGAACTGACCTCTATGCTGGTCCCCATCGTCATCGAACAAACCAATCGAGGCGAACGCGCCTACGACATTTATTCCCGGCTCTTAAAAGATCGCATCATCTTCTTGGGAGCACCCATCGATGACGTGTTTGCCAATCTGGTGATTGCCCAACTTCTGTTCCTTGAGGCCGAAGATCCTGAAAAGGATATTAATCTTTATGTGAATTCTCCCGGGGGAAGCGTCACCGCAGGGCTCGGCATTTACGATACGATGCAATACGTGAAGCCTCCGATCAACACCATTTGCCTGGGCCAGGCCGCCAGCATGGGAGCCTTGCTCCTGACCGCCGGCACCAAAGGCAAACGCTTTGCCCTTCCCAACGCTCGCGTCATGATCCATCAGCCGCTGGGCGGATTCCAAGGCCAGGCGACCGAGATTGATATCCATGCCCGTGAGATTCTCAAAATCCGCGAACGGCTGAACGAGATCATGGCGAAGCACACAGGCCAGCCGATCGAAAAGATCGCGCACGATACGGAGCGGGACTACTTCATGTCCGGCCAAGAAGCCAAGAAGTACGGACTGATTGACGAGGTCATCACGCGGCCTCCCAAAGCGTTGAAAGCAGTGGAACCCGGCGATGCCGGCAAAGACGGGGCCAAGGGCAAGTAACACAGGAGGGAGCATGCCCAAGCAGGAGAAAGTCGACCGACATCTGCGGTGTTCTTTCTGCGGAAAAAGTCGAGACGAGGTCCGCAAACTTATCGCAGGCCCGACCGTGTATATCTGCGATGAATGCGTCAATCTCTGCAACGACATCATTGCCGAGGATTGGGAAGAGGCTAAAGAGGAAATATCCTCCAATCTCAAGAAACCGGCCGACATTAAGCATCATCTCGACCAATACGTCGTCGGCCAAGAATGGGCCAAGCGTATCCTGTCCGTCGCGGTGCACAATCATTACAAGCGCATCTCGTCCAAAGAAAAAGATGTCGATGACGTCGAACTCCAGAAAGGCAACATCCTCGTGGTCGGCCCCACGGGAACAGGAAAAACTCTGCTTGCCCAGACGCTGGCCAAGTACCTGGACGTTCCGTTCACCCTGGCCGATGCCACCACGCTGACAGAAGCCGGCTATGTCGGAGAAGACGTCGAAAATATCATCCTCAAGCTTCTCCAAGCCGCTGACTATGACGTGGAGCGTGCCGAACGCGGAATCGTGTATATCGACGAGATCGACAAAATCAGCCGCAAGAGCGACGGCCCCTCCATCACGCGGGACGTATCGGGAGAAGGCGTACAGCAAGCCCTCCTCAAGCTGATCGAAGGCACGGTTGCGAATGTCCCTCCGCAGGGAGGGCGCAAACACCCGCATCAGGAGTTTATTCAAGTCAACACAAGCAACATCCTCTTCATTTGCGGCGGCGCCTTCGTTGGTCTGGACTCTATCATTGAGCAACGGTTGAATCGCAAGGCCATGGGATTCGGCGCGGAAATCCGCGGGAAAAACGAAGTGCGCTTGGGCGAATTGCTGGCTAAAGTGCAGCCGGAAGACTTCCTCAAATACGGTCTCATCCCAGAATTTGTTGGACGTCTACCGGTTGTCGCCACGCTCGAAGAACTGGATGAGCGGGCTCTCATTCGGATTCTGACCGAGCCACGCAACGCATTAACCAAGCAATATGAGAAGCTCCTATCTTTCGAGAAGGTGAAACTAAAATTTACCGATGGTGCACTGGGGGCGGTAGCCAGAAAAGCCTTCCTGCAGAAAACCGGAGCCAGAGGGCTTCGCGCCATCCTGGAAGAAGTCATGCTCGACGTGATGTACGACGCGCCGTCTCAAAAACAAATCAAAGAAGTCCTGATTACAGAAGATGCGATTTCAGGCAAGAATCCTCCCATTCGCATCTACGAACAGGATCAAGACGCCAAAAGCGCGTAACTGGTCGCCGGCTCAGGCTACATCCGTAGCCTGAGCCAAGCTCTCTCTACTGCCTCCTCGAAGAATCCGCTTCCTGTACAAAATCACGAAATTCTCGACAATGGAGAATGCCGCGATATACTTGCGGAATGACGGACTGTGCTCAGGAGGACCTGTGAAATACCCGGTATCATTCAGCCTTCGCCATAGAGGCAAAGCGCTCGAACTGGATGCAGCGCGAGAAATGGTCACCTTGCTCGGCATTACCGGGGAGCCCATAGGGAGCCTGCCCTGGGACTTTGTCATCGACCAAATCCTGGCCTATCGCAAACCGCCCATACCAAAAGAAACGCGAACCGAACCACGCGTCTCCCTCTCATTTCGTGTGAAGTATAAAACCCCTGATGGTCACCACTTCGAGAACCGGGCCGGTGGAATCGGCGGAGGAGGCCTCTTTATTGAGAGCACAGCGCCCTTGACGGTCGGGACAAAGATTGCCATGGAATTTTCAATCTCCGAACAACCGCCTGAATGGATTCCAGCCAAAGGCATCGTCGCCTGGGTCTGTCCCAAAGCCGATCAATATACCTTCAGCCCAGGGATGGGAATTCGCTTTACTGATATGGCGCCGGAAATCCGGGACCGAATCCTTTCCATCCTCGAGTCGATAGAGAACACCGGGCAAGCTGCCTAACCGCGCCGACCGGCTTTCTCCATTCGTCCAAGCCCGGCATTGGAAGGACCCAATGAAATTTCCCATCCGCAAGACGGTTGCCCATCAAGAGAAAACTCTTACCATGGACACCCAAGCAGAAACCGTGTTGATACATTCGCCATCAGGGCAACTAATAGGAAGTCTCCCCTGGAGCGAAATCGTGCAACGAGCAATCCAACATTTTGACGATGGCGACTACACCCATGCCCGTAACTACCCGCGGACACCGCTTGCCCTAAAAATTCGTTACGCCACGCCTGACGGGAAACAAATCGACAGTTTAACGGGAGGAGTAGGGGGAGGCGGCCTCTTCATCGAAAGCAGCGATCCCTTAACGCCAGGAACTATTGTGACAGTGGAATTCGCACTCCCCCATCGGCCGGATCACAAACTCAAAGCGACAGGGAAAGTTGCCTGGACCAGAAATAAGCCCGAGCGATATCTGCTCTTCCCTGGAATGGGGATCCAATTTATGGAGATCGAAGAGCAAGCGCAGAAGGATCTGATCGAGCTGGTCGAGGCTTTGAACCGAAATCGACTTGCGTCGTAAGGCCCGCGAGACTTTGTCGGGCCCATCGACGCACTTGAGCGCTGCCATCCTGATTAACTGCTGCTGTAAGACCGGATCTCACGGCATCGCCGCCATAAAATCCCAAACGATAGGCAGATTCCCCTCGCACCCCTGCATTGACGTCATGAGTCAGCCGTTCTAGCAATGTGTCCACAACGTGAGGGACGCCCGTATCACCTAAGACGGCAACAGCCCATTGCCGAACCTGCGCATCCTCGTCTCTTACCAACCGAATCAGGCCCTCCTGCGCCTCTCCAATATGCTCAAGACCGAAGAGTGCTGATATAGCAGCTGACCGAGCGGCTGAGTTGTCGTGAACCAAGGTTGCTGAAATCGCAGAGATAACTTTCTGGTCAATTTGTCCATTACCTAGCGATAGAGCGGCAGAGACCCGAACCGGCGGACTAGAATCATTTAACAATGCCGCAAGCCGAAGAGCCGCATCCCTCGTAAGCGGGCCCAACCGTCCAAGACTACGAGAGGCCGCTTCCCGAACAGCAGGAGACTCATCGCCAAGAACCGGTACGAGCTTATCCATTGCCCTCGGATCGCCAATCTTGCCCAAAGCCTCTGCGGCAACACGACGAATTACCCAATCACGATCTCCTAACAACATTACAAGGGAGTTTACGGCCTGTGGCGGAATTGAGGGAGGTGAGTCTTGATAACAGGCTTGGAGTGTGACCGTTACTATCACGAGAATGAGGAGGTGAATACCACGCCGATATGACATAGGCATTCGGATCCCAGCCCAAAAACGAGGGGATATCATGCCGACTTAGGCGGCTCCTCTTCAACAGCCGGCAATTCCCGAGCCGCTTCGAGGGACTGCTGAAATTCCTTATGCGCGGAATCCATCTCGTTTTGGATGGTTCGCATTTCTGGATCGACCGTATTGCGAACATCCGCCACCGCCTGCCGGAAAGTCCGCAACGCATCCCCGAGTCCTTCCCCCAGACTCTGCATATCATTTGGAGACACACCCGGCGTTGGCAGGGCGGTTTTGGCCTTGAGTGCCGCTTGTTGTGCCTGTACGCGAGCCACCGCATCTTTATTCACAATCGCTGAAGGACGATTGGCCACCGGTTTTGCCTGGGCTCCTGGTGGGAGCGGGGGATACTGAGCACGAGACATCGGCGCAGGCGCTGCTGCCCGTTCCTCCATCGTGACCACCTGTTGAGAGGCGGCAGGCGGTGACGCCGCCGCCGATTGAGGCGAGGCAGAACGAGACGCTTGAGGCGACTGCGGACCCATAGTATAGAGTAGCGAGGCGGTCGTGCCTGGAGTCAATTCCGGACCTGGCACGTAGGGAACATTGGTTGCTTTTGGCGCGGATGTCGCCTGAACAGCCGGTTGGGGCGCAAACGGAGCGGCTTGAGCTTGAACCACCTGCGGCGCGACAGCTTCCGGTTGAGCCTGAGCGGCATCTGGGGGCGGAGGAACTTCGTTGACTTCTTTTTTGAAACCTTTCAGCGCTTTGCCAACCCCCTCGCCTATCTGAGGCAATCGACCTGCACCAAAAATGATCAGCACAATAACGAGAATAATGATCAGCTCTGAAATGCCCATTGTTCCGAACATCGCCGCGCCTTTCTTCTCGTGAGCGTTGACGAGGCTCGGCTCCGAACCCCGCATCTGAGCTGAATCTAGCCGCCACAGCAATGGCCTGTCAAGGAAGGTTTGAACAGGGAGGGGCCAACACGATCGCCTACAGGATGGACACAATTTCCGTTTGGAGAGGTTGGCCGTACGCTATCGCCTCGCGATCGGATACATAGAGATCAAGTTCACTGCGGATGCCAAATTCTCCCGGCAAATATATTCCAGGCTCGATCGAAAAACAGGTATGTGGAATGATTCGGCGGCTATCTTGGGTTTCAAGATTATCGATGTTGGCGCCGTTGCCATGCACTTCTTCTCCGATGGAATGACCGGTGCGATGAACAAACTGTTCCCCATACCCGGCAGCCACGATCACCTGCCGGCAGGCCTCATCAATTTCCCAGCCGTAGGGATATTGCCCAACAGCCACACGCTGTTGGACAAATGCTACCGCAGCATCCCGGCCACTCCGCACCGCGTCGAAGACCGCTCGATGCCTGGGAGGAATCAGGCTTCCTGTATATCCCGTCCAGGTAATATCGCCATACACAGCGCCCGGCTCCAGACGCTTGGCCCAGAGATCGATCAACACCAAGTTCTCGCGAGTGATAGGCAAAGATCCTGCCTCGGTCGGCCCATAATGTGGATCCGCACTATGGGCATTCACAGCAGCAATGGGAGGACTCGACGTTACCATTCCCGCATCATGAATCCGTCCAAGAATGAATTGCTGTACACCATACTCGCTGAGCGGACGCCCGGCGGACAATGCCGCTCCGACATACGCAAACGCTTCATCCACAATCCGCCTCAACGCCGTCACCGCATAGCGATGGGAGTCCAGCTGCTCATCCGACCAAACCGCTTCAAACCGTTGAATGAGATCGGCGGCGCTCACCACCTCTGCTCCAAAGCTACGGATCAACTCGATCGTGCCCGCATCAACTCGCGAGACATACGGAACAGCATTCAGCGAAGAATATTGCATCGCCACTCGCCGATGACCGGCAAGAATCGCCGACAGAAGCCGGTGCTGCTCTTCCCAAGACACATAGACTTGGGACTTTCCTGGCAGCTCTGCCAATACATGGGGCTCGATGCGATGCAGCAGCTTCACCGGTTCACCGGTTGCCGGAATCCAGTAATACCAGCGCCGCGTCACATGGCGGAACGGATCCAACAACAAAACGCGATAGGCTAAGGGATCACTCCCTCGGAAATCATAGAACAACCAGCCATCTGCCAGGCCGGTCTCATGAAGCGTCTGCTGAATAGCCGCGACCCGTTCATCAAAGCGCAAGGGCGTCATAACGCGGCATCTTATCGCCGGAAGGATAGCCCGTCAATTCATACTCAGCTTGAAGCATGGACATGCTACAATGTGATATATGAATGTCGCCGTACCGCCAGACCAGCTTCCGTATCGCGTCACCCTCTTCTTCGGACCTGAAACGGTCGAAGAGCAGAAGGACACGCATTACTGTGTATTCAACGTCAAGAAACGAAGTTGGAAGGCTGGCATTCAAATCTCCGTGGAAATGGAAAAAGCCCACGTCGCAGCCCTCCAAGAAACCCTACAATTGAGTGAGGGGCTGGCACAGGTCCTGGCATCGGTGCCCGAGTCTGAACAGGATGAGTTCAGAGCCCGCATTCCAGACCTCTTTGCTCAAGCGCTCGCCTGGTGCAAACTCGACCTGCGGCTAGATTTGGGAGTGCCCCAGGAGAACCAGCGAATCGGCCGCACCGAGCTAGTCCACGAACTTCACCAGGCCGCACAAACTAGACGAGAGTATGTCGTTTCCTACATTCTTGGCGAGCTTGATCTCATGCCATAGCCATCTTCTTGGCCATTCTGTAGAAAAGCCCTTCGGCAGGGGGTTTGCAAGCGTTGATGAATTTGTTATAACGCAATACCCTGGTTTTGAATCAGGAGAGTCATTCACATCACTCTTCTGTTGTGAAGAGGAAGGAGGTTCCCGTGACACGTTTCAGATTGATACGCACGCTTCCCCTGACCGCACTGGCGGTGCTGATGACTTTTTCACTCTTCATTGCCGCTCCAGCCTGGAGTCAATCTTCTTCCGCCGATACCCAGCAAGGAACGGCCTCAGGGGCGGGTATGCAGGCAGCCTCGGCTGTTTCTACCATTTTATATTTCCCACTCAAAGCGGCCTTTGCCATTTGCGGCGGAGTGGTCGGTGGATTGGCCTACGTATTCTCCGGTGGAAGCGAACAGACGGCCAAAAATATTTGGATCCCCAGCATGTATGGCACCTATGTCATCACACCTGAACATCTGAACGGTGATCGTGCCGTGCGATTCCTCGGCGTGGCTGCCGACAGCGAGCCTTCAGGCCCCACCGGTGCGGCCGAACCAGTCCGGTAAAATGAAACCTGTCATCGGCATTACTCCAGACTTCAATGCCGGTGACAGAAAAGAATGGGGTGGGCATGAGCCTACCTATTTCCTGCGGGCACGATACATCAGAGCCATCGAAGAGCTCGGCGGAATTCCCCTCATTCTTCCGCTCGTAGCCGATGCGGCAGGACGTCGTCGCCTCCTCGACGGGATTGATGGGCTCTTGCTCACTGGCAGCGGGCCCGATCTTTCTCCCCGCCTATACGGAGAGCGCCAGCGCTATAAATTCCCCCTCGTCAGCGAACGCCGCGCCAACTTTGAGCTGGATCTCGTCCATCATGCACAACGGCGCGATCTCCCCTTGCTAGGCATTTGTGGCGGAATGCAAACTCTTAACGTGGCCTGCGGCGGCAGCCTCTTTCAAGATCTGCCCTCCCAAGTGCCAGGCGTCTTGTCCCATCGGCAAACCACCAAGGCGATCCATCTATCCCACGCCGTAACGGTCGCACCGGGAAGTCTCCTTCGCAAAATCGTCAAGAGATCCTCGATGATGGTAAATAGCTCCCACCATCAATCTGTCAAAACCGTTGGACCGAAATTAATTGCCAGCGCCATTGCACCGGATGGCGTCATCGAAGCCGTCGAATCGCCCCGACACCGGTTTATCCTCGGCATCCAATGGCACCCCGAATTTCTCTTCGAGCACCACGTACTCCATCGACGACTATTTCAAGCCCTGCTCCGATCCGCTCGCCAGACACGCAACTGATGCCCATACGATCGCCTTCTCAATTCTTCTGGCCCTCCATTCAATGACTGCTATACTGGGGGAAATTCGGACCTCTCATCCATGAAGAGCCCACAACCGAGCAGACCGGAGGGTTTGTGATCAGCAAACTTTTACGCACGAAATCGATCGAGCGGATTCTCTCCGACGCCGACCATCCCCAACACCGGCTCAAGCGGACCCTGAGCGCATGGGACCTGACCGGATTGGGCATCGGCGCCATCATCGGCACCGGAATTTTCGTGCTCATCGGCACCGCCATCGTGGGCGATGCCCACCGCCCAGGAGCAGGCCCCGGCATTATTCTTTCATTCATATTGTCGGGATTGACCTGCGTGCTTGCCGCGCTCTGCTATGCCGAATTTGCGGCCATGATTCCAGCCGCCGGCTCGGCCTATACCTATTCCTACGCCACGCTGGGCGAGTTCCTCGCCTGGATCACCGGATGGAATTTGATCTTAGAATACGGTGTCGCCTGCGTCGCCGTCGCGATCGGTTGGTCCGGCTATTTCAACAATCTGCTCAAGCTTGCCGGCATCCATCTGCCCGATTGGGCCACCCACGCCCCCGGCGGACCGGACGGCGGCATTGCGAACTTCCCCGCAGCCATAATCGTCTTACTTGTCACGATAATCCTCGTTATCGGCATCAAGGAAAGCGCCCGGGCAACCGGCATCATCGTGTGTCTGAAACTGGCCGTCATCCTCTTCTTCATCGCTGCCGGATCCCCGGCCATAACACCGAGCAACTGGACCCCGTTCATGCCCCAAGGTTTTGCGGGAGTCACCGCCGCCGCCGCCACTGTATTCTTTGCCTACATCGGGTTCGACGCTATCACCACCACGGCGGAAGAAGCGCGCAATCCCCAACGAGATTTGCCGATCGGCATTATGGCCGCACTGGGAATCTGTACGGTTCTGTATGTCGCCGTCGCCGCGGTCCTGACCGGGCTTGTGCCTTCCGATCAGATCGATATTCACGCACCTGTGGCGGAAGCCCTTCGCATGGTGGGATACACATGGGGCGCTGCGGTGGTAGCTATTGGGGCCGTGGCCGGAATTACGAGCGTCCTGGTGGTGATGATGCTCGGTCAGATTCGGGTATTTTTTGCCATTTCACGCGATGGGCTGCTGAGCCCCTGGCTCTCGGCTGTTCACCCGCGCTTTGGAACCCCTCATCATGCGACCTGGCTGACAGGCGTCGGAGTGGCGATCATGGCGGCTCTCGTGCCCATCGGCACCGCCGCAGACATGACCAATATCGGAACATTCTTCGCCTTCACGCTTGTCTGCATCGGACTCATCGTTCTACGTTACACCAGGCCCAACCATCCTCGCCCATTCAAGACTCCCTTCATGCCCTGGATACCGGTCCTGGGCGCGATCTCTTGCCTTGCCCTCATGTGGCAACTTCCCGCGCTCACCTGGCATCGATTTGTCTGGTGGACCATCGGAGGCATCGTGATTTATGGAGTCTACGGCCTTCGGCATAGCAAGCTTGCTGCGGCTCAGGGGTCCACCGCGCAAACAGACGCACAGTAGGAAATCGGGATTACTTCGATTCGCGCGCTGATTCTGGTGCGGTATCTGGAGCTGCAGGAACGGCCTGTGAAGCCGTTGGATGAGTGGAAGCCGGTGTGGCTGATGGTGCTGCTGCTTGAGGAGCGGGCGATGCACCGGCTGCGGCTGGAACAACTGCCGGCTTCGGAGGAGCGGCTGGTTTCGGCGGAGCTGGTTTTTCCGGCTTAATCCCTCCTTCCCATGACGGCCCGGAATACATTTCTGCAGCCAGGCCTTTGGTTTTCCATTTGTCTTCGAAATCGGCCGCAGCTTTGTTCGGGGTTTCGCCCACACCCAAGACATCGTTCCAGGGATAGGCTTTGGGACTGATTTGGCAGCCCGATTGCGTTCGATTCAAATAGAGCGCGATCGGATTTCCTCGGTAGGGGCCGAGGAAGATATGCACGCAGCCGACATATTCGAGCAAATTCGCCATGCCAGTCTCCAAGAAGGCGGATGATGCCATAAGTCGCGGGACACAGGCAAGTCAAAGAGACAGGGACCGGTCCGCTAAGCGATCGCGCTATTCCCAGCAGCCGGCCGCTTCCGGATCATAAAGACGGCAATGATGAGGACCAAAATAACCAAGACATTCAAACCCACATCCATCAGATATTGATAGAACTGCATGTCCGTCATGTGCAGTTGATGCGACAACTCCGCGCTTGCCGTCAGAATCCTCCTGGTGCAGGCAATAATACCAACGGCAAGATAAGGCTCCAGCGTCAAAACTTCGGTTTGGAGAAATCGAACAACCGTGCGGAAAAGCTCCAATAAAATAATGACCAATAACAAATCGTTGAGCAGTTTGAGTCCGGCAGAGAGCAAGGCCACATCCCCCGCCTTAGTGAACAACACTACCAGAAACAGATACCAGGCATGGAGAAAAATCAGCATACCCAGGATCAAGAGGCTAAACCCGGCCGTGGCATACCCCAAGCGGTCCAACCATTCCATGTAATGGCACCAGCGCTTTAGCACCTCACCACGGGGCGTGACCGATTCATCTGTCGCCATCACCGTCCTCCGATCGTGATTATGCGTGCCCCGCCGGACCGGTTGGCTTTGGCTCCGGATCGGGTGTCCGCATCTGACCGAACTTCAGCTCCCGCATCGAACTGGCCGTCAAAGAATGTCCGCAGCAACGGATTTCCTTAAAGCCCGCACCGCCATCCATGATCATCACACGCAACCCGCAGGAATCAGGATAAAGCTTTTTTTCATCCAGGATCACCGCCGGAGGTAACAGCCCTTTTTTCCGGCCGGCCGGAGAACCGAAATCCTCCACTATATCCTGCTCCGTCAATTCATGGCCGCAGCACAGCACCTTCTCAAACCCTTCCCCACCACCCATGATTTTAATCACGAGTCCGCATGAATGAGGATGCCGTTTATGCTCGTCGAGGATATCGCCTTTCTTGACCGCCATCAGATCACCTCAGTCCTGCGCGGCCGCGATGCCACGCCGTTCATCCACTCCAAGAAATATGGCCAAGCCTACAGCAAAGAACACTACCATGGAAAGCACAGCCCAGCGCTGACTGCCGGTCCAAGCCGTGACTTCTCCATAGACGATCGGGCCCATAATCGCGGCAAACTTCCCGGCAACCGAAAAGAAACCGAAAAATTCTCCCTGCCGTCCCAATGGGGTAAACCGTCCCAGCAATGTGCGACTCACCGCCTGATTGGCTCCAAGCGCGGCGCCTGCCACCAGTCCGATCAAATAGAACTGCGTCTGCGTTTGGACTGCCGCCGCAGCCACGACCAGCCCTATCCACATCACTAACGTGATCGTAATCACTCTGGCGGCACCAATCCGATCCGCAAAAATCCCAAACCCCACCGAACCCAAGCCCGCGGTAATCTGAGTTATCAGAAAATATATGATCAAATCGCCCGGCGTGAAATCCAGGACTTTATTCGCGAAGATAGCCGACGCGACGATCACCGTATTGATTGCATCCGAGTAAATCAAATAGGCCAGGAAATACCGCCGCAGATCCCGATATCGCCGCAATTGTCCAGCCGTCTCCCGTAACTGTGCCATGACCTGACGCCAGAGACTCAGGCCTGGCACACGAATCTGAGCTTGAGCCCGTTCCTGCAAAAATAAAAACGTGGGGATAGACGCCAGGAGAAAGAAGGCAGCCGTGACGGTAAAACTAAGCCGGTACGAGACGAGATTGCTCTCAGCAAATCCACCCTTGATAAATGGGTAGGCCAGCGCGAGCGACAGAAGCCCGCCGGCATAGCCGAATCCCCAGCCGTAACCGGATAAACGCCCCATCTCCTGAGGGACCACTAACTCGACGAGAAACGCACTGCAAAAGACAAAGCCCAGGTCGAAGCCGATATTGGCCAAGCCGAACAAGACCAGCCCGAGCCCGGTATCCCCCTTATCGACAAAAAACAGCAATGCCGTACAGACAACACAGAGCAGGGTGGAACCAGCCAGCAGTTGCCGCTTGATTGCGCGAGCATCGGCCAACGCCCCCAAGATCGGCGCGACCAGCGCGACAACCAGCATGGACACAGCATAGCCCCAGAACCAAAGGCGCTCAGCCTGATTGCCTGATGACAGGTCAGCCGCCACAACCTGAATAAAATAAACGCTATACGCAACAGTGACGATCAGGGTAGAAAAAGAGGAGTTCGCGAAATCGTAGCAGCACCAGGCCCAGAGTTCGCGCCGGCCGGCCGGGAAAGAAGGGGGCGGTTTCACACCGTCGCTTTCGCGATGCGCTCGCGGGCCTGATGGATGGATCGAAGCAGCGTCTGATGACTGCGGCATCCGACGATCAGCTTGGCATCGGAAATCACGACCGGCTTATACGGGGCGAGAAACCGCTGCTTCAACCGGGCTATGCGCGCCAGCGATTGCTCCAACCGCTCGATGGAAATACTTCCATCGGCAACGGCCTTGTCCAAGGCGGTGATAGCCGCAATCTCGCGATTCCGGTCTTTGCAGATCAGCGGCATGTCACAGCCGGCCTGAATCGACCGCACCGTCGCCTCTTCAATGCCATAATGGTCGATGATCGCATGCATCTCCAAATCGTCGGTAAGCACAACCCCGTCGTAGTTCAACTCCCCGCGGAGAAACGTCGTGATGATGGCCGGGGACAGCGTCGCGGGAACTTTCTCATCCAATGCGCTATAGCGAACATGAGCCGTCATCAATGTGGCGACTCCGTGAGCCGTGGCCTGGCGGAACGGGGGGAACTCGACGTCCTCTAGCCGCTCGCGCGTTGCTGTCACGACCGGCAATTCCTTGTGGGAATCCGTATTCGTATCCCCATGTCCTGGAAAATGTTTGCCGCAGGCCACCACACGGTTATCTTGTAATCCGCCGATCGTGGCCAAGCCCAGCTCACACACGGGGCCTGGCGTCGAGCCGAAGGCGCGGTCCCCGATCACCGGGTTTGCCGGATTGCTGTTCACGTCCAGCACCGGCGACATGTTCATGTTGATCCCGACCGCTCTGAGTTCTTTTGCAATGGTCGCCGCCGCCGCATAGGCGAGTTCGGATGAGTTGCAGACCCCCAGCACCTCGCAGGGAGGGAAAATCGTGAAGCTCTTCGGTAACCGCGACACCCGGCCGCCTTCCTGATCGATCGAGATCAGCAAGGGTGAATGTGGGCTGCAACGCTGCAGATCGTTTGTCAGATCAACAATCTGCTCGATCGATTCCAAATTGCGCGAAAAGAGAATCACCCCGCCTGGCTTATATTCCCTGATAAAGGCCGCGAGGTCCGGGGAGACCGACGTCCCGTCGAACCCCACCATGAATAACTGGCCGATCTTTTCGCGCGACATCAACATAGGTGCAACCCTCGACAGCCTTAGAGTGTGCGATCAATCAAATACTGAATCAACAGCCGCGTTCCAATCCCACTGGGCCCCTTGGGAATATAAGCCCGTTCCCGCTCGCTCCAGTCCGTGCTGGCAATGTCCAAATGCACCCAGGGACAATCACCGACGAATTTGCTCAGGAATAGCGCTGCGGTAATCATACCGCCCCCCCGGCCTCCGATATTCCGCATATCGGCCACATCGCTTCGCAACTGCTCGAAATATTCATCCCACAGCGGCATCTCCCAGACCCGCTCCCCGGAGCGCAATCCAGCCTTGCGCACCGTCTCCTTCAAGACCGTATCGGTCCCGAACATGCCGATGGCGAACTGACCCAGCGCCACCACACAGGCGCCGGTGAGCGTCGCAATATCGATCAGTGCCGCCGGTTTGTAGCGGGTTGCGTAGGCCAGCGCATCGGACAAAATCAGCCGACCCTCCGCATCCGTATTCTGCACTTCAACCGTTTTACCGGACAGCGTTTTCACCACATCACCGGGCTTCATGGCCCGGCCACCCGGCATGTTTTCGGCCACCGGCAAGATGCTGATCAGATGCAGGGGCAATTTCAACCTTGCGGCGGCACGGATCGACGCCAAGACCTCGGCGCCGCCGGTCATATCCGCCTTCATATGCTCCATGTTTTCAGCCGGCTTGAGAGAAATACCGCCGGTGTCAAACGTGATCGTCTTGCCGACCAATACAACAGGCCGCTCATCTTTTTTCTTCGAGCCCTTGTATTCGAGAATGATGAACTTCGGCGGCTCATGACTGCCCCTGGCCACGCCGAGCAACGCGCCCATCCCGAGCTTCTCCATATCGCGCTCTTCGAGGATCTTGATCGTCAGGGCTTCTTCCTTCGCAATCGCTTTCGCCTCATTCGCCACCATAGTCGGGGTCAGCACATTCGACGGATGGTTGCAGAGATCACGCACCAATACCGCCGCCTCCGCCGTCGCAACACCACGCCGCACCCCTTCTGCAACCGAACGGAGCGCCTCTTTCCCTTGCACCAATACATTCATGGCCTTCACATCTTTGGCGGTCGGCGCATCACTGCGATAGGTCGTGAACTGGTAACTGCCGAGAATCGCCCCCTCGGCCATCGCCTGAGCGGATTCCACCAGCGACGAGGCGGCCGGCAGCAGCGCGGGTAAGGCCACGGTGAACGACGACGCCTTGATCTGGCGCACCCGCTTCACCACATACCCTATGGCCTGTCGAAGCTGGTCCGCGCCGAGATCCTTCTTCTTGCCCAGCCCCACCAGGAGGATCCGTTTGGCAGAGACCTTTTTTTGTGCATGAATCAAGGCCAGCTCATTGGCCTTACCCTCGAACTCTTTCGATTGCAGCAATTCACGCAGCACGCCGCCCAGAGCCTTATCGACCGACGCGGCGTCCAGGGAAAGCGCCTCGCCCTCGCAATGCATCAGGACCAGCACCTCGGCTGCTTCGGTTGCGACCCGGCCTATCTTGGTTTCAACGCGCATAATCTTCATAAACCGTACACCCTCCTCGAAATGGACGACACCGACTCACCACACAGGATGCTACACGCCCCGCATGTCAGGGGCCCAAATATATTTGTGCAACTGCAGTTGGAACCGCACCGGCAACCGGTCCGCCAGAATCCATTCCGCCAGCTGGCGAAGGTCCAGCGAGCCGAACACCGGGCTGAAGAGTACCGTACAGCGGTTGGCCAGGCGAAACCGCGCCACTATATCGCGCGCCCAGTCATAGTCCACCCGACTGGCCAGCACAAACTTCGCTTCATCTTTCGCCGTTAAATGATCCAGGTTCGGCCAATGCATGCGATCCGTCATCCCGCTGCCCGGACATTTGATATCAAGAATGATATGAGCCCGCCGGTCGACCGGCTCAATGTCGATCGCGCCGCTGGTTTCCAGCAAGACCGTATAACCTTCGTCGCAGAGCCGTGCAATCAATGGAAGCGACTCCGGCTGCGCGAGCGGTTCGCCGCCCGTCACTTCAACTAAACGGCATCCGTATTGCGCCACCTGCGCGAGGAGCCCGTCGACGGACCGCAACGATCCGCCATAGAAACTATATTCCGTATCACACCAGGTGCAACGGAGCGGACAGCCAGTCAGCCGAATGAAGACGCACGGCTGACCCGCAAAGGTCGATTCACCTTGGAGACTGAAAAAGATTTCGGTGACCCGCACCATCGTCTCACGAGGGGGTGCAGCGAGATTCATTTCCATGACACCACCGGCCAACCATTGCGCCGGGCCACCCGAGCCATCCCCCTGATGGGATTCACCACTGTTGGATGCCCCACCGCGCTCAATATTTCCCGATCACCGGGACTGTCCCCATAGGCGAAGCAGGCGGACAGATCCAAATCCAGCTCCTCAGCCAGGCGCTCCACCAAAGTGTGTTTTCCATTCCCATAGGGCAACGGCTGGAGCAGATCGCCGGTATAGACACCGTCCCGTTGCTCCAGTTGGCCTGCCAGACACCGATCGACTTGCAGCGAGGTCGCAATGGGATCCACCAGAAAGTCGAGCGATCCCGTCACCAGCACAATGGCATGACCGGCCTGCCGATGCTGTTCCATTTGTCTCATGGCATCGGGCGAGACCGCGGGACATAACCGTTCGCGACAAAATTCTTCACCCAGCGGCTCAATCACCTGAACCGGCTTCCCCATCAAATAGAGCTTCCGTTCGCGGAGCGGCTGAAGAGATAAGGCTGGCCAATGCCGAAGCCACCACATCGCACTGGCCTGCGCTTCAGGCCACCCCACGATCCGTCGCTGCCAGAGCCATCGAAAAAACCGTATCTCACTCGCCTCACCAGGCAATAACGTATTATCCACGTCGAAAAACGCGGCGACAGACGTGCCAAGACGGTGGCGATTGGAGGTCACGAAGGCCATGAAACCACAATCCTACCTGCTTACTGGAGAACTATCACAGTCAATACGGGAGATGGGGGGCGATTCTACCGGACACCTGCTTTATTGACAAGGATTTTGGGCTACTTCTATAATGCCCTTCCCTCGTCCGGTTTCCATGCTTCCTGATGCCGAAGTGGTGAAATGGCAGACACGCACGTTTGAGGGGCGTGTGGCGCAAGCCGTGCGGGTTCAAGTCCCGCCTTCGGCACCAATAACAATAGCTCCCTCCCGAGTCTCTTAAGAAATGATGGTCAGTCGGGGCACGGCCCGCCACTCTTTCTTGCTGGTTCATCTGGGCATCGTGCCTGGTGTATTTTTTTCTAGACATTCTTAACCCCTTCATAGGACACTCTCCATTCCTAACCTTACCGGTTCAGGCCTTACCTGAAAGGGTATATGGTCATGCGGTTCTTGCAACCGAACGTGCGCCCATGGTTCTGGATGCCTCGAACACGACTCCTCGCGATCCTGTCACTCGACATTACATTGAGACCCCTTTCAGCCGTCCTATCAGATCCGGCTTTAGATCCACCAACTTCTCATCCATCTCATTCGCACAATCCCCTAGATTCACCGACCATCTCCGGATCGTTTCAGCTAGAAAAGGAGCCACCGCATGAGTCGCACCGACGAGCTTGAGGAACTTCAGTCGTTGCGAACGCAGGTATCAGAGCTTGCGCGCTCGCTCGCCAAACGGGACCAAACAATCGCTTACCTGCGGAACATCATGGACACCGTGCCCGACTTTCTGTTCACTCTCGATCACCGGGGTCAGATCATCAAATGGAATAGACAAGTGGTCAAAACAACCGGCTACACGCCGGAAGAGTTACTACATAAACCGGCCCTAGACTTCGTCCCACCGGAAGAACTGGACCGCACGGGAGCAGCTATTCGGCAAGCCTTCACGGAAGGATATGCGGATCTCGAAGGCCATTTATTAGCGAAACCAGGCCAACGCCTTCCCTATCATTGGACTGGCGCCGCACTGAAGAATCAACTGGGTGAGACCATCGGCATCACCGGCGTGGGCCGGGATGTGTCCGAGAAGAAACGCGCGGAGGAAGAACACCGGGTATTATTCGAGCAGAGCCCACTCATGTGCTTTCTCATCGACATGGAAGGGACAGTGCTAAAAGTCAACCGTCAGGGGGCGGCCACATTAGGGTACAAGACAGACGAGTTGCTGGGCCAGTCCCTTCTCACCGTGTTTCCCGAAGAACATCGCGCTCTCGCGATGAGCCATATCGCAGCCTGTATCGCCAGCCCCGGAAGCTCCCTCGCAAGTTGGGAACTGGAGAAACAACGCAAAGACGGAAGCCGTCTCTGGGTCAAGGAGTTTGCCCGAGTCATAATGAACACACATGGCCGGCCGACACTGCTGATTTCCTACGAAGAGATCACCGAGCGCATGCTGCGGCTGGCCCAATTCATGATCGATCATGCCGTGGATGCGATCTATTGGATTGATCTGCAGGCCAAAATCATCCGAGTCAACAAGGCCGCCAGTTCCATGCTGGGATACTCTGAAAACGAGTTGTGTGCGATGACGGTCCACGACCTAAATCCTGCTTCCCGTCCGACAAGTGGCCGGAATTTTGGTCCGAGACCCAACAACACAAGACCCTCACTATCGAAACCTCACATCGGCATAGACAAGGCCATCTGATCCCCGTCGAGATTCAGGTCAACTATCTTGCTTATGAAGGGCAAGAATTCCACTGCGCCTTTGTTCGCGACATCACGGCCCGCAAGCAAGCAGAGGCCGCGTTACGCGATAGCGAAGAGCGACTCCGCCTGGCCATGGAAACCGCACATATGGGCGCCTGGGATTGGAACCTGACAACCAACCGCGCCACCTACTCACATACGCTTGGTCCACTGTTCGGCCTGCCGCCAGGCGCTCAGCATGCCACGGTTACAGAGTTTCTGGAGGCGATCCATCCTGAAGATCGAAGCCGAATAAGCCAGGCGATTATGCAGTCCGTGGAAACCGACACACCATTCTATGAGGAATATCGCATTCTCTGGCCCGATAACAGCCTGCACTGGGTGAGTGACCGAGGTCGGACCTACTGAGACCAAGCAGGCCGACTGATGCGCATGATCGGAATCGTCGTAGACATCACTGAACGCAAACACATGGAAGAAGCCTTACACCACAGGGAGCAAGATTTGCGCAGCGCCATCAACGATCGGGAACGGATCAGCCAAGACCTGCATGACGGTATTTTGCAATCTCTCTATGCAGTCGGGCTCGGCCTCGAATCCTGCAAACCCCTCATGCGCCAGCAGAAACACGAACGGGCGGCGGAACTCCTCGAACAGGCGATTGGTCAAATGAACCGCATCATGGGCGAAATCCGGAACTTCATTGCCACGATGGATTTCTGAACGTCAGAGGGGGACACCTTCTCCCTTGTTTTGCATGCCGTGATACAAGCGGTTACGGTAACCCACCCCCTTCAATGCATCTTCTCCATCTATGAGACCACCGCCAGGGCATTGTCCGCTGAGCAATCTTTGCACTTGGTTAATATCGCTCGAGAAGCCCTCAGCAACAGTCTCCGCCACGGACAGGCCACCAAGGCCACGGTCTCGCTCAAACGATTGGCCCATTCCGTTCGCCTTTCGATCCGTGACAATGGCCGAGGGTTCACCCCCGACGGCGTGCAAGGGGTAGGACATAGTCTCACCAATATGGCAGCAAGAGCGCACAAGCTCGGAGGGAGGATTGCCATCCGCTCCTCACCTGAATGCAGAGCACGAATCATCGTCGATCTCCCACAGCAGGAGACTTATGCCAATGCCAACGTCAAACGTAGTTCGATTGCTGCTCGTCGATGATCATGAAGTGGTCCGGGTCGGCCTGCGCACTCTTCTCACCCAACACGACCATGTCACTATTGTAGGAGAAGCCACCACTGTGGCAGAGGCCATCAACGGCGCCGCGCGCCTGAAACCCGATGTCATCCTCATGGATGTGCGTCTGCCGGATGGCTCCGGTGTGGACGCCTGCCGGGAAATTCTCGCCGCCAATCCCGCGATCCGTGTGATTTTTCTCACGTCTTATGCCGATGATGATTCGGTCCTCGCCGCGGTGCTTGCTGGGGCTCACGGATATGTCCTCAAGGAAATCGACTCCGCCGCCTTGCTCCGAGCTGTACACACCGTTGCCAATGGACAATCCATTTTGGACCCCCAAGTCACCGAACGCGCCTTGAGCTGGATCCGAGGCCTCGGAGGAAATCCTGGCCTCCCTAGAACAGACCCTCTCTCCGGTCAAGAAGAATGCATCTTGGCCTTAGTCGCCGAGGGACACACGAACAAGGAAATCGGAACCGCCCTCAATGCTGAGTGACAAAACCGTGAAAAATTATCTGGCAAGCGTCTTTCAGAAACTTCGTATCACCCGGCGGGCTCAGGCTGCCGCATTCTTTGTCAAACGGCAATCGTAGGCAGAGACAGACGGCCCTACTCAATAGGCCCTAAATTCAGACGCAGGAAATACGCGACCGGCTTGCCGCGAAACTTCCAATTCGATAGGCTCTACAAAACGAGAGGATCTTATCATCACTCATCCATGACGTCTCTATCGCCACAGAACTGCACGATAACTTCACTTATAAGGCAGGGCCCCTATTTTTCTCCGCATCGGACAATGGGCTGTTCCGAAATTCTTATAGATGAGGCGAAGAATGGGGAAGGACTTGCCCACTTTGGGACACGGTGCTAGAGTCACCCGCCGCACCGCATACACCCTCATAGAGGTAGACGATGCCATCCGTCCTGGTCGTTGATGACGAAGATCAGATCCGCCAATTGATCCGTGAAACCCTGGAACGGGCCGGGTATGAAGTCCAAGAAGCCCGTGACGGAAGACAGGGTCTTGAGCGGTATCGGGCTAAGCCCACCGATCTGGTAATCATGGATATCTTGATGCCGGACCAGGACGGATTGGAAAGTATTATGACGCTTCGCCGTGAGTTTCCTGCTTCTCACGTCATTGCCATCACAGGGGGCAGAGACATGATCGGCATCCTCAATTTTCTCGACGTTGCCAAAATGCTCGGGGCGCGCCGAACGCTCCAAAAACCATTCGACATGCAGACCTTACTGGAAGCTGCGCAAGCCGAGCTCGCCCGTTAATTTTGTTCCCGGTAGCCACGATCGCCTCAATCCTCATTGACTTCAGGCCAGATAGCCGTCACACTGCCTCCCCGCCATGCCACCGACCTCGCAGACCATCATTCAGTTCAATATCGGCCTCGGCACCCTTGTTGTTGCCACAGGATTTTGGCTCCTCTGGGGCACTGTGCCAACGGCAGTCATGGTCGGATGGGCCCTGCTTGTTGCGGGATATCTCTTTTGGAAATGCCGGACGATTACGGAAATCTGGGCCTGGTCCACGCTGCTCGTTGGGCTGGAGAGCTTTGCCTGGCCGCTCAATCTGATGATACAGCTCAAGTCGGCCACGACGACACCATCGGACGAAGAGATGGGCACCGTCCTCTCCGCCGTCGTCTTGGGGCTCTTCGCCGCGGTGTTCTGGATTTCTTTTTCCTATGGTCTCTTCAAACGCGCGTGGGCCGCATCGACACCGCTTCCTCCAACCACCCCGCCGCCGCCCGTGAAACCCCAACGCACCAAAAGGCAGTAGCCTCACTCCATCTCCAGAGGATCCACATCCACGCTGAACTTCAAGTTTCTGCCGGGATAGGCACGCTCGACCATTTCCAGAGCAAGTTGCACGACCCGACGGATCGCGACACGATCATGTCCCTTGACCATGATGTGTGACCGAACCTGTCCCTTCGGGCCCATCCCGACAGCCGACACCGGACCGAGAATACTGATGCCCTCCGATGAGGGAATGAGGAGAGAGCCGGCAGGGGAAGATAACCCCTTTCGATGAACCGCTGTGATAGGGCCCGCCGCAACACCGTGTAACTGCTTCGCCCACAATTGCGCAGCTTGCCCGACTAGCAGACGATCCTTGCCGGATACCGCCAGGTGAATCAAATGGACAGCCGGCGGATATCCAAGCAGTTCGCGGGCGCGCCGCTCTTCATCATAAAACTGTGCCGGATCGTGAGCCGCGACCGACTGCATGACATGGTGGTTCGGCAGAGCGGTTTGCAGAATCACGCGTCCCCCGGCCGATGCCGGCCGTGCCAGATTCACTGCATCAACCAGCAATTGATACGTACGCTCCGCTGCACGGAAGTCCGGCAGATGCAATCCTGAATCAGCCTGCACAATCCCGACAAGGCCGACGGGAGAAATCGGTTCTCGCTGGAACAAGACCTGCGTTCCGATGAGAATATCCCACTCCCCGGAGTATACCTGCGACCAGACCTTTTTTGAGGCTCCGGCTCCACGGGTAGAGCCTCCTTCGACCCTCACCAGACGGGCGTCGGGAAACAGCCGGCGGATCTCCAGTTCCACTCGCTCCGTTCCCTTGCCAACGGGACTAAGGCGCAACGACCCGCATGTCGGACAGAGATCGGGAGGAGCCACACCGATGCCGCAATAGCGACAAATGAGCTGACCTTTTTCCCGGTAATAGGGGAGTGCCACCGCGCAGGAGGTACAGCGGGGAACCCACCCGCACTCCCGACAGACCAAGGCCCCGGCATAGCCCTTCCGATTCAAGAATAAGACGGCCCGTTCATGCCGCTCCAGCGTTTCGCAGAGTGCAGTACTCAATCTGGTACTGATTGGCAAGCCGGAAAAGTCCTGAGACAGATCGACCAGCTCGACAAATGGGGTCTGAGCAGGCCCAAGCGTCTGGACGCATCGTTCAATACCCACCGCTGTTATGGTTTCCAAAGAGGGATGGAGCGATCCCATGACCAGGGGGATCCGATGCTGTTGCGCCCGCAACCAGGCGACCTCACGCGCATGATACCGCGGCTCCTGCGGTTCTTTGAGTGCTGCATCATCTTCCCCCTCTATCCATAGCAACCCGATCGGGTGCAGCGCGAGGAAAATGGCCGAACGGGTCCCGACCACAAGCTGCGGCGCTTCCGTCGCCTCCTTCGGAGTTCCAGGATCCTGAGTCCGACCGTGAAGTACAGTCACAGGCCCATTCACGAGACCTTGCAGAACTTTCGCCAGCCATTCTGCCTTTGCGACCTCACCGACAATCACCAAGACCGACCGATCAGAGGCCAACACCTGACTAGCAGCTCGTGCCAGCAAGGCAACCCGATAGTTCGTGTCACCCTGAAGCAGAACTTTCATGGAGTGAGGAGCCTCTAGAACTTTCCTAAGACATTGCCATGCCTCTCCATCTGTTTCCGCAGACAGCGGCAAACGGATAGGTTCAAGATGTTTTACCACCGATGATTTGTGGGCCAGATCCCGCTTCCGCTGTACACCATCAGCACTGCGTACGATCCACTGCTGGGCTTGGAGGCGTAGCAGAGCGCCGCGCGGAGCCTGCTTGGCAGCCTTCTGAGTGGTCATTGCCGATAATCCACTGGTCCTGCGCGCAATTCGGGCAAGGAGCGGTCGCATATCTTCAGGACACTTGTCCTGCTCAAGTACGGCCCGCCCCTCTTCAGTGGCCATAAAGCGAATAGGCAAAGGTTTCGCCCGTTGTTCTGCCGGCATGATCAGGCGCAAACACTGGCCCCATGGGGCAAGATATTCCTCCGCCACTCGTTTCGATAACGCGAATAACTCGGGGGGAAAACCTGATAGTAGGTGCTCCCCCTCCACAATGGAGGCAATCGGCTTGAGTCGTGATAGGCTCATCCCGGCTGGAAATTGGTGGCTCAAGCCCACCACAGCCCCCTGGAGTACTGTCCGGCCAAATGGCACGCTGACACACTGACCAACCGCGATCCGACTCACCAGAAAAGAGGGAACGATATAGGTAAAGGCCCTCGCGATATGCCGCGGTACAATCACATCGGCAAAAAGCGGTTGAGACACAGGAGTAGAAGACAGCGGCATAGGATGATCGCGTTGCATACGGCATTGTAGCAGCGCGAGAAAAGGCAGGACAACGAAAGGGCAGTGGCTTGCTGAGGCGACGCGGGAAATATAAATGGAGCAGCCGGGATGCGTCCACATGGCATCCCGGCTGCTTACGGACAAGAATGGTCTAGAGGGCTGGCGCCAAGGGTTTGGTCGAATCCTGGGCAGGAGGATCTGGCATGGTCGGGCCTGTTGACGCAGGAAGATTAAGCGTCCCTGCCGCATCGACCCGATGTAGAGTATCCTGGCCCGATGTCACTGTAGTATCTGGAAGGGCCCGAGCGCCATCTTGCCCCGGACCCGACTCAGCCGCACTATCTCCACGCGCACTCAAACTTGATGAATCAGTTTCCGTCCGACCGGCAGTGTTCGGTGTTGTAGGTTCTGAGGCCTTGGGGTCTGACGATTCCGATGCGTATAACACCACCTCGACTCGGCGATTGCTGGTACGCCCTTCTTCAGTCCCGTTGGTCGCAGCCGGACGGCTGTCACCAAACCCCATGGAGGAAAGGCGGCTGGAATCCACGCCGCCTTTTTCCACCAGGTATCGAACAACACCGCTTGCGCGAGCCTTTGATAATTCCCAATTGCTCGGATAGCGTGACTTAAGCGACGGCCCTATTTCGCGATTATCGGTATGCCCTTCCACACGAATCAAGCGCCCGTCCCCGCTGGACTGCAGATACTCAATTAACTGATCCAGCACTTTGTAGCCTTCAGGCCTGATCGCAGCCTCACCCGACTCATATCGCAACAGATTGGCCACATCTCCAAGATTCAGCCGGCTCGCGCCGGCCGCATCTTGAACTTTCAAGTTCCGCGCAACGGCGTCGGATGGAATGGCGGTTGCGCCACTATTTTCAGGTATCACTCGTTTCGGCTGAGAGGCAGCAGGAGCAGGGGAAAGTTCGACTGGCTGAGCGACCGGCGCGGCATGACCCACCAACTTATACCGGTCTCCCACCATAATCCGCGTCGTCGCTTTTATAATTTGGGCCGTAGCCGTCCGATCTTCCGTTGAGATGATTCTGAGCTGTCCGACTTTGCGCGATGGAATTCCCAATCCCTTGCGATAAATATTCAGGAAATCTCCCTTCATTAAACCATCTTCTTGACCACGATCGAGATAGACTATATTCGGTTGGGCTACGAGGGTCATCGGTGGATCCGCTTGCAAACTGACGATCATCCCGCCAACATCACCACGATCGCCGATGGAACTAGCGTCACTCGGCGGAGCGGGAGGAACAAACCGGTACACTAAATCCCCGGGGGCAAACGCGCCATAGCTGCGGACAACGTCCACAGTCGTGAGGGCATCATCCACATCCGTAACCTTCACGACCGCCAGCCGAATGGTGACGAACCCAAGATACTCGTGCGTCACGGGATGAAATACCTTGCGTATGCGTCGATAGACGGTGAACAGATCGCCCACCGCAACGTCACGAGGGTTGTCCAGTTTCAAATAGAGAGACGACCCCGTCGCCCCAAGGACTGTCCGGGCGCCGGAAGCTTGATTATCACCGGTGATCAAATTGACCAAACCATCGCGCGGGGTCGATTTCTGGAGAGAACCGGCAGCATAAGCCAATGCGGCCTCGCCAAGCCGAACCGACTCAGCCTCTTGCGTTTGAGCCATCACTCCACCTGGTAGCAAGCTGCCCCACGACAAGAGTACTGCGAGAATGATTCGTGTCATGTTTTTCA
Organism: Nitrospira sp. UBA6493; assembly: GCA_002435325.1. GTDB lineage: Bacteria > Nitrospirota > Nitrospiria > Nitrospirales > Nitrospiraceae > Nitrospira_D. Next base: position 90,057 of record DJMJ01000002.1, on the reverse strand, counting down.
TGGGTTGGGTCCTTCTGTTTAGACAAACTGCCCTTCGCAAACCATAGCAAAGGATGATGTATTGTCAATCATAATGGCAGAACGCTCCCATGCGTTTGACGGTGAAATTCACGGGATGGTACCGTGAGAACATCTTTATGACAGCTTAACTTCACGAATTGGCTAACCTGTTCCATGGCAACACCGCAACCTTCCGACCCCCCTCGATCCTCGCCGCAACAGAGGATTGAAACCCAAATTCATCGCCGGCGAAAAGCAAAGGCCCTGTCGCCGTTAGAATCGGAATGGGACGAGTCCCAGCAGGGTCCGCCTACCCACCTCCGCATACCACCTTCCCAAAAACTACCCCCGGATCCTCAGACATGAGGAAACACACAAAGCCCTATTTAAGGTCACAAGACGGGTTTCATTCGGTCACGCTTCAAATGGACTTTGCTAGACAGCAAAGCGCAAGTAATTGTAATACTTATACTTATAATCGTTTCTAGCTCAAGATTATATATAACCTTGAGCTAGGGCTTTCGGGTCTCATTTCGTAGGTCCTTTGTCCGCTTGCTATCCCAAAGACCACGGCACTAAGATCTCCCCTCTTCTTTCTAGGTCAACAGCTTGTGAGACGAGAACGATGACCGGTTTTGACCTGCTCCTCGAGTATTTGACCCGATATTTTCCGATACTGCTCTTCATCTTTATCGCTCTTGCGTTCGGGGTGGTAACGCTGGTGATCAGCTATTTTGTGCAACCAAAATATCCCGAACCGGAGAAGCTATCGACTTACGAATGCGGCTCCGAACCGTTCTCGGATGCGCGAATGCCATTTCCTGTTCGGTACTATATCTTTGCAATGTTGTTCGTTATTTTCGATATCGAAGTCATTTTTCTCTATCCCTGGGCCGTCGTATTCGAAAAACTCGGGATCATCGGACTTGTCGAGATGATGGTCTTTATCGCTTTATTTCTCGTAGCTTATGTCTATGCGTGGCGGAAGGGAGCGCTTGAATGGGACTGATCCAGCTAGGACGACCGGACAAGGACGGCTCCCCCGACGTCATCACGACCACGGTCGAAAAAGCAGTGAACTGGGCCCGTAAAGGTTCGCTCTGGCCCATGACCTTCGGCTTGGCCTGCTGCGCGATTGAAATGATTGCAGCGGTATCTTCACGCTACGATATGGACCGGTATGGAGCCGGTGTGTTTCGCGCTTCCCCACGGCAGTCCGATCTCATGATTGTTGCTGGAACCGTCTGCCGCCGTATGGCGCCGGTAATCCGTAAGATTTACGACCAGATGCCGGAGCCCAAATACGTCATTGCGATGGGATCCTGTGCCACATCCGGCAACATCTATGACAGCTATAGCGTGGTGCAAGGTGTCGACCGGTTCATCCCCGTCGATATTTATGTGCCTGGATGCCCGCCTACGCCCGAAGCGCTGTTCGACGGCATCTTGAAACTACAAGAACGTATCATGCAAAAACGTGTTTTCGTAAAACAACCGGACCAGGTCAAAGAAAGCCTAAAGGTATAGTTCGTGACCATGCACCTCTTGGCTCAACGAGTACAGGACACCTTTCCAGTCGGGTTCGTTTCCGCCACCGAATGGCGCGGGGATGTGTCTGTAACCGTGACAAGAGATGCAGCGCATGAGGTAGCCCGGTTCCTTCACGACGATCCGGGAATGGACTTCGACTACATTGTGCATGTGAGTTCTGTCGATTGGCCGGACGATGAAGAACGCTTTGAAGTCGTATGGGAGTTCTATTCTATTCGCAAGCGACAACGGATCAGACTTAAAGTCCGTGTACCGGAGTCAGATTGCGTGGTGGACTCCTTAACCGATATCTGGAAAGGCGCCGACTTCATGGAGCGCGAAGTCTATGACATGATGGGCATACGCTTCCGGAATCATCCAGATTTGCGACGCATCCTCATGCCAGACGATTACACCGAAGGCTACCCCCTTCGGAAAGACTTCCCGCTACGCGGCAAAGGGTGGCGAGACACGTTTGATTTTCTAGACGAAATTCCGCGGTAGGAATCAGGCAAGCGATGGCATTCGAAGACCAGAGAACGACCGTTTATAAAGTCGATCCGGAGCATCCGGAGAGCGAAACGCTCCCGACACTGCGAACGGAAGAGCTGCTGCTCAACATGGGGCCGCAGCATCCCAGCACCCACGGCGTGCTCAAAGTCATCTTGGAACTCGAAGGCGAGCGCCTCGTCAAATCGACCCCGGTCATGGGGTATCTCCATCGCGGCGTCGAAAAGCTGGCCGAAGAAGGCACCTACCATCAATTTATTCCGCATACCGATCGGCTCGATTACGTCTGCGCGATGTACAACAACTTCGCCTATTGCCGCGCCGTCGAAAAGCTGATGAATCTGCAAGTTCCGGAACGGGCGGAGTACCTCCGCACGATCGTGGCGGAAATCCAGCGCATCATCGGCCATCAGTTCTGGCTTGGGACGCAGGCCCTGGATATCGGCGCGATGACAGTGTTCTTCTATTGCTTCCGCGATCGCGAGATCCTATTGGACTGGTTTGACGAACTCTGCGGCGCACGATTGACCACCAGCTGGTACCGGATCGGCGGGGTCGAGCGGGACCTTACCCCCTCGTTGCTCGGCAAGCTAAAACAATTCCTCGATTATTTCCCCCCTAAGATCGACGAATACATCGTGTTTCTTGAAAAGAATCGTATTTGGGTCGCGCGCACCAAGGGCGTCGGGGTCATTTCCGCAGAAGACGCCGTCAGCTTCGGCTTGAGCGGTCCGACCCTGCGCGGTTCCGGTGTGGATTACGACCTACGGAAATACGAACCCTATTCCGCCTATCCCAAATGCGAATTCAGTGTTCCCGTCGGCAAGAACGGCGACACCTACGATCGCTATTGGATCCGAGTCATGGAAATGTACGAGAGCGTGAAAATCATTCGTCAATGCCTTGAGCAGATGCAAGAAGGCCCGATCATGGCGGATGTGCCCAGTGTGACCCTGCCTCCGAAGGAGCGAGTCTTCACGAACCTGGAAGCCATGATTCAGCAGTTCAAGCTGTTCTCCCAGGGTTTTAACGCCCCTCCGGGGGAAATCTACTGCGGAACCGAGGCGCATAAAGGCGAGCTGGGGTTCCATATCGTCAGTACGGGCGGGGGGAAACCCTATCGCCTGAAAATCCGCGCCCCTTCGTTCATACACATGGGCGCATTTGATTACATGTCGCGCGGCTACATGATCGCCGACGCCATCACGTTGTTCGGCACCTACGACATCGTGATGGGCGAGTGCGATCGGTAAGCGAGTCGATCGGATAGAGATACAAGGATCGGAGCCATGGGTCTCAAGCCAGCTACAAATCCGGACGTCGAAGCGGCGTCCATCGAATTGACCATCGACGGCAAGACCGTCTCCGCAAAAGACGGTGTGTCGCTCTACGACGTCATTTCCAGCACGGGCAAGATCATCCCAGCCATGTGCTATCACTATACCTTCGACCCCTTCGGCTCCTGCGGCATGTGCCTCGTCATGCAGGAGGGCAAAAAGGCCCCGGTCCGTTCCTGCACCGCGAAAGCCACCGCCGGCATGGTGATCCGGACGGAAGGTGAAGACCTGTTCCTGGCCCGCAAGAAAGCGGTCGAGAAACATCTATCCGTCCATCCGCTGGATTGCCCGGTCTGCGATGCCGACGGCCACTGCGAACTGCAGGACATGGCCTTTCAGCATGGCGTCACAAATTTGGCCAATGCCAAGCAAAAGTTTATTCCGGAAGACACCCGCAGCATTGTGCTCGACTTCAACATGAACCGGTGCATCGCCTGCGCCGAGTGCATCAACGTCTGCAAAGACGTGCTCATGATCGATGCGCTGCAATTCATGAAGAAAGGCGGCTTCAACCAAGTGGTGGCCAAAGGCGATCTCCCGCTCTCCTGCGAATTTTGCGGCGACTGCCTCGCTGTCTGCCCGGTGGGCGCCATCACGAACAAGTATTCGAAGTATCTCTACAAGCCCTGGCAGATGAAGAAGACGACAAGCACCTGCAACTACTGCGGCGACGGCTGCCAGCTATATCTGGAAACGAAAGACTCCGAAGTCATCCGTGTGACCTCGCCCTTATCCTGGAAAAACAAGTGGGGCGATCGTTCGGAAACGGCAAAGGGGCATGGCGGGCTTTGTGTGCGCGGGCGCTTCGGCTTCGAATATCTCGACGGAAAGAGCCGCCTCACCCAGCCGCTCGTGCGTGAGAACAACCAACTTGTGCCGAAGCCCTGGCTCGAGACCATGCATCAGGTCGTGGATCGCCTCGCCGCCATCAAGGAAAAGCACGGCAGCGACGCCATTGCCGGATTAATCACGGCCCGCTGTACGAACGAAGAACTCTATCTATTCCAAAAACTCATGCGCGCCGTCATCGGCACCAATCAGCTGGACAGCAGTGCGCGCTATGGACATATGAATTTTGTCCATGCCACGCGGCATGCGCTCGGCTTCGGGCGAACCCCCAATGACTGGGAAGATCTTACAAAAGCCAAAGCTATTTTATTGATCGGTTCAAACCTGACTGAGACCAATCCGCTGACCGCCGTCCGGGTGAAAGAAGCGATCCGTGTGTATAACGCCCAAGTAGTGGTGCTTGACTCAGCCGTCACGAACATCGCCAAGCTGGCGTCGCATCCCTTCCTGATTAAGCCGGGAACAGAAAGTCTGGTAATCGACGGATTGGTGAAGGCCACGATCGAGCACGACCTGATAGACGAAACCGCCGTCGAGAAACACCCTCGGGCGTTTGAGGCCTTGAAGAGTGCCGTTGCAGGCTTGTCGTTTGACCATTTGGCGACTCAAACCGGTATTTCCGTAGAAACCTATCGGGAGATCGCCGCCATTATGGCGGAAGCACCACGCTCGATCATCCTCTGCGCCGAAGGCATCGTACGCCGTGCGGATGGCTACCAGAACGTGCTGAAACTCATCGACCTCGCCTGGATTACCGGCAAATTGGGCAAGCCGGGCTGTGGAGTGAACACCGTCACAGAAGAACCAAACGAACAAGGCGCCGTCGATATGGGGGTCGCACCTGAATTCCTGCCGGGCCAATCCCGGTATGAGGATACGGCTGCACGTAAGCGATTCGGCAAAGCCTGGGATGTTACCCTTCCGACTAATGGCGGGGCCAATCTCATTGACATTCTGAAGCGCTGCAAGAGCGGCCAGATCAAGGCCTTGTATATACTCGGCGAGAATCCATTGGGCACACTGCCGGCCTCGATGGAAGTGAGAACTGCGCTAGATAAACTTGAACTGCTCGTCGTACAGGATCCTTTTTTAACCGAGACCGGACGCCGCGCGCACTTTGTTCTCCCGGCCTGCACTTATGCCGAAAAAGATGGCACCTTCACGAATCTTGAAGGCCGCGTTCTCCGAGTCCGCCAAGCAATGGATCCGATCGGTGAGAGTCTTCCGGACTGGCATATCATGACCGCCCTGGCCAATGCCTTGGGCGCCCAATGGCCATACGAATCGGCCAACGACATTCAGGCCGAAATCATGAAGCTGCTCCCAGGATATTACAACCTCGGCCAGCCGCGCAAAGTGACTCCGGAACCGGATGCGTATCTCGCCAACGGCTATGCGGTTGAGGTCAAGACCCGCTATCGGATCGCACCCACCACCACAGATCCGAAGCGGCCCTTCGCATTGGTGATGGGCCAGCAGCTCACCCACTCGGGCAAGATGTCCACCGAAGCGCTCGGTCTGATCAAGATCGCGCCGAACACGGGCAAGCTACGGATGAATCTGCAAGATATGGAACGGCTGGGAATCCAGGACGGTTCAAAGGTACGCGTGACATCGGAACGGGGATCGCTCCAGCTGGGCGTGCAAGCGGAAGCCTCGCTCGCGCCGAATACCTGTTTCTTCCCGGAGCATTTCAATGAGCCGCCAGTCAAGGATTTAATGGCGTTGCAGGTGGATGCAACAACCGGTGTTCCGTCGTTCAAACATGCATGGGTCAGTATCGAACGAGCCTAGGAATCGCCGGATGATTCCGCAAGGCAGGAGCCTACGATGAGTGTCGCCGCGTTAACCAAGAAGATTCTTCATGCCGCCTTGTTCTACGAAATCTGGGACGCCATGAAGGTGACTTTTCGCCATATGTTCCATAAACCGATCACGTTTCAGTATCCTCGGGAGCAACGCACGCTGCCGGATACGCACCGCGGGGCGCTGAGCCTGCTCCGGTACGACGATAAGCGGGAACGTTGCGTCGGCTGTGACCTCTGTGAAGCCGCCTGCCCCTCGCATTGCATCAAGGTTGTGAGCGCCGAGGATAAGGATCGCCCCCTGCAACGCTACGCCAGCGAATTTTATATCGACATCACGAAATGCGTGTTTTGCGGCTATTGCGTGGAGGCCTGCCCCGTTAACGCGCTGGCCATGACCAAGATGTATGAATTTTCCACGCACGACAAGCGCACCCTTCTATTCGACAAGAAACGCCTCTATGAAATAGGCGAGCGCCACTTAGAAGATGCGAAAAAATACCTCTATGCCCATAACCAGGAAAAGAATGTCGAGGAGAGTCGCGAGTACCGGTATTATTTCCCGCAGTCGGTTATCAAGCCGACGCAATCGACTCCCAAGCATTTGAGCTGAGCAGGAAACATGATTGCTGTCTTTTTTTCGTATTTCGCACTGGTGAGTATTGCTGCCGCCGTACTGACCGTCGCCCTCAAGAATCCCGTTCATTGCGGATTGGCGCTGCTTGCCCTGTTGCTCCATGTGTCTGGTTTATTCGTCCTGCTGAATGCGGAATTTCTCTGGGCTGTTCAAGTGGTGGTCTATGCCGGCGCGATCCTCGTGCTCTACCTCTTCGTACTCATGTTGCTCAATCTCAAAACGGACGAACGCTATTTTCACTCGACCTATCTCTACTATCTGGGGCCGGCGGTCCTGGGCTCGCTCTATGTTTTGTATTTGCTCGTAAAGTCGCCCTATGCCGGGGCGAAAGGTACGGCTCCTACCGTGGCGATTTTGCAAGACGGGGATACGGCAGCCGTTGGTATCAAGATGTTCAGCGACTATCTGCTGCAATTTGAAATTGTCGGTGTCTTCCTGCTCGGCGCCATTATCGGCGCCATCGTGCTGGCCAAGACGCCTAAACCGATCGATGCGGGAAAAGACTGACGCATGATTCCTTTATCCGCCTATGTCGCCGTCAGCACGATCCTCTTCCTCACCGGACTCCTTGGAGTGCTGATCCGGCGGAATTTTATTATCGTGCTCATGTCCGTCGAGATTATGCTGAACGCGGCAAATATCAATCTGGTGGCGTTCTCCCATTACCTGGAGTCCATGGCCGGCCAGCTAGTGGCATTGTTCATCATCGCGATCGCCGCCGGAGAAGCGGCAGTGGGATTGGCCATTATCATCGTGGTCTTCCGTGGCAAGCTTTCAACCAACGTCGACGAAATGAACCTATTGAAGTGGTAACGTGTTTGATTTAACTGATCTGCTCATCAAGCTCATTCCGGTGTTTCCGTTACTGGCCGTGATTTCCAACGGTCTCTTCGGCAGCCGGTATTCCCACGAGATCGCACACCGTCTAGCCTGGGGCTCCGTGGCCCTCTCCTTTCTGTGTGTGATCGGCGTGTTCGCCGACGTCCTCAGTTCACGAGTCTCGCACGAAGTCATTGCCTATCAATGGATCTTTGGCGGGGATCTCACGATCAACCTCGCCTACCTGGTCGATCCCTTGACCTGCGTCTGGCTCCTCGTCGTCACCGGTGTCGGCTTCCTGATTCACGTCTATTCCGTCGGCTATATGCACGGGGAAGACGGGTTCACCCGTTTCTTCACCTATATGAACCTGTTCATGGTCTCGATGTTGTTGCTCGTAATGGGCAACAATTACGTGGTGCTCTTCATCGGATGGGAAGGAGTCGGACTCTGCTCCTATCTTTTGATCGGCTACTATTACGATAAGGTCTCCGCCGCGAAAGCCGCCTCAAAAGCCTTCGTCGTGAACCGGATCGGCGATGCCGGGTTTCTCTTGGCTATCTTCCTGGTATTTATCAATTTCAAGACCCTCGACTATACGAAGGTCATGGCACAAGTCAGCCAACTCTCCCCTGAAATGGCCACCGCCATTGCCCTCTGTCTCTTGATCGGCGCCGTTGGCAAATCCGCCCAATTGCCGCTCTATACCTGGCTACCGGACGCCATGGAGGGGCCGACTCCCGTCAGCGCGCTCATTCATGCGGCCACCATGGTGACTGCGGGTGTCTATATGATCGTGCGCAACCATGCGATTTTTGATATGTCGCCGATCGCCATGGAAATCGTCGCGGTGGTCGGCGGATGCACCGCCCTCTTTGCCGCCACGATCGGCCTGGTACAGACCGACATTAAACGCGTCCTTGCGTATTCCACCGTCAGTCAGCTCGGGTACATGTTCCTCGGCTGCGGCATCGGCGCCTATACCGCCGCGGTATTCCACGTCATGACCCACGCATTTTTTAAGGCTCTCTTGTTCCTCTCGGCCGGATCCGTGATTCATGCCTTATCAGGTGAGCAGGACATCCGGAAGATGGGCGGGCTGAGCAAAAAGATTCCCTGGACCTATCGACTCTTTCTCATCGGCACCATTGCCATTGCCGGCCTTCCGCCACTGGCCGGATTCTGGAGCAAAGATGAGATCATGGGTCATGCCTTCGTCAATCACCACTACCTGTATTACACAATGGCTGCGGTCGGCGCCTTCTTAACCTCTTTTTATATGTTCCGCCTCACCTATCTGACGTTCTACGGACCATCACGTATGGACCACCACACGGAAGAACATGTGCACGAATCGCCGATGGTGATGGTCGGACCCTTAATGGCACTGGGCGTGCTCTCTGTGCTGGGGGGACTGATTTTAGGTTTCCCGCCGGATCATGGATGGTTGCATGGATTCCTCGCACCGGTAGCTGCGGTGGCAGGAGAACATGAGGCGAGCGCCGGACTCATCTTGCTCCTCATGGGAGCCGCTACCGGAATTGCCCTACTCGGATGGGGCCTTGCACATTTTCTCTATAGCGCCAGCCCGGCAACAGCCGAATCCTGGAGCACCAAGTTTGCCGGAGCCTATAACACATTGCTCAATAAGTATTACGTCGATGAACTCTATGACTTCCTCTTTGTCGAACCGACCAAGCGCCTCGGCGAATTGCTTGATTGGTTTGATCGCACCATCATCGATGGCCTTGTTCGCGGGGTGGCGCTGATGGCCGATTGGGGCTCTGCCGGATCCACATGGATCGAAAAATATGTCGTCTACGCCGGTCTCAATGTCATTGGACTCGGCAACCATATGGCGGCACGCCAAGGCCGCAGACTTCAGAGTGGCATGGTCCATCACTATGCCGCGCTGATAATCGCCGGACTATTTCTCCTGGCGCTGGTCGTTCAACTGATTATTCAACTGTAAGCAAGATCCTATGATCATCGAGGCATCACAGCACCCATGTTAGAAGAACTCGCAGCCAGTTTCCCCATTTTGTCCTGCCTGCTCTTTCTCCCGCTTGTCGGAGCAGCCGTCCTCTGGCTCGTCGAGGACGAGGATATGGTTCGAACCTCGGCCCTTACGATCAGCCTCGTCGAATTGGCCCTCGCCATATTTGTGTTGATCCGCTTTGTACCAGAATCCGCCGCCATGCAGTTTTCTGAGCATGCCTCCTGGATCCCTGGCCTCGGCATCAGCTACCACCTCGCCGTTGACGGAATCAGCGTCCTCTTCGTTGGACTCACCGCATTTCTGACCGTTCTGGTAGTAATCTACTCGTGGGATACGATTCGCCAGCAAATCAAACTGTACATGATGTGCGTCCTGGCGCTTGAGACGACGACTATGGGTGTCTTCGTTTCGCTAGACCTGATCCTCTTCTTCGTCTTCTGGGAATTGATGCTCATCCCCAGCTATTTCCTCATCAAGCTCTGGGGTGGGGGAGCCGAACGGCATTATGCAGCTCTGAAGTATGTACTCTATACGCTGCTCGGCAGTGTTTTTATGCTAGTCGGAATCGCACTACTCAATCTAAACTTTCATCAATGGGCCGTCCTCCATCATACCGATCAAGTCTATTCGTTTGATTTGCTCGATCTGTTAACGGTTCCCATCCCGCTCAGCCAGCAGATATTGATTTTCTGGCTGATGTTTATGGGATTTGCGTTCAAGGCTCCAGTATTTCCGTTCCATACCTGGCTTCCGGATGCCTTGCTCGAAGGACCTATCGGGATGTCCGTAGTGCTAGCCGGCCTCAAGTTGGGAACCTTCGGCTTCATGCGCTTCAGTATCCCGCTCCTGCCGGACGCGTCCAAGAGCCAAACTGTAGTGGCGATCCTCATGTGCCTGGGTATTGCCGCCATCCTGTATGGGGCCATCATGGCACTCATCCAGCCAGACTTCCGCCGCCTCTTAGCCTTCAGCAGCATCAGCCATCTCGGCTTCATTGTGATTGGACTCTTTGCTCTCAATTATCAGGGGCTTCAAGGCAGCCTTCTGACCATGATCAACCTCGGCTTCAGCACCGCCGGCCTTTTCTTCATAGCGGGATTTCTCTATTCTCGACAACAAACAACTCATCTCTCCGCCTTTGGAGGCATGGCAAAACAAGTCCCGCTCCTCGCCAGTTACTTTTTATTGATTGGCCTCGCTTCTATCGGCTTGCCGGGAACGAACGGATTCGTGGGGGAATTTCTCATTCTTCTCGGCACATTCAAAGCCAATTGGGTCTACGGCGCCTTCGCGGTCACCGGCGTGGTCTTCGGAGCGGCCTATTTTCTCTGGTACTACGAACGCGCCATTCTCGGCCCGCTGGGCAAAGCCGTGAAGAGCACCATGCCTGACCTGCAACTACGTGAAATGATTATCGCCGTGTCGCTGTCCGTGATGATTCTCTGGATCGGGCTCTATCCGTCCCCCTTCCTGCGCATCATGAACGGCTCAATTCAGGCGTTGGTCGATCGTCTGGACCATGGCACCGTGGCATCGCTTACTGACTCCGTTCAACGACAGGACCACTAGAACCCATGGGTGACTACGCACTGCTCTACATTCTATTCGCGCCGTTCGTTGGAGCCTTGGCGCTGATCTTTGTCTCTAACCGCCAGGCGATGCTCGTTCGGGGAATCGCCGCCGGATCGGCCTTCGTCTCACTAATCGCGTCCATCTATTTATTCTATGCCTACGACCCAGTCAGAGGCGGGTTTCAATTCGTCCAGAAATTCGAATGGTCACGTCAGCTCGGCATCTCCCTGTATCTCGGCGTGGATGGCATCGGGACTCCGTTGGTCCTCGCCTCATCTATCCTCTTGTTCGCCGGAATCTTTGTGTCCTGGCACGTCAAAGACCGGATGAAAGAATTCTATATCTGGATCCTGATTCTTGCCGCCGCCACCATCGGCGTCTTCATGTCACTGGATCTCTTCTTCCTCTACTTCTTCTATGAAATGTCCGTTATCCCCATGTATCTCCTCCTCGGGATGTGGGGCAGTCACACCAAGAAGTATCTGGAAATGACCGACGCAGAGGGGCTCAAGCAGCGCGACTCCGTCGGCTTTATCTTCAATTTCGGCTCGAACAGCAAAGAATACGCCGCAATGAAGCTCGTGCTGTTTCTCTCGGCCTTTGCCGTCGCAGCACTCATGGGCATCCTGCTGATCTACAAGTATTCAGGCCTGAATACGTTTGATATTCTTGTCCTCCGCGAACAGGCCCACCTGATGAATATTCCGGTCCTGGGCACCACCCTCGACAAGATTATCTGGGTCCTCATATTTTTCGGCTTTGCATCGATTGCGCCGCTCTGGCCCCTGCATTCCTGGTCGCCGGTCGGCCATGCCGCGGCTCCAGCCGCGACAAGCATGCTCCACGCCGGCGTACTGATGAAGCTGGGACATTTTTCGATTATTCGCGTGGCCTTTGAAATTCTACCGGAGACGACGCACGAGATGATGCCGATGGCGGCCGTGCTCTGTATGTTCAGCATTATTTACGGCGGATTCGTCGCCTTCTATGCCAAAGACACGAAATACGTCATCGGCTATTCCAGTTCCAGCCACATGGGCTACGTCTTTCTGGGCATGGCGGCATTGGACTACATCAGCCTAAGCGGAGCCGTCATCTATATGTTCGCCCATGCGATGGCAACCGGTATGCTATTCGCGATGGCCGGCTGGGTCTACGACCAGACCCATACGCGCGATATCCCATCGCTCGGCGGCCTGTCGAACAAGATGCCCTTTATCTCCGGTTGTTTTGTCGTCGGCTGCATGGCCTCAATCGGTATGCCCGGCACCGTCAATTTCATCGCCGAAGTCATGATCATCGTAGGGAGCTGGAACAAGTATCCATTCCAAGTCGTGGTCGCCGTGCTCGGTATCGTCCTCACGCTTGCCTATCTCTTTAAAATGATGCGCGGCTTGTTCTATGGCCCGATGGATCAAAAATACAGCCACTCCCACGATGCCGTTTCAGCGGTAGATCGTCTTCCCCTGCTCATCATGATCTCCGTGAGCGTGGGATTTGGGCTCTTCCCCATGCACTTATACAATGTCGTCCGCTCAGGGGTCGATCCACTCATTGCCAGGATCACACACGTCGTGCCGGTGGCATCCGCCCCAGCCATCGATTCCCCGAGTCCATCGGTGCAAGAACAATTGGCTGCACGCGGTGTACAGCTTCAACCGGAACGGATGACAGAATAGGGTACGTCTGACGATGTACGAATCGAGACTATGAATTTTGAATTGAACATGTCGCTGTCGGATCTCCTGCTCCTCCTCCCGGAGATTGTGCTGACCGTTTGGCTCTGCCTTGTCTTGATTGCCGACTTTGCATTCCCGCGCTTACCCAAGGAACAGCTAGCCTATTTCAGCATTGCCGGCCTCGTGGCGACGCTCGGCTGCCTGACGTGGCTCGATATCAGCAATATCACGGGGACGCTTTTCGCCAATATGTACGTCCTCGACCGGATGGCCCTATTTTTCAAAATGTTCATCGTCGGAGCGAGTATCCTCGTCATTCTCGCTTCCATCGAATATGTCCAGAAGTTCGCCTTCTTCAGAGGCGAATATTACTTTCTGATCGTCATGTCGGCCCTCGGCATGATGTTCATGGCGTCCGCCAACGATCTCCTGTCACTCTTCGTGACATTGGAATTCTCGACCTTCGGATTCTATGTACTCGTAGCCTACCTTCGCGACGATGTGGCCTCGAACGAAGCCGGACTAAAATTCTTTATCCTTGGCGTCTTTGCGGCAGGACTGCTCGCCTACGGTATCAGCCTGGTATATGGAGAAACCGGGAAACTCGTCTTCTCCGACATGACATCGGCCCAACCAACTCCCGGTCTGATCATCGGGTTTCTGCTGATCTTTGCCGCGCTTGGATTCAAAATCGGCGCCGTGCCGTTCCACTCCTGGATTCCCGACACGTACCACGGATCGCCCACGCCTGTAACCGCGTTCCTTTCCATCGCTCCGAAAGGCGCGGCCTTTGCCATTCTCCTGCGCATGTTCTTCGTCGCGCTGGCCTCCTTTAAACCCATGTGGGTCGTATTGCTCGCGGCGACATCGGTTCTCTCGATGACCTATGCCAATATCGTGGCCATCGCGCAAAAGAACATCAAACGCCTTCTGGCCTACTCCGGCATCGCGCAAATCGGCAATGTCCTTATCGGACTGGCTGCCGGAACCAAAATGAGCAACGATGCGATTCTGTTTTATCTGCTGACCTATCTCTTTGCGAATATCGGCGCGTTCGCGGTGATTATCGCCGTCAGCCATGCTATCGGAAGCGAAGAAATCGACGACTACAGCGGCCTGAACCGCCGGTCTCCGTTTCTGGCCTTCTCCATGCTGCTCTTTCTCCTGTCCTTGGCCGGAGTCCCGCCGCTGGCCGGATTTATCGGCAAACTCTATATCTTTGTCGCGGCAATTAAAGAGGGGCTCTATACGCTGATTACCGTCGGCCTGATCAACATTGTCATCTCGATGTACTATTACCTCATCGTGGTGAAGAAAATGTACATCGCTGAACCGAACGATCCCACTCCCATCACTATTTCAACGCCTCTCAAAGTCGTGGTCTATATCAGCCTCGCCGGTACGCTGCTGATCGGCATCTACCCCCAGCCCTTCATCGACTGGGTCGTATCGGCCACCATGATGTTTTCCCATATTGGAGCCCCCGCCTCCACCATGATTCCCCCGGCTTCTCCCTTTGGCGGCTAGTGCTATATTCATCTGTTGACCGAGACGGACCCCTTGCGGCCTCTCTACAACAAGAGTAAAGTGCGCCTCAGCGTTTCCCATAGCCATTGACAGGGCGGTTAGTCCCTTCTATGGACACAGCGACGTACGATCACCCACACCCTCCCCATTGTCGACAAGACACCGCATCTATTTTTCAATTTTTTCTCGCTTCAAACACGGCCACCAGGAATCATCACCTAGATCATCGTATCGTAGTCCACTTCACCGCTAAGGCGATGGGGGCCATTAAAGCACTACTCTTTATAGTCACTCCTTATAAAACCATCTCCCATTCATCATGGTCGAACCGCATGATAGAGGATCTGTGACCACCTCCCTTCGGCTCCTCCAACTTGAAGCCAATCAAGACGACGCGGACCATATTGTGTCGACCATAACTGACGGAGGCATTGCCTGCCAGGCACTCCGAGTCGATCAGGGAGAAGCCTTTATCAAGGCGTTAAAGAGAAAAAGATTCGACGTGATCCTGGCCGACTACTCGCTCCCAGGGTTTGACGGATTCACCGCGCTGAGTCTGGCCAGGCAAATTTGTCCAGACATTCCATTTATTTTTGTTTCCACCACACTCGGAAAAGACCTCGCGCTCGACGCCGTCCGCCGTGGCGCCACAGACTACATTCTCAAACAACGCCTTGGCCGTCTTGTCCCGTCCATCCATCGCGCGCTGAGGGAGTTGGAAGACCGGCTTGAGCGGAAACGGGTTGAACAAGCTCTTCGCCAAAGCGAAAAACTATTACGGCAAGCCCAGAAATTAGAAGCCATAGGCCGATTGGCGGGAGGTCTCGCCCACGATTTCAACAACCTCCTCACCGTCATTATGGGGCATGGCCAAGGACTCCTGGCAGAAATCCCTCCGGATGATCCAATCCGCAGCAGGATCGAGGAAATGCAACAAGCGGGAGACCGGGCTGCGACCTTGATTCGACAACTCCTGACCTTTAGCCGCCAGCAACCTTCGAAGCCGAAAGTGCTCGCACTCAATCCCCTCATCACCAATTTTGAAACCATGATACGCCGCTTGATCGGACAAGATCTCGACCTCAGCATCGTATTGAGCCCGCAGGATCTTCGGATCAAAGCGGATCCGGCTCAAATCGAACAAGTCCTGATGAATCTCGTCGTGAATGCACGCGACGCCATGCCCAAAGGCGGTCAACTCGTCATCCACACCTCGCTGATCGAACTCACACACACGCCCATGTATTATGCACGCCCCTTCACCCTGGGACCCTTTGTAAAACTTTGCGTGGCCGACACCGGGAGAGGCATGGCACCCGAAGTGCTCTCACATATTTTTGAGCCCTTCTTTACCAGCCGGCACGACGGCAAAGGCACTGGTCTAGGACTCTCAACCGTCTACGGGATTGTCACGCAGAGTGGAGGAGGAATCAACGTCAGCAGCCAGGTAGGGAAAGGCAGCGCCTTCGACGTGTATTTCCCTAGCATCCAATCACACATCGTTCCGGCGCCTCCGAACGAAACCTTCAATTGCTCCCTTCGTGGCCATGAAACTATTCTTCTAGTGGAAGACGACCATTCCGTCCGCGAATTGGTTCGTGACGGGCTCAGGACGCTGGGGTATCGCGTCATTGAGTCCCGCAACGGTCTGGAAGCCTGTCTGATTGCCTCACAGCAAATCGGGAATATCCATCTCCTCGTCACCGATGTCGTGATGCCTGGCATGAGCGGCACCGAGCTCGCGCAACATTTACGGATCTTAAAACCGGACCTGAAACTGCTCTTCATGTCAGGCTATGCGGATGACATCGGCATCGGATCGAGCGACCCTGCGAGTGACTACCTCCAAAAACCCTTTACGCCGGAACTCCTCGGGCAGCGCATCCGGCAACTGCTGGAGCAGACCTCGAACAGTCAAACTCAAGCACCAGTCCACGAACTGGCTCCTCAATAATCCCTCATGATCAGGACCTTGGCATGAGTACCCATTGCTGGTCCGCATCTTCGGGCATTTTTCACAGACTCGCCCATCGACACAGGCAAGTGAGCAGAGGCCATCTCGCTATCATCCTGATCCTGTCGGTGGCTCTCGGATACTGTTTGGCCAATGACGCCTTTTCCCAAGATCCCCATTGGGAATCTATCGGAGCAGGATTGGCCGTATCCGTCTGGCAACCGTACGAACGCTGTCCCGACATCGATGCACTCCTCATCGTTGACGCCGATCCAGAGCGCTATCGGTTTTCTGTCCACTACTATGCGCAGGAGGAATTAGCGTATCCGCTCACGATTACTGAATGGCAGAACAGGACACACGAGATGGTTCTCTTCAACGCCGGGTTGTTTCGGGAGAACTTTGCGTACCTGGGACTCTTGTTGAAGGACGGCCGCTCGCTAGGAAGCCGCCGTCATGCGATCTGGCATGGACTCTTTGTGGCAGAACCGACACAACCTGCCGCGGAACCCAAAGCGCGCGTCCTTGATCTAAAAACTGACATTTTTCAGGACACCGCGCCTTCCTATCGTGAAGCAGCACAATCCCTCATGCTCCTCGACAAGACCGGAACGATTCGAGTTCGACAAACAGGTAAGCTCGCCTATCAAACCTTGGTAGCAGAAACCCACAATGGCCATATTCTGATCTTCAAGAGCCTGGGATTGATCACCTTGCATGGAATCGGCCAATGTCTACGTGACGTGTTCCCATCAATTCGCATAGCCATGGCCATGGATGGAGGATCATCTTCCGATCTTCTTGTATCCAACTCCATCTGGACACAGGGAACTCCCACTCCCCAGCGTAGCTCTTGGAAGGAATTGTTTGCTGGGACTTCCACACCGCATGTTCCTCTGCCCGCTGTGATCGGCATCAGCCCACGCGAACAACCTGCCTCTTCAACCGGACAGGCAAAGAAGCGTTAGAGTGTTTCCTTCAGTGACGAGAAGCAGCAAGAGTAGAAAAAGAACAACGGATAGCCTCAGGTCAAGATTCTCAAGACCGTCAGCAACGATCACCGGCGTGGAAAATGATTCAATATATTTCTAGCGGCCTGGCCGATCGATGGGAAATCCTGCTTCTGTCCACGCATTCATACTGCCGGCGACATTGTAGACATGCCGGTACCCCAAATCCGCCAAGGTTTCAGCGGCAATATTGCTGCGATGCCCGGACTGACAATACACCACGATATGATCGTCGGGCTGAACGCCCAACTCGCGATAACGACTCTTGATGTCCCTGAAATCGATGTTGAAATCAGTCCCGGGAATCATTCCCGTCCGATGCTCCTCCGGAGTCCGAACATCCAAGAGAACAAATCCTTTCTTCTGCGCTGAAGAGGTCTTGGCCAAACCAGCCTGTAGTTGCTGGACGGTGAGCAGATAAGAGTGGTAAGACCACCCTGTGCCAGCCAGCACCAGACTGACCAGTAGTATTATCCCCGTGAGCGCCCAGATGAAACGCTTCATCTCATCCTCCTTACCTCAAAACGACAACATCGCACGTCGCGCTGTCTCGGTACATCCTAAAAACAGAATGACCGGCTGGTCAAGAGCAGTGGGCCTCATTACTGTACTCGTCCTCGCTGGCTGCGCAGACGGGGCCAAATTCTTACAAGAGTCCAAGAACGGCGGCGTGATCGTTTATCCGTTCAAAGGCGAACAGGGATCCCTGCTGTCTTCTTCCAGAACAGAGGCCTTCGCGCTGATGAAAGAGAAGTGCCACGGACCCTACACCATTACCCGCGAAGGAGAAACCCAAGGCCGCACACGCATCGCCGGTACAGTGGAAGGGGCTCAGGAAGCAATTCGTGAACGCCGGTGGGGAATTCAATTCCAATGCCGGTAGACGGCACAGGCCTTATGTCGTGCCTGGTTGATGCCGCATGAGGTCGTCGATGGTCAAAAGGCTCACGACCGTCAATCCTTCCTCTTCCACTTTCTTGCGTCCATCCTGTTCGTGGCGATCGACAATCACCAGCGCGTGCGTCACAGTCAGTCCGGCACCACGCGCAGTCGTTACCGCTTTCAATAACGAACCGCCGCTGGTCAACACATCATCGACGATCAAGGCGCGATCGCCCGGCTTATACGCTCCCTCGATCAACTTTCCTAGCCCGTGATCTTTGGCCTGTTTCCGCACCACAAATGTCCGCCAATCCCGTGATGGCTGGGCCGCATAGGCATAGTCGGAAATCGATGTGGCGATGGAAATCGCCCCGATCTCCAACCCTCCCAAACAATCCACGTTGACGTCGCTGAGCGCGTCATACGCCAGCTGCGCCACCAGGCGCCGCGCCCTCGGATGGGCCATCAAGGCACGACAATCCACATAGAACGGACTCGTGAGTCCGGAAGCCAGCTTGAATCCCCCTTGAGGATCCCACTTGAACGACTGTGTGTCATGAAATGCTTTCGCGAGTTGGTCCCGCACAGATTCCTCCCTTGGCGGCAGCGGTAAATGATGTGGACCCATTCTACACGGTTGAACGGGGGAAGGCAGCACCCATTGAGGGGTGATCGCCGTCCACTCAAAAAACGAACGGCAGAAACACGCTCTAGAGCAGAACCATTATGAACAGGGACTCCAATTGAGGAGCCCCAACCACAGAGCGCCCAGTTGCCCCTCTGCTAAAACCGAGAGTTCCTACTACGGCAGCGAGGAGAAGGATCTATGCCAGCCCGGCTTCGCAAAGAGGAGATGGACGTCGCTAACCGAGCGCTCCACAAATCCCCCTTCGCAGTAACACAGATAGAACTCCCACAGCCGCAGAAACTCTGGCTGATAGCCGAGTCCCTTGAATTGCGGAAGCCCCTTGGCAATATTCCGCCGCCAGGCCTGAAGCGTCGCCACATAGTGAGCTCCGATATCCTCCAGCTGGACTAGATTGAGACCGCCGCCCTTCGCCGATGCGGCAATCAACGCACTCACAGAAGGAATGCAACTGCCGGGAAACATAAAATGTTTGATAAAGTCGACGGACCGTTTGGCCCGCTCGTAGAGCTGTTCGTCGATCGTAATGCCTTGCACCAACATCAGTCCGTCGGGTTTCAACATGCTACTGCAGACATGAAAGTAAACCTCAAAATAATGATGGCCGACCGCCTCGATCATTTCAATGGAGACCAGTTTGTCAAAACGCTCATTCAATTCAGGCAAATCGCGATAGTCTTTCAGAATGACGGTCACCCGGTCCCGCAGTCCAGCTTCATCAATGCGTTGCACCGCCAGATCATACTGCTGCCGGGAGATTGTCGTCGTCGTGACACGGCATCCGTATTGGGAAGCCGCATGAATGGCGAACCCGCCCCAGCCGGTGCCAATCTCAAGCAAATGATCGTTCGCTGTTAGGTGCAACTTCCGGCATATTCGATCGTTCTTGGCACGCGAGGCTTCCGCCAGGGTGGCATCCGGACGTTCAAAGTAGGCGCAGGAATACATCATCGTCTCATCAAGCACGAGGCGAAAGAACTCGTTACCCAGATCATAGTGAGCGGCGATGTTTTTGCGGCTGCCCGCTTTCGTGTTGCGCTTGAGCCAGTGCATGGCCTTGAGCAGCGGTCTCGTCACGATCGCAAGACCTCCTTCCACGCGATCCAGCAGCTCGCGATTGCGTACAAAAATACGAACCAGTGTGGTCAGATCGTCACAGCTCCAGCATCCCCGCCTGTAGGCATCGGCCACACCGATGGTCCCGCCCAAGGCAACATCGGCATAGGTGTGAGAATCATGAATCGTGATCGTCGCGTGTAGTGGACAGGCCGGAGTCACCTGACCGAACCTATGCACCTTATGGCCATCGACAACGGTCACCGCGCCATGATCGAGACGCCCCAACCGGAAGAAGACGACTTCTCGGGCAAGCCGATAGAAGTGCCTCACGAGGCGTGAAGGAGTGGCTGCCTGCAACGATGTCTGTCCGACATTCACCCCAGATGGAATCGTGGTGTCATTCATAGATGTCATCGGTTCGCCCCGCCTGGCGACGCCTCCTGTTTTTTCGGATGTGAATGAAACGGAACGCCCTTCATCCAGAGACACAAAGCCTGCCAGTGAATCGCTCCGATGACGCGTGCCGTCATGACCGGGTACTGCAACAGCACCTGTGCGAGCGCAGTACCGGAGATCTCCTTCCGCTTCAGCAGCATCGTCGCATCGAAGAACGGCTTTCCCTCGCTGAGATTCTCCATGTGAATGGCCAAGTGCGATGCCGGTTCTGAAAAGCGCCAGTCATAGGCCACATACATCCCGATAAATGGCGAAATGTGGAACACCTTGTCGAGCTGATACCGTTTCTTGCCGCCACTCGCGAGATTGTCATCCGGTCCCAATACATAACAGTGCCGCTCCCCCCACGGCGTATTCGTGATCTCCGCGACAATCGACTCCACATGTGCACCTGCTGCGTCGTAACAGAAATAGAAGCTGACCGGATTGAATACATAGCCGAAATACCGCAGGTGGGTGAGCAGCCTGATGGGACCGATGGGAGTATGCCCCGTACGTTCCGCGACGAGTCCCCGGATAGAACGATCCAGGGGCGTCCCCGGATCGCCAACATGATCGCTCCGCCTGAACGATGCCACATTGGGGCGATCCACAGACCACAGCCAGCGCTGCTGAAACACCGCCAGCAACTCGCCCAGATCCAGGTACATCATGAAGAGCCGGTAAGTGAACGCATGGGGCACCGGGTTGACACGACGGTGTCGAACCGTCCCTGTGTAGATACAACTGTTCATGACGACAGATCCTTGCCGAACGGTTTGCAGACCCCCAGCGCGCTCTTGACCCCGTCCTCGTGAAAACCGAACCCCCAATAGGCCCCACAATACGAGGTCCGGTTCACCCCGCTGATCTCGCCGTGCCGCTTCTGCGCCTCGACGGCCTCAGGGGAATAGACCGGATGGTGATAGGTGATCCTCCGAATGATCTTCCGGGGATCGATCGCCTTCGTATGGTTCAACGTAACACAGAACTCCCGGGACGCCCGCAGGCTCTGCAGACGGTTCATGTGATAGGTCACCACCGCGCGATCCGGCTGGTTCGGTAGAAGGTGATAGTTCCAGGCAGCCCAGGCCAGTTTACGACGGGGGAGGAGCGAGGCGTCGGTATGGAGGACTGCTTCATTATCTTGATAGGGGATTGCGCCGAGAATCTCTCTCTCCGCCTGGGAGGGATCGGCCAACATCAAAAGCGCCTGGTCGCTATGGGTGGCCAGAATGACGTGATCGTATGGCATCGACAGAGTCTGTCGCCCTTGAACAGTCGCCTCGATCTCCACAGAGTCGGGTTGACGGGTAATAGACTTGACCGGTGCGTTCAACTGGATCCGATCCCGAAACGGCGCCACCAGTTTTTCCATATAGCGCTGTGACCCGCCCCTGATCACACGCCAGGTCGGGCGCTGGTCGACAGAAAGCATGCCGTGGTTCTTGAAGAACTGCACCAGATAGCGAGCCGGGAACTCATGCATGGTCGCATGATCCGCTGACCAGATCGCCGCTCCCATCGGAACAATGTACTCCTCAATAAACTCCCGAGAGTAGCTCTTCGCCGTGAGGTACGAACCGAGCGAGGGGCCAGGCTCCGGTTCATCAAGCAGATCCAGCGCCTCACGATTGAATCGGAGGATATCGCGGATCATGCGATAAAACGAAGGGCGGATCAGATTGCGCCGCTGGGCGAAGAGAGTATTGAGAGACGTCCCGTTGTACTCCAATCCGGTGCGCTCACACTTCACACTGAAGCTCATATCACTCACTTGCGATTCCACCCCCAGCTTCTTCAGCAGCGCAATGAAATTCGGGTAGGTCCAGTCGTTGAAGACGATGAATCCCGTGTCGATCGCATAGGTCTGGCTATTCACGGTGACATCAATCGTGTTCGTGTGTCCTCCGACATACCCGGCGGCTTCGAAGACGGTGATCTCGTGATCCCGATGAAGGAGATAGGCCGCCACCATTCCGGAAATGCCTGTACCAACAATCGCGATCTTCATACGACCTTCAGTGCCTCGTTGATCAAGTCCGGACCAAGCTAGATAGCAATACAGGCAGCCACAGCCTCAAAGTCCGGTATGATTCCATACTACCTGGCACAGACTAGTTCCACCGTTGCGGTACCTTACGGACCTTGGAAACATCGTAGCCTTCCCCG
Organism: Nitrospira sp. UBA6493; assembly: GCA_002435325.1. Lineage (GTDB taxonomy): Bacteria > Nitrospirota > Nitrospiria > Nitrospirales > Nitrospiraceae > Nitrospira_D. The sequence continues at coordinate 67,635 of DJMJ01000002.1, read as the reverse complement.
GCGATCAGCTGCAGGAACCGCTGGTAATCAACTTCAGAGAGCTGCGGTGTGCGCGCCATCAGCCACACATAATCACGCGCAATTCTTCCGATGACCGTCTGACTGTACGAATCGTCTAGAAAGATGATGCGATAGTCGGACTTGATCGGCCAGATGAATTGCATACCCCAGATTGCGTTCGATTCCCGATCAAGGACATAGCCGGTCGGACGATAGGTCTTGCGCTCCCCCTTGAAGCCGCCCTCGCGGAAGCTAAAAGTCGTGGCCACGGTGCCATCCTCGGCCAAGCGATAGGACTCCATGGCGTTGTAGGCGTTCGTCTCGATAAAGGTAGGAATCGTGGCGATGACATACCAGTCCCCCATGAACCGCTCCAAGTCTACGGCCGTCGCGGTACGGATTGGCGCGGGGCTACTGCAGGCCGCGAGTGCGAGCAGCACAACGGGCATGAAGAATGACGGCCTCATAGATGACATGGCGTCCTCACTGGAGCGTATAACGAAGGGTATCGCCCTTCTTCGTGGTGGATTGCAGCGCGACCCATCGGCCGTTCAAGGTATACCAAAGATCGACCGTGAACTTGTCCGTGACGATCCGGCGGTGCGTGGTTCGCGTCGGGACTCCTTGCACAGGGATCGTCTCTTCACCTACCGCAAGAATGGACGCGGGCTGATGTTCGCCGGTCTGCGAGTTCAGCAATCGCTCGCCCTTGATCCACTCAGGGTTCCAGTAGGCAAAGGTCTTGATACATCCCTCGCCGGTCCAGTTCCCGGCTTGTGTCTGCACCTGTAACTGTCCGTTCCGAACAATCCCGTTCACAAAGAAGGACTCGCCGTTATCATCCGTCTCCGCGCGAATCTCCCGCAGGCACGTTCCCTCCCATGTTTCGACGTTGGTATGCCGGTACCTGTATACCGGGATATACAGGAACTTGACCGTGAACTGGGCGTCTATCCGGACCTGCGTCCGTTCGCCTTCAGAAGAGACGTCAAAGCGCTGGCGTCCGATTTCATCCTTCCCGAGGAAGACCTTGAAGTCATAGGTCTGCGAGGCGGCACTCCAAGCCTGTTGGGAAGCGCTTCCCAGGCACGTCAGGAATCCGAGAAGGGCCACCGCGATACGAAACCCGCTGGTCACGGAACATGTGCTATTCATGACGTCCGGGTTCCTGGAGTGGAGCCCTGCATATCCTGTTTTGGCGGACCGGGAATGAAGGCGTTGGTCCTGGCGATGTACGCTCGATACGCCGGTCGCCGGTCGACAATGGTCTGTTCCAGTAAGGTCACCCCTGAAAATTTCAAGAGCATGTATGTGAGGAGCAGGGGCCCCGCGACCGTCCACCAGGCCCCGGCCGACAGCGCAAAGAGGGAGAAGCCCCACCAGATTAGGCACTCGCCGAAATAGTTGGGATGCCGTGTGTAGCGCCAGAGTCCGCGCTCCATCACCTTGCCGCGGTTCGCCGGATCGGCCTTGAATCGTGACAGCTGCCAATCTCCGACGCCTTCGAAGATCATGCCGACGGTCCATACCGTCGCCGCCAGTCCATCGATGAACCCCGCTTCGACCGGTATGGTGAGAGCCGGCCACAGAGGCATAGAGATGATCCACGCCAGTCCCGCCTGAAACCAGAAGATGAGGCCAAGACTCTTCAATGCGAAATTGGGTTCGTATTTCTGGCGGATGTCTCGATACCGCCGGTCTTCGGGCTCACCCCAGTTGCGATGGATGATATGACCTGACAGGCGCACGGCCCACAGCACAACCAGCGTCAGGATGAGCGTCGTCCGTCCCGTATAGGGCTCCGCACCGGTGGCGTACACCGTCGCGGCGGCGAGGAGCATCAAGGCCCACACGCCGTCCACGATGCTCACATCGCGCTTGAGGACGCTGACCAGCCATGTCAGCGTCGCCAGACCCAGCGTTGCAACCAGTCCCATGGCATAGAGCGATAGACTCATGACGTCTTCTTCTCCAGCAGACCGGTATAGCCGTCAAAAAGAGCTGATAACGAGAGCAGTAGCGGCGTCAGCACAGCCCAGCCGATGGCAAGAGCCAACAGCCCTGCTGGCATATTGCCGAATTCCAGCGCCCCAATGCGGAGGCCGCCATAGTAGGCGGCAGGACCCCCGACGGCTCCAAACACAACCGCGATGACCCAGCGCCCCCTCATCCAACGCAACGAGACATTCAGCAGGGTTGCGAAGAGCCCCCACAACGCCACGATCCAATACGGGGCAACGTTCGGGAGCACAATTCCTGAGGAATACTGCAGCCAGCCCTGCCATACCAACAGGCTATCGAAGACGAGCCCCAGGGCGAGTGCCAGGAATACCAGTGTGAGCTCCGCCTTTGGCAGGGGAGCACGGAGCACATGCGCCACCACCACCCCCGTCGTCACCAGCACGCCGATCCAGGGCTGGGCCGCCGCGGCGCTCCACACGCACGCAAACCAGCCGATTTGAAAGAGCACAAAGTTGCTCACGATCATCGTGGTGCCCATCTTCATGAAGCACTCGCGGCCGGTCTTTCGAAGAGATAGTGACTGACCCCCCATTGTCGGCCCTCCTCATAGCCGAACAGCTCGGCACAGGCCATAAAGAAGATACGCCACCGTCCCCACCAGGCTTGCGCATGGGCCTTCCCGTAGACCCGCTCGATCACGGGCCAGAGTGTCTCGCGGGCGGCATCCATATTGGCCAGCCAGGCGTTGGCCGTCTTCTCATAGTGCGTGCCGTCCCACTGCCAGCGGGCCACACAGGCGAGATGGTCCTGACAAGCCAGCGGCAGGCCATCGCCGGGCATCATCCCGCCCGTGAAAAACTGACGACTCATCCAGTCGGCGGGTCCCCGGTCTTGGAACAGGTACGAAGTCGCACGATGCACGAACACGTGCATGAAGAACTGGCCGCCCGGTTTCAGCCATCGTCGGACGCGCGCAAATAGGTCAGGCCAGTTACGCATGTGTTCGAACATTTCCACCGACACCACCCGATCGAATTGCCCGGGGTCGATCTCGAACGTGTTCATGTCGCAGGTCACCACCCGAACCCGGTTCTGCAGACCGCGTTCTCTGGCTTGGGCCTCGATGTAAGCCCGCTGCGAGCGGGAATTGGAGACCGCCGTGATACGGCTGTCGGGGTAGTGCTCAGCCATCCACAACGTGAGGGACCCCCAGCCGCATCCGAGTTCCAGAATCGTCTGGCCGTTCATCAGGCGCGCATGCAGGCAGGACTCGCGCAAACCGGCGGCTTCTGCCTGGTCTAGGGTCGTCGTGTTGGCGGGCCAGAACGCGCTGCTGTATTTCAGGTGAGGCCCGAGGACCTGCCGAAAGAACTCGGCCGGGACTTCATAGTGCTGATCATTGGCCTTCTCCGGCAGCACAGCGATGGGCGAACGGCGTATCTCCTCGATAAATCGCATTTCCTGCAGTGCCGCTGCCGCGGCGTCACCTGACCGGATCTCATGGAGGCGCTGTTTGAGCAACTGTCGGATCCCCCATCGGATCGCCGCCTCTGGTAAGAGCCCCTGTTCGGACAGATGCAATGCAAGACGGGTGACATGTTGTATAGGCTGGGAGCTCAAAAGGTTCACTTGGCAATTGTGATCGGCAAGCCGCGGTTTTGTGTCCCTTCGCTGACCGTCAACTGAAATATCTGGTATAGCAATCCAAATACTTCCAAGTCCCATGAAGCCTCACGAATAGGCTCCGATCCGTTGCGCGTGCCTTCAAGCCAATACGCCTGACCTTTGTGGACGGTGGAAATGAACTCCCCGGAAGGCACCTCGGGACCGCTATGAAGCTTGAAGGTCTGCGGCGGATCTGGAACCGGTCGTCCAAATGCCCCGGTGATGACGCCAGTCTGATCGTCGGGTTCGACATCATACTCCGGCTCTTTACCCAATCCGTTGGCAAGAAATTTCACGATCTGTGCAAAGCTTCGCAATCGAATGACGCTAGTTAACGGATCGCCATTCACAGTCGAATCCCGCATCATAATCACCGGTATCGCGTTGCTCTTCATGTACTCGAATCGCCGATTTAAATTAAGCCGCTCTTGATTGCTTAGCAAGAAGGGGTTGACATCCATAATCATAATCCGGCCAACCACAGTGCGGCTGATAACATATCGGTTGTCATCCAGACGTTCCAACCGTTGACGCCCATCTAAAACCTGATCGAGAGGCAGCTTGGAAAGGGTTTGTTGATCTGGAACTTCTAGGGGATCGTCAAATATTAGGGGACCAACATATAGGCGTCTGGTAGCATAAAGGTATGCAAGATGTTGTACGAACCGACGAAATTCAAGGTATTCCTCCCGATAGCCGGGAGAATTTCTCAGCAAATGTAAATCCTTTTTCTGGGATTCTACTTCAATCTCTTGGACGGTTAGGCGCAAGACAGCCCCTATATTGGAGGACTGATTTGTCAAAAATTCAAATTTGCCTTGATCAAGGGGCATCAAAATCCGTCGGGTGAATTCCTCGCCTTGAATCGGGATAATTTGGGCTGTGGGACTCTCTGATGCTTCTCCCCCTAGGTTCAAGCTGAGGAAATTAGCGTTATAGGCCGTGCGAGGGCTTGAGCTGAACATGTGACCGCCTATCCCGCCATTGACTTGAAAATGGAAAGTGGCCGCGATGCTTGGCGTAACAGTGAAGTGCATTGGCTCATCGTCTCGAGCCCGAAGAACGTTGAGGAGAAGGAGCTCATTCTCAGCGCGGAGTACGGCGTCGTCATACGCAATCATTGCGGTATTAATTGCCATGGGGCTGGCACAGGCGGAAAGGGTCACTACATAAATTATTCCCGTTGCGACAAAAGACCTAGCCATATGGAAGACGAGCGAAAGGGTTTCTTGCGTGGCGAGAATGATTAACCTCATGACACTTTCCCTCCGAGGTATGTTGATGTAACCTAGACCGAGAACAAATTCAGGACCTCATACGATATTAGCCATCGTCAAGAAAACCGCTTCACCTGTTCCGCCAACGTGCTCGCGACCAGCTGAAGATCGAACGGCCAGGCATAACGGAGTTCAACTCCTGGATACTGCGGCCGCAGATGGTCGAGGATTTCCGGAATCTCGACTTCCGAATGTGAACCGCCAGGAGTAAACATGGTCGTCGTGACCGTGATGTGCGTTGCTCCCTTCTTAGCGAGTTCATCCACGGACTCTTCCAGCGTCGGCGCGCAAAACTCGTTATAGGCGACAGCGAACAAGACATCCCCTAAGTTGGCTCGCAACTGAGCAGCCACCGCCTCAAGTCCTGATTGATAGGGGTCCGTCTCCGGCGTCCTCGGCCACTGGCGGATCTTGGTATCCAACTCGAGTTCCTCTGCCGACATTGGTTGCTTAGCCGCGCGCCGCTGTCCCTCCAAGCGTTTCAGCCTCGTCACCAAATCCTGCGGGCACCCCTTGGGAATCCCGCCGTGCCCCACTAGAATTACACCGTGTCTCTCGACTTTCATGTCCTGTCTCCCCCTGGTAAATTGTTTTGCTCACATTGAACTGGTCGTCACGTTCAAATACTCCTGTAGATTAGTCTTCCCATAGTGACTCGCTGGGCACACCGTCCGAATGAACCCGGCGACCATCGCCATCACCTGCTTCACTGCCGGAGTCTTTTCAGGATCGGTGGCCGGCAAGAGACGCACGGTGATTGAACGCTCATGTCGTTTGAGCTGGACAAAGAAACTGCGCGCGACGCCCTGTTCAATCGCCACCGACTCCAGCAAGGCTTCCTTCCCGCTCCGGCCGATATAAAACTCCTGCACTTTCAGAATGTCGGTCCCCGCCCGATGCATCATCGGAACGAAGGCCTGATAAAGCCCCTGCAGATCTCCGGCTTCTTCTATGACAACATGCGGCATGGTGGTTCCTCTCTACACATGATTGCGCAACATGAGTTCCTTCGGATGCGGATTCAGATAGACCTGCTCACGGATATAGCCCACATCGAAGAGATGAACGTAATGTTTGATCAGCGTGAGCGGCACGATCAATGGCGTGAGTCCCTGATGATAATCCCCGATCACGCCTAATAACTCCGCTTTCTCCTGAGTTCCCAAATGGTCCTTAAAGTAGCCCAGAATATGCTGCAGCACATTCACGTGCTTGCGCACTGTCGCCTTGACGGTCAGCGCCTTCATGAAGAGGTCGCCATACTGGTGAGCCAGCTCTTTGGGTCGGTACCGCTCTGGCTGAGCCACCAGCCGTCCGAGCAGTTGGTAATGCTGAATACTATGGGCCATGAGCAGGTACTTGTGAATCGTGTGGAACTCTACCACCCTCTGCCTCGTCACGCCGTTCTCAAGCAGATCCTGGTAGCGGCGATAACAAAACACCCGCTCGATAAAATTCTCTCTGAGCGGAGCATCGCTCAGCCGCCCTTCTTCCTCGACCGGAATAAGCGGAAACTGTTCGACATAGGCCCGCGCGAATAATCCGGCACCACTCCGGCTGGGCATCCCCTGTTCGGTGTATACACGAACCCGCTCGACGCCACAGCTCGGCGAGCCCCTCTTAAACACAAACCCGGATAAGTGCAGGTCCCCAAGCTCCTCAAGACGATTGACCGTCATCTTTTCCAGCGCCCGGGTATGATCCTGTCCGCTTTTGATTGTCAGCAGCCGGGGATGGGCGGGATCGCCGACCAGACGCATCGCTTCCCGGGGCGTGCCCAATCCGGCTTCCACTTCAGGACAGACCGGAACCCATTCCACATACCGGCCGAACACGTCGGTCAGGAAGTTGTCGCGCTTATGGCCCCCGTCAAACCGTACTTCGTCTCCGAGGAGACAGCGGCTGATCCCGAGACGAAGCGGTGCGGCCGTCATCTGGTCACCAATTGTTGGCCAAGATCCAGGTATTCCCGGCGGGCCTGTGCGTGATCCACGAGAGGTAGCGGGTAGTCTGCGCCGATCCGGCATCCCACACGACCCTGCTCATCAAGACTCATCACATGCGGCTCATGAATCCACCTGGTCGCCACCCCGGACAATTCCGGCACATAGGCGCGGATGTAGGCCCCGTCCGGATCGAACTTCTTGCTTTGCAGAACCGGGTTGAAAATGCGGTACCCGCGCATCGCATCCGTACCGGTCGCGGCGCACCATTGCCAGTTGCCGTTATTGGCCGCCACATCCGCATCCAGCAAGCGCTGCATGAAATACCGCTCGCCGCTCTGCCAATCGAGCCGCAGATCCTTGACGAGGAAGGAGGCTACGACCATCCGCACGCGGTTATGCATCCATCCCGTCTGATTGAGTTGCCGCATGCCCGCATCCACGATCGGAAAGCCGGTCTTGCCATCACACCAGGCCTGAAACAGCCGGTTCCGTTCAGGCCCCGGTTCACGGGCTGGCGGAACTGCCGCGTTACGGAAGGGACCGTTAACCACCCGGGGAAATGCCGACAGCACTTGCTGAAAGAATTCTCTCCAAACCAGCTCATCGATCCAAATCATCACATCCGCTCTCGATGCGCGCCCACCCTTCGCGAAAGCGCCCAACGCCGCAGAGATCGCCGTACAGGCTGATACTGTTCCGAAACGAAAGTGGGGGGAGAGTCGTGAGCTCCCGTCGATGCCCGGCATGTTCCGGCCATTGCCGTAGGTGTGTATGGGCCCCTCAATGAACCACTGCAACCGTTTCTTTGCATTCCGTTCACCGGGCTCAATCCATGGCGTCACGAGGTCGTAGCCCAGTTCCAATGCCGATGGAAGGGGAGGAGAGGCAGGGAACACTGCATTCTTTGAAGCTGTCATGGCCCTGGGAATCGGGAGGGGCGACGGTTTCGTCGCCTGCCACTTGGCCCACCAGCGGGTGCGATAGGCACTGTATCGCTGCAGCGGGTCACCGGTCGCGCCGCGTATTTCTTCCGACTCAAACACCACATGGTCCTTGAAGGTACGAACGACGACACCCGTCTGAGCCAGCCGTTGCTGGACGGCCCGGTCGCGCTCGATTGTCGCGGGCTCATAGTCACGGTTCCAATACAACGCATCGGCCTTCCATTCCCGTGCGGCTCGCACCACTTCTTCCACCGGGTTGCCGCGACGCCATCGCAGGACCACACCTCGCTCGGCCAGTGACATAGACAGTTCCTGAAGACATCCCAACATGAAATTCACGCAGGCTGCCCCGAACACATGGGACTGTAACAGGGAATCATCAAATACAAAGAGGGGAATGATCTCATCGCACTCCCGGCAGGCGGCCGTCAGGGCCGGTTGATCGTGAAGCCTGAGATCCCGCCTGAACCAGACGATACCGCGCATCAGAGCAGCTCCTGTGAGAGCGGTTTTTGTTTACTCTCCTGCGCGGGCTCATCGACAAAGAGCCTCCGCCGCCAGATGAGGTAGAGGACAAACAGGAGGGTCGTGGCCATAAAGCCGGACCGGACCACATGAAATCCGAAGGCCAGCTGGTTCATTGCCTCGCTGACAATGCCAAACCCGGCATAGGCCAGACTCAATCCCCAGGCCCAGGGGCGCAACCAGAGAAATCCGTAACCGATCAACAAATGGACGGAAGGGGAGTGGAGTTTGACAAGGAAAGAGGCGGGCCCCGTCACAGCCATACCAAACAGCTTGAGGGCATAGGCCGGGAACAGCACGATGATAACCAGATCGACCGTGCCGACGATCAGAAACAACCCGCCCAATAATCTGATATCCACACCGACTGGCCTCTCTCGCATCTCCGTCTCCCTTTAACCAGTCAAGGGAATCCCAACCACGACGCCTTCGAGCTGGATTTCTATTTCGATGCGCCGCCGTGCGATCCCATCGGGCCCTTCGGAAGTTTGTCGCTGGCCACACGGGTTATCGACAGGTCCCGCAGACCTCCTTCACCCTTCACCCCCAGCTTGACGACGGTTCCCGCCTGCCCACGAATCATCTTGACCACCTGCTCATAACTCTTCCCCGCCACTGCGACTCCATCGACGGTGATAATCTCATCTCCATGACTGAGCCCTGCCTGTTGAGCCGGTCCCTCCGGATGAACCATGCCGACATAGAGCACTGCGGGATCACCGATCCGCTCGGCCCCGACCTGGAGCGAGACGCCGATCACCCCATTGGGCAGAGAGGATTCATCCCCATGCGCATAGGGCGCTTGGCTCGAGGGTTGGTCAGCAGCCCAGACAGGTCCCGTGAAAAGAAGTCCCATCATCAATCCAATCGCCATCTGAATGCTTGTGATTTTCATAGATGCTCCTCCTCACTTGTTGGCAAGAATCGACTGTAAGGCCGGCTCCAGCGTCGGGTATTGGAAGACGTATCCATCGGAAAGTGCCTTCGCCGGGCTCACCCGCTGACCCGTCGTCATCAGCGTGCCCAGTTCACCCAGAGCCACGCTCAGCGCCACACCCGGCACGGGAAACCAGGATGGCCTGTGTAACACCTTACCAAGGGTTTCACTGAATTCGCTCATCGTCACAGGCGACGGAGCCACCGCATTGAGAGGACCTGTGACCGCGGACGTCTTGACCGCCCAACGAATCAATCCGATGTGATCACGCCGGTGGATCCAGGAGACCCACTGAGTGCCCGGCATGATCGGGCCACCCGCGAACAGCCGGAACGGCAGCAGCATCTTCGGCAAGGCGCCCCCGTCCTGTTCGAGGACCATGCCGGTCCGCAAGAGAACCACACGCGTCCCGAACTGCGCAGCCCGAAGGGCAGCCGCTTCCCACTCAAGACACAGGTCTGCGAGAAATCCCTCGCCACGGGCCGCTCCCTCATCCAAGACACGATCGTCGCTAGCCCCATAATAACCGATGCCGGACGCGCTGATGAATGTTGGGGGTCTCGAAGAACGACGGGACAGGGCCTCGACCAAAAGGCGCGTGCTGAGCACGCGGCTGTCGGTAAGGAGGCGTTTGCGCGCGGTCGTCCAACGGGCATCGGCGATGGGGGCGCCGGCGAGGTTGATGATTGCATCGGCTCCTTCGAGCGACTGCTCCCACGATCCGACCTCTCGCCCATTCCACTCGACAGCGGTCACAGCGGGGCCGAACATCGGTTGGGCCTCTACCGGCCTTCTCGTCAGAACCGTGACGGTATGGCCTTCCGCAGAAAGCGACAAACACAGGGGCCGACCGATGAATCCAGTTCCGCCGGTCACAACGATGTGCATCGTTCCATCTCCTTATCGAACACTGGATCGTTTCATTTCAGCCCCGAGTCGTCCCGTTAATCGATAGAGTGCTCCCCGACCATCAGCCCGCCACACCGCGATCTCATACCTATGGCTCGCTTTCGATGCCGACCGAGGGGACAGGTTCCTCCGGATGGAGGAGCCTGTCCTCCTCAGCGAGAGACGCCGTGCGGAGTCGCGGCGCCACCCAGACGGGAACAAGAAACCGGCCTCCTGCTTGTCACCCTTGTCCTTGGACTTAATCACACTATTCCCTCGACCATCTATTTCTTCTGAACCTCGCCCTCGAGACCGCGAGCACAACGGAAACCGGTACCGTGAGTTTGCAGCGCGAATCCGCCTTTCCCTCTCGCAGAAGCCCTGATGTCCCCGATCGGACTATGCCATGATCCTCCACGAATGGATCGGACTATGCCCTTCTTGTCAGGGCCCTGCGGATTGTGTTCAGACGCATGCTGGTAATAGTCGGCGTCGTACCAGTCTGAAACCCACTCACGGGCATTTCCGGACATATCCTTGACTCCGTAAGGGGAATCGCCTCCGGGAAGAGACCCGACCGGATATAACGTTTTTTGATCGCTCCATTCCCGATCAAAATTAGTGCGCTTCGATGTGGCAGGATCATTCCCCCAGGGAAACTTACGACCGTCGGTGCCACGAGCGGCTTTTTCCCATTCTGCTTCGGTAGGCAGCCGCTTCTTGGCCCAGGCACAATATGTCTTGCTGTCGTACCAGGTCACTTGCACAACAGGGAGATCCTCGATGCCTTTGGCCGACATGAGAGGCCCGTTCCCATAGGGATTGGGAGGATTTCGATGTCCGGTCGCCTGAACGAATTTCATGTATCGCTCGTTTGTCACCTCCACCTGATCGATCATAAATTCGTCCAGATAAATCTCCCGCTGAGGCCATTCGTCCGTCCGTCCTTCTCCTTCCTGGTTGCCCATCTTGAAGACGCCAGCAGGAATCGTGACCATAGGAACAGGATCAAGCTCTTTCTCAATTGCCTCCGAGTTCATGGGGAGCAGAATTGTGGCGCATAGGAGTAAGATCCCAGTGCCGATAAATATTTTCTGCTTTGGGTAAGGTGCGAGCCTTGTCATTTCTTTGTCTCCGTACTTCCCTTGATCGCTTCATTCAGATGCTGCTGGATTTCTCGCAAGTAGTTATCTACCGACTCGCGGTCGCCTCGATCAGCAGCTTCTCTGGCCTTGATCACCAGACTCCGTGATTCATGCAGATGATCTTCCACAATAAGTTGGATATCAGGTGAAGCGACGGTTCCTCCGAGTGCGGCACGATGATAGGTTTCCCATGCGTAATCAACTGCGTGTTCAGCATCATGCACGGCATGGGCCGCATCAGGATGCGGACTCACCAACGCATCCATTGGGGAGGCTCCCATCGATAACACCGCTAATATCGCCATTCCTGCCAGTGTGATACCGTTGAGCAAGGTGCATCCTGAACGGTTGGTTGTGGCCATGATTTATTGCTCTCCTCGTCTCTTATTGATACTGCCGGTCTGCTTCCGACCCATGGATCATAGAACCGGTTTACTGGGACAATCGAGTCAGTTGGGCTTGCAGACCGAGTAGACGGACACTGTTCGGATCCAGCGTCAGCCCCTCGCGAACCAGGTGTGCCGCCTCGGCGAAATCTTCCTTCCCCATCTTGATCAACGCTTGAATATAGAGATCATCCAACTTTAGCCCAATCGCGGGGGACCCCTCTTTGGCACAACGGAATCCCAGACCCACTCCGTAGCTGTTATTCAGCGGATGGTTCCAGAATCGATGCGTTGCAGAGAGAGACGCCTGCGCTGCAATCCATGATCCGCCGCGAATAACCCGCTTCTCTCCAACGGTTAATCGATCCACATAGGTTCCCGTGCCACCCAGCCAAATCGGTTTGTCGGGGCCCGTCGGATTGACCTGAGAAAGTCTATCCACCTTCCGGTAATAATTGGGATCGTACCAGTCCTGCACCCACTCAAATACATTGCCCGCCATGTTGTAGACCCCGTAAGCGCTCACGCCTTCGGAATAGGCATTGATCGGAACCGTCGTAGACTGTTCGCCGCCATAGTTGGCCTTCGTAGAATCGAATTCATTGCCCCAGGGATAACGGAACGCCTGGGGACCTCGAGCAGCTTTTTCCCACTCAGCTTCGGTCGGTAGCCGCTTGCCAGCCCACTCACAGAAGGCCTTCGCATCATTCCAGTTGACCCCCACTACCGGATGCTCCGGCTTATTTAAGCGTGGATCATCCCAATAGGCAGGAGCGGGATGACCCGAGGCCTTGATGAACTCCCCAAACAATTTATTGGAGGTTTCATATTTATCGATGAAGTATGCGTCCAGTAAGACTTCATGAGACGGCCCCTCATCGTGGAAGGCTTCTTTGGACATGGGCGACTTCATTCGCTTTTCGTACAATGATTTCAGGCCTTTCGCTTCTCCATTGTTCTCCTTGTCAATCCCCATCACGAATGAGCCGAAGGGGATGTAGACCATATCCTTTGGTATCAAAGCCGTATCGGTCTCGGATTCGGCAACGGCGAATCCGGCAGCGATCAAGCTGACAAGAAACGCGGCCACTAGACGATGAAAGATCTTTTTGTTCACCATATTTTCCCTCACGACTCTTTCCAGAAACGGTGGGGAAGTTTGCTCTCCCCACCGTTCCCTTAGATGATTTTTATTTCTTCAGATTCTTCTGGATGATGTTGCGAACATCTTTATATTCCTTGTTGTTCGGATCTGCTGCGACGGCCTTCTCAATCGAGACCATGGCGTCAGCATGCTTCTCCTGCCCCATGCTGATTAACGCCTGCATATATGCATCTCGACCTTCCATCCACTTAGGATTGGCAGGCGCTTCTGCGACCGCTTGCGAAGCCTGTGTTGAACCTTCAAGAGACTTGGCGCAGCGGAATCCCAAACCGACGCCGTAGGAATTATTCTCCGGCTGATTCCAAAACCGATGACTGGCGTGCAGAGACGTCTCCGGAGCTAACCATGAGCCGCCGCGAAGCACACGAACTTGTCCTTGATTCGCAAAGTTGTATCCCTTATCCGGGCCTTGAGGATTCAGGGAAGGGCTATCTTTGTAGTATTTGGGGTCGTACCAGTCTTGAACCCATTCGAACACGTTGCCAGCCATGTTGTAGAGACCGAAGCCATTGACGCTTTCGGAAAATGAATCGATCGGCTTCGTGCCACCATAATTCTGGCCATAATTGGCCTTGGTGGGATTGATTTCATGACCCTCCCAAGGATAGTGGGCATCGCCTTTTGGTCCTTTTGCTGCACGTTCCCATTCCGCCTCACTCGGAAGCCGCTTGCCTTCCCATTTGCAAAACGCGGTGGCATCGTTCCAATTCACACCTACAACTGGATGGTTCGGTTTGTTCAATCTTGGGTCATCCCAATAGGCAGGAGCCGGATGTCCCGTCGCCGTGATGAAGGCCTTGTACTTGTCGTTGGAAACCTCGTACTTGTCGATCGCATAAGCATCGAGGACAACGTTATGCGCCGGCTCGTCTGCATGCTCTTTGCTTCCCATGGAAAACTCACCACGGGGGATGACCATCATATCTTTATCTTTGGCTGGGACGGCAGCAACCGCTTTTTGCCCTTTGTCGATTTTATGTCCGCTATGCTCTTTCCCGGCTGCGATAGCGGAGGATGATCCTGCCATTACTAACGCCACTCCTAATCCGACCTGAAGAACCGTTTGACTCCGCATTGGAAACCTCCTTGGTTTGGAAAAAAACCAGGATACCCCTGGCTGGTTGACACTATTTTTATGTTATGGCCCTTCTCTGAAAATATTGCTTGAAACCGCCCTGGCTGATAATCGAACTGTCATCGCGTCCCACCCCAGCCGCCGATTGCGCTCGATAACGGGATCGACGACTTCCCCGCATTGCACACAGCGCTTGGCGGCAAACTTGAGCTCGCCCGTGCTATTCAGGAGATCCATACAGAGGTCGTTCACCATTAATCCGCCACATCTGGTGCATCTTGATTCTTGGGTGACCATAGAAGACACCGCTTCCCTTTGAAGCTGCCCCACCCTTCTCGCTCCCTCTGCCGATGCTGTTGCCATGATCACCTCCATAGGTTTCTTGTTCAATGTTTGCAGTAAGTATGTTTAATTTATAAATCATATTGCCGAATGCGTCAAGTGTTTTTCTGTAAAATATTTGACAAACATTGGACGTTAAAATATAATGACGGCATAAAAATGAATGTTTATAGAATTCATATGGTTGCAAAGCTGACTGGCCTCTCAAAGGATGTCATTCGCGTCTGGGAGAGGCGCTATGGACTTGTCAAACCTTCACGGAGTTCCAATCATTACCGTGAATACAGCGACGAAGAGGTGGCACTTCTTCGCTTCGTGAAGGCCCAAATTGAACAAGGGGCAACGATCGGAGGACTGGCGGCAGAGGGACACGATGCCCTCGTTGCGCGCATGCGCATCGCCACACCGGTTGCTCCAGCGGAGCAAACACCGCATGACAGACTGCTAAATGATTTGATTGGATCCCTTGATCCACTCGACAAGGCAGGATTCGAGCGCAAACTCAACGGCGCCGTGGCTGTCATACCGTTTGAAGAGGGGCTTCACCGCATTTTGCTGCCATTACAGCGTCGCATCGGCGAGCTCTGGCATGAAGGCAGAGTAAAGGTGGGCATCGAGCACTACGTGACAAAACTCGTGCAACAAAAACTCTTCTCAGTCATGAATCAAATGCCGGTCAATGAACTAGGCCCCCGCGTCTTGATCGCCTGCCCCGAAGGCGAACTTCATGAAATTGGGGCGCAAGCCGTCGCCTATATCGCCGCCTCTCATGGTTGCCACGTCTATTACCTAGGCCCCAACCTTCCTACATCTGAACTCCTATCATTCTGCGATCGGATCTCACCCGATCTCATACTGCTCTCGCTCATTGACATAAAATCAGAAGTTGATGCGCTTCGCCAACTCAAAGATCTCGAGCCCATTGCCAGCCAATGGCCTGTGGCTGTAGGAGGGCAGGGAGCCCGCGCTATTGCACATCTCCTCCGGAACACTAAGATCGATCTGGTCGATGATCTCGCAGCTCTACACAATCGTCTGACGGTGCTCACCTCAAGCCGCAAACCAAGCCATCACTCCCAATAGAGACCGTGTCTGGTCAATTCATGACCAATAATCCACTGGCCGAGGATGAATGGAGGAAATGTCTTATAACCTGCACAACTTATGACCATGCTCTACATCGGAATGTTCTCGCCCGGACAACTGTTCGTAAGAGCGAGCCACTTCCTTCATCACGCGAAACGTGCGCGGCCATCCCTCAAGCAATTTGCCCGCGGATTCTCGATGCCGATCCACTTGTGCGACTCTATCAGCCAGCGATTGTCCAACAGCACTGCGGTGGTGCGTAAGACCCAGGATGATCCCTCCCTCGAACGCGTCGCTAGCCAATCTCTCAATGAGATTCCGGATCGCATCATGGGGCCAGGCCCCATCGTCGCCGGGAGGGTAATGGGCCATGACTTTACCAATCTCACCGTCTGCGGCTGTCAGCCGGCCCAGGCCGGTCGCCATTTCACGGACTTGTGCAACCCATGCATTGAGCGTTTCGGTCTCCACGCTTCCATCCGCCTTGAGTCCCGGGCATTGATGCCAGCGTGACAAAAGTTCGTATGCCGACTTCGCGCGGTTATGCTGCCCTCTGGTCACATCCTGAATCGCTTGGTGGGCCGATCCATAAATGGACGTTAACAATTCAACAAAGAAGGCAGGGCTACCAGCCAGCACCATTCCCACGCGACTGAATCGCGGATCACATCGAACAAAGGGCAACAACTTCCATTCGAGCTGTGCAAGCTCCGCATCGGGAATCTCGCCCGATCGGACGATATTCTCAAAAAGACCCGCGACACGACGACCCTGCCGGCCCCAATCAAACTCTGCCGGTGATCCTGACGCCATTCTAGACAGAACTTCACCGACCAGCCCTGGACGCACGCGAGACGACTGACCGTCGGTAGAAAGCGTCAACTATTCGATTGCGGACTCCCATTGGCGATAGTCGAGAAACTTTTTGACCACCCGCTCCAGGAATTGGCCCTCGAGCTTCCCATGCCCATGCGGGCCAATTTGAGACCAATAGAGACGTCGAGTCTCCTAATCCTGGAGATCCAGCGCATCCCACGTCATTTTGTCAGGGAAGGGGAGGCATCGGAAGTAGTCGGCCCGTTGCGCTGGAGTCCACATGTGCCAGGAGCTCTGATCGCGCAAACGGACCGCCCAGTTGTACCCCTTCATCGTCAGTCGCTTGATGAGAAAGTGCATGCCCAGTTGCCGGCGAGCCTCATTGGGCGAACCAAGACATTGCGTCAGAATATCTATCTCGGATGCATCCGGCACCTGACTCGCGCCCAAGGCGGCGCCAACTTTCTCTGGATAGGGCACCTGATCAGCCAACGCAACTATCGCGGGGAATCCTCCCTGTGCAAACAACGTGTCCACCGCGCTGATCTGCGCCTCTTGAAGCGCCTTGGCATAGTCATCGCCGGATGGTTGGGACGGAGATTCGGGCTCCTCTGAGAACAGCCACTTCCGCTTGATGACAGGATCTCGGGGCTCAAACCTCGATTGGAGCCCGACAAGACGGTCAACCAAGTTGGGGGAAAGCGTTCCTGCCGCACCATGATCCCGGCGATGCGATGACACCACCTGGCGCACGCTTTCCCACACTAGACTCTTATCGGCTTCGCTGAACATTCCAGGGTCGAGTGACTGCAGCCGTCCACATAGTGCTTCACCAATTGATCGAGGCACCTCCGGCAAGCTATCTATCAAGGCCTTCCAGCGGGATCCGACCGTCCCCGCATCATCCAGCTGCCTTTGAGCGATTTCTTCTGTAGCCCTCATGATTTCCGTAGAGATGGCCTCGGGATTCCGTTCCGCCCCCCATTCTCGCCAGCGTGGCCGAACGACCGGACGTAAAGGATCCAGGCTCCTTGGCACAATATGAGCGAGAAGATCCCAGGCTACATTCGGTTCGCTTGTCCGTATCAGATCAAGAACGCGCAGGCGCTCGTCCAAGTTCGCAATAGTCCCTGAACTGCCGCAACGAAAGATCTCGCGGAGGGTGATGATCGGCGCCTTTGCTAAGTCACCGCCAGGTCCCATCCCTGCAAGCTTCGCCAGAATCAGCGATGTACGAGCGAAATACTCGGGCGACCAGGCAAGCACCTCAAGCGCATCCAAGAGTCCCGTATGGGGAGGCGCGTGCAATGCCGCGCTATTTCCTTCAGAAAATATCGTTGCCAATGGGAGCTTCTGGCTCGCCAGCGCGCGTTCGAGCGCCGAAAGATAGACCTCCGGTGCGGCTTCGGCAAGGCAGGCCAGCAGCGGAGACAGCGCCGCCCACAGACTCCAGTCCTCGGCTTGGGACAGGAGTTTCGTGAGCATCCGCGTCGCCCAGGCTTGTCCGCTTAAGAGATCATCAATCGAAAGCTCCTCACTCCAGGAGCCCAATATCGCGAGCGTCTCCGCCAACCCGTGGCGAATCGCGACCGATGGTGTCAGTCCTGAGTCTCTTTGAAGGATTTCGCGACGCTCCCCCAGTACTTCCAGCACCATCGACTCCAGCCGCTCCAAATCCTGCCGTGAGATGGACCGGGACAGGAGCGACCAGCCGTCCGTTTTTGATGCAAATACCCACGTATTTCCGACAAGGCGAACCGGCAGGTCAGGCTCGTCGGCCCACCGCTGGAGGAGGGCCTGAATTTCTCCGTACTCTGTTCCTGCCAGAGCCGACACGACCTGTTGGTCACCGGGGCTGTGATCGTTCCACTGTCCGGCGAAGAGAACCGGGATCAAGATGCGGGCATAGCCGGATTCCGCCCACGTCGGTGTCACGGTGGCGGCGTCAACAGCCAGGGCTCGCCGGATCGCACCCAGACTTTTCCGCGCAAGCGCCGCTGTGCGGACCTTGGGAACGCCCATTTGTTCAAGCCTCCTGTTGACGTCATCCCGATTGAGTCGCGGAAGAACGATCGCGCCGCGCGAAGATTGCTCACCCCCTCCAAGGGGTGTGACGAGAGAGTGGCCGTGGGCGAGGGCCTCAGCCACAGCGACCCGATCGTGACAGCAGGGAATCAGGACGAGCGGAGTCGGCCAGCCAGCCAGCTTCTTCCAAGCCGCAGGATTGTCCACGATCAGCGTACGGGCCAGCAGGCGTTCCCGTTCCTCTTGATTCCCGAGACACAGAACGGCTGCGGCATAAAATGCGACGGCTTCTTCTCTCGTGTCCGCTTGTAGCTCCAAAATCGAAGGCCGACCCCGAAGGAATTCGCACAACGGCGCCATAGACTCCGAACGGCCTGCCAGGACCAGCTCCGGGCTTATGGCGGGGATCGTTGCCTCGGACCATGTGCGCCAGAAGCTTTCGACATCCTTCACACCACCGGAGCGCTGGCCAATAAGAGTGGAAAACCAGACATGGACTGCCGGGCTGGCTTCGAGCCAGGCCGCCACATCCTCGGCATCGAGGACGCGGATATCCTTCCACAGACCTTCCTGTCGCTTGGCTCGAGCCCAAGCCTCTTTCTCCGCCCACCGCCTCGGGGTCACAAAAACAAAGGTGCTCTGGGCCGGCTCCACCACACCTGGATCCTTCACCCGCGTCGCATAATCTTCGTCCGCCTGCGCGTGCACCTGCTCCTGCAGGCCCATTTCCCAGCCTGAAAGACCTGGCGGAACAAAGGCATTACCTTGAGATACCCGAAAAACGCCATCCCACACGGATCCGTGTTTCTCTGCTTTGGTGCGGACTTGAATCTCCTCAATCCCTGGAAGCCCATAGAGCGCAAGTCGTTTAATCAATTGGGGAAAGATAGCAGGCGCATCGAGACGAGCGGCCCAATTGTGAATCTCCCTTATATCCGTCAAGACCGCGCTCCGGCGCCGTACGGCCAGGGCAGAGACATGAGCCGGGGAGCCCTCGATGGGAGCGATCCTTTGAACCGCCTCGCTAATCGCCGGGAACAACGCGCCGACCGACGCCCCAAGAACGGCGGAAATCTTTAACGCGAGATCGTGCCGAACAGACTGGACGCCCGTCTCGATCCGCTGAATTTGCTGCTGGCTGGTTCCAATTTTTTCTGCCAAGGCTCTTTGTGTTAATCCCAACTCTTCACGAAAGCCTCGTATCCGGTTCAGCTCCTTCATGTCCTTCAGCTTCATAGCGTCCTCAATTGGGTGCATTCACCGACTTGTTGGTTACCCCTCCCATTGGCCTTAATATCGGCCCTGATTTCACCATTACCCCAACACGGAAATGTGTCCAGCAATAACACGTATTTATGTCATGAAAGTTTCCATGAATAATGGGTGGTTTAGCTTCGCTCATGGCATGCCATCGCAAAGGAGGCCCTTGGAGAGAGGAGTGAGGGATCAACCGGTGACGTCTTGTGACACGAAATCCTATATTGAGAAACCGCCTAGTTTGGGTGGTTCAACAACATAAGATCGGCTGTGGCACCGGCCCGCAAGCCCTGCCATTTGCTTCAAGAGTTCTTACAATGTCCTATGGCTCACCGGTTGAGTTGCGAAATAAAGTGGTCACAATAGCCGGCAGCTGTATGATGGGTCTGCTGGCACGATGGCGGTGGATGAATCAGAGAGGCGACGATGAAACGCATTCTGCTGCCGATACTGTTACTTATGGGGTTGCTCGGGCCTTTCACCTCAACCTCGGGCGGGCCGCTACGTGACAGGATTGATGAGCGGCGCGACAGTCGGCACGCGGCCACGCCAGCCAACGAGGCCTCAGAGCTGGAGACCGACGATCGATCCACGACCAATGTGCCACTCCCGGCGGGTGCCAGGGTTGAGCGTGACCTCTCCTACGGCACCGATCCTCAGCAACGTCTGGATGTATATCTCCCCGCCCAAACGAAGGGGGCGCCGATCCTCTTTATGGTCCATGGCGGCGCTTGGATGCTGGGCGACAAGGGAGCCTCGAACTTCGTCTCGAACAAGGTCGCGCACTGGGGGCCCAAGGGCTATATCCTCGTCTCGACGAACTACCGCATGTCGAAACATCCCAACCCGCTCGACCAGGCTGACGACATCGCCCGCGCCCTGGCCTTCGTCCAAGCCAAAGCCCCCTCGTGGGGAGGCGATCCATCCAAGGTGGTGCTACTGGGGCATTCAGCCGGGGCCCATCTGGTGTCCCTGCTGGCAGCCGACCCTCGCATCGTCAAAAAACAGGACGGCACCCCAGGGCTAGGGACGATCGTACTCGACAGCGCCGCCTTCGACGTCGTCGAGATCATGCAGGGCAAGCATCACAGAATGTATGACCGGGCGTTCTGGACTGAGGCGTCCCCCTACCACCGGCTGACGACAGCGCCGGCGCCGATGTTGGCTGTCTGCTCGACGAAGCGTGGCGACGCCTGCCCGCAAGCGAGCGCGTTTTCATCTAAGGCCGCAAAATTAGGCGGGCGAGTCGTGGTACTGCCGGTGGATATGAAGCACGGAGAGATCAACAAAGAACTGGGTCTCCTCAGCGACTACACGAATACTGCGGAAAGTTTCATGCGCTCGCTCGGACTGCCTTAAACAAATGGCCTGACTGGCGGGTAAATATCTCTACGATTGGGGTATTTTCTCGCCAGCGGCTTCTCTGACCGGCTGTTTGACCTATTTTCTTTCCTGATCTGGTGAAAGATTGTCTAGCACCTCCTGAAGCTGAGCGCAGCAATAGTGACTTCCTACGTCCATCATGGGCGCCAAATAGGTATATTTAGGGCGGGTTTGTTCATAGAATTCAAGCCTAAATCGGAGGGAGTTATAGAAGTGCTTGTCGAGATAGAGTTCGAAGCGGCCATGCTCTTCAGCCTTTATAGCTGCCCGCANNCATTAGCTGAGCGAAGGGTATGCCCAAGCTATTCAACGATACATGATTCTTTCCGCCAGAGATGTGGACCAATGAGTCATCGTAGTACTCGTTTGTTCCTTGGGTCAGAATCGCGTACACCTCCAAGCCAAGTACCTCTCGGTAGACAGTTTGAAGCTCCTTGATGATATGCACGAACCGTTCAGGGTTATAGGTATACGAAACGTCGCTTTTGAGATGCCCTACCGTCCAATTGCTCTTGATGAGCAAACTGTCCGCAAACGATATGAAACACGCCTCTGGATGGCTTTCGGCCAGTTGGTCTATCGCTTTTCGCAAGAGAATTAATTTCTCTCTTGAAAGAATTCCTTTCTGGAGAGCCTCTTTTACGCCGATCGCATCCACCATGCAGAAGACCGTATAGGATTTTAGATACAAATGCTCAAGCCATCCAGACTTCACGAAAATATGTGGCTTCTCATCGTATCGCCAGCATCCTACACAAGTGACAAATTGATTCCTTGGCAAAGAGATGGATACTTCATGAAAGCGAGAAGATATATTTGGATACCATGAGAGATCTAAAGAGTGCTCGTTGACCTTATTCACAGCCGAGTAGCTGATGTAGCCAATTGGGTCACCGCCATTGCCAGCGAAAACATCCAATATCGATGCCTCGTATTCCTGGATATAGCACTCGTCCATGAGAAAGCAGTCCCGATTCAGCGGAACGTCTTCGAACTGATATACGTCAAAGTACTCGTGATCAAACATGAGACGCGTCCTGAATTGGATGCTAACTGCTGAGTAAACCGACCGGCATACCCTGCTTCATAAATTCAGCCAGAACTGGAAGTAGTTTTCGGTGAGTCAGAACTTGGTAACTGTCTTCCCCTATGCGGGGTAACCATGCACATTGAACAACGAGGGTCGCTTAGCCCCCACACATCAAAAGGGTCCGCGGTCTTTTCTTTCGACCGCGCGCATTGAGCGAGCACCGACCACGATGTAGAAATTCGATGGTTCCTGCGTGCGCGCTCGGCGAGCGAGGAACGAAGAGATCGCAGACCCTAATCCGGCACTTGGCCTTCTTGGAACAGCTGATTCATGAGGGCGTTGCGCATTTGGGGATCGCGGTAGTACTTCACCGCCTTGCTGTAGTTTTCCATCGCGCTCTGGCGCTTGCCGCGGATGGCGTAGAGTTCGGCGATGCCATGGTAGGCGCGGGGGTCTTCTTCGTTTGACTTCAGGGCGCGGCTGAACATTTCCTGCGCGTCCTGAAACTTCTGCTTCCTGAGGGCGAGCCAGCCTAAGGCCGAATGCGCCGCACCGAAATCGGGATTGGCCTCCAGCGCATCGCGATAGGACCGGTCGGCCAGATCGAGCCGCCCCCGCGTTTCGTACAATCCGCCCAGCGCAAAGTGGACCTCGGCATCTTTCGGATTCAGCTTCAACGCTGTTTTGTACGATTGCAGCGCGGGCTCCATCTTGCCCTGCTCGGCTAACGCGCAGGCGAGGTTCGCATGGGCGACGTGATCCTCGGGGTTGAGCTTGATGATTTCACGATATTGCGGGATGGCCATTTCGAGGCGGCCCTGCTCTTGATAGGCGACGCCGAGATTCGTGCGGGCCGGCACATAGGTAGGCGCGAGCCGAACGGCTTCACGATATTCTTTGATCGCCATTTCCAAATGGTTGGCCCGTTCGTGGATCTGGGCGAGGAAGTAATGCGGATAGGCCGACTCGGGCGCCAGCCGCACGGCTTCTTTGTACGACTTCATCGAGAGTTCCGACTCGCCGGACTGGGCGAGGAACAGACCCATGACGAGGTGGGCGTTGGCGTTCTCCTGCTTCTGACCGACGAACCCCTCCACCCATTTTCTGACTTCCGCAATGTCGTCGGCTTCCAGCAGGCAGCGGGCATGGGTCTGCCAGGCGTCGGCGAACTGGCCGCGAATGAGATGCACGACGTTGAGCACGAAATGCGGCCTGGGATCTTTTTCGACCCCTGCCGGAAGATGGCGCGCCCAGGCTCGGGCTTCTGATTCGGCCAGATCCCACTGTCCGTCGAGGAGGGCCGCTTCACATTGTGCTTGATGGTCAGACATAGGACGAAGGTGTATCCCTTATCTGGTGAGGGTGTCTTCGATATCGGGCGACGTGGCTTGGATGCGGTCGCCCAGCGCGGGGTAGCGCGCGGCCAGTTTGTGCTTCATCAGCCAGGCGATGGTGCGATAGGACCAATGGCCCTTCACGCCGGACCGCAACTTGGCGATGTATTCGGCTTCGGCATAATCCATCTTGAAGAGGCAGCGGACTTTGAACCCGAAGGGGGTGGCGTAGAGCGCGCCTTCTGCGCTGGTTTTCTTCAACTGCTCGATGTCGCTCCGCACGGCGTTCATGGCCTGCCGGTATTCCTGATCCAATCCCGCCTGCACGAGCGGCGGCGGCACATCATAGCCATGGAGGGTGGTGAAGTTCTGCTGAATCTGCTGGCAGCGCCGGTGCCGGTGCATGTCGCGCCAGCCGCCGATGTCCATCAGGATGTCGAAGGTGAAGGCGTAGCCGCTGCGGAACTCCTTGATGAGTTCGTCATAGGGGCCGCGCTTGCTCATGGCGACATCAATGGTGTCCTGCTTCTGCTTCTGCGTCCAGTTCCGCACGACGGCCAGGATGCTGCGATAGGGCGCGTGAGAGACACGATACAACAGCGTCGCCACGATCTCATCCATTGGATCGTGGGGCTCAATTAGATCGACCGGTTCTTGCTCGCCCCAGTTGGCCGGTTGGTCCAGGCCTGTGCCCTTCAAGGCTTCTTTGGTGTACCGCGCCAGGTCTGTATAGACCGTCACTTGATAGTCGTTCGGCTTGGCATGGCGTGCCAGCGTCGGCGCAAGCGGCTCGCTGAGCCCGGCGCCCTGGCCGCTGAGTTCGCCCCAGAGATTCACCGGTGCGCGCTGGCAGGCGTCTTTGAGTTCGTCCCCGATGAGACGCAGCTCGGGCATCTGCGACGACAACAGTCTCGTGATCTGCTTCTCTAAGGTGCGGATGCTCACGACCTGGCCCACATTCGTCCGCGCGGCGAGCGGCAGCAGATAGCGCGTGACGTCGAAGGCGCGGGCGGCGATCGTCCGCTGGTAGTCAGCCGGTTTCATCGACTCGGGACGCGGTTCCCGCTCTGTCAGGAATTGGGTCAGCGGCTGATGCAGGAGTTTATAGACTTCGGAGAGGCTGCGCAGAATGCCCTCATAGGTGCCTTCCGTCTCCGATCCGCGCAGGGAATCCGGGATGTACCAGGAGCCGGAGGCGAAGTTCTGGTAGCGGCTGGATTTTGCCTGCCCGTCCCAGAGGGGTTCGTCTTCGAGGCGAATGGCCGCCAGTTCGGAGATGCCTTCAAAACAGATGATGACATGGCCGAGGTCCGCGATCGACGCGTGGCCATAGTCGAAATAGAACTGGTCCCAGAATTTTTCCGACGAGTGGCCGTGGACCCACTTGATGCTGCTTTCGATGGAATCGGGCGAGCGGCTGTAGCGCGCCAGAGCGTAGGCGGATTTCTCCGGAGGCATGGGGGCCAGGGCGATGACGCGACGGCTGGATTGATCCTGATTCATGACACGACAGGCCCCGGTTCGATGACGACATCCGCGAGGGCCGAACTATACCCCCCGTGCCGGCGAGGCGCAAGGTCCGATCCGTTGACTTGCTGCGGAATGCGCCGCTATAGTCCCGACGTTTTGCAACAGCAGAGGCATGGCATGATGATCAAGGGCATCAAGGGCGTCAAAGATCTGCTTCCCGAGGAGTCGCCGCGCTGGCGGTTCATCGAGGACAAGGCCCGGCATTGGGCCACCACCTTCGGGTTTCAGGAAATCCGCGTCCCCATTTTCGAAGTGACCACGTTGTTCGCCCGAAGCATCGGCGCCTCGACGGACATTGTCGAAAAAGAAATGTACACGTTCCAGGACCGGGACGGGACGTCGCTGACGCTCCGTCCGGAAGGCACGGCCGGCACGGTCCGCGCCTATATCGAACACAATCGCGCGGCGGATCCTCTGCCCCAGAAATATTTTTACTTCGGGCCCATGTTCCGCCATGAGCGACCGCAAGCCGGCCGGCTGCGGCAGTTTCACCAATTCGGCGTGGAGTCCTTCGGCATGGCCGACCCGCGCGCCGATGTCGAGACGATCGCGCTGCTCTGGCAGCTCCTGTCGGATCTCACACTTCCAGCCCTGACCTTGGAAATCAACAATCTGGGCTATACCAGCGACCGCGAGGCCTACCGTCCTACACTGGTCGCCTATCTTCGTCCTTTGATGGAAAAGCTCTGTGTGAATTGCCAGAGGCGGATCGACACGAACCCCTTACGGGTGCTGGATTGTAAAGTGCCGGATTGTAAGGCCACCACGGAAGCGGCACCGAAGCTGGCCGAGTCGATGTCAGACAAGGCCAGAACATATTTTGACGCGGTATTGAAAGGGCTCGATACCCTCGGTATCCTCTATCATCTGAACCACCGGCTCGTTCGCGGGCTGGATTACTATTGTCTGACGACGTTTGAGGTCACCACGACGAACCTCGGCGCACAGAATGCTGTCGGCGCCGGCGGACGGTACGACGGACTCGTCGAAACACTCGGTGGCTCTCCCACTCCTGCTGTTGGTTTTGCTGTGGGGATCGAACGGATCTCGATGATGCTGCCGGAAAGTCAGACTCCCCCACCGGCCGGAGCCACTACCGTCTATGTAGCAGCATTCGGCGATCAGGGAGCTCCAGTCGGTTTGACCGTGTTACATGATCTTCGCCGAGCCGGTGTCCGGGCAGTCGTCGATTTCCGATCCAATACTTTGAAAGCCCACCTCCGCCAGGCCGATCGCCTGAAGTGCCGCTATACCCTTATGATCGGCGATGACGAAGTGACGAAGGGATTGGCACTCCTGCGAAATATGGATACAAAGGGACAATCCGACATCCCTCTGTCAGCCGTTGTCGCTTCTATCAAGCCGCTGATTTTACCCTCATAAGTGGCTGTTTTTGCGGTTGACTTTCCTCTCAAAAGTTCGTAGTCTCTCCGCTTGTGTGTAATTTTATAACTATTTGATTAATTAATGGAAATATCTGTGGATTTCCTATGAGCAATCGAAAACTTGGATTGCTTCTTTCCGTCCCGCCGGCACATAGAAGTGTCGATACAGTTTTTCACTTATCTCAGGCTGCTCTCCACCGCAACGATGAAGTGTATTTATACCTCATCGACGAGGGTGTGAAGAATATCCATGATGCCCGTTATAAGGAACTGGCTGCTCGCGGTGTGAAGCTCTTTGCCTGTGCCTATGGATGCCAACAACATCATGTTCCGACAGATGGGATTTCAGACAAAATCTCTTTATGCGGGCTTGTGGTGCTCTCCGGCATCATCGATGCCTGTGATCAATTCTTAGCATTCACCTGACGCTCTTTTTGAGACGTTCGTTATGGCAAAAAAAATAGCCGTCGTCATTCGAGAAGATCCCCGCCAGACTCATCGTCCGGTAGAAGCTTTGCGGATTGCCCTCGGTTTGGTGGCCGGAACTCATGAGACCACCGTGGTCTTACTGAATGAGTCTGCCAGGCTTTTATCAGAAGACCTTGATGACGTGATCGATGTCGATATCTTAGAAAAATATCTTCCTTCTATCGAACATCTTGAAATACCGTTTATTATTCAATCAGATACGGATAAATCCCTTATACAATCGCAGTATTCCACCCGCTATGAAACGCCTGACGCTATTCGGGCTTTTCTCGAATCTGTTGATCGCACACTGGTTTTTTAACTGATTGGGAGATTTTGGATGACCTCGGCGCTCTATATCGTTCGACATCCCCTTCACTCTATTGAGCAAGGCTTGTTTTCACAATCCGATGTATCTTCGCCGGTGGTTGGAGTTGAGGAAGCATTGTCTTCTTCGACGCATTTTTCAGAGATATTGTGTGATAACCCGACAGGTCAACAATTTATAGGTCAGGTTTTGACAGCGGATGATGTCTTGGAATTAGCTTATCGCCATCCCAAGGTTATTGTGCTCTGACTTCTTATTAACTTACGTAAGAAAGAAAGATAGTCGGAGCAGTCGGAGTAGTAGTAGGGCCTGGATATAATGTGAAGAGAGTTTAAGTGATTGAAATGTCAGTCTAATACTTAATGAATCATTGCGGATGACCTTGGGGATTTCCTCTGGAATTAAGTGTCGGTTGATAGGGATAATGTGTGGATGGGGTTCAATCCTATTGGAAGTGGCTCCATAAAACCCTGAGGGATATGACGAACATCGGTCCGTTTATCGACTTTCCCATAGGGAATTCCGAGGGAATTGTTTAGTTATCAACAGGTGTGTATAAACATGTGTATAGGAAAATTATAGGGTTATGAGCGTCGACACAGTTTGGCAAGAAGCTCTCCATTACATCCAGGAGAAGGTTCCGAAGCAGGTGTATGACACCTGGTTCACACCTGTTCATCTGGATCGGATCGAGAACTCGACCGCCCATATCGGCGTTCCTAATAAATTCTTCGGTGACTGGCTCGGCGACCATTATGGTCCTCTCCTGGCGGAAGCAGTTTCGACCGCACGCGGGGGGGGAGAGATGGCGGTTTCATTTTCCGTCGTGCAAAAGGCTGTCAGATCGGCCGAAGCCCCCGCAGCTCCTCTTCCGGCAAAAAACCAGCCGCCGGCGAAACCGCGCCGGGGCATCCAACTCAATCCGAAATATACGTTTAAGAACTTCGTCGTCGGCGCCGGAAATCAGTTTGCCCATGCGGCTTGTATGGCCGTCGCGGAACAGCCTGGAAAAGCCTATAATCCGTTGTTCATCTACGGAGGCGTCGGCCTTGGCAAGACGCACTTGCTGAATGCCATTGGCAACCATGTGGCGGAAGGAACGGATCTCCGCATCGCGTATTTGACGACGGAGCAATTTACGAACGAAGTGATCAACTCGATCCGCTATGACAAGATGATGGATCTGCGGAAGCGGTATCGGCATATCGACATGCTGATGATCGACGATATCCAGTTTTTGGCCGGCAAAGAGCGGACGCAGGAAGAATTCTTTCACACGTTCAACGCCCTCTACGAAGGCCACAAGCAGATCGTGCTCTCCAGTGACCGGTTTCCAAAGGACATGCCGGATATCGAAGAGCGGCTGCGGTCCCGTTTCGAATGGGGGCTCATCGCGGATCTCCAACCGCCCGATGTCGAAACGCGCATTGCCATCCTGCGCAAGAAATCCGAGGACGAAGGGATCAAGCTGCCGGAAGACGTCATCCAGTTCCTCGCGACGACGATGAAGAGCAATATCCGCGAGCTGGAGGGAAGCCTGGTCCGGTTAGGGGCGTATGCCTCGCTGACCGGCCAGATCATCAGCCTCGAAATGGCCAAGAACGTCTTGCGCGATCTCATCGGCGACAAGAAGAAGATCGTGGCGATGGAAGACATTCAGGAAGCGGTCTGCGCGCAGTTTCATTTGAAGATGGCCGAATTGAAATCCCGGCGGCGCAGCAAAACGCTGGTGCATCCCCGGCAGATTGCCATGTATCTCTGCCGCGAGCTGACCGATTCGTCCTATCCCGAAATCGGCCGCCATTTCGGCGGGAAGGACCACACGACCATCATCCATGCCTGCCGCCAGGTTGCGAAGGCGAAAGAAACCGACACGGCGCTACAGGCCACGCTGGAGAGTTTGAAGGAACAGATTCTGCGAGGCTAAGGATTCAGCGAGGGGAGAGGGACGATGAAAGTACGCATTGGGCGCGACGAATTGTTGACGGGCCTCCAGCGAGTGCAGGGGGTGGTGGAGAAGAGGAATACCATGCCGATTCTCTCCAACATCCTGCTCGAGGTTAAACAGGACGGAGCCGAGATTGTGGCGACGGATCTGGAGATCGGCATGCGCGGGCTCTATAAGGCCACGGTCATGCAGCCCGGCGGCGTGACGGTATCGGCCAGGAAGCTGTACGAGATCATCAAGGAGCTGCCGGCCGGCGAGATCGAGTTGACATCGGGGGAGAACAATTGGACGACCATTTCAGCCGGCAAGAGCCAGTTCAAGATCGTGGGCCTGCCCAGCGCTGAGTATCCGGCCCTGCCGACCATCGACCGGGAAGGGCTCATTCCGCTCTCCGGCACCGGGCTGCTGGAATTGATCCGGAAGACTCTTTTTGCCGCAGGCGACAACGATGCGCGCTATATCTTGAACGGGCTGCTCGTGACCCTGATCATCACTGACAAGAAGACGGCGCTCCGCCTCGTCGGCACGGACGGGCATCGTCTGGCGGTCGCGGAGCAGGAAGTGGGCAAGGCCGGCAAAGGCAGCCCGCAAGAGATCAAAGCGATCATCCCCAAGAAGGCCGCGCAGGAAATCCGGCGACTTCTGGAAGAAGGCGGAAGCGACGGGGAGCCGCTGATCGGCTTTACGAAAAATTTGATGATCTTCCGCAAGAGCGGGCTCCTTATGACCTCGCGGCTGATGGAAGGCAATTATCCAAACTATCAGCAGGTCATTCCCAAGGAGGGCGGCAAGAAAATCACGGTGAACCGCGCCGAACTGGAAAGTGCGTTGCGCCGCGTGTCTGTCCTGTCGAAAGACAAGGCGAACGCCGTCAAGGTGACCTTTGCGCCCGGCGGCATGACCCTGTTCTCGAGCAGTCCCGACTACGGAGAAGCCACCGAAGAGTTGGCGGCGACCTATGACGGGGAAGCGCTCAACACGGGATTCAATGCCCGCTATCTCCTGGATGTCTTCAGCGTCATGGATGGCGAAACGATTTCCCTGCAGATGGACACGCCGCTCAGCCCTTGCTTGATCCAGGAGACCGAAAGCCCGGGGTTCAAGTGTGTTGTAATGCCCATTAAGATCTAGGAGACGGATGACCACGAACGAGTCGATCAGCAAGCCCAAGTCCGACAGTTATAACGCCGATCAAATCAAAGTCCTCGAAGGCCTGGATGCCGTGCGGAAACGCCCGGCTATGTATATCGGGAGCACGGGCGTCGACGGATTGCACCACCTCGTGTATGAAGTGGTCGACAACAGCGTTGACGAGCACATGGCGGGGTTCGGCGAAACGATCGAGGTCACAATCCATATCGATGGCAGCGTCACGGTCATCGATAACGGCCGGGGCATTCCCACCGGCATGCATTCGACGCAAAAAAAATCGGCGGCCGAAGTAGCGTTGACCGTCCTCCACGCCGGCGGCAAGTTCGAGCAGGGCGCCTACACGGTGTCGGGCGGTCTG
Organism: Nitrospira sp. UBA6493; assembly: GCA_002435325.1. Classification (GTDB taxonomy): domain Bacteria; phylum Nitrospirota; class Nitrospiria; order Nitrospirales; family Nitrospiraceae; genus Nitrospira_D. The sequence continues at coordinate 37,278 of DJMJ01000002.1, read as the reverse complement.
CACGGCGTCGGCATCTCGGTCGTCAATGCACTCTCCGAATGGCTCGAGCTCGAAATCTGGCAGGACGGCCAGGTGTTCGAGCAGCGGTACGAGCGCGGCAAACCCGGCGCGCCGCTGCAAGTGACCGGCAAGACGAAACGGCGCGGCACGAAGGTGACGTTCAAGCCGGACGGGCAGATCTTCGAGGTGCTGGAGTACAGCTTCGACATCCTGGCGCAACGGCTCCGCGAGCTGGCCTTCTTGAATAAAGGCCTCGAGATCGTGTTGAGAGACGAGCGCAAGGAAAAAGAACAGATCTTCAAGTACAAGGGCGGCATCGTGTCCTTCGTCGAGCATCTCAACGAGGCCAAGACGCCGATCCACAAGCCGATCTACGTGAACGTCGAAAAGCCGGACATGATCCTGGAGCTGGCGCTGCAATACAACGACAGCTATGCGGAGAATCTGTTTTCGTTCGCCAACAACATCAATACAAAAGAAGGCGGCACGCACCTGGTCGGCTTCAAGGCGGCGCTCACCCGCACGATCAACAGCTATGCGAACGCCAACGATCTGCTGAAAAAAGAAACCGAATCGCTCAGCGGCGACGATGTGCGCGAAGGGTTGACGGCGGTCGTCAGCGTGAAGGTGCGCAATCCGCAATTCGAAGGGCAGACCAAGGCCAAGCTGGGCAACAGCGAGGTGAAGGGCATTGTCGAAGCGGCGGTGAACGAGGCGCTCGGAACCTATTTTGAAGAGAATCCGCCTGTCGCTCGGAAGATCATCGGGAAAGCCATCGATGCCGCGCGCGCGCGTGAGGCGGCCCGGAAAGCGAAGGAACTGATTCGCCGGAAAAGCGCGCTCGACGGAGGCTCGCTTCCCGGCAAGCTGGCCGACTGCGCGGAAAAAGACCCGGCGCTCAGCGAGCTCTACATCGTCGAGGGAGATTCNNTGCTGACGTTCTTCTTCCGCCAGATGCCGGAGCTGCTCGAACGGGGCTACATCTATATCGCACAGCCGCCCCTCTTCAAAGTGAAGAAGGGCAAGACGGAAAAATATCTCAAGGACGAAGGACTGCTCAACGAATACCTCGCCGATCTCGCGGTCGAAGATGTCGAAGTGTACGTCGAAGGCAGCCAGGGCTATGTGACGGGCCGCCGGCTCCTGCCGGTATTGAAGAAGCTGATCGCGTTTGAAACCTTCCTGCAGCGGCTGAATAAGAAACAACATGAAGCGACGATTCTTCGGGCCTTCGTTGACGAGCCGGGATTGGATCGAGAGATGTTGAAGAATCGGGCTGCGTTGGCGCAGGTGGTAGCCAACGCCAAGCGGGTGCTGGAAGCCGTCTATCCCAAGTCCACGGCCAATCTTGAGATCGTCGAGGACGAAGAACATCAGTCGAACAAAGTCGTGGTGCGCATCACCGGCAACGGGATGGTGCATACGCTTGACCTGACGCACGAATTGGTCGGCTCGGCGGACTTCCGGGAATTGCAGAAGCTGGCCCCCTCGACGATCGGGCTGGGCCGTGCGCCCTACAAGCTCAAGGCCAAGGGGCAGGAGCAGACGGTCTCGGGCACGTCGGAGCTGGTCAAGGCCATAATCGACATCGGAAAGCAAGGGTTGGGCATCCAGCGCTATAAAGGGTTGGGAGAAATGAATCCATCCCAGTTGTGGGAGACGACCATGGATCCCGAAACCAGAACGCTCCTCAAGGTAAAACTGGAAGATATACCCGGCGTCGACGAAATCTTCACGATCTTAATGGGCGATGAAGTCGAGCCGCGCCGCAATTTCATTCAAGCACATGCGCTCGAAGTGAGAAATTTGGACGTGTAGCTAAGAAGCCGTCAGCGATCAGCTTGTTCGGAGCTGACCGATGAAAGCTGATGGTTGAGTGCAGTAAGCTGATAGCTTTTTTAGGAGACCCATGCCGCCTGATGAACGCTTAGGTTATATCGCCATTGAAGATGAGATGAAGTCGTCGTATCTCGATTACGCCATGAGCGTGATCGTNNTTCAACATGCGCTATCCCCTGGTGGACGGCCAGGGCAACTACGGCTCGATGGACGGCGATTCCGCGGCGGCGATGCGCTACACGGAAGCGCGGATGACCAAGCTGGCGGAAGATCTGCTGGCAGATATCGAAAAGGAAACGGTCGACTTCGGCCCCAACTACGACGAATCGCTCCAGGAACCTCTGGTCCTTCCGACGCGAGTGCCGAATTTGCTGATCAACGGCGCGGGCGGCATCGCCGTCGGCTATGCGACCAATATTCCCACGCATAACATCGGCGAGGTGATCGACGGGCTGCTCCTCTTATTGGAGAACCCCGAGGTGACCGTCGCCCAGCTCATGAAGAAAATTCCCGGTCCGGATTTTCCGACTGCGGGATTTATCTATGGCATGAGCGGCATCAAGGACGCCTACGAAACGGGGCGAGGTCTCCTGAAAGTGCGGGCGAAGGTGAATGTGGAGACGGACGAACGGACCGACCGTGAGCGGCTCATCGTCACCGAAATCCCCTATCAGGTGAACAAGGCCAGGCTGATCGAGAAGATCGCCGAGCTGGTGCAAGAGGAACGGATCAAAGGGATCTCCGACCTGCGCGATGAATCCTCCGATCGCGAAGGGGTACGGGTAGTCATCGAATTGAAGCGCGGCGAGATCCCGCTCATCGTCTTGAACAATCTGTACAAGCACACGCAGCTGGAAACGACGTTCGGCGTCATCATGCTCGCGCTGGTGAACAACCGGCCGGAAGTGCTGAATCTGAAGCAGATCCTGCATCACTTCATCGAGCACCGGCGGGAAGTCATCGTCCGACGGACCGCTTATGAGTTGCGCAAGGCCGAGGAGCGGGCCCATATCCTCGAAGGACTCAAGATCGCGCTCGATAATCTGGACGCCGTCATCGCCCTCATCCGCCGCGCGCAATCCCCCGACGAAGCGCGGGCGGGGCTCATGAGCCAGTTCGCCCTGAGCGAAATCCAGGCGAGCGCGATTCTGGAAATGCGTCTGCAGCGGCTCACCCAGCTCGAGCGCCAGAAGCTGGTGGAGGAATATCAGGAAGTCCTGAAGCAGATCGAGTATCTCAAGTCCGTGCTTGCCAGCGAAGCCTTGGTCCGTAAGATCATCCAGGATGAGCTGGTCGAAGTGCGCGAGGCCTATAAGGACAACCGCCGTACGCAGATCGTGAAAGAGGAAGCGGAGTTCACTCTGGAGGATCTGATCGCGGAAGAAGAAGTCGTCGTCACGATTTCCCATACCGGGTACATCAAGCGGAATGCAGTCTCCCTCTATCGCGCCCAACGGCGCGGCGGGAAGGGCAAGATCGGGATGGGGATCAAGGACGAGGACTTCGTCGAAACGCTCTTTACCGCCTCGACGCACGACTCGCTCCTGTTCTTTACCGATGCGGGGAAAGTCTTCTGGCTAAAGGTGCATGAGATTCCCGAAGCCAGCCGGGGCGCGAAGGGGAAGGCCCTGGTGAACTTGCTCGCCCTCTCGAAGGACGAAAAGGTCACGGCGACCATGCCGGTGAAGGAGTACCGCGACGACCGGTATGTCGTGATGGCGACAAAACAGGGTGTAATCAAAAAAACGGAACTCTCGGCCTACAGCAATCCGCGTCAGGGTGGCATCATCGCGCTGTCGCTGGATCAGGGCGACAAGCTCATCGCGGTGCATGTAACGGACGGTCAGCGGGAAATCCTTCTGGGCACCAAGCAGGGCATCACGATCCGCTTCAAGGAAGAAGATGCGCGGCCGATGGGCCGGACCGCCCACGGCGTCCGCGGGATTACGCTTGAAGAGGGCGACGAAGTGATCGGGATGGAAACCATTACACCCGATTCGACCACCGCGATCCTCACCGTGACTGAAGGCGGCTATGGCAAACGCACGCCGGTGAATGATTACCGTGTCCAGGGCCGTGGCGGCAAAGGCATCATCAGCGTGAAGACGACTGAGCGGAACGGATTGGCGGTCGGATTTCTCCAGGTCCGTGAGGGCGACGAGATCATGTTGATGGCCGCGAAAGGCAAGTTGCTTCGCTGCAAAGTGGATGACATTCGCGAAGTCGGTCGGAACACCCAGGGGGTCCGCGTGCTCGATCTCGACGGCGAGGACGATCGGGTGATCGGGGTCGCTCGGCTGGCGGAAGTCGTGGCCGAGCGAGACGATCCCTCCGCGGAGGAGACGCCCGACGCCTGATCCGGCCGGTCACGCATTCACCGCGCCGGGCGGCGCACGTTTTCCCATGCACGAACAGGCATCCGTCCCAACGCCCTCTTCCGGTCCTGCGCCTAAGAAGCCGTTGGACACGGTCGTTAAATTGGCGCTCAGCGTCTTTGTGGGCTCTTTTGCGCTGATCTGGGGCGGGATGTACCTTAGCCGTCCCGACCGATCGATTCCTCCCTATAGTGTCGGCTCGCAACAGGGCCACCTGGTCGCGACGCATGTGCCTCCCGCGACGACCGATCAGCAGATTGAAACCTTGTTGAACCGGTTTCGCAAGGTCGGCCACCAGACGCATGATTTTGGAAACATGAAGGTGCGGCCTACGACACCGGACGATCCGGGCGGACGGTATCGGCGAATCCTGATCTATGTGTTCAATGACGACGGCTGGACGGACCCCGAGGTGCTGGCCAAATATGCGGCCGGGGACGCGGCGGTCGTGACAGAGTTCGAGAAATCCGTTCGCGGGTATTATTGGCTGCAGGAGCAGGACGAGGAAGGCGGGATCGGTCCCCTGCCTAAGGCCGGTGTCCCGTCCGATGCAACGCGCGTGCTGTTCAAGGGACGCGTGACGGATCCCCTTCCGGTGGAGGCTGAGTCCGAGCAGGATACGTCGATATCACCTCTGTGAAACGCCGGCGTATGTCGGGATCCTGTATTGCGATGGTATGGTAAGCAACTTCGCCTTGAGCGATTTCTGATGGTGGTGTTGGGACATGCGCGCGAGGCTGGGCGGTCGATTCCGCGGGTAATGAGGGAAGTTCTCCCAGGCGCAAGACAATCTCGGTGACCAGTTCCGTTCCGGCCGCCTCGTTTAACTTGGCCAGCAGCGTGGGTTTCAAGAACGTGAGTTGCTGAAGCCAGACGGAATTCGGCACGACCAGATAAAGCTTTTTAGAACGAAGCTGAGCAGGCCAGGTGTGCGACCCAATGGGTTCTCCGACGATGTCGCGCCATTGTTGTTGCAGGCGCATCTCAATAAGATGGGACTCCAATCCCAGCCGCTTGGCCAGGCCTGATAGGATGGCACCGAACGAATCGAACGGACTGTATCGAGGCATGCGGCATCTTAGGCCGTAGCGAAGAAACGGGTCAAGGCGGCGTGGCAGGACTGATATGACGAAAGAGATGGACGATCAATATAAAGTCGTTGCCACCAATCGGAAGGCGTATCACGAGTATTTCATTGAGGAGAAGTTTGAAGCCGGAATTGTCCTCAAGGGAACGGAGGTCAAGTCGCTCCGCGAGGGGCGGGTGAATCTGCAAGACAGCTATGCGAGCGTGCATGAGGGAGAAGTTTTTCTACATCACTGCCACATCAGCCCCTACAGCCATGGCAACATCATGAACCATGACCCGCTGCGGGTGCGGAAGCTGTTGTTGCACAAGAAAGAGATCAACAAGCTGCTCGGCAAGACCCAGCAGAAAGGGCTCACGCTTATTCCACTCCGACTGTATTTTTCCAAGCGCGGCCAGGTGAAGGTCGAACTCGGTTTGGCCAAGGGCAAGAAACTCTACGATCGGCGGGAATCTCTGAAAACCCGTGAAGCCGGACGAGAGATGGAGCGGGCGATTAAAGGCCGGAAACGGGACGAGTAGCCCAAGCTTTGGGCTATTTGCGGACCAGCCCACTCCATATCACCAAGATCTCGACCATCCCGCGAGCACTTTCCGTATCCCGGTTCGCCACCACCCGCACAAATAGATCGACACGATCTCCAGCGGCCAAGGTCGAGGCGCGTAGCCGGCTGGTATTCCCTCCGCAGGCTCCCTGGTCGAATACGTCGATCGTTCCAGTTTCATCTTCCAGCGTCAGGGTTGTCAGCTCGTGGACTCTCCCACAGCCTTGTGTGAGGACTTCGGTCTGAACGGATCGGATTATACCGCCCATCCTGATTTGTCGAAGATGGTATTCGCCGGGATTGGCCAGGATCTTTTCGACGGGAATGCGGTCGAATGAGACGAGCGGTATATCCAAGGGGCCGAAGAGTGGTGTACCGGAGCGCGCGCTCTGGGCTGGACTTCTCACGGGAAATCCCACGGCCAGCAGACCGATGACACAGAAGGCGACACAGACCTTCCGAATCGGGCCGCTTCCCTGAAGGGGGCTGAACACCCTAGGCGAATGACCGAAATGGGAGCGAGTGTCTGGCATCGTCAAGTGTTCCTCTTCACAAGACTACCACAGCCCTGAATTGTCCGAATCGCGGGCCGGTCCCTTGGCATTGTACTAGTTAGTACTATTATACTGTGAGGGTGTTGCTGGCGGTGTTGAGAGAATTTCAGTCTGTGGATATAGCTTTCCGTGGACCATTCTATCGTCATGGTGCTCGGGGCGAATACAATGAGGCGTCATATGCGGTGCACGAAATTCCCCAAAAACATGTGAGAGGTGGATGATGAGTGAGGTGGAACTCCATCGAGGACAAGTTCAGGTGTACAAACCCGGCTCGCAGCACGTCGTGGGAGATGGGTTTCATGTTCGAAACCTCTTCCCCAGCAATGATTTGGATCGTGAGGTGAGTCCGTTTCTCATGCTCGATTATGCCGGTCCAACGTTTTACCCGGCGACGGAGATTCCGCGCGGAGTGGGAGAACATCCGCACCGAGGATTTGAAACGGTGACGATTGTGTATCAGGGTCTCGTGGCCCATCGCGACTCGGCTGGCCATGCAGGTGTAATCGGGCCCGGCGATGTCCAATGGATGACGGCGGCATCCGGTGTGGTCCATGAGGAATTACATGAGAAGGAATGGGCGGCACGTGGCGGCACACTCCAGGCCATTCAGCTATGGGTAAATATTCCGAAGGCCTCCAAGATGTCGGCGCCGAGGTATCAAACGATCGGCGATGAGCAGATTCCAGTTGTGGATCTGGCAGACGGCGCGGGCCATCTGCGCGTCATAGCCGGCACTGTAGAGGGGAAGCAGGGGCCGGCCAACACCATCACACCAATCGAGCTCTATGATCTTCGACTCAAGGCCGGGCATACGGTAACACTTGATCTACCGGCTGGATACAACCGTGCCCTGTTCGTGCTCAGCGGTCGTATCAGGGTGAACGGTACGGCAGCAGGAGAGGCAGAACTGGCAGTCATTCATTCACATTCAGAGAGAGGAACCATCGTACTGAACGGTAAAGAGGATGCGGTAGTCTTGGTGATGGCCGGTGAACCGATAGAGGAACCAATTGCCCGCTATGGGCCCTTCGTCATGAACACGAAACAGGAATTGGCGCAGGCGGTACAGGATTATCAGGCCGGCAAGATGGGACACTTGTCATGACGGAGCGCGCACTCCATATCGAGGTATATTCCGACGTGGTCTGTCCTTGGTGCTACGTCGGGAAACGGCGGCTTGAGCGAGCGCTCACGGAGTTCGGCGGAGACGCGCAGGTGACCTGGCGGCCGTTTCAACTGAATCCCACCATGCCGAAGGACGGCATGGATCGCACGACCTATCTTGAGGCGAAGTTCGGTAGTCTAGAGGCGTTCCGGCAACTGGAGGAACATGTGCTGGCGGCCGGCGAGCAGGAACAGATTTCATTTAATTTTGAGAAAATCGCGCGGACGCCGAATACGTTTGCCGCGCACAGGTTGATCTGGATTGGCGAACGGGAAGGTTGCCAGGACGCGGTGGTCGACTCACTGTTCCAGGGCTACTTCGAGGAGGGAGCGGATATCGGCTCCTTTTCAGCCCTCGTTCATCTCGTTGGCCGAGCAGGATTGAGCACGGGTCTTGTGGAATGCATTCTCCGGAGTGATGAGGGAACAGCCGAGGTCAAGGCTGAAGAAGCGGCCGGTCACAAGCTCGGCATTCGTGGTGTGCCCTATTTCGTGATTGACGGGACGTACGCAATTTCTGGCGCGCAGCCGGTGCACATCTTTGTCTCGGCGCTCAAGCGGGTGACGGCGGACCGTGCCGAACGAAAGGCAGGTGTGTGATGGCCGTTCAGGTCTATGGCTGCAATCATGTGGTCATCGAAGTGACCGATGCGAAGAAGGCGGTGAAGTTCTATTCGGATGTCTTCGGCCTGAAGATGCTTCGCGGGGGCGAGGGAACCGCCTGGTGCAAGTTGGGCGAACATAAGTTCATGGCGATCTTTGAGGTCGAGCAACTGCAACCGGATCGTGTGAAGCACTTTGGTCTGATGGTCCGCGATGCCAAACAGATCAAGGAAGTGAGACAGAAGCTGACGAAGAAGTACAAGCTGAAGCTACACCCGGGTTTCCGTTGCGACTTTCGCGATCCCTGGGGGAATCGGATTCAGGTCAGCGATCTGAGTGACGAATCGCTGGTCTGGCTCCTCCCCTATCAGGAAGTGCAGAAGGCCGGCATCACGTTCAGGAGGTGAACCGATGAAAGCGCACTATCTCGGCCATGTCGTGTTCTATGTGAAAGATCTGCAACGGTCGTTGTCGTTCTATCGGGATCTGTTGGGATTCAAAGAAGTCGGGAGGATTTTCAATGGAGCGGCCGCGGCCCTCACCTCCGGCCGCACACATCATGAACTGCTATTGATCCAGGTTGGTGATGCGCCGGGGCCGACGCAAGGCCGCAGGCGCGGGCTCTATCATATTGGAATCAAGGTCGGTGACAGCCTGGAAGATTTGCGCGCCGCAAAGCAGGAAGTGGAAGAAGCCGGCGTGACAATCGACGGGATGAGCGACCATACGGTGAGCCAGAGCCTCTATCTCCGCGATCCGGACGGGAACGAAGTCGAATTGTATGTCGATGCGGATGAGTCGGTCTGGAAGAGCGATCCCGCGGCCGTGGTGTCGCCGATCAAGCCCTTATATTTATAATCTCACAATGGAGGATAGCTCATGGAACAACCAGTGATTGCAGCCAAGCAACCGGCGGTCTTGTCGTTGGAACCGGGCACCTATTATTGGTGCCGGTGCGGCCGTTCCAAGAACCAACCGTTTTGTGACGGAGCGCACAAAGGGACTGAATTCACCCCCTTGGAATTTACGACAACCGAGAAGAAGCAGGTGGCGCTGTGCCAGTGCAAGCAGACGAAGAACCCGCCGTTTTGCGACGGGGCTCACAAGGCGCTATGAGCCGGATCAGCCGCAGTTTCCGGCAGGGACTCGGCGCGTTTCCAGCGATTGTGAATCCAGAACCAGTTTTCCGGATAGCGGCGGATGAGATCCTCGAAGAGGGTGTTGATGGCCTTCGTATAGATCACAATGCGGTCGGCATCCTCGGCAACCGGGGGAAAGATGACCGGTTGGAACACATGTCGAAACCGGTTGCCTTCTCGTAAGGTATAAGTCATGACGACGGGGGCGCCGGTGCGTAGGTGCAGCAGGGCCGGTAGTGTGGTCGTCCCGGCGGGCCGGCCGAAGAAGTCGACGAGGATGCCGGATGACAGACTCTGGTCGATCAGGATGCCGACGTTGCCGCGGGCCTTCAAGCATTTGAACGAGGCCTTGACCGCGTCCTGTGCGGGAATGATCTTCATGCCGCCGGAGAGACGTTTCCGCTGGACCCAGCGTTCGACATAGGGATTGTGCACGGGACGGGCAATCGCCGTCATGGAGCCGAACAGGCGTTGGATGAAGGAGCCGGTCAATTCCCAATTCGTAAAGTGGGCGGTGAGGATGATGACGCCCTTCCCTTCCTTGACGGCCTGGTCCATATGTTCCCGTCCATCTACCACCACGAGGTCTTCAAGGGGGTGACGGGCAAAGTCGGTGATGCGGACGAACTCGACAGCCGTGCGGCCGAGATTGCGCCAAACGGCCTGCGCGATTCGCGCACGGTCTTCTGGTGAGGTGTCGGGAAAAGTTCGCCCGAGATTATCCAGGATCAGCGCCTGACGTTTGGGAATCAACGCCGGCAGGCGGAGAAAGATCCACTCGCCGAACGCGATAGCCCAGGTCAGCGGGAGGGCCTGGAGTCCAAGGTCAACGACGCGGAGTAACACATACTCGAAGAGGTATTTCATCGGCGGTGGGCAAAGGTCGATTCAGGCTCGCTGGGTGATCGTTGACGATATTGGCACACTCTGACGTCTCAGAATAGGCGAGTCAACGGGGATCCGCAATCTTTTACGTCCATCATGGCTATTGGAAGCATGGATTGCAATGCCGCCATTCGGGGCAAGCGGGGTAGAGAAAGAGGGAAGGGAAGAGGTAGACTGATCTCCGTATGTCTTCTTATGGGATACGTACCATGACTCGGCGTCTCATTAACGGGGTTCTTACCCTGATGTTGGTCGCTACTGCGGCTCTGGGCACCGCCGGTTGTAAGCCGGATGCCGGTTCCGCGCCGGCGCCGCCTGTGGCGCAAGTCGAGGTGGTGACCGTCACGACGCACACGATTCCCGATGAGCCGGAATTTATCGGCCAGGCCGAAGCCTCCCGTCCCGTCGAGATCCGCTCCCAGGTCACGGGTTTGTTGAAGGCTGTGCTCTATCGCGAAGGGCGCGATGTGAAAAAAGGGGACCGGTTGTATCAAATCGATCCGGTGCCGTTTCAGGCCGCGCAAGCCAGCGCCAAGGCCAAGATTGCCCAGGCCGAAGCGAAGTTGGTGCAGGCCAAACAGGACCTGGCCAGGGTGAAGCCCCTCTTGGCCGAACAGGCCGTCAGTCAGAAGGATGTGGACGATGCGGTCGCTGAAGATATGGCGGCGCGCGCGCTGCTCCAAGCCGCGAAGGCGGATTTGATGAAGGCGCAGTTTGATCTGGACAACACGCTGATTACGGCTCCGATCGACGGGTTGATCGAACGCAGCCGTTACTATGAAGGGCGGCTTGTTTCCACTCAAAGCGATTTGCTGACAACGATACACCAGGTTGATCCGATGTTTGTGGTTGTGAGCGTCCCTGAGAGTTTTATCTTGAAGCGGCGGCGGGATATCGAGTCCAAGAAAATTCACCACCCCGGTGTCTACCAGATGCGTGGACGCCTCACGCTGATGGACGGCACGCTCTTTCCGCAGGAAGCGGTGCTGGATCTCCTCGAACCGGGGTTGAGCTCGGAAACCGGAGCCCGCCAAGTCCGGCTCACTGTCGCGAATCCGCAGCGGCTGTTGTTGCCTGGTCAATTTGTGAAAGTCCGGTTCACCGGAGACACGAAGACGGATGCGATCCTCATCCCGCAACGCGCGGTGTTGCAGGGCCCGAAGGGACCCTTTGTCTATGTGGTCGGTCCCGACGACACGGTGCAGATCCGCGACATTGTCGCGGCTGACTGGAAAGGGGACCAGTGGATCATTGACGAGGGGCTGAAGGCCGGAGACCGGGTTGTGGTGAACGGCCTGATGAAAATCGGTCCCGGCGCGCCGGTAAAGGCGGTTCCGGTCGGCGAGGAACCGGCTCCGGCAGCGCCTCCTCTCTCCCCTGCTCCCAAACAAGGATAACGCGTGAACGGGCACGTCTTCATCGACCGGCCGATTCTGGCTTCGGTGGTTTCCATCATCATCGTGGTGATGGGTTTGCTCGCATTGCAATTCCTGCCCGTCGCACAATTTCCTGAAATCACCCCGCCGGTCGTGCAGATCGATGCCGACTATCCAGGCGCAAGCGCCGACGTGGCGGCCGAATCGGTGGCAAGGCCGATCGAGGTGACGTTGCCGGGCATCGACAATCTGCTCTACTTCGAATCCAGCAGCAGCAATGACGGGCATGTCACGATCAAACTGACGTTCGAAATCGGCACCGACCCCGACATTGCGCAGGTGCAGACGCAGAATCGCGAAAAACTGGCGGAGCCTCAATTGCCTCCCGAGGTTGTCCGCCAGGGCATCTCCGTCAAGAAGATGTCTCCCGATCTGGTCGGGGTCATCGCCTTGAAGTCCACCGATCCGCGCCATGATGCGGTTTTTCTCTCCAACTACGCCATTCTCCGTATTGCCGACGATCTGAAACGTGTCAAAGGCGTGGGCGACGCCCTCGTCTTTGGACAGCAGAACTACAGCATGCGGATCATCCTGAATCCGACGCTCATGGCTCGGCTCGGCCTTACCCCGAGCGATGTCGCCAGCGTGATTCGGGAGCAGAACCGCGATTACCCTTCCGGGACCATCGGGCGTGAACCGGCACCGAAGGGCACGGAGCTGACGATCCCGATCATCACCAAAGGACGCCTGACCGACGTCAAAGAATTCGAGGAGCTGATCGTACGCGCGCTGCCGGACGGCTCGGCTGTACGGCTCAAAGATGTGGCCCGGATCGAGCTGGGCGCGCAATCCTATGCGCTGGAAGGCCGCTGGAATAGCAAACCGACGACGTTCATTCTCACCTTCCTCTCGCCCGGCGCCAACGCCCTGGACACGATGCGCCGGACGCGCGCCCAGATGGACGAGCTGGCGAAGAACTTTCCGGCCGGGGTGTCCTACGATATTCCCTACGACACGACGCGATTCATCGAAGTCTCCATCAAGGAAGTCGTGAAGACCTTGGCGGAAGCGATGGTGCTGGTGATTCTGGTCGTGTATCTGTTTCTCCAAAGCTGGCGCGCCACGATTATTCCCACGGTGGCGGTGCCGGTCTCGCTGATTGGCACGTTCATCGGGCTGTATGCACTGGGCTTCTCGATCAACACCATTACGCTGTTCGGCATGGTGCTCGCGATCGGCATCGTCGTGGATGACGCGATTGTGGTGGTCGAAAACGTCGAACGGCACATGCGCGAAGACCGGATATTGGCCAAAGAGGCGGCCAAGCGGGCGATGAGCGAAGTCACATCCCCGATTATCGCCATTGTGCTGGTCCTGGTTTCAGTGTTTGTGCCGGTCGGGTTCGTCGGAGGCATCACTGGCGCGCTGTACAAACAGTTCGCGGCGACCATCGCCATCTCGGTGACGGTCTCGGGGTTTGTCGCGCTCACGCTCAGCCCGGCGCTCTGCGCCATGGTCTTGACGCCGCATCATGGAGAGCGAGCCGGATTTTGGGTGCTGTTTGACCGCCTGTTCGGTCGCACGCAACAGGGCTATATGCACGGGGTGGGAGCACTGATGACGAGGCCGAACCGGTTCATGGTTCTCTTCGCCCTGGTCGTGGTGGTCTCCATCGGCTTGTTTCAATCGCTTCCGAAGAGCTTTCTGCCGGAAGAAGACCAAGGGTATTTCATCACGGTGGTCCAGCTGCCGGATGGCGCGTCGAAGCAACGGACCGACGCGGTCCTGGGACGGATCGAACGGTTCTTTCAAGGTCATCCCGCCGTGCATTCGACCGACGCCTTGTCCGGGCAGAATTTCGTATTTGGCACCCGAGGGCCGAATGCGGCGACGATGTTCGTGCCGCTGAAGCTCTGGGACGAACGCACAGAACCTCAGAACCATGTGAAGGCGCTGATCGGCGCGGCATATGGAGAGTTCGCCAAGATTCCCGAAGCGCTGCTCCTGGCCTTTAACGCGCCCGCCATTCGAGGTGTGGGATCCGTCGGCGGGTTTTCCGTGCAGGTGCAGGATCCGAGTAGCGGCGATTTTAAACAGTTTGCGGCAATCACGCAGCAATTTGTAGAGCGGGCCCAGAAGGAACCGGCCATCGGCCGGGTCGGAACGAATTTTCGTGTGTCGGCACCGCGCCTCTATGCCCATGTAAACCGGGAGCGGGCCAAGGCTCTGGGGGTGCCGATTTCCGATGTGTTCGATACACTGCAGGCCTATTTCGGCTCGCTGTACATCAATGACTTTGTCAAATTCGGGCGCATTTATCATGTCCAGACGGAGGCGGAGGCGGAATATCGCGCGACGCCCCAGGACATTGGCAAAATCTATGTCCGGGCGCAGAGCGCCCAGGGTACGAACATGATTCCCCTGGACACGGTCATCACGACGGAATATCAACGCGGGCCGGATCCGGTGAACCACTTCAACGGCTATAATACCGCTCTGGTCCTGGGGGCCGCAGCACCGGGTTACAGTTCCGGGCAGGCGCTCGAAGCGTTGGATCGGGTGGGAAAAGAGGTGCTGGTTCCTCAGGGTTACGCGATCGACTACAGCAATATTTCCTTTCAGGAGCGGCGGGTCGGCGGACAATCGGGGCAGGTCTTTGCCGTCGGTCTGTTGATGGTGTTCCTGGTCCTTGCGGCGCAGTTTGAGAGCTGGGTCGTACCCTTCGCCGTGATTCTGGCGGTGCCGTTCGCCATCTTCGGCGCATTGTCCGCCGTCTGGGCGCGAGGCTTCGAGAATGACATTTACTTCCAGATCGGATTGGTGACGTTGATTGGCTTGTCGGCCAAGAACGCGATCTTGATCGTCGAGTTTGCGAATACGCGCTATGAAGCGGGTCGGCCGTTGATTGAAGCGGCGATCGAAGCGGGGCGGTTGCGGTTTCGTCCGATCATCATGACCTCGATGGCGTTCATCTTCGGCATGTTTCCTTTGGTCATGGCCCGGGGGGCCGGCGCTGCGAGCCGCCAGTCGATCGGGACCGGCGTGCTGGGAGGCATGCTGGCCGCCACGTTCCTGGCGATCTTCTTCGTGCCGCTGTTTTATGTGCTGATCCGGAAGATGGTCACGCGTCGCGGGAAGACAGCCACTCCGGCAGGGTCGTTGGCCTCGCCGGAACCGGATGAGGAGCGTTGATATGCGGAAGTGCGTCCTTCTCGGGCTGTCGTTCCTTCTGGCCTCCTGTGCCGTGGGACCCGATTACGAACGGCCCTCCGTGGAGACCGGCGAACGGTTCAGAATGGCAGAGGCTCCCGCCGATGCGCCATCGCTGGCAAACTTGCCTTGGTGGGAGTTGCTCCGGGATGACCAGTTGCAGGGGTTCATCAACATTGCACTGGCCGAGAATAAAGACCTTCAGCGGGCCGCAGCGGTGGTGGATGAATTTCAGGCCCGTGCCCTGCTTGCCAAATCCGATTTTCTTCCTGGGATGACGGCCTCAGGGAATGCGCCGTCCTTTGGGCGGAAAAGCATCTTCCTGTTTCCCGGATTTGCCAATCCCTTCAACTATTACTTACAGGGCAATATTTCCTGGGAGCTGGATATCTGGGGGCGCATCCGGCGATCCAATGAAGCGGCGCGTGCGGATCTGCTGGCAAAAGAAGAGAACCGGCGCGCGGTGGTTCTACAGCTGGTGAGCGGAGTTGCGGAGAGTTACTTCAATCTGCTGCAGTTCGATGCCCAGCTCGACATCGCGAAGCGCACGTTGCAATCCTGGGAGGAGTCCGTCCGCATCGCCCAGGCCCGGCTGAAGCAGGGTCTGACGTCAAGGTTGGATACGGATCAGTTTGAAGCCGAGCGGGCTCATGCCGCCGCGCGGGCTGCGGAGCTTGAACGGCAGATGGTGCAGGCGGAAAATCAGCTGAGTATCCTGCTCGGCCGGAAGCCCTTTGCCATTCCACGTGGCCGGCCGTTGAGTGAACAAGTGGTGCCCCCTGAAGTGCCGGCCGGGCTCCCGTCGGATCTGCTCCAGCGGCGGCCGGATTTGCTGGATGCGGAACAGCAACTGGCCGCAGCGACGGCCCGCATCGGTGCGGCCAAAGCGGAACGGTTTCCGAAGATCTCGCTCACCGGACTGCTCGGGGCGGCGAGTCCCCAACTGTCGAAACTATTCACGGATCCCGCCTCGTTCGGTGTGGGCGGAGCCGGATTCGCCGGGCCGCTCTTGAGCGGCCCGGTTCTCGGCTATCAACAAGAAGCCATCGAAGCCCAAGCCAAGCAAGCGCTGGCGCAGTATGAGAAAACGGTTCTGACCGCCTTCCGTGAGGTGGAAGATGCCCTGGTCGCGGTGCGGACGGCCAGCGCTCAGAACGAGGCGCAACAGGCCCAGGTCAACGCGCTGCAATCGGCGCTCCGCCTGGCCGAATTACGGTACAAGGGCGGGCTCGCCAATTATCTGGATGTGCTTGTGGCGCGCCGCAATTTATTCGAAGCCGAATTAGCCGTGACGGGGTCGCGCCGGCTTCAGTTGGTTTCGGTCATCCAGCTGTATAAGGCGCTCGGCGGAGGCTGGTCGCCCGACATGGAGCGCACGAAAGACATCAAGGAATAAGTTCTTATGGAGAAGCCCGCTGAAACGGACGCCCCTATTCATGAGTTGCTCGCGCGGCGATGGAGTCCTCGCGCATTTGATGAGCGGCCGGTCGAGCCGGAGTCGCTTCGCCGCCTGTTCGAGGCGGCGCGCTGGGCGCCCTCTTCCAGCAATGAGCAACCCTGGCGGTTTGTCGTCGCCACCAAAGACGATCAGGCGGCGTATGACCGGATTCTGGCTTGCCTATTGGAGGGCAATCGCAAGTGGGCTCGCCGGGCTCCTGTTCTCATTCTCTCTGTGGCGCACATGAATTTTCAGGACGATGGCCGGCCGAATCGACATGCCTTTCACGATACCGGGATGGCTGTTGAGAACCTTCTCCTCCAAGCGTCCGCGTTCGGACTGGTCGGACACCCCATGGCAGGATTCGATATCGAGCAAGCCCGGGCAGGGCTCACTATTCCGTCAGGTTATGAGCCGGTGGCGATGATCGCAGTGGGCTATCCCGGCGATCTGACCGTGCTACCAGATTATTTGCAAGAGCGCGAAATGAAGCCACGAGAACGGAAGCCGCTGGCTGAGATCATCTTTGCAGGACAGTGGGGTATTCCTCTTCCATCACGCCGTTCGTGAAAGGTTAAAGGGATGACGATATTGAGTGGAAAGGTGGCGATTGTGACCGGGGCGTCCAGCGGGATCGGCCGGGCCATCGCCGAGCGTCTGGCTGAGGACGGCGCACTGGTGGTGGTGAACTACCATCACAGCGAGGACAAGGCCAGGCAAGTAGTGGCCGGAATTCAAGCGAAGGGCGGGAAAGCCGTGGCCGTACAGGCCGACATGAGTCAAGTGGCGGCTGCGCGTCGATTGATCACGGACACGGCGGCTCAATTCGGCCGGCTGGATATATTGGTGAACAACGCCGGGAAGTTCCTGCCCAAGCCGTTCTTGGATACGACGGAAGCGGATTTCGACGCGCTCATGAATCTGCATGCCAAGGGGCCGTACTTCGCCATGCAGGAGGCGGCGAGGGTGCTCAAGGACCAGGGACGCATCGTGAATATCTCCACGGCCGGCACACAGCTCCATTACTATGGAGCCTCGGCCTATCTTGGAAGCCGGGGCGCCCTCGAACAATTTACTCAGGAGATTGCGCAGGAACTGGCCCCGCGAGGGATTACCGTGAACACGGTGTCGCCGGGGTTTACCGACACGGGGGTGTTGACGGAACAGTATCGTGAAATGGGAATCACACAGTCTCCTTTTAAACGGATCGGGCTTCCGGGCGACATTGCCGAGGTGGTGGCGTTTCTCGTGACCGAGCAGGCGCGATGGCTGACGGGGCAGACGATACAGGCGGGCGGCGGAATTGTGATGTAGGAGGTCGGTGATGGCGGATAAGAAGATTATCGCGGTGATCGGGGCGACGGGGGCGCAGGGAGGAGGGCTTGTTCGCGCGATCATGAATGAGCCCGGATGCGGATTTGTGGTTCGGGCTCTGACCCGGGATGTGAATTCGGAGAAGGCCAGGGTCTTGGCCGGGCTCGGTATCGATTTGGTGGCGGCCAATTTGGATGATGGCGAGAGTCTGAAGCGGGCGTTTGCCGGGGTCTACGGCGCGTTCTGCCTGACGAATTTCTGGGAACATTTCTCGCCGGAAAAAGAATATGCTCAGGCAAAGGCCCAGGCCGAAGCAGCGAAACAGGCGGGAGTCCAGCATGTCATCTGGTCGACGCTGGAGGACACGCGCAAGTGGGTGCCGTTGACGGACAAGCGAATGCCCACGCTGATGGGGAAGTACAAGGTGCCGCACTTCGATGCGAAGGGCGAAGCCGACCAGGAGTTTGAAAAGCTGGGTTTGCCGACGACCTTCCTGCTGACCTCGTTCTATTGGGACAATATGATTTTTTTCGGGATGGAGCCGAAGAAGGGGCCGGACGGTGTCTTGGCCCTGACGCTCCCGATGGCTGACAAGAAACTGCCTTGTATTGCTGCGGAGGATATCGGCAAGTGCGCGCTCGGCATCTTCAAAAAGAGCCGCGAGTACACCGGCAAAAGAGTCGGGATTGCCGGCGAGCACCTCACCGGGACAGAAATGGCTGCGGTCATGACGAACATCTTGGGTCAGCCGGTGCGCTATAACGCCGTGACGCCTGATGTGTACCGGGGATTTGGATTTCCCGGCGCCGACGATCTGGGCAACATGTTTCAGTTCAAGTGCGAGTTCAACGAGGTGTTCTGTGGGCCGCGTGACCCGGGAGTGGCCCGCAGCCTGAATCCTGCGCTCTTGAATTTCGAGGCCTGGCTCATGCAGAACAAGAACCGGATCCCTCTCACCTAACGCAATTATTTTAGAGGAGCGACGATGGCACGGCAGAACATTTCGACGGGCGGTCCTTGGGAAGCCAAGATCGGGTATTCGCGGGCGGTGCGTGTGGGCTTTCATGTGCAGGTATCCGGCTCGACGGCGATGACGCCCTCCGGCCTGGTGGGTAAGGGCGATCCCTACGCGCAGACGATTCAGACCTTCAAGACGATCGACGCCGCGCTGCAGCAGGCCGGCGCGACGCTGGCCGATGTCGTGCGGACGAGAATCTACATGGCGAACATCGATCAATGGCAGGAAGTCGGCCGGGCGCATGGCGAAGTGTTCGGCAACATCCGGCCAGCCACGACGATGGTGGAAGTGAAGCGGCTGATCGATCCGGACATGCTGGTGGAAATCGAAGCCGATGCGATCATGACCCACGGGTAGAACCGTGCGCGGAGCGTGGAAGTACCGCACATCCTTTTTGAGGAAGAAGGAGGGAGAGAGCGATGGCCACCACACAGCGTGGGAACAAGAGCAGGCCGAAGGCCAAGAAGCCGCCGGTTCTGAAGCCCGATGCGATTATGCAATTGGGGCTGGGATTCTGGGGCTCGAAAACATTGCTGAGCGCCATTGAATTGGGCCTCTTTACGGAACTGGCGAAAGGCGCACTCGATGCCGAGGCGATTCAAGCCCGCTTGTCGCTCCATCCGCGCAGTGTCCGGGATTTCCTCGATACGCTGGTGGCGCTCGGCATGTTGCAGCGAAAAGGCCGCAGGTACGCCAATACGCCGGAGACCAATTTGTTCCTCGATCGCAACAAACCGTCCTATGCCGGCGGCATGTTGGAGATGTGCAATGAACGGCTGTACAAGTTTTGGGGGGCGCTGACGGAAGGGCTGCGCACCGGGGTGCCACAGAACGAAGTGAAAGAAGGCGGCAACTTTTTTGCCGCGCTCTATGCGGATCCCGTCAGGCTGGAGGGATTTCTCAAGGCGATGACGGGTCTGAGTTTCGGCGCGGCCCGGGCGATTGCAAAACGATTCCCCTGGAAACAGTACAACACGTTTGTGGATGTGGGCTGCGCTCAAGGCGGCGTACCGGTGCAAGTGGCCCTGGCGCATCCGCATCTGAGCGGCAGGGGGATGGATCTGCCGGTGGTGCAGCCGATCTTTGAATCCTATGTGCGGGAACAGGGGCTGGAGCGGCGTCTGCAATTTCACCCGGCTGATTTTTTTACCGCTCCCCTGCCACAGACCGATGTGATCATCATGGGCCATATTCTCCATGACTGGGATTTGGCAGAAAAACGGATGTTGCTCAAGAAAGCCTATGAGGCCTTGCCAAAAGGCGGAGCTTTGATCGTGCATGAGACGTTGATCGACGATGACCGGAAGACGAACGCGCTGGGGCTGCTCATGAGTTTGAACATGCTCATCGAAACGCCGGGAGGATTCGATTACACGGGGAAAGATTGCCGGGGCTGGATGAAAGAGGCGGGATTCCGCAAGAGCTACGTCGAACCGCTTGCCGGGCCCGACTCGATGGTGGTGGGAATCAAGTAGACGATGGCCAATCCGAAGAACCGGCTCGTATCCAACGCGGCGGGCAACTTCTACGTGGATGCGACCTGCATCAATTGCGATACCTGCCGCCAGCTGGCTCCCTCCAGCTTCGAGGAATTCGGCGAGTTCTCGGCCGTACGCCGTCAGCCTGAAGGAGAGCGCCAGATCCATCAAGCCTATCAGGCGTTGCTGGCCTGCCCGGTCGGTTCGATCGGCACCGAACAGGGCGACAAAGGCGCGTTGCAAAACGCCATGGCGAGCTTTCCCCTCCTGGTCGAAGACAGGGTGTTCTTTTGCGGCTTCAATGCCGAGGCGTCCTTCGGGGCGAACAGCTTCTTCATCGAGCATCCGGCGGGGAACTGGCTCATCGATTCGCCGCGCTACATCAAACATCTGGTCGAGGCCTTCGAGCAAAGGGGCGGCATCGCGTCGATATTTCTCACGCACAAAGACGATGTGGCCGATGCCGATCAATACGCGGCGCATTTCGGGGCGACGCGGATCATTCACTGCGGCGATGTGGAGGCCATGCCGGATGCCGAGCGGGTGGTCGAAGGGTTAGACCCCGTCGAACTCGCCCCTGGCTTTCTGGCGATCCCAGTCCCAGGGCATACCGCTGGCAGCATGGCCTTGTTGTATCACAACCGGTTTCTCTTTACCGGCGATCATCTCTGGTGGGATGCGGCGGAACAGCGGCTGGGCGCTCCACAACGGCTGGTGTGGCGGAAGCGCGTGCTGGTGGACTCGATCCAGAAGCTACAGACCTATTCCTTTGAATGGGTACTGGCCGGGCACGGGGACCGGATCAAGCTCACCAGCGAGGAGATGCGGCGGCAGTTGCAGGCGCTGGTTGAGCGGCGGCAGATCACGACAGTCAGATCGTCATGATGATACAGGTTGCCCAGTGGATCGATCGGAATATTCTCTCGCTTGGGCGGGACATGCGGCTCTCCTACCTGCCGCCGCTCATGGTTTATATGGCCTACGGCATTTCCGGACTGACCGGCATTGTCGGCACCTTTTTCGTCAAAGAGTATCTGGGTCTTTCGGCCTCCTTTCTTGCCGCGCTTGGGTTCTGGGCCGGCATTCCCTGGGCGCTGAAGATGCCAATCGGGCATGCGGTTGATCTCCTGTGGAGGTGGAAGGGGTGGCTGGTGGGATTGGGCGCGGGCTTCCTGGCCGCCAGTCTCGGCATCATGGCAGCGCTGATCGGAAACCGCGAGGCGATGACGGCCATTCTGTCGGCGGAGGTGTGGTTCGTGATGAGCGCGCTGCTGGCACCCATCGGATACGTTCTTCAGGACGCGGTGGCGGATGCAATGACCGTCGAGGCGGTGCCGCGCGTCGATGAACGGGGCCAGCCCTTCGACGAAGCGACGCGCAAACTCATGCATACGACGATGCAGACACTGGGTCGGGTGGCGATTGTGGGTGGCGGCATCATTGTGGCGATGATCAATGTATATGTGTTCACGGGCGTTGAAGGATTGCCGCAATCTGAGATTGTGCGTCTCTACAAGCAGGTGTATCTCATGGCGCTGGTTATTCCCTTCGTGTCGGTTCTCGGCCTGGGGGTAGCCTGGTGGCTTAGGAGGCAGCACCGGCAACAGTTGCTTCGGCAGGGGTTTTCGCGTGAGCGAGCCTGGCAGATGGTTCAGTCGCGGGAAGAGTCGGGTGAGGCGACGAAGCCGAATTGGTGGATCCTCGGCGGGAGTCTCGCATTCGTTCTTTTCACGCTGACGGTCGGGTTCGGCGGTTTTCCGTATAGTGAGGAGATTGTCTTTACCGGTTCGATGGCCATCGTCCTCTTTCTCATGGCCAGACTGGTGCGGGAACTCGAGCCGGATAAACGATTTACCCTGGTGGGCACGGCGGTGGTGGTCTTTCTCTTCCGGGCGATTCCCGGTTCCGGTCCCGGCGCGACCTGGTGGATGATCGATCAGCTCCACTTCGATCAACAGTTTCTCTCGATCCTCTCGTTGATCGGGAGCACGCTGACGTTGGCGGGCATGTTCGTGTTCCGGCGTTTCATGGCCGAGCGGTCCATCGCCTATGTCGTCGGGTTTCTCACGATCATCGGCACCCTTCTGGCGCTGCCGATCGTGAGCATGTTCTATGGCTTGCATGAATGGACGGCCAGGATGACCGGCGGGTTCGTCGATGCGCGGTTTATCGCGCTGATTGATACGGCGCTGGAATCCCCGTTGGGCCAGATCTCCATGGTCCCCATGCTCGCCTGGATCGCGAACTCGGCACCGGCGAATTTGAAAGCTACTTTCTTCGCCGTGATGGCGTCGTTCACCAATCTCGCCCTCTCCTTCAGCCAGCTCGGCACCAAGTATCTGAACGAGGTCTTCGTCGTCACACGGGAGGTGAAGGATGCGGCGACCGGCGCGATCCAAACACCCGCCGACTACAGCCAGCTCGGCCCGCTGCTGATCGTCCAATTGCTGTTAGGGCTTACGCTCCCTTTTATTGCCATCATGTTTGCAAAAGTGACGCGCTTTAAGAGCGCATGAGGAAGAGGCAATCTTATGCGCGGGCGCGGACGAAGCTGAGCAGCCGGCCTGGTAAAAAGGGCATGTTTCTCTCCGGCAAGCGGATGCGCCACTCGGTGCGGTCATAGCCTTGGGATGCCATGTGGGAGCTGAATTGGCCGCAACGGCTTCGTCCTGGATCGACGAGAAGAATTTGGCAGGCCGGGTTGGCATGGTCGGCGAGAAATCCCGCGAGCAATGAGGGATGGTCCCGCTCATAGAGCAGATCGCTGCCGATAATCAGGTCAAAGCGGCCGAGGTCGAAATTCGGTTCTAGCCATGCCGTTCTGAAAAAATGGATTGGCGCGAGTCCGTTCAGATCGGTGTTGTGCCGGAGAAATTCTTCCGCCAATGGATGGTAATCCGTCGCGGTGATGTTGGCGCCGCGCTGCTGCAGGACGAGACTGGGTAAGCCAATGCCACAGCCTACTTCCAGAACGATCTTGCCCTCGATGGGGAATCGGCTCATTTCTTCAGCCAGCGCCAGACCCGAGGGCCACACGACACCGAAAATCGGCCAGGAGGCGGAGGAAATCCCGGCCCGTTCCGCGCAGCCGTCAGGATCTGAGAACTGCCGCCGATTGAGCAGCGTCCGAATCTGATAGGCGGTCGTTCCCATATGGTAGCTGGTGGTTTCGACCTCGTAACCTGGTTTGCGTGTATCCATCTACTTCTTACCATAGACCTTTCTCTGGTGGAGGACCATGTAATTCACGGCCTCTAGGTAGAGGCCGGTGTCATTCCAGCCGGTTCTGGTATCCCCTTGATCTGTGCTGTATGATAACTATCTATTTCTATGGCGGAGTGAGGGTAGATCGACTGGCCGAATCCTTTCAGCGACTCCCTCCTCTTATGTTGTACGTCTCACGACCTTCAAGAAAGGGGGCGACCGGTCTCGACGGGGATACTGAAGTCATCGGTGCATGTCGAGCTCCTAGGAACTCGTTAAACTTCTGGGAAAATGTAACTGCCAATCAAGAACTGGCACTCGCAGCTTAATTAACTGCGACGTTCCTCCACCTGAGGCCCGCGGGGGTGGTCGGAACGCGATACAGCGGGCTGGTCCAAGGCTGGTGCTCAGCGGCTGAGGACGAGACAATACTGGGCTAGTGGCCAGTCTAAGCCAGCCGATGGGCGTGGGTGGCCGCGAAACTAAAACGATCGGCTACACATGTAGATCCGGTGCGCTGACGGTCTTCGGACAGGGGTTCAACTCCCCTCGCCTCCACCAAACCGCACGTTGTGCGAGCCGGCGCCTCTTTTACGATTTATCGTGATTGAAGGCGCCGGATAAAACTCTCTAATAAGTTTATGCCCTTGCAACACCTCGCTCGACCCGGAGCCGCTATACCGGCTTGGGGCGACCACCTTTCAGTCGGCCCTCTTCAATTTTAGTGCTCTCAGACTATGGAGCTTTCTGGCGTGACCCAGAAGATTCTTGACCGTTCCTAATCCCATAGACCGGGCAAACGCTGATGAGATCTCAGTGGTAATTCCCGTTGACAGATAATTGAATTGATCATTAGTCTAATTAATTAAGGAGGGCCTATGAAAACCACTATTAGCGAAGTCGATGAGCAGATCTATCGGATTAGTGTTGAAGTTCCGCCTGAGTCTATCCCAGTTCCAGGAGGGTTTACGTTTAATCAGTATCTGCTGGTCGACGAGGAACCGCTCTTGTTTCATACAGGCCCTCGCCCGTTCTTTCCTTTCGTTGAAGCTGCCATTGAACAAGTCATGCCGGTCAAGAACTTGAAACATATCGGATTCTCGCACTACGAGCAGGACGAGTGCGGGGCCTTGAACGAGTTTCTTGCGGCTGCTCCAGGGGCGAAGCCGGTCTGCAGCCAGGTGAACGCTTTGATCAATGGCGGCGGGATGGACCGTGCGCCGAATGGGCTTGCCGATGGCGCGACTCTACGAATTGGCAAGAAAACGTTGCGATGGATCGATACCCCGCACCTGCCCCATGGGTGGGAATGTGGGTACATGTTTGAGGAGACGACGCGCACACTGCTGTGTGGGGATCTCTTCACTCAGCCTGGATCGGGAATGGCACCCGTGACGGAGGCGGACATTCTTGGTCCGAGTGAGGCGATGCGACAAGGCATGGATTATTATTCCCATGGCACCGCGACGAACTCGCTTCTGCACAAGATTGCGGATACCAACCCAGTCTTGCTGGCTTGTATGCATGGCAGTGCCTGGCGTGGAAACGGGAAAATCTTGTTGCTTGGGCTGGCTGGAAAGCTCTCCGGAAAGAACTAGTAGGAATAGCATGGGGACGGGAGGTCAATATTCCGAGACGGTACAATAGCGTCATTAGAACGCAGCGGCAGTTAGAGCTACGGCAGCGAATCGTCCAGGCGACGGTCTGTCTCCATGCCGAGAAAGGCCCTGTTTCGACAACCTATAAAGACATTGTCGAAAAGGCCGATGTTGCGATCCCCAGTGTTTATAAATATTTTCCTGACTTGCGCAGTCTTTTCATGGCCTGCACCAGGCATGCGGCCTCTCTGGCTCCGGCTCAATCGGAGGAGGCGTTCACTGCCTGCTCCACGCTCAGGCAGCGAGTCGCTATCCTGGCGGACATGCGCTGCCGAGGCCATGCCCATTTTCATCCCTGGCTGAAATGGGGCGGTGATCGGATGATCCCTGAAGTTGTATCCTTGATGAAGGAAGATGCAAGAAGAACCGAAGGGCTAATTACAAGGGCTCTTGCTCCCGAATACGGTCGCAAACGAATTCCCAAAGGGATAGTGAGCGTTGCCCTTGTGCTATTGAACTACCAGTCATGGGCAAGTCTTCGACTCGATCAAGGATGTTCCCAAGAAGAGACAGCCAAACGTTTAACGGATGCAATTTGCAAACTAGTTGAAACCTAGGATCTGAATTAATCACACGACTTGATAGGTCGATTTGATGGGATAAGAGTTCAAATCAGCCGTTGGCCTTGCCTGAACAATGCTGAATCTCGATGCAACTGGACTAGGGCGGGTTCCTGTCTAGATTTGTTCCAGGCTTTTTCGGTAGTCTGAAACGATGCTTTAGTGCGGACGATAATGTGTTCATCGACAAGGGAGCTGTGACTCAACGTATGAGAGTGATCGCACAGATCGGTAGGGTTTTCGTGATACTGTTTCTATTGGCCGGTTCGATAGCTGCAGCAATGGCTAATGAGTCCGTGACGCCGTCCTCTACGGGCCCTTCTGGATCAGCACAGACCCCAACACTGCCGAAGCCGCGTCAACAACAGGACAGCGAAACGAAGCCTCCGGCTAAGGCCTCGGTTCCGTTGCCTCAAACTGACAATGGGGGAAAAGATTCCGGTCCTGCCAAGCCTGAAGCTGTTCCTGCTCCATCTAAGCCCAAGGTCCAAGACAACGAGGCAAAATCGCCGATAAAATCACAACCACCTTCGAATGGCCAGGCCGCCTCAAAATCCGTTTCCATTCACCCGATTCCCGCCGAGATCATGGGAGCAGATGGCGCTCCAATGGTTTTGGTACCAGCCGGTGAGTTCATCATGGGGAGCGACAAGGGCGATGATGATGAAGCCCCGATCCATCACGTTTTTCTCGACAGCTTCTATCTCGACAAATTTGAAGTGACGAACGGACGCTTTGCCAAGTTTGTCGAGGCGATTCAAAGTGAGCCGCCCTGGGGATTCGCGGACAAGGACACACCTATTGTTAACGCAGACAGGCCGGTGCGCTGGGTTAGCTGGATGGATGCCATTGGCTACTGCTTGTGGGTGGGCAAGCGGCTACCGACAGAGGCGGAATGGGAGAAGGCCGCGCGCGGCCCGGATGGGAGGATATATCCCTGGGGCAATGATCCCCCGACTCCCTCGCATGCAGTGTTTGGGCGAAAGGAAGGAGGCGTTGAGACCCTGTCGCCTGTCGGAAATCGAGACAAGGGGAAGAGCCCGTACGGCGCGCACGATCTGGCGGGGAATCTATATGAATGGGTGATGGATTGGTACGACGAGGCGTTTTATACGAACTTCGTAAAAAATCCGACGATCAACCCGCGCGGTCCAAGTGAGGGAACGGCGAAGGCGCAGCGCGGCGGATCGTACATCAACAATCCATACCGGCTGCGGTCTTCTTTTCGTACCAAAGGTGATCCGACGGAACAGGATCCGAATGTCGGATTCCGGTGTGCGCAGGACGTGCCTAAACTTCCCTAGCCCTTGTGGGTCACGCTTTTGGGCTTAGGCTTGTTCTGCCGCTGAGATTCCCTTCTTATAGGTCGTGTACAAATAGACGGGAATGCCCAGATCTTTGAGCGTGGATTGAATCAGGGGTTGCACCTCATCCCAGCTCAGCCCTCCGACTCCAGTCGCGAGCTTTGGCAAAGCCAGGCTTGTGACCTGTTGAGTCTGAACTTCTTTCTTCAGGGCTTGAAGAACGTGATTGATATTGGGGATGGTTGCTTTTCCAGGTTTGCTCTGGTGGCCGTCCGGCGGTTCTTGCGTGAACAGATTGATAATAACCGGCGATCCCGGGCCTTTCCAACTCCACAAGGTTCCTGGTTTGGGGCTGTACGTCTGGCAGTAATGCCGGAAGTCTTTGTACATGCCCGGCCACTGTTCGCGTAGGGATAGAGCCAGGCCTTGCTTGAAATCATCGTTCGGAGCAATCCCGTGGGCAATGGCGGTGGCTTTGGATAAGAGTAGATCTCCCGTCACTTCTCTAATCATCGCGTACTCCTTTTTAAGATTTGACACAGAGTTATATGTAAGGCTTCTTCTCCATCCGGTCAATCGGGAAAATACAATTTTTCTCTGTTCCCGTCTTTCAGGAATGAGGCGTACTCAGTTGCGCTACGCCATCTTAGTCGCTGAGGCGGGAGCTATCTTTCCATTGAGGGTGAGGTCTGACCATTCTCGTCACGAGTGTGGGACGAGACCTTGTAAATGATCTATCTGTTATTCTCAGGTTGCCCCGGCAACCTGCCTCCAGCTCTTTCCGTCTGTTCCATCCCAGAAAGGTTCGGCGTAAGGTAGTCACTTGTAGGATTTCTCAGGGTACGAAAAAGGAGGAGACAACGTGATCATAAGGCACTATCTGGTTGAGCCTGGAAGCAAGGTGGTGCTCAAGGCCTTCGATCCGGATGAGACGGGGGATTACAAGAAAACGGATCAGGGGAAAGACAAAGCTAAGGCCGAAACCGCCAAACTCATCGCAAGGATGGCGGGATTGCAGGAGCGTTTGTATGCCAATGCCACCAGGTCCTTGCTCATCGTGCTCCAAGGCATGGACACGAGCGGCAAGGACGGAACAATTCGGAATGTGATGTCCGGCGTGAATCCTCAGGGGTGCAAAGTCGTGGCTTTCAAGACGCCGACCAAAGACGACCTGGCCCACGATTTCCTGTGGCGGGTGCACCGTGAAGTTCCACCAAAGGGACACATCGGCATTTTCAACCGCTCGCACTATGAAGACGTGCTTATTACACGGGTTCATGGGTTGGTCTCTGACAAAGTCGTGAAACAGCGAATCAATCAGATCAAAGAGTTCGAGGAACTCCTTTACGAAAACGGGACGGTCATACTGAAAGTTTTTCTCCACATTTCGAAAGAGGAGCAGAAAGAACGACTCGAAACTCGCATCGCCGATCCCGAAAAACGCTGGAAGTGGAATTCCGGTGACCTGGAAGAGCGGAAGTTCTGGGATGGTTATATGAAGGCCTTCGAGGATGTCATCTCAACCACGAGCACGAAAAATGCGCCTTGGTATGTCGTGCCTGCCAATCGGAAGTGGTACCGCAATCTCGTCGTTGCGGATCGAGTCGTCGATGCGTTGGACGATTTAAAGCTCAAGACGCCGCCTGCACCAGAGGGCGTAAACTTTGCGACGCTCAGGATTGTCTAGAAACAGCAGGGGGAGGAGGTGGCTGGGATAGAGGCTCTGGAATGGTCCCGGTTCGGAGGAAGAGCCTTGAATATAGATCGATTGTTCGGTAGGTTGGCCGGAGCAACCGCCTCGCCATTGCCTCACTTGTTGAGAAGGAGTTTAACCATGCGGAACGCGATTCTTATTTCTCTCTCTCTGTGTGCTTTTGTAGTTGGAACTGCGTCCGTAGTTTCTGCCCAGGTGCCTTCGGCGGGTGATATGCAGCAGAAGCTCGATCAGGAAATGGCCAATGCAAGGCGTTCCGCGAGCGAATCTTCATCCAGTGCTCGGCAGGGTGTAGGCAACGTCAAGTCTGAGGCCGAGCGTAAAATGGAGGATACAACTGCCCAGCATAAAAGTCAGGCGGAAGCGAAGATGGCGGAAGAAATTGAAAAGGCGAAGCAAAAAGCCCATAGCATGGGACGATAGGCTGGTCTGAATCCAGTTTGGTCACAGGGGAGAGCAGTGCGGCTGCTCTCCCAATTTTGTTTTTCCGGCCCATTTTCCTTCCCCAGCAAAAATCATTGTGCTGTCGTGTGACTTCCGGATTGGATCAGGCATACGTTATGCTTTACTGCTGGACCAAAAAATCTCTGCCGATACTATTGACACATGCGTCTAATGGGCGTAAGTGGAAATTTCGGCCCCATGATATTCCGAAGTGCGGGAGATCGGGCAGACCGCGCGGCTGCTATCCAGGTCTCTCGCTGACTTCATTAGAGAGGAGGGTGGATATGAGCGACGCAACGCCACCTGGTCCGTCAGGCCTACCGATGCAAGAGTAGGCTTCTCGTCGGTTGTGCGAGCCGGTTCTCCACTGGCTGTGCCTCACGGCACTTGAAATCGACAGGATTTCGGTCAGTCTCTTGTGGAGTGCCGAACACTGGCACAAGGAACCCAAGTCCCTGGGATTAATGGTGTCTCCCCCTACTAGAAGTCTTTTGAGCTTGCTTCGCGCAGGTCTAACTGGCCGCGACATGACGACATAACCTCTTGGCGTCCTAAGCGCCACTCACGGGCGACCTCCCACCATAGTGCAAGGTCGCCCGTGCTGTTTTCGGGTGGATGAAACAACACGCCAGCTTCGTTCTCACATCGATATCAAGTGGGTGAAACGTGAGTGTGTATCGTGGAACGAAAGCTAGCCGAATAGCGTCGGCTTTGTCGGTAGGTCTTTTGACAGACTCTCTGTTCTTGAGCGTGTCCAATAAAAATACAGCGGGATGCCGCTCAGAACGGTCGCCGCGCCGTAAAGGGATTCTATCGGTCGTTCGAGCACACTGGAGATGACCAGAGCTATCGCTCCGATGATGAGCGCAGCTGGCAAGAAGGGATAGAGGGGTGCGCGGTATGGGTGGCTGTGCACGTCACTTGTCCGACGAAGACGGAAAATGGTGGAGAGAGTTAACGCCAGGAACAGGGAAAGCACGAGGCCGCTGTAGACAAGCAACTGCTCAAAGGTGCCGCTGAGAATCAAGAGCGAGGCCCAGAAGCTTTGGAAGATGATCGCGCGGGCTGGCACATTAGTGCGGGGATGTACAGAGGCGAGCCAGGGGCTGATCATGCCGTCGCGTGCCATGGCCCAATACACGCGAGGTCCAGCCCAGGTCATCGCGCTGACCGCTCCAGCGATGGAGAGACAGAGAATGACGGCGACGAGTTGCCCGCTCCGTGCCCCCCACAAAGCCTCGGCGGCTTTCTCCGCTACCGGCACAATCGGTTCCTGGGCCAGCTCTGTGATGGACAATGCGGACAAGTACACGATGTTCAGTAAGAGATAGATGGCCGCGACGAATGCCGTTCCTCCAATCATGATCCCGGGCAGAGTCTTCCGGGGATTGGCAATATCGGAGGCGATGTAGCCGGCGACGTTCCAGCCGAGGTAACAATAGGTCACGATAACCAGGGCGATGCCGGTTGCGCCAAGCGTCGGCTCCTGCGCGGTGGATGCGATGAAGAGAGGCTGTTCTCTCCCAATTACTGCCGCCAGACCGCCAAGAATCAATCCTCCGATGGCCACGATTTTCATCGTGGTAAGCATCAACTGTAGCCGGCCGCCTGCTCCGATGCCGCGACAATGAATAAGAGTCGTGCTCCAGAGAAGCGTAAGCGAGAGGCCTTTTGCAATCCATCCTGATTCATCCGGTATCAGAACGACGCGCATCGCATAGGACGAGAAACTGATGGCCGAGGCTGCGACGGCGGCCCCGAAACCAATGGTGAACGAGGTCCAGCCACTGAGGAAGGCCACGAATGGTCCGTAGGCTTCCCGCAAGTACACGTAATCCCCTCCAGCGTGGGGCAGGCGCGAGCCCAGTTCGCCATAGATCATTGCCCCACCGACAGCGAACAGGGCTCCCATAAACCATAAGTAAAGAATCAGGAGCGGATCGCCGAGATCCCGGGCCATGATGCCGGTGGTCGTGAAGATGCCGCCTCCGATGATATTGCTGACCAATACGCAGGCGGCGGTGAACCAGCCGATGCGAAGAGGTGGAGAATGCTGGCTTTGCAAGGATGTGGATGGCATGGTTGCGGCATGATGCGCGGAAAATGGCTGCGAGGCAAGACAGCGAATCAAACGCCGTGAGGCGTGTAAGGTGAAACGACGAGACGTTCGGACCTTAAAGGCTAGAGGATGATTTAAGCGCTTTCCGCCTTGTTTCTCCGCGCATGGCCCATTTACAATACTCTCGCTTACCCAAGGAGGCTGCTATGGGCCTTGCCGACAATACATGTGTCCCCTGCCGTGGTGGTGTGCCGCCTGTCCCCGCTGATCGCGCTCAGGTACTCCTGAAAGAGTTAGGCCGAGGTTGGTCGTTGAACACGCAGGGCCATCTTGAACGGCTCTATACGTTCAAAGATTTTGCGCAGGCTTTGGCTTATGTCAATAAAGTGGGTGCGATCGCCGAGGCTGAAGGCCATCATCCGGATCTCCATCTGGCTTGGGGGAAGTGCAAGGTGGAAATCTGGACACACAAGATCAACGGTCTTACGGAAAGCGATTTCTATCTCGCGGCGAAAGCTGATCGGGAGTTTGAGCCATTCCGAGCCGCAGCCAAGTAATCATGAACGTTCTATGAGGTCACGAGGCAACAGATGAGCGATCAAGCACAGGTGGCGCTCGTCAACATGCCATTCAGTTATTCGAAATATCCGTCGATTCAGCTCGGGACTCTGTCGGCCCTACTGAAGTCGAAGGGCGTCCCAGTCGATTGCCACCACTTGAATGTCCGCTTCGCGCACAAGATCGGTGTGCCGCTCTATGAAATGATCTGCGAGAAGCGCGCGCTCTTTGGCGAGTGGATTTTTTCCTACCTCCTATTTCGAGACAACCCCAAGCGAACAGAATATCCGCGGGTCTTCAAGCCAGTCTTCGAGCAGGTCGCCCAAGAGAGCGGGCAGCCTATCTCCTATTTCGATGAGATGGCGACGAGGACGGCGCCGCAGTTTCTGACCTGGGCGATGACGGCCATCGACTGGGGGCAATACAAGCTCGTGGGATTTACCTCGACGTTCGACCAGAATGTGGCGAGCCTGACGCTGGCGAAACTGATCAAGGATCTCTATCCCCACGTCAAGATCGTGTTCGGTGGGGCGAACTACGACGGTGAGATGGGCTTGGAGTATTTCCGGGCCTTTCCCTTCATCGACTATGTCGTCGTGGGAGAAGGAGAAGAGGTCTTTCCTCAGTTGGTGAGCCATGTACTCGAGGGGAAGCCGGAATCCGTACCGAATGGAGTCATCTTCCGAGAGAAGGATCAGATTCGATTTACCCCGAATCCGGCCCTATTTGCCGACTTCGCGAAGACTGGACCGCCGGACTATGACGACTATTACCATCTGCTGGCTGAACTCGGTGATGCGGCACAGGGGTTGGATCGTATCCTCCTCTACGAAGGTTCACGCGGTTGCTGGTGGGGAGAGAAGCACCACTGCACATTCTGCGGCTTGAACGCGCAGAGTATGAAATTCCGCGCGAAATCTCCGGATCAGGCTGCACGCGAGATGACGGCGCTCTCCAGCCGGTACGATACGACCCGGTTCAGGCTGGTCGATAACATTATCGACATGAAGTATGTCGAGAACTTGTTTGGTCAATTTGCCGCCGCGCACTGCGATCTCGATGTGTTCATCGAAACGAAGAGCAATCTCCAGAAGAGTCAGATCCGCACGCTGGCAGTGGGGGGCGTGAAGTGCATGCAGCCGGGATTGGAAAGCCTCAGCCTGACCCAGCTCAAGGCGATGGACAAGGGCGTGACGCCCATGCAGAACATTATCTGCCTCAAGTGGAGTTACTACTATCGTGTGGCGGTGTCCTGGAATATTCTCCTCGGTTTTCCCGGCGAAACGAATGAAGACTATCGGCGGCAGATCGATCTCCTTCCGTCTCTCTTTCATTTGCAGGCCCCGGAGGCGACTGGCAAATTCTGGCTGCAGCGGTTTAGCCCCTACTTTACCAGGCCGCACGAATATGGTGTGCGGATCACGGGGCCGGGGATGGCCTATGAGTACGTGTATGATGCGGCGCGCGTCGATTTAATGAAGGTTGCCTACGATTTCGAGTACGAACTCGATAACTGGCCAGTGGATCCGCATCTGTATCAGGAGTTAGTCAGTCTGGTGGAGGAATGGCAGCGACGGGCTCGCGGCAGTGACCGGCCGTTTCTGTATTACTCGAAGGCGATGGATTTCGTGACCGTCTATGATGGGCGGGATCCGCAGGCGCCGACGAGGCAACGGTTCGACTGGCCTGCGGCGGGCATCATCGAGGCCTGCAACGAGGCGGCGAAGAGCCCGGATCAGATTCGTGCGGCCCTGAAAGAAGTGAAGAGGGGCATAGCGCTGTCAGATGATGAACTGAACGATACCCTGGGCATCCTGACTCACCGTCGCATCCTCTACGAAGAGCGGGGGAAATACTTCACGCTGGCGATTCCGGAAAACCAGTATCTCTAACTCTTGCCGGTTTGCCATTGGCGAAATTTTTCCATCTTACATCGACAGCTTCTCGGCCACGTTCCGCATCTGCACCCCATGCACGAGCGACGCCCCTCCCCTGATGGCGGAGGCCACATGGACGGCTTCCGTCATTTCCTCAACGTTGGATCCCTTTTCCAGCGAGGCTTGTGTATAGGCATCGATGCAATAAGGGCATTGCACGGCATGCGCCACGGCAAGTGCGATGAGAGCCTTCTCTCGTTCGGTCAGGGCACCCTCCGCAAACACCGCACTGTAGTAGCTCATGAACTTGTCCCAGAGCTCCTTGTTGCCCTTCCCTATGTCGCCGAATTTACCCAGATCATGCGCGTGATAGTACGAGTCCATCGTTCAGCTCCTTTGGCTGTGCGTGAGGAATAGATGAAGCGGAAAGGAATAGAAACGTGAACGTTCGGGGTCAGGCATGACCGGGCGGATCGGGCTCGACTTGTGTGAGGACTTCGGAGAAACGGGTGCCGACAATGTCCGTCACCTTGGCCATCAAATCGGTGACTTCTTTCCACTCTGCCGGCAGCAAGTCCTGCTTAAGCTGGGGATGAATCGCCCACTGGGCATCGACCTGAGTTCCCTTGCGGCTGACGAGGACGCGAAGGAGTTCGACATCCCAGGTGGCGGCTTCGGCCTGGCCTTCACCGGAGGGATTATTGTTCGTTGGCCAAGAGGGAGGTATTGCGGTTGCCATGTTTAGGTACTCCACATATGATCGTTCGCAATTTTAGCCTACGGAGAGTCCGGCTGTATACGGGGTTGTATGTTGTATGTGGAGGTACCGTGAGGGAGGGATTCGCTATCCAATGAACGGCGTGCCTCATGGCTTGGGGGAGACGACAGGCAGGGACTCCTGAATGATAGAGAGCATGGCCCCATGGATAAGGCTGTTACTGGCCACAAGTTCCTGGCCATATAACGAATGAGTGTCCCCGCGAAAGTTTGTGATCTGTCCCCCTGCTTCTTTGAGGATAATTGAGCCGGCGGCCATATCCCATGGATTAAGTTTGACTTCCCAAAAGCCATCGAAGCGCGCGGCCGCGACGTAGCAGAGGTCGAGCGCGGCGGACCCGGTTCGCCGGATGCCCTGTGCGCGGAGGGCAAAGCGGACGAAATGGTCCAAATTATTCTGTGGGGTGTCTCGAATATCGTAGGCGAAACCTGTCACGAGAAGGGCTTGGTCAAGAATGGCTGTCCGAGATACCTGAATCGGACGGCCATTCAATCGTGCGCCGCCACCACGCGTTGCGCTGAAGAGTTCTTCGCGGGTCGGATCGTACACGACGCCAGCAATACACTCTCCTTTGTACTCGAGCCCGATAGAGACACAATAGGCAGGGAATCCATGTGCAAAATTGGTGGTTCCGTCGAGCGGATCAATGATCCATACATACGGCGAGGACCCCTGTTCGACCCGACCGCGTTCTTCTGCAAGAAAGCCATGCGCTGGATATTGTGAGCGGATGCAATCGATCACACATTGTTCTGCGGCATGGTCTGCTTCTGTGACGAGATTGATGAGACCTTTATATTCGATATGAAAGCCTGATTGGGCATAACGCGTCAAAATGGCTCCAGCCATCCGTCCCGCTCTTATGGCCGTTTCAAGCAGTTTATCGAGATCTGACTGATAGTCTGAGTGCCCCATATGAATAGAGGAAGACTACCATGAAGCGATGAGTTCGACGCAAGCGAGGGGACAATAATTAGATGCTTCGGGAGTGAAACAGAAGGAGAGTTCCGTTTGACCAATCAAAGCACCATATAAAAAGCATTGATAATAAAGGCCTCGTATAATATATGCGACAGTTATCAAGCCTTTGGGCGGCATTTAGCGCAATGCTTCCTTCTACACAAAGTACAATGATATGATGCGATTCCATTATTGTAAAATTTATGATTGACGGTGATTAGAAGCAATGTTATAAAGCAAGCATGCTTCTTATGAGGGTGTCGTGGAAGAGTTAACGGATATACTTGTAGGGCTTGAGCAGAGAATTCATGCCTACAAGAATCGATTCCAGGAACTGGAAAAAAAGAAGCGTCGTCTGGATGACGAAATCGCGACTATCAAGAAGTACCTCGAACTTGCTGAAACGCTCTACCGCGTGGAGGCAGATAAAGCCAAACTCGTTAGCCTCTCCAGCCAAATCATTACCGACGATAACAAGGGTGTGCGTGCGTTGCCTGTAATGGACGTGACGGATCAGTCGCGGGAAATATTACTGGGTCGCAGCAAGTATGTGGGAAAGAGTGTGCCGGAAGCGGCGTACGAAATTCTTCGCGAGTCGAATCGGTCTATGCACGCCAAGGAACTGGTTCAGCGCTTAGTGGAAGGCGGACTGCAAATCAAGGGAAAGACGCCGCTCACTTCGGTTGCGACGTCACTCAAGCGGGATAAGCGATTTAGAAAAGTGGGGCCGAATACATTTGAAGCGTTGGAAGATGTGTTGATCCAAGCGGTGTAATGGGTAGTGTTGTTCCATCTCTTAACGACGAAGGGGGGTGAGACTCTTGGCAACGAAGAAACCAGCGAAGAAGGCAGCAGCGAAGAAGAAGAAGTAACCCGCCTCGTCTTACACGCCGAGAGTGAGGCCACTCACTCTCGGCGTTAAAACTCTCATTTCCCCATTTCAGATATACCCCGATCCCCAATCAATGGATGGCGCATGCAGTTGATTGCGTGTGAACAAAAGGGAAAAGATGTCAGGAAGCTTGAAGAGCGACTGCTGGCAGGTGGCGGATCATGGAGACGGTCGGTCGTGTTTCTGATGCGGATGGCTCCGCATTGACGAGCATCCACTTTTCAGGCTGACTGAGGATTTGCTTCACCAGGCGGTTGTGGAGAGCATGGCCGGATCGTTCAGCGCTGATGTGGCCGATGAACGGCATGCCGAGAAGCGAAAAGTCGCCAATCAGGTCGAGAATTTTGTGACGGACAAATTCGTTGGAAAATCTGAGCCCCGATTCATTGACGACCCCGTCTTCTGATAACACCACCGTATTCTCCAACGTTCCGCCTTGCCCAAGGCCCCGCGCCCAGAGGGCTTGCACTTCATGGAGAAATCCAAACGTCCGTGCTTCAGCGATGTGCTGCGTGAAGTTGTTGGCGGTGCATTCGTGCGTATACGTCTGTGTTTTGATCGACGGGTGATCGTAATGAATCGTATAGGTAATACGAGGTGTTGCGGAGGGTTCGATCCGAACCCACTTGGACCCCTCGGATACTTCAATGGGAGCCATGATCTTGAGATAGGGCTGCCGATGATTTTGGGAAACCAGGCCGGCCGATTGGATCAGTCGGACAAAGGGGGCGGCGCTTCCGTCCATGACGGGCACCTCCCCTGCGGTTACATCGATATAGACGTTATCGATTTCAAGGCCTGCGAGAGCGGCAAGGACATGCTCAATGGTCTTGACCTGAAATCCATTGCTATGAATGGCGGTGCAGAGTTCAGTGGGAACCAAATGGTCGATAGACGCCGCAAGCGAGGCGCTGGCTTTTCCATTGCGGATGACGAACACTACCCCTGTGTTGGGGGGCGCTGGCCGAAGCGTCATTGTGGCGGGCTGGCCCGAGTGGAGTCCGACGCCAGAACAAGTGACCGGTGCTGCAAGAGTCTGTTGGTTCCTCACGTATCCTCCAATAATTACAGACGTGACGAACATAAAGCAATATGTGTGCCTACACGTATTATTTATAAACTGTTGAAAGTATGAATTGAATAATAGCAAGTGATCAATAAAGCACTGTTGTAAATAAAATACAACTGTGCGTTTCCATTGATCAAAGGTGCTCAGAGAGCAGACTTCGATGAAAAACGATGC
>DJMJ01000036.1 GCA_002435325.1 Nitrospira sp. UBA6493 | reverse complement strand
CCAGCTGAGCTACAGGCGCTCCCGCAAGCAAAGAGTGGCTACCATAGCACAGGAGAAAAGACTCTGTCTAGGCGGAGATTTATCTTGTTTCGTGGGGATTTTCTGGGAGAAAGGCATAAGGGAGGAGGAGTTCTTCTCCCTCTGTGGGTTCCACTTGTTGCTGAGTCGCCAGTTGCGCGGCTTCTTCTCCGGCCAGCTGTTCTTCTTCCAAACGAAGAGCCTGAGAGAGTCGAATAATAGGAATAGACGTTTGAATGTCGCAAGCTCCCTCTACCCTTCCGGTCTCTTCCGACGGGATTCCCATGGACCGGCAGGTGAGGGGGCGAAAGGCATAGATCGCACAGCGGCCGTCAGGGGCGAGCGCCGGACAGGGCAGGTCGGCAAACTGCTCGACGAGCTGTTCGACCAGCGTGTCTGGCCAGCGATCGAGGAAGGGGGAGGCGGCGAGTTGCGGGAATGCCGCTTCCATGGAAGCGGCATGAGCGATGGCCCTTTCTTGAATGGCTTGGCGCTGTCGGTCTGAGAGTTGGAGCAGGCCGCGCTGGATTTGTGTGCGGTCGAGAATTGTGATGGGGAATGGGCCAATGCAGCAACGGTAACAGCCAGCCTGACAAGGGACTTGGCCGAGGAGTGCGGCATGAGCCCGGTCAAACCAGTGTGAAGTTTTTTGAGCGAGTGTGGAAAGCCTATCCGCCCTTGGAGAAGCGGTCGACACCAACGGCTACTCCTCTTGGGGGGCCATGTCAACGATGAGGTCACCCTTGGGGGAATAGAAGCCCTGGTCGTCTATCTGCACGATGCCGTTGCATTGCTCCTGATAGAACTCCAGAATCCAGCCATTGAAATCATACCCTTCTTCGGTCATGTCTGATTTGGAGAAGCGGGTCGTCAGGATGAACCGCGCGCGGTTGACGTATTCCTGCGCCAGCGTCGCCTCGATATCCTCGTAGGCGGTCAGAAGGTCCACAAATTGTTTCTGTTCCTGTTCAAATACATCCTGGTAGCTTCCCCGGTCGCGGACGCAAAAGAGCTGGACCGGCTGGCGATCGCGGTGATAGCCCAGGGATATCCTGACCCAGGCCCATTCATCGAGCGCAGCATCGTCGATGTTGGACGGGACGATCGGTGTTTGGCCACGGGCTTTGAGGAAGTCGATCAAGAGCCTGATCGGCGGCGAGTTTTCCTTCTGGCAGAATACGCGGGAATAGACAAATGTTTCAGCCTGTTCGGACGATGACGGCTGTGCCGCTGCCGGAAGAATCGGGAGTTCCTTGCCCATGGTAATCCTTTCGCCCCAGTCAGCATGGATGAGGGTAAGCTCGGCTACTGGCGAATCTGATGGCTACTCTACCCCTGGGTGTCTTGGAACTGCAAGGGGGCCCCGTCGGCTGTTCCCCACGCCAGATGGGCGCTTTTCCCGTTGACAGCCTGGAGACTCTTGGCTACACTCTCCCGGGTTTTAGCGGTAACACGCATCGGAGCAAGGTTTTCCGCTACACGACTTTGAGTCAGGGCGTTTGCAAGATTTGCAAGAGAGGCGAAGCAACATCGAGTCTGTGTTCTTACTTTCTCTCACTTCCAAGGAGGTTCTCGAATGGCAAAGTCAATGACGAAATCGCAGATCGCCGATTACATGGCCCAAAAGACCGGCTTGACCAAGAAGGCCGCCGTCCAGATGATGGACGACTTCGCCGCCTTGGCCTATCGTGAAGCCAAGAATGTGTTCACGGTGCCCGGTATTGGCAAATTGGTGCTGGCCAACCGCAAAGCCCGCATGGG
Source organism: Nitrospira sp. UBA6493 (assembly GCA_002435325.1). Classification (GTDB taxonomy): domain Bacteria; phylum Nitrospirota; class Nitrospiria; order Nitrospirales; family Nitrospiraceae; genus Nitrospira_D. The sequence goes on along the minus strand of DJMJ01000036.1, from coordinate 11,130 downwards.
CCGGAACCCGCAGACGGGCGAGCCGATCAAGATTCCAGCCAAGCGCGTGGTGAAGTTCCGCGTCGCGAAGGTGGCGAAGGACGCAATCCTCGGGAAGAAGTAACAGGATTTCCGTCAGACGCCATGCAGCGCCATGGCCTTTCATCAGGCTTAATCCGCTGCAGATGACGACATCGAACGGGCCGGATTCCATTGAGGAAGCCGGCCCGTTCTGTTTGTCTCCCGCCGAAATCTTATACGTGGGACGGCCCAAGGCCGCTTCCCCCCATCCCGTCGTGACCGACCAGGCGGATGGCATCCCCGTCTTGCACCAGCGAGTCTTCGCTCGCAATGCGTTTATTGATTGTGACCAGGACTTTCTTTTCGCGCAGGAGCTGCAAGAGATGGCGAAGTTGCACGCCTTGGCGCTGAATGACCTGCCGGACGGACATCGATGCGGGGATTTCGCAGGCCAGATCGCGTTCTCCGTCGGCCGTTTGCAGTTGGCCTGTGAGCATGATGGTGACCATTGTCGGCAACTCCTTTGTTTCTGTGGCGCTGGTGTCGGTGGCACGGGGCCGAAGCCGTTGACTCGGAGGTGTTGTCCACCGATAATGGCCTCGTTATGCAATCGCTCGATCTCAATGACCCAGGGATGCCGGATCTCCAATTTGTGCTGTTTGTATCGGCGCTCTGTACCTCTGATCTCGACTCGCTGAATATTCCCCCGGTGGTGCGCCAGGCGATTTTCGATCGCTGTTGGGCGTTTGTGAATACCGATCCGCCTCCCACGCTGAGGCAGGAACGGGTCCTGGATCTTCGCTATGGCGACGAGCTGACCCTGGAAGCCTGTCTGGAGGCGATCCGCTCGATCTTGCGCGAGGCCGGCATCCGCACCATTACCTGGGACCATCCGCCTAGCGAACCGACGCAGTCCAGCACCCCGGCGGCTCAGCCGCTCATTGACCGGCTGCAGCAACTGTACCCCGAAGGACCCGATATTGTCGATCCGGCAGGTGGACATGCAGATTAAGACTACTCCACTGGCCGGCCTGTTGCTTATCGAACCGGCGCTCTGGCGCGATGCGCGCGGGGCTTTCGTGGAGACCTATCATCAGGCGCGCTATCGAGAGGCCGGTATTACCACTCCGTTCGTTCAGGACAATTTTTCCTGGTCTCAGGCGAATGTCTTGCGGGGATTGCATTATCAGCTCACCCGCCCTCAGGGGAAGCTGGTGATGGTCGTTGAGGGACGGGTGTTTGATGTAGCGGTCGATATCCGAAAGGGATCGCCGACCTTTCGGCAGTGGTACGGAGTCGAACTGTCCGCCGACAATGGCCGACAGATGTATATCCCTCCTGGGTTTGCCCATGGATTTTGTGTGCTGAGCGAGCGGGCGGGATTTCTGTACAAATGCACCGATTATTATACGCCATCGGATGAGCGGGGCATTCGTTGGGATGATCCCGGATTGGCAATCGAATGGCCGACCAAGAATCCGGTGGTGTCGCCAAAAGATGCTTCGTATAAGACGTTAGCGGAGATGGGTGGCGATCTGCCGCGGTGGTCCGGAGCGCCATGAGCCTTCTGGGCCGTTGATCCCACGCGGCGGCTATGTTATACGGCCTAGATGAATAATTAGGGAAGGTGTCAGCACCAATCGATTCTTGCGTAGGAGGAGGGAAGATAATGGGAAACAGTTTGAAGGGGACCAAGAGCCACGAGAATTTGAAGCACGCGTTTGCCGGCGAATCGCAGGCGAACCGGCGCTATCTGTATTTCGCGCGGCGCGCGGATATTGAGGGGTATCCCGATGTGGGCGGATTGTTCCGCGACACGTCGGAAGCCGAAACCGGTCACGCGTTCGGCCACCTCGACTTCTTGAAGGAAGTCGGCGACCCGGCCACCGGGGTGCCGATCGGCAATACCGAAGCCAATCTCAAGTCCGCGATCGAGGGTGAGACCTACGAATATACCCAGATGTACCCGGGCATGGCGAAGACGGCGCGGGACGAAGGGTTTGCCGAGCTCGCCGAGTGGTTCGAGACGCTGGCCAAAGCGGAGCGCTCCCATGCCAATCGGTTCCAGAAGGGACTCGACAGCCTGAAGCAGGGCTAATTCAGGTCTGACGGAACGTCTGTGAAGGGTGGATGGAGCTGAGGCTTGGTCCACCCTTCCTCTTTCCGCCTTGTGTTCTCGCCTCTCATCGGGAGACAATACCGACCGTGAAAGGTCTGAGCCTCATCCATCCCGTCGATCCGGCACAGCTGGAGAAGGACACGTTGCGGATTTATGAAATCTGTGACGGGTGCCGCCGCTGCTTCAACCTCTGCCCTTCGTTCAATACGCTCCTCGACGGCGTCGATCGACACGACGGCCATGTTGAGCAGGTCATGTCGGCCGAGCATCAGCGGGTGGTCGATGAGTGCTACTACTGCAAGCTCTGTTACAACCACTGCCCCTATACGCCGCCGCATCAATACGCGCTGGATTTTCCCAAGCTCATGGTCTTGTGGAAGCAGCGGTTTGCCGCTGAGCGGGGCGTGCGCTGGAGGGATCGCCTGTTAATCCAGACGGACGTGATCGGGCGCCTCTCCACGATCGTGGCGCCTCTCACCAATTGGGTGCTGTCGCTCGGCGGCCTGCGTCAGGTGATGGAGCGGGTCCTGGGTGTGCATCGCGACCGCCGCATCATGCATTTTTCACCAGAAACGTTTGTCCGCTGGTTTCAACGCAGACCGGCGCCGTCTCCCACCAAGCCGCCGCAGAAGAAGGTGGCGTTATTCGCCAGTTGCTTGGTGAATTATCAAGCCTCCGATGTGGGGAAGGCGACGGTGCAGGTGCTGGAAAAAAACGGCGTTCAGGTCGTCGTGCCGGATCAGCAATGTTGCGGGATGCCGTCCTTCGACATCGGCGATACAGTGGCGATGCAGAAAGCGGCGCAGGCGAATGTGTGCTCGCTGCTCCCGTGGGTGAAGGAGGGGTACGACATTGTCGTGCCGGTGCCCAGTTGCAGCCTCATGCTCAAGCGGGAATATCCGGAACTGCTCGCCGGGGACGAACCCAAGACAATCAGTGAACACACCTTCGATATCTGCGAATACCTGATGAAGCTCAAGCGCGAAGGGGCGCTCGCGACGGATTTTGTGAACAACCCAGGACGTGTGGCCTACCAGATTCCCTGTCATCTTAGGGACCAGAACATCGGGTTTAAGTCGAAAGAGTTGATGGAATGTGCCGGGGCGCAGGTCGAGATGATCGAGAAATGCTCCGGTCATGACGGGTCCTGGTCCGCCAAGACGGAATTTTTCCCCCTCTCGATGACGATTGCCAAGAAGGCCGTGCGGGCCATCGAGCAAGCCCCTGCCGATCTTGTGGCGTCGGACTGTCCGTTGGCCGGGTTGCAGCTCGATCAGGCCGGCGCATCGGCGCATGTCGGCGGGAAGGCGGCCAAACATCCCATCCAGATCGTGCGTGACGCCTACGGGTTGCCGTCATGAGAGGTCGTTACATGCTACGCGGTACGCGTCACGAGTGCTGCAAGCAGCGGAGCAGAGAACAGCGATGAAGAGTATCACGCTAGACGAAGTTATCCCCTCTGCCGAGTATGACCGGCAGCGGGAGGAGTTCCGCCGCCGCATCATTGCGCTCAAACAGCGGCGGCGTCTCTCCATCGGCCCACTGATCACGCTGGTGTTCGAGAATCGGGAGACCCTCCAGTTTCAGATCCAGGAGATGGTCCGTGTCGAGCAGATCGTTGATCCGGCAAAGGTGCAAGAAGAGTTGGACGTCTACAATGCCCTGTTGCCGGCAGTCGGTGAATTGAGCGCCACCCTCTTGATCGAGATTACAGATGAAGCCAAAATGAAAGAGTGGCTCGATGGATTCATGGGATTGGATCATGGCCAGAAGGTTGCGATAGTGGCCGGCCATGAGCGGGTCTTCGGCGAATTTGAGGGCGGGCATAGCCATGAGACCAAAATCAGCGCCGTGCATTTCGTGCGGTTCCGGCCGACCGCTTCCATGAAGGCCGCGTTTGCCAATCTGCGCCAGCCGGTTTCGATGACGGTGCAACACGGTGATTATCGGGCCGAGGCGCCGGTATCGGGCAGTATGCGGGAAGAATGGCTTCTGGATCTCGCAGGATAGAGGATAACCATGCCTACGGTTTCACTCATGAAGCGCATCGAGTTTTCGTCGTCGCACCGGTATGTCAAGCCGGAATGGGACGAGGCGAAAAATCGTGCGGTCTTTGGCGCCTGCTACAATCCGCCGGCGCATGGCCACAACTATCTACTTGAAGTGACGGTGGCCGGTGAGGTGGATCCGAAGACCGGTATGGTCATCAACCTCTTCGACTTGAAGCGGGTGCTGCTCGAGATGATCGAGGAATTCGACCATAAGAACTTCAACCTGGATATGCCCTATTTCAACAACCGGATTCCAACTTCGGAAAACATTGCCCGGGTGTTATGGAGCAAGCTGGAGTCGCAGTCGGATATCGGGACGCTGCATCAGATCCGTCTCTGGGAAGATGAAGATCTTTCAGCTGAAATCACGGCGGCGGGCGGGCCTGATGTGGCCAGCGTCACCCGGCGCTATTCGTTTACGGCGGTGCTAGACGGGCATCAAGGGCACACCTGGGATTGTTTTGTCACGGTGCATGGCGCCATCGATCCGGTCATCGGCATGGTGACAGACATCGGGGCGCTCGATCGGCTGATGCAGGCGGGGGTGCTACAGTCCTTCGATCAGCGCCACTTGGGGGAGGTGCTGGGGATGTCATCGCTCACCGGCGAGCAGCTGGCAAAGGTGATCTGGGATTGTGTCGCCAGCCATGTGTCCGGCGGGACGTTGCAGAAGGTCAGCCTCGTGCAGACCCGTGATGTGATCTTCGAATACGCCGGCTGATTTCCCGGCGGCTTCTTCCCGATCTTCATTTGATAAAACACTCAAGCCCGATAAACCGGTGAGCTTGGATGGTCCGATGGGGGCGGTCTTATGTGTTGCCTTGCCCGTCCAGCACGGCTTTGACGGCGGACGACAGGCTATCGATGGTAAAGGGCTTGGCGACAAAGGTAACTGACTGGCTGGAGATCCCTTTGCGTAGGAGTTCGTCTTCATTGTAGCCGGACATAAAGACCACGCGCAGGGATGGCTGTTTGGCGAGCAACTGTTCGGCAAGTTCGCGCCCGTTCATCCCCGGCATCATGATGTCGGTCACCAGGAGATGGATCGGACTTGTTGTGGCTGCCATCTGTTGGAGGGCCGCCTGGCCATTGGGCGCTTCCAGGACTTGGTAGCCTTGCATCGTTAGCATTTCCCGCGCGATCTCTCGGACGATGACGTCATCATCGACCAGCAGAATCGTCTGCATCGCGGTTTGTTGATAATCGGGTTGGTTCACGGGACGCGAGGCCTCTGTATCGACAAGGGGAAAAATGAAAATGAATGCTGCGCCTTTTCTGATGGCATCATCTGCGGCAATAGTACCTCCATTTGGGGCCATAATGCCATAGACGGTTGCCAGATCAAGCCCTGTCGATTTGCCGAATTCTTTGGTGTGGAAATGGTTCAAAGATCTTCGCTCGGACTTCTGGGCTCATAACTTGCCCTGTACCACGGACGATGAGCCGAACGGCCAGCGATGGGGAGCCGATATTCATGGTTTCGATGGTCAGCATTCCTCTCGAGGGTATGGCATCGCGCGCATTGGTGGCAAGGTACAGCAAAACTTGATCGAGTTGTCCGGGGTCGGCACGGATTATGCTGCCCACAATTTCCAACTTCTGCCTCTGCTGTAGTTGCTTTTCTGTTCTTAGGAAATTGGACTCGGTTGTCTTAGCTCGGTAAGGAGGCTTTCAGGAGTTCCCGAACCTTCTCGACGAGCGTAGTGGGCAGGAACGGTTTCTGTAAGAAAGCGGTGTCTTCGAGGATGCCGTTGGCTTGCAGCGTATCTCCCCCATAACCGGACATATACAGGACGCGGGCTTCCGGCTTCATAGTTCTGACGCTTTCGATGAGCACCGTGCTCTTCATGCGGGGCATGATCACGTCGGTAATGACCAGATGGCAAGGGCCCTTGTGCACTTGCAGACGTTGCAGGGCCTGTACGCCATCTTCTGCCGCCAGCACCTGATACCCCTGGTCTTGCAGAACTGTCGTGATGAGCGCGCGGATGCTGTCATCGTCCTCGACCAGCAGAATGGTTTCCTGCGCGACTGCTGGCTTGGTGGCTGTCGAGGCCGCCGGTGCGGCGGTCTTTTCTCCTTCCACGCGCGGGAGGTAGACCGTAAATCGTGAGCCTTTTCCCGGCTGGCTGGTAACATCGATGTAGCCGCCGCTTTGCTTCAGAATGCCATAGACCGTGGCCAAGCCGAGTCCAGTGCCTTTGTCCGGGCCTTTCGTGGTGAAGAAGGGTTCGAAAATATGGGCCAGCGTGTCGGCATCCATCCCGCATCCGGCATCCTGGACGACGATTTTCACGAAGGAGCCGGCGGTGGCGCCAGGATGCAGCCGGGCGAACGATTCGTCGAGCTCGGCGTGATCCGTTTCGATATTGAGGAGGCCGCCGTCGGGCATGGCATCACGGGCGTTGACGGCCAGATTCATAATGATTTGTTCGAGCTGCACGGGATCCATCAAGACAAATCCCGCTTCAGGGTGCAGGACCACGACCATCTGGACATGTTCCCCGATCATTCGCTGGAGCAGGTCTTCCATGTCGCGTATGGCCGTGTTGATGTCCAGTTCCTTGGGTTCGAATACCTGCCGGCGGCTGAAGGTCAGGAATTTTTTCGTGAGTGCGGCAGCGCGCAGCCCGGCCTGGCTGATAATGTCGATTTCCCTCGCGGCAGGATGGGAGCCTAGCTGCTGCATAACCCGATGGGCATGGCCGATCACGACCATCATGAGGTTGTTAAAGTCGTGAGCGATGCCGCCGGCCAACCGTCCCACCGCTTCCATTTTTTGCGAATGTTGGAGTGCCTGTTCGGTGCGTTTGTGCTCGGTGATATCGGCGATCGTCTCGATGATGTGGGTGCGGCCATCTTCCGTCCTGGCTTTCGACCAATGGACAAGAAGAAATTGATTGCCCGGAAGCGGCACTTCACTGGATACAACCGCGCCGTTGTTCAGCGCTTCGGGCATCCGGCAAAAGTCGCAGGGCGCCGGGCATCCGGCGATTTTTTCATAACAGGCGTTTCCGGCGATATTGCCGAATTTGTTCAGTCCGGTCACGTTTTGGAATTGCACTTGATGGGTGGCGGGGTCGATGACGGTCACGATGACCGGCTGGGAGTTAAGCAGCGTCTGCGCGTCGTACTGCGGGACGTTGGGCGACGGGGAGGAAGACGACGGTGACGACATCCGCTATGCCTCGAGAAAGTAGTGTGTTGGCAATGGCTTACAGTATGCTGGGCGCGTCCAGTCATGCTTAAGCTTATACCGACTCCCATGACCATACTACATGGCTGTGGCCAGTCAAGCAGAAGGATGATTCCGGGATTGTTCCCGAAGCAACGCCTAGTCAGGCGAACTATTTGAGTAAGTGGTCGGTGATCAGGGAGGCCAGCTCGGCCGGGTCTACGACCCCTTCGCGAGTCAAGAGGAGCGTGCCGTTCGCAAAGAAGTGAGTTGTAGGGTAGGTCTCGAAGGTGTGTGATTTTTTTATCTCGCGGCAGCGGCCCGGCACATGCATCTTGGCTTTTCCCACCTTGATGTCTGGAAACTTCGCGGCCGTTTCTTCCAGGATCGGATCGTATTGCTTGCAGGGCTCGCAAGTCGCGAGCCCATAGGCGACGATCGCCGCCGGGCTGTCGGTGAACTCTTTGTAGTTTTCATCTCTGACGTCGAGTACGGTGCTCATGTAAGTCCTCTGTGCTGAGTCCTGAGTGCTGAGTCAGCCGAAATCTCGGCCCTCAGCACCCAGCACTGACAGTTAGCTCAGCTTTGCGAGGGCATCGAGAATCTCTTTGTCCTCACGCGCCACCTTGATTTCCTGCACCTTCACGTAGGCCACCCTGCCGTTCTTGTCGACGATGACCGTTGCGCGCTTGGAGCAGTTCAACGGCTCGAAGTACAGGCCGTAGGCCTTGGCGGTCGTCCGATGAACGTCGGACAAGAGGCGGTGCTTGAGATCCATGGAATCGGCCCAGGCCTTGTGGGAGAAGAAACTGTCGCAGCTAACGCCGAACAGCTCCGCATTGGCCGACTGAAACTTGGGGAAGTCGTCGGTCAGGCACTTGTTCTCGCCTTGGCAAACCGGGCTCCAATCCAGCGGGTAGAAGCAGAGTACTACATTTTTTTTGCCCCGAAAGTCGCTCAGCTTCACGTCCTGCTGGTCCTGATCTTTCAGGTTAAAATCCGGTGCTGTATCGCCCACCTTGATTTCCGGTGCTACATCGCTCATCGCAGATCCTCCTTTGGGAATATCGCTATATGGTGGTGGAAATGAGCTCTCAGTTGGAGAGACCCCTATGAAAACCTCGAACTTTGTACCTTGTGCTTTGAAAGCTTGTCAACGGACCTGAAGGCCTATTGGTCTAGGCCCCGTGCTCTAACCCATCGAACCTATGGAAGATTTGCTTATCCCTGGAGTTCCCGAAACCCAATCATGCGCCCGGTCGGAGCCGTCGTTCGGTGATTGACGATCCGGATAGTTCGTCCTAACAGGGGTAGACGAAACGCCGTGCCGACTTTGGGAGATTGGCCGACGCGAATCAGTTCATTGGCCGATTCAGTCAGCAAATCCTTCGCGGTGTTTTCGGAGAGGCCTTTCCCATAGAACGTTTCGATTTCGTCCAGGCCGAATTTAGTCAGCCCCAGCGTATGACAGCAGATCTGGTCAGGTTTTGCGGCATCGTTATGGGTAATGGAAATATGGTCGTCCACAAGGAAGCTGGTAAGGGTCCGGTTTTGCCAGTCGGACGGATTGAGATAGGCTTGGGTCGCGATATCGTAGGCCGTGCCTTGCGTCAAGAGCGTCAGTCCACGCGCGAGTCTAGCCGCAAAGAGCACGGTGTCGGGCATGTCGCGATTGGGGACGATCGAGGGGGCGATGGCTCCCATCTGGTCATGTTCCCAAGCCATGTTTTTCACAATATCGGCGGTATGTGTGGCAGGCAACGGCATGACGACGTGCGCCGACCAGGGGCCATGCGTGGCCTGCCAGGATTCCGGAGCCCCGGCCTCCGGTCGAATCGTCAGGGGGCCGCCATACTCCCGTTCGTACCAGATCTTGAGCTCGTCGGTGGCCGGAGCGGTCCCGCGGTAGCCGATGAAATAGAGCGGGGGCCGCTTCGATGAGGGCTTCGGGGCTTTCTTCTTAATGCGCATGAGGCGATCCGTTACTTGCCTGATTTTTTGGCTCTGCGGCGTTCATCCGCATTGAGCAGCCGTTTGCGTAAGCGCAGGTTCTGCGGGGTCACCTCAACCAACTCATCCGGGCCGATGTATTCCAGTGCGAACTCCAACGACATTTCCTTCGGGGGCGTGAGCACCAGAGCTTCATCGGTCCCTGAGGCGCGCATATTGGAGAGCTGCTTTTCTTTGCAGACGTTCACATCCAGGTCTTCGTCCCGGCTGTTTTCGCCGATGACCATGCCGCGGTAGACGTCCACGCCGGGGCCGATGAACATGGTGCCGCGTTCCTGCACCATGAAGATGGCGTAGCCGGTGCTGGTGCCGTCTTCACAGGCGACCAGCGAGCCGTGCGGCGAGACCAGCAGATCCCGCTCTTCGGCCGGCTCGTAGGCCGCAAACACATGGTGCATGATGATCGTGCCGCGGGTTTTCGCGAGGAGGATGTTCTTCAAGCCCATGATCCCGCGGGTAGGAATATGGTATTCGAGATGCATCTCGCTCGTGCCGACGTCGGAATGGATGAGGCGCATATGCCGCAGCTCCCCGCGGCGTTTGCCCAATTCTTCGATGACGGCGCCCTGATAGGTTTCCGGTACCTGGATGGTGAGTTCCTCATAGGGTTCCGTGGCCTTGCCATCGACGTCGCGATGGATAATGACTTCCGGTTGCGAAACCTGGAGTTCGTAGCCTTCGCGCCGCATCTGTTCGATCAAGACGCCGAGATGGAGTTCACCACGGCCGGCCACGAGGAACCGATCCGCGCTGTCCGTTTCGTTGACGCGCAGGGACACGTTGGTTTCCAGCTCCTTGAAGAGCCGGTCGCGCAGGTGGCGCGAGGTGAGGTACTTGCCTTCCCGGCCGGCAAACGGGCTGTTGTTGACGGAGAAACTCATTTGGACGGTCGGTTCGTCGACCGTCACGCGCGGAAGCGCGATCGGGTTTTCGGCGTCGGCGATCGTGTCGCCGATGCTCACCTCGTCGAGGCCGGCCACCGCGACGATTTCTCCCGCTTCCGCCTTGTCCGTATCGACTCGCTCCAGGCCTGAATAGACCGCCAGATCGGAAACCTTCCCTGGAGTTTTGGCGCCGTCTTTGCCCAGCAGCATGACATTCTGCCGGCGGGCGATCGAGCCGGATTGGATCTTGCCGATCCCCATCTTGCCTTTGTAGGCGTCCTGCACGAGCGCGAGCACGAGAATTTGCAGCGGGGCGTTGGCATTGATGGCCGGGGCCGGAATCTTCTCCAACACCGTATCCAGCAGCGGCGTGATGTCTGTCCCCGGCTTATTCACGTCCAGGGTGGCTTGCCCCTTGATCGCGGCGGCGTAGACGATGGGGAAGTCGAGCTGCTCGTCGGTGGCGCCCAGGTGGACGAAGAGATCGAAAGTACGGTTGACGACGTCATCGATGACGGCATCGGGGCGGTCGATCTTATTAATGACGACAATGGCCTTATGCCCCAACGCGAGGGCCTTGCGCAACACGAAGGTGGTCTGCGGCATCGGGCCTTCCTTGGCATCGACGAGGATGAGCACGCCATCGACCATGCGCAGGGTGCGCTCCACTTCACCGCCGAAGTCGGCGTGGCCCGGCGTATCGACGATATTGATTTTCACCCCTTTATAGGTGACGCTGGCGTTCTTCGCGCGAATCGTGATGCCGCGCTCCCGCTCCTGGTCCATCGAGTCCATGATGCGCTCGCCCATATCGTCGATTTTGCGATGGACATGGGTCTGGCGCAGCACGGCATCGACCAGGGTCGTTTTGCCGTGGTCGACGTGGGCGAT
>DJMJ01000046.1 GCA_002435325.1 Nitrospira sp. UBA6493 | reverse complement strand
AGATTTCCAGATGGCTCGACAGGCAAAGCCCCCTTGTCTCCTGAGGGTCTCGCATCGCACAATATTGCCTCAATCGCGACCGGAGCCATTACTGTGCACACACGCAACCAACAATTAGCCCAACTCTTCCAATCGATGGCAACACTCTTAGCAACGCAACGGGCCAACCCCTATCGCGTACGAGCCTATCGCCAGGCGGCAGAGTCTATCCTGGCCCTCGAAGAGGAGATCGGCGCAGTAGCCCAGCGCAACGCCTTGGAAGACATTGAGGGGATCGGCAAAGATCTGGCTGGGAAAATCAGGGAATTCCTGGAAACGGGGAAAATCCGCGCCTATGAAGAGCTGAAGGCTCCGCTCCCGCCGGAAGTGAAAAACTGGACACAGCTGCCGGGATTAACCGACTCGCTGGTCAGCTATCTCTACCTCCGGCTGGGAATCAGGACCCTCACGGACCTGGAACAGCTCGTCCAATCCCATCTCCTGCGAACCATCCCAGGCTTCACAGGATCGGAGGAGGTGCTGCTCCAGGCCATTCGGCAACAACTCAAGACCCTTCCGAGCTAGGACACCTTCATCTCTTTGAAGATCTTCCAGCTCTTAAGCAATTCCACAGCTTTTTGGAGTTGCACATCCTGCTCAAGCGAAGGATCGCCCGCGCTATCAAGCGGCGGCGTTTGCGGAGCCGGTCCACCCTTGGCCCCTGTCTCCTCCGGGGTCTTGCCATTGGAATGAGGCAGTGCCTCTTTGTCTTTTCCCACCGACGGCTTCACCGCCTTGGTATCCGGCTCTTTCTCAGCCGGCTTCCCGTCTTTCGCCATGGACGGCGCAGGCAGCTTCACCACAATATCCGGCGTGATTCCGGTGGACTGAATCGACCGGCCCTTAGGCGTGTAATACTTCGCCGTCGTCAATCGGAGTCCTGAGCCATCGCCCAAAGGCAGGATGGTCTGGACCGAGCCCTTCCCAAAGGACGTCGTCCCGACGATCACGGCTCGTCCATAGTCCTGCAGCGCGCCTGCCACGATTTCGGACGCGCTGGCTGATCCTTCATTCACCATCACAATGACCGGCAGGTCTTCCAGCTGATCCTTCGACTTCGCGAACCATTCGTCCTTTTTCCCTTCCCGGCTCTTGGTAAACACCACCAGCTTGCCGTTCGGGAGAAATTGTTCCGACACATCGACCGCCGCTGTCAGCAAACCGCCGGGGTTGTTCCGTAAATCCAGAATGGCCCCCTGCACTTTCTGATCGCGGAATTGTTTGATCGCCTTGGCCAGGTCCCGCCCCGTGGCTTCCTGAAACTGACTGAGCCGCACATAGCCGAGATTATCGATGACTTTCGACTTCACGCTCTCGATCTTAATCGTATCCCGCACCAAGGTGAACACGAGCGGATCCGGAGCGCCTTCCCGCTGGACCGTGAGGTTCACCTTGGTCCCTTTGGGACCGCGCATCTTCGACACGGCATCCATCAGGGTGAGGTCTTTCGTCGTTTCATCATTCACTTTCACGATGAAATCGCCGGCCTTGATGCCCGCCCGATGCGCCGGCGTGCCTTCGATCGGCGCGATGACCGCCAAGCGGCTATCTTTCACCCCGATCTGAATGCCAACTCCACCGAATTCCCCCTTCGTCTCAACCTGCATTTCCTTATAAATCTCGGGAGTCATATACGCGGAATGCGGATCGAGCGTAGCCAACATGCCCCGGATCGCGCCTTGGATGAGCTCCTTGGTTTTCGTTTCATCAACGTAATGTCGTTGCACCTGATTCAGCACTTCCGAAAAGGTCTTGAGCTCTTCATAGGTCTCGCTCGCGTGGCCGGTCCGTTCCCAGCCTTTGCCGATGAGCACTCCGCAGAGCAGGGCCAGCACGATCATCGGCCCGATTACCCAAGACTTTCGTCGCGGCTGCTGTTCCATAGTCCCTCTATCCTTTCATTCCGATTCCCGAACCCTCTTCCCTCATGCGCGTAAAAACATTCCGACCTAACTTTATCGTCTGGCCAGCCACTGAAGCGGATCGACTGCTTCCGCCCCTTCTCGCAGTTCAAAGTATAGAGTATTTTCTCCGATCATGCCCGTATCTCCAGTTTCTCCGATCGGATGCCCTTGCGCCACCTGTTCGCCCACTTTCGCCAAGATCTTTGCCGCATGGGCATAGAGCGAGAAAAACCCATTGGCATGATCCACAATTATAACCAGTCCATAGCCTTTCAACCAGTCCGCATAGACCACAGTGCCCGGCATGACCGAATGGATGAAACTGCCCTCGGTAGTCCGGATCTCAATCCCCTTCCGCTGCACATAGGTATTGAAGGTCGGATGCTTCTGCCGGCCAAAAAACGACACCACCTGCCCATCGGCAGGCCAGGGTAAGGCCCCTTTCGTTCCCCGCGGCACACTCGGCGCAGTCGGAGGACGCATCGCGAGCGCCCGGCGCCGGGCCTCCAACTCCTGCAGCAAGCTATCGACCCTGGAGGCAGAGCGTTCCAATTCTTCGGCGGCCCGGCTGAATGATTCCTTTTGCTGGGTGATCTTCGTGAGATACACCTTCTTTTCCTTCTGCAACCCCCGAATATCGGCGAGTTTCTTCTCGGTACTTTCCTTGTAGATCATCATGCCCGCTCTCGCTTCGGCCCGTTGCCGCTCAATCTGCTCCATGCTGGCGACATCGACGCGAAAATTCTCGAGCAACTCAAAGTCTTTCTGCGAGACGGCCGAGAGATACTGCATGCGTCGCTGCACATCGTCGTACGAGCCCGAGGCCAACAACGCCTTAAGGTACCCTCCGCGGCCCTCCATATATTGAACCCGCAACCTGGCCAGGATGGCATCACGACGCTCCTGAATCCCGCCACGCATCACCCTGAGTTGTTCGGTAATGGTCTCGATCTCGCGGTCTTTCTTCCGGAGCTTCTTGCTGATCTCCTGATGCTCCTGCCTGGTGCGCACCAAGCGTTCATCGAGCGTTTGGATCCCCTGAAGCACCGACTCGCGCTTTTTCTCGGCTTCATCCGCGCGCTTTCGCTTTTCCTCGATCTTGTCCTTCAGCCGCTCCAGCGTCTTCCGCTCGCGCTCGATCTTTTCCGCAATAGGATCACTCCCGGCTGACACCAGGGAGGGCATCCATCCCGCAAACCCGCACGTAATGACCAGAAGCAGCCGTAGAATCATGTCCGGCCATCTCCAAATCTTCGAAGCGACACGAAACTGCCCGCAATCCCCAGTCCGATCCCCACCAGGACGAGCGCCAGGCAGACCGATGTCGGAAAAAACGCAATCAGGCTCTCAATTCCACGCAACGGCCCGGTTGTCCCAATCTGCTGGCGAAACAGCTCGAATCCGCCCTTAAGAATGGCCAGCGACAACGCGCTGCCACAGCCCCCCAAGACCGCTCCTTCCAACAGGTATGGGATACGGATAAACGACCGTGTCGCCCCGATCAGACGCAAGATTTCAATCTCTTCCCGGCGCGAAAACAGCGTGAGTCTGATGGTATTGCCAATGATCGTCACCGCCGCCGCGGAAAGAATCACGCCCACGCCGATGGCAATCAGCTCAATGTAGTGGATCAATCCCGCCAAGGCATCGATCCATTCTTGATTATAGTCGATCTTGGCCACACCGGGCAGGGTTCGCACACGTTCTGTCCAGCGTTTGACTGCATCGGGCGCGCGATACTGCGAGGCCAGCGTCACGACAAACGATGCCGGAAGCGGATTTTCACCAAGCCCTTCGAGCAAATGGAAATCGGCGGGAAACTGCGTCCGAAATTCGCTCAACGCCTGCTCCTTGGAAATGTAGAGCGCCCCCGCCACCATCCGATCAGCCTTAAGCCGGCCTTCAAGCTCAGCCACCGCCTCGCGCGTCAGCCGGTCATCCACATACACCATGATCTTGATATCGTCTTGCAGCCACCCGGCCGCGCTCCGGAGATTGACATACAGGAGGAGAAAAATTCCGACGCAGGCCAGCGCGAAGGCGGTCGTCATGATCGCCACCACCGTCGTGGAGCGATTGATCCGCATATTTGCCCAGGCTTCCCGGACCAGATACGACAAGGATCTCATGCGCTCACCCGCGGCTCTGGTGACGTAACCATCACCCCCTGCTCAAGCGTAATCACCCGGCGATTGACCAGCATCATGACATGCGGGTCGTGGGTTGAGACAATGACCGTGGTCCCGCGCGCATTGATCAACTTGAAGAGTTCAACAATTTCTGCGGTCAATTGCGGATCAAGATTTCCGGTCGGCTCATCCGCCAATAACACAATAGGGCCATTGACGATCGCCCTGGCAATGCACACCCGCTGCTGCTCACCGGCCGACAGGCTGGTCGGCCACTGGTCCTTCTTATGCTCCACACCGACAGCCCGCAACGCCTCCGCGACTTTTCTCCTGATATCGACGGACGGCACGCCCTGGACGATCAGCGGCAATGCAACATTGTCAAAAACGGACTTCTTCGGGAGCAAACGAAAGTCTTGAAACACCGACCCAACTTTTCTTCGCAGGTAGGGCACTTCCGCGCGTGTCAGCTTGGTGACGTTCTTCCCCTGGACAAAGATCTGACCGTCATCCGGTCGTTCGGCCCCGATCAGCATCCGCAGTAATGTGGACTTTCCCGCTCCGCTGGGCCCCATGAGCAGCACGAATTCGCCCTTCTCGATTTCGAAGGAGATGTCCGAGAGCGCCGGCCGGCGATCGTAGGACTTCGACACGTGAATAAGCTGAATCATGGCATCCATGGAAATACCCTACCAGCGCCCCGCCTGATCGGACACATCGAACGCATTCTCGATATGCTCGACCTGGAGCGGCGCATCCGCTTCCCCTTGGACCAACACCACATCGAACCGGCATGCCCGTTCCATCAAATGCCGCTGGGCAAGATACTGCGAGGCCAGGCGAATCAGTTTCGCTTGTTTGCGGCGGTCCGCGGCCAGCACCGCCCCGCCGAATGCGCCCGTCGTTCGGGCCTTCACTTCGACAAACACCAGCACACCCGCATCCTCTGCAACTAAATCCAGCTCTCCCAGCGAGGTTCGCAGATTCCGTGCGAGAATCCGATATCCCTTCCGACGCAAAAACTCTTCGGCGCAGTCTTCGCTGGCCTGGCCGAATCGATGGCGCGGATCGCGGGTCGTCATCGCTGCTCCCACTATTGAACCGCCTCAAAAGCAGGCTCGGGAGAGCCCATTCCGATTCTGCCTGTCATCCCAACAAGCGGGGCAAACGTCAGCCGATGGATGGGACAGAGTCCATACCGGGCCAGGCACCCCAGATGCTCTTCCGTGCCATACCCTTTATGTGCGAGAAAATTGTAGTGCGGATAGATTTGGTGATACTCCGCCATCATGCGATCCCGCGTCACCTTCGCAACAATGGAGGCCGCCGCGATCGATAACGACAACGCATCGCCTTTGATAATGGACCGGACCGGCAGTGCAAGATGCGGAAGCGACACCGCGTCGATCAGGACATAGTCAGGAGCAGGATAAAGCGCCGCAAGGGCGCGGCACATGGCCAGCCTGGTCGCCTCGAGAATGTTCACCTGATCGATTTCTTGGGGCGAGGCGGAACCCACACCAACACCTACGGCCCGCTCTTGAATGGCGGCGTAGAGTCGTTCGCGCTCGCTGAGAGAGAGCTGTTTTGAATCGTCGATGCCGGCAAGACGGCAACGAACGGGCAGAATCACGGCCGCAGCCACGACCGGACCGGCCAATGGTCCCCGTCCGGCTTCATCGACACCGGCGATGCGACGATAGCCGCATCGCCGGGCTTCTTGCTCAAACTCGTCGGTGGGTCCCACCCGGCTTGCCCTCCGATTAGTACTCACAGCTCAGAGGTCTTGCGTGTACGCGCGCCGTCAGACCGCAGAAAAACTTAGGCCTCGACCGCTTCCGTCTTTGCCGACGCAGCCTTCCCTGAGCCGACAAACTCGCGCTCTTCGAGCTTGGCGAACTTGCCCTTCTTGGAACGAAGATAATAGAGCTTGGCGCGACGAACACGCCCTTGCCGAACCACATCGACCTTCGTCACGATGGGGGAATGCACCGGGAACATACGCTCGACCCCGACGCCATAGGACACTTTGCGCACGGTGAACATTTCCGTATTCGACGCGCCTTTTCGGGCAATGACCGCCCCTTCGTAGACCTGAATACGTTCCTTTTCACCTTCCACGACCTTCACGTGGACACGAACGGTGTCCCCGATTTCAAACTTGGGCATCACCTTCTTCATCAATGACTGCTGAATGCGTGCTAACCGATTCATGCTTCTACCCCTCCTCCCCACATCGAACGGGCGTCGTCGAAACACCCTCGCTAATAATCTCGTTCAATAACCGTTGATCCTCACTGCTCAGGCTTCGATCCCGAATGAGATCCGGACGCCAGACATACGTCCGGCGCAACGCCTGTTTCCGCCGCCACAGGCGAATGGCTTCATGGTGGCCGGAGAGCAACACCTCGGGAACGCGCATGCCCCGCACCTCCGCCGGTCTGGTGTAGTGCGGATATTCCAACAGCGAATCGGAGAAGGATTCCTCCACCGCCGACTCGGGATCCCCCAGCACTCCAGGCACCAATCGCGTTGCGGCATCGATCAAAACCAATGCCGGCAACTCACCGCCCGTCAACACATAATCGCCCACCGACACTTCTTCCGGCTGCAGCGCCTCGCGCACGCGCTCGTCCACCCCTTCATAATGCCCGCAGAGAATGACGATCCGTCGCCGCTCGGCCGCCAGCCCACGAGCCTGATCCTGCGTAAAGGGCCGGCCTTGCGGTGACGGAAACAAGAGCCGGATCTCCTCGCCGTCCACCCGGGCCTGCTCACGCAGCGCATCGACAGCCCGTAGAATCGGTTCCGCTTTCATGACCATGCCGGCGCCTCCGCCATAGGGCACATCGTCGGCCACTTTGTGCCGATCCAGCGTATAGTCGCGCAGGTTGTGCGCCTGCACGGTCAACAGCCCCTTCTCCTGCGCCCGCTTGAGCATGCTGTGCCCCACCGCTTGCTCAATCATCTCGGGAAACAGCGTAAGGACATCAACCCGCAACATGTCAGGCTCCCAATCCTTCGACCATCCGCACCGTCATCACACCCAGTTCGAGATCGACCCCGGCAATCAGATCCTTCGCTGCCGGAATCAACGTCTCCTTCGTGCCATCATGCACGACAAACACATGATTGCCCGGCAATTCCCAGATATCGTCCAGTCGTCCAAGTCCGTGGCCCTGCTCGTCCTGCACGCGGAGGCCGATCAGGTCGCACTCATAATATTGCCCGTCGGGCAACGTCGGCGCCGTGCCGCGCGGGATCTGAATCAACCCTCCGCGCCACATCGCGGCATCTTCAGGCGTTGTCAGTCCGTCCAGTCCGACGATGAACCCCGTTCCCGTGCGACGCACATGAGTCACGCGGGTGTCCCAAATCTTTCCGTTGGTGGCGAGCACACTCACCTGTCCCAGCGTTTCAATGCGACGGGGAACATCGCTGAGCGAACGAACCTTCACCTCACCCTTCACACCGAAAGGCCGCTCAATCCGCCCGACTGTCACCGCCTCGGCCTGTCCGACCATTGGACGTCCTAGGCCTTCTTCTTGGCTGCCTTCTCGGCTTCAAACTGCTTCCACACCCCGGCACGCCGCAACAACGTGCGCACCGTGACGGAAGGCTGCGCGCCCTGATGCAACCAGGTGAGCACGCGCTCCTGCTTCAACTCAGGAAGCCCCTGCTCCTTGAGCGGATCGAAGATCCCCAGAATTTCCAGGAACCGTCCATCGCGGGCCTTGCGGGAATCCGCCGCCACCAGCCGATACATCGGCCGCTTATGTCTGCCTGTCCGAGCGAGTCTGAGATGAACTGCCACAGCTACCCTCCTTTAAGAAAACCCGTTAACTGCCTTGACACTCTTCGATCATCGCCAATGATTACATTGACCGCATCAGTTGGGCCAACTGCCGCCGCCCGCCTGCGCCGGTCATGGCTTTCGCCAGCTTCTTGGCCGACAAAAACTGCTTGATCAACCGGTTCACATCCTGCACGCTGGCCCCGCTGCCGCGCGCAATCCGTTTCTTCCGGCTGCCGTTGATGATCGTATGATCGCGCCGCTCGCGCGCCGTCATCGAATCGATCATGGCTGACGCCCGCTTCATTTCGCGCTCAGGCTTTTCGTTCTCGAGCGCGCTCACCAACTTTTGTCCGCCCGGCAACATGCCGAGAATCTGCTCCAACGACCCCAACTTATTCATCTGGCCCAGCTGCTTGCGAAAATCTTCCAGCGTAAATGTGTTGCTGGTCAGCCGCTGCTGCGCCTCCTCGGCCTGCTCCTGCGTAAAGGTCGCTTGCGCCTTCTCGATCAGCGAGAGAACATCGCCCATCCCGAGGATGCGAGATGCCATCCGATCCGGATGGAACACTTCCAACGCATCCAGCTTTTCGCCCACCCCCAGGAACTTGATCGGCTTGCCCGTCACCGCGCGGATGGACAGAACCGCGCCCCCGCGCGCATCGCCTTCCACCTTCGTCAGGATGACCCCGGTCAGGCCCACCTTCTGATCGAATTGGCTGGCCATGGTGACCGCATCTTGACCCGTCATGGCATCGGCAACAAGCAATACTTCCTGAGGCAGCACCGCCGTCTTCACGGCAACGAGCTCCCCCATCAGCTCATCGTCGATATGGAGCCGCCCGCCTGTATCGAGGACGACCAAATCGAACCCCTGTTCACGCCCTCGCTCGACGCCTGCCTGGCAGATCCCCACCACATCCGCCTGGGTGGCTTGCGCGTTGTCGACCCGGTGGACGTCGATTCCGAGATCCCGGCCCAGACTGCTCAGCTGATCACCGGCTGCCGGCCTTCGCGGATCGGCCGCAACCAACAGGACCCGTTTCCCCTGCCCCTTAAAAAGCCGCGCAAGCTTTCCACATGTGGTCGTCTTCCCGGCACCCTGCAGCCCGACCATCATCACCACGGTCGGCGGGGTAGCGTGGAGGGCAAGACCGGCCCGCTCGCGGCCCATCATCTCGCACAGTTCGTCCCAGACAACCTTGACGACCTGATGTCCTGGCGTCAGGCTTTGGAGCACTTCCTGCCCGACAGCTTTTTGCCGGACGCGTTCGATAAAGTCTTTGACGATCCTGAAGTTCACGTCCGCCTCGAGCAGAGCCAGGCGGACCTCCTTCAAGGCTTCGGTAATATTCTGCTCCGTGAGCACACCCTGCCCCCGAAGCTTCTTCAGAATTTTCTCGAACTTATCGCTTAGCGCATCCAGCATCACGTCACAAAGAAAAAGGCCACCGAAGTCCTACGCCCAGATCTCCGATCGCCTCGAAAAATCTAGCAAAAGAGCATCTGGCAGTGTATAGAAATGGGCAATGGGCTGTCAAGCGACCGAATTGAGTCATCTAAAATCTTACCGAGCGACGGGTCGTTGCGTCATTTGTCAATCTTACCCGCCAGACCTGCATGGGGCAGGCTCCAAGGAGGGGGAGGATGGAGACAGACAGCATGGCGCGACGCTCGAAGGCCGAGTATCTGCGGGTGATGTGGCAGCGGTATCAATTAGCCTATCGGCGGACCCGGTCGGCCCTGGTGGACGAAGTGACCCAGGTGTGTGGCTATC
>DJMJ01000007.1 GCA_002435325.1 Nitrospira sp. UBA6493 | reverse complement strand
GACGAATGGCGTTCAACATGGTAGCTCCCTCTCTGTTTAGACATTTGCGCTCGCGTACCTGAGCAGATACCCGGAACCAGTTAGTCTGGCCCGATATGGATCCGGGCCAGCCGATTCATGACACTACGACGCGTTGGTCAAGGTAGTCGTCGCCGTGGTGAAAGTGGTGGCAATGGCGTTCCGGAAAGCCGTAATCGCCGTAATCAAGAACACGGCAACCAATGCCAGCAACATCGCGTACTCCGCGGCCGCAAGCCCCTCTTCTTCCTTCACGAACTGACGAATGGCGTTCAACATGGTAGTCTCCTTTCCTGTGGTTGTTTGAAAATTACTGTGCCCTGCTTTTCAATCCTGCGTCCCACCTCTCATTCCCGCGACCATTTACACCAATCGGGAATTCCCTCACCTCCTTCACCCGGGTGATCGCGTCTGATTGCTGGGTCCCGCATTGCTCATGGAGTATTGCAAAGGATCGGCCAGGATCACCGCTCGCCTAACTGTTTAATAATCCTGATTTTTTCGATTGCCCACTTCCTTACCTGCGGTAGGTGTGCCTCAGGGGAACGAGCCAGAAACCAGCTAAACCAGCGGTAATTCAACCGCAGATTGGAATTCATCGCTCACCGTTATTACGGTGAGCGGAATGTGAAACAGCGGTTTTCGTTGACCATTTCACAAAACTCACGGCATGCTGGATTACGCGCGTATCACGCACACAAGGGGGATAAGAAAGAATGGCCATGCGGACTGGAACAACGCTACGATTTCGACTTGGAGTCGTTCTGCTTCTTGGAGCCTGTATCGTAACCGGATGCGCGGGATCGAAAGACCCCGCCTCTTCCTCGTTCGACATGTCGGAATATAACAAGATGGTAGAAGCGCTGAAGGACCGGCAGGACGACCTCAATGACGCTGCTACGTCGGCTCCTCAGATGACGGCGGAAGAGCATGAACGCGCAGGGGATGCGGACGCGCAGCAGCGCAACTACCCCCTAGCAGGAGTCCATTACAGCAAAGCCTTGCAGGCAGATCCGTCGCGGAATACCGTCCGTCTCAAGCTTGGCCGGATGTTCCTGCAGCAGGGGATGATGGAGCCCGCCTTGACCCAATTCCGGGACCTGCAGGCCAGGACTCCGGATTCAGCTCCAGCCTATCAAGGGATTGGGCACGTATCCCTGCTCCAGAATCAGCTACCAGAGGCCGAAGAAGCGCTCCGCAAGGCCATCGCCCTAGCCCCATCCAACTGGGTTTCCCACAATCTGCTTGGCCTCACTTACGACAGACAAGCGCGTCATGCCGACGCCATCGCTTCGTATAAGGCAGCGCTGGCACTCCGTCCAGGTGAACCGGGAGTATTGAACAATCTGGGACTAGCCTATGCCTTGAGCGGCGATCACGAAGCCGCAATCCAGACTTATGAGCAGGCTATCGCAGCTGGCTCGGCGTCGCCGAAACTGCATAATAATCTCGGCGTGGCCTACGCCCATCGCCAGCGGTACGCGGATGCCCTGGCTGCCTTCAAAAAAGCCACAGACGAGCCGCGTGCCTACAACAACCTTGGCGTCGCTCTGCTCGGCATGGGAAATTCGAAGCAGGCCGCCGCCTGCTTCGAGAAGGCGATCGAACTGAATCCTCAATACTACGAAAAGGCCTCGGACAATCTCCTCCGGGCGCAACAAGCATTTGGGAAGGAACCGGCCGACGCCTCCACATCCAGCTCAACCGAACACAGAACATGCCCGTAAGCCTTTTAATGGAAACTCGACTGGCGTTGGAGAAATTGCCGCAGGACGTGCTGGCGGGTTTTATTCAAGCCATAGCGGGTCAGACTTGCCCGACCTCCCGTTTTTATCAACCATCCCGACTTCACGAGGGACGCGAGAGAACTACTAACGATGGCGATATTGACATCGATCTCCTCCTCACGTAGCCACCACTCTGCTATCCCCTCTGCCGTATCCTTGGCATCTGGGCACGAATCCAGGTAACTAAGAATTCGCCATGTGATGATGTGAGTTTGAGCCCAGGAATCCGGCCG
Organism: Nitrospira sp. UBA6493; assembly: GCA_002435325.1. GTDB lineage: Bacteria > Nitrospirota > Nitrospiria > Nitrospirales > Nitrospiraceae > Nitrospira_D. Next base: position 40,207 of record DJMJ01000007.1, on the reverse strand, counting down.
GTTCATGGCCAGCTGGCAAAAGCAAACTTAGTACCCCGTATGGGTGCTCACAAGTATGCGTTATGTAAAGAGGGGCTTGGCTTTCTTGCCCCTCCTGCGGCTGAATCACCTCAGGATTGAAAGCCTTATGCGGCGAGAAATACCCGCCGATCGAGCCCGTGCTTCTGCAACAGACGCTGGAAAGCGCGCCGTTCTTTCTGCGCCACACGTGCGGCCTTTGAGATATTGCCATGATGGCTGGAGAGCAGCTCTACGAGGTAGGCTCGCTCGAACTCCTCGATCACCTTAATCTTCATCGCCTGGAAACTCGAGTTGTCACCGGCCACTCCTCGCGACAAGAGCGTCATCGTCGGCCCTGCGTCATGAGACCTCCCGTCTTCAGGTAAATCAAGGTCGTGGGCTTCAATCGTCTCTCCCGCTCCCATCGCGACGGCACGCTCAATCACACCTTGGAGCTCTCGCACATTGCCGGGCCAGGCATGGCCCAGCAGTCTCGCCTTGCCTGAACCTCCAATGGTAATGCCCTCCCGGCCGAACTCCTTGGCATGGGCCTGCAGAAAATGATCAGCCAGTAACAGAATGTCCTCCTTCCGGTCTCGCAAAGGCGGCAGCACAACAGACAAGACATTCAGACGGTAGAACAAGTCTTCGCGGAACTGATGAGTTTCAACCAAATGGCGCAAGTCGGTATTCGTCGCGGCAAGGATCTTCACATCGACCCTCCGACTCTTGGTCGAACCCAGTGGTCTGAACTCCTGCTCTTGCAACACCCGCAACAACTTGCTTTGCACCGTCAAACTGAGCGAGTTAATCTCGTCGAGAAACAACGTTCCGCCGTCGGCTTCGTTCAACAAGCCTGGCTTCTCCATAAAGGCACCTGTAAAGGCTCCCTTGCTATGCCCGAACAATTCATTCTCGATCAAATGATCCGGAAGCGCTGCGCAGTTAATGGCGACAAACGGCTTGTCTCGTCGATCGCCTGAATAATGAATGGCCCTGGCAAAAAGTTCTTTCCCTGTTCCCGTTTCTCCGGAGATTAACACCGTCGATTTGGACTTGCTCAATATCGGAATCAATCCCGTTGCCTGGAGAAACACTCTGCTCGTACCGATTAGCACTCCGCGCCAGCTCGACATGTTAGCACCTCCTACCAGTATGAACGGAACGACCAGCAAGCCTCACTCTTCCTACCTGCGACCGCAGTGCCGACGCATAAGAAACACCGGCGGTTAACGAGCCTCATGATAGGGCAATCACGCCGCAAGGCCAATTCCCCGCACGGGGGGTTACCGCCCCCCCATAATGTAGGAGTGGAAGAGACGATATAATCCCGCCCCCTTGCGATCCATTCTTACACGTTAGCGCATGTTGCAGCCGCCTTTAGGAGGGCCGGCACCCGAAACACCCATCTTGTTCGGCCAGTAGAGACGTGGCCTTTCCTCCGTCAAGCATAAATTAGGTATACATACGTATATCACCACACCCGCTACGGATTATCATGAAATTATGGATATTCTGAAATATCGCGTGTATCGTTGGCGCTAGCGATCCGAATCACGGGTTTCTCAAATTCTCGGCCCAATGCCACAAATGCTCACGTCTCGCCACTTGACTGCCGTCGGTTTCATTATTGCCATAACCTGGCTCATCGTCACTGCATCGATATTTCAGTCGTCACGTGAGGAACCGGCCGCATCCTCAGCGGTTGCGGCAACTGTGGACGGACGTCCCATCACGATGCAAGAAGTAGAGCAGGCGGCGGCGATTCCCCTCTACCAACTAGATCTACAACGCAATCAACTGCTCCACCGGACACTCCAACAGAAAATCGAGGAGCACTTACTGGAAGCTGAGGCATCGCTGAAGGGAATCAGTGTCTCAGAGCTTTTGAACGAGGCCACCCAATCGGAATCCATCACCAGACTTGCTAACCTCCCGGCTCCGGTCAGACAGTTAAACTCAGACAAGAACCAGAATAATCCGAGACAAAAATCCAGGCAGAGCCTTCAGGAACAAGCCAGGATTCGTCAGGCACTGCTGGTCTCTCTTCGCCGCAAAACAGACATCCGCATTGCCATGAAGCCTATGGATCCGCCAACCCTCTCCGTCAGCGCCGACGATGATCCATTCATTGGTCCCGCCGATGCACCAGTTACCATCGTGGAGTTTTCAGACTTTCAATGTGCGTACTGCCAGAAAAGCGTGGTGATCTTGAAAGAGCTTCGCCACATCTACGGTGAAAAGATTCGTCTCGTGTATCGGGATTATCCCGGGCCAAACCATCCCCACGCAGCCCAGGCTGCGGAAGCTGCCCAATGCGCCGGAGAACAGGGTAAGTTCTGGGAATATCATGATGTCTTATTCGATCGCCAAACAGCGGGAACCGGCTGGGACTATGAGGCACTGGCTCGTGACCTTGGACTTCACACCGATGACTTCTCAACTTGTCTTCGCACAGGTCGCTACCGTGAAGAAGTAAAAAAAGACCTGCAGGATGGGCTCGCGCTCGGAATTACCAGTACACCGACATTCTTCATTAACGGTCGGCCGCTGGTCGGCGCTCAGCCAGCGGCCGAGTTTTCACGATTGATCGATCCCCTTTTGCCCCAATAAATTCAGGAATTCTTGGTCTCTCTCAGCCCTTACTCTCTCGCCTGACGGAAGGGCAATCCTACCAACACTCCTCCAGAACCGATGATGACGATGCATACCTGGCGTTCAACAACTCCACGCGATTCCCCACATTATCTCCGACTAGCCCATGACTGGCACTTTGCCGCTTCGCGCATGCCATTTCTTCCGCAGGAAACGTCCGTTCCTTGATGCCTATGAGGCCATGTGTTAGGGTTTCTTAATTAAGGAGTCCCCGCATGGACATGAGATCCAACACCTATTCATGGCCGCACAGTCTGTTGCGCGTCTGGATCATGGCCTGGATGCTGGCCCTTCCTCTCTTCCACATACACCCGGAAGCGGCTCACCATCACGGCGAAGCCGGCCATATTCACGGCGGAACCGTTCACACCATCTTCTCGCCAGATCTGGAGGGCGAATTCGATTCCCGCCAGGAGGCCACGACCACATACGAACCGCAGCTTACACACTCTATCGCCGTCTCCGGACATCCCGCGCAAGCATCAGACTATGCCGAACTCGGATTTTCTTTCGTCAGCGATTCAACCGATCGCACACATCCGAAGCCGCTTGCCTCCTCTGCCCTCATCGTTGAGCCTCCCGTCCTTGCAGCCTTGTCCACACACCTATTGCGATTCCAGAATCTGACGGTCTCACTTCCACTCACGCTTCTCACTCGCGACGTCCCGGCTCGCGCACCGCCGGCAGCCCTCGCCTAGCGTTCACCATCCCTGACGGCTTTACATAAGCCTCGCGTCGCGAACAGCGCATGCTCCCGTCGACGCGGTGGCGTTTCGTCGATACGAAGGAGGCTCAACATGAGTCCTCGAATAGTCCTATCGGTCTTGATGCTGTGTGCCATGGCAGGGTCCATAGATGGCGGCGGGACCGCCCAGGCCGCTGAATCCGCCCCCTCCGCTTACTCATTGGACGATATTCTGGCAATGGCCGTCCGGCACAGCCCGGCACTGGCCGGGGCAATGGGGTTAGTCCAGCAACGGCACGGCCAACAGATTACGGCGGGCGCCTATCCCAACCCTTCGATCACGGGCATCGCCGGCCGCGGAGCGATCCGCGATCCCAGCAACGGGATCCGCATCACCGAGCGCACAGTGACGATCGAGCAGCCGCTCGAATGGACAGGCAAACGGCAAGCGCGGCATGACGCGGCGAACGCCGGCGTGGCTGGAGCCACGGCCGCGCTGGAAGACGCCCGCTTGGCGGTCATGGCCGATGTCAAAGTCGCGTTTTATTCAGGGCTCTTCGCCCAACGCGATGCCGAACTCGCCGCGCAAAACGTGAACCTGGTTGAAGACCTGTTGCGCACGGTGAAAGCCCGAGTGGCGGCCGGCGACGCCACCTCCTTCGATACGATGAAAGCCGCGGTCGAGGTCCAGAAGGCCAGGAAGGACATGGCCCGCGCACAGAATGCCCTGTTGGTCTCCCACGCCCGTTTGAATATGCTGACCGCCGGATCGCTTGGCAAACAGTTCTCGCTTCACGGACAATTCCTCTCTCCCCGGCAGGAGCTGGAGATCGATCAGCTGGCAAGCCGGGCCGTTGAAGACCATCCCAGCATGCGGCGTATGGCGAAACTCGCCGAACAAGCCGAGAATACTGTGCGATATGAGCGGGAATCCCGCGTGCCCAACATCAGCATCCAGGGCAACTACCACCGGGAGGCGGGGGATGAATCACTGACCGCCGGCCTGACCGTGCCCCTTCCCTTATGGTATCGCCGGCAAGGTGAAATTCAGACGGCCCTGGGGGAGAAAAATCGGACGGACGCCGAATGGCTGCGAATCCAATACGAATTGGAACAGGCCATCACGCAATATACGCAAGAGGTTCGCACCGCCCGGGACCAGTTGCAGGTCTTCGAGAACGGGCTCTTACAACAAGCGGAACAGACCTTGGCCGTCGCCCGGACCAGTTTTCGGCATGGCGCCGCCAGCCTGCTGGATGTCCTGGATGCCCAGCGTGTCCACCGTCAAACACTGCTGGAATATGCCCAGGTGCGCGCGGATCTCTCCATTGCCGTGGTCCGGCTGGAACGATCCTTGGGAGCGCCGCTATGAACGGACACAATACGAAACAGTGGCTGATCGCGGCCGCCATGCTGCTGCTCGCAAGCTGCGACGACCGTGGCGCGCCGCCACCGGTACACCCTCCCGCAACGCCGCTCCAGCCCGGCACAACCGGTACGCGCGCGATCCAGGCGCCACCGGTGGTCCGGGAGCGCCTGCGAACAGAGCCTGTTGCGCGGCATGCGATTCCCGAGGTCGTCACAGCTCCGGGCGAAGTGTCCTTGGATCTGAGGCAGGTCGCGAAGATCACGTCAAGGATTGCGGGACAGGTCGAAACGATCCACGTTCAATTAGGCGACCGGGTCACGCGTGGTCAACCCCTTGTGGCCATCAGCAGCTTGCAGCTCGATCAATTGGTGGAAGAATACCTCATTGCAAAATCGCAGGCCAATGTGGCTGAGAACAGTTTTCGGCGCACGAAAATCCTGCGGGCGGACGACATTGTCTCCGAGCGGAAACTCATCGAAGACAAAGGCCGCTATGTGGAAACGAAGGTGCGGTATCAGCATATCCGAGAGAAGCTGTTGAACATGGGCCTGTCGATAGCCGAGCTCACTGAGATCGAGCAGGGCGGGCATGAGGAAAGCCACCGCTACACCCTGACCTCCCCGATCGCCGGCACAGTGATCGCCCAAAATGCCGTGCGCGGACAGGGCGTGGCGCTGGGGTACGAGCTATTCGAAGTCGTTGACACCAGCCGTGTGGGGGTGTTTGCCAACCTGCCGATCGAGCAGGCGCGTAAATTCAAAGAAGGAGACCAGTGCACGATCACACCCAAGGGAGCGGAGGCGGTAACCGCGCCGCTCACCTACATCGCGCCGATCGCCGACGAAACCACCCGAACCATTCATGTCCGCTTTGAGGTTGCGAACGCTCAAGGACAATTGAAGCCGCAAGAATATGTCGATGTGGCCCTCACGCTACCGGGATCGCCGGAGCTGGCGGTCCCCGCCTCCGCGGTCACAACCGTTGGACAGACCAGAGGAGTCTTTATCGAGCGCAATTCCGCCTATACCTTTGTGCCGGTTGAGTTCGGACGTCAAGGCGGGGGCTGGACCGAAGTCCTGAAGGGCCTGACCGAAGACGATCGTGTCGTCAGCGAGGGCGTCTTTGACCTCAAAAACATCCTGCTGAAAGAACATATCGGAACGGGAGAATGAGGCGCTGATGGACCGCTTGCTGACGCTCTCCTTGCGGTATCGTTTTTTTACCCTTGTCGCCATCCTCATGGTCATCGCGACGGGCCTCTGGTCCTTCGCGCATCTCACCATCGATGCCGTGCCGGATCTCACGCCTGTCCAGGTGCAGGTCCTCACCCGCGCCACGGCCCTCGGACCGGTGGAAGTCGAACAGTTCGTGACTTTCCCGATCGAATCCTTGTTGAACGGATTGCCCGCTTTGCGCGAGTTACGCTCGGTCTCACGCTACGGCTCTCGGCGGTCACCGCCATTTTCGAGGACAGCACCGACATCTACCGGGCCAGGCAACTTGTCGCGGAGCGGTTAGCCCATGCGGCAGAGCGCATTCCAACGGAGTATGGCCGTCCGGTCATGGGACCGCTCACGACCGGGCTGGGAGAGGTCTACCAGTTTACGGTCCGAGGAGCCGGCTATACCCCGATGGCCCTGCACACTTTGCTGGAATGGGACATCGGCATGAAACTGCGGGCAGTCCCCGGCGTGGTCGAGGTCAATATCTGGGGCGGCGATCCGCAGCAATTTCAGGTCATCGTAGACCCGGCCAAACTGCTCTCCTTGAAATTATCACTCAAGCAGGTCTTCGACGCGTTGGCACGCAACAATGCGCTCGCCGGAGGAGGCTATATCGAACATCAGCGCGAACAACTCTTGATTCGAGGGGAAGCGCTGGTGACTCAGATCAGCGACCTCGCCCGCATCGTCGTCGCCCACGGGCCGGGCGGCGTTCCGATCTATATCGCGGACGTCGCCGAGGTCAAGGAGGCCTCGGCGCTGCGCATCGGCGCCGCCACGGCATTGGGCGAAGGAGAGACGGTCATCGGCATGGTGCAGATGCTCGCCGGAGAAAATGCCCAGCACGTCGTCACGCAAATCAAAGCGCGGGTGCAGGAAATCCAGAAGACCTTGCCACCCGGCGTCGTGATCGAGCCCTATTATGACCGCACGCTGTTTGTCTCCAAAGTCATCGGGACCGTGCGGAGCAATCTTCTGGAAGGAGGGCTGCTGGTCGTCGCCGTCCTCTTTGTGTTTCTCGGCGATCTGCGGGCCGGCCTCATTGTGGCGGCCGCTATCCCGCTCTCCATGCTCATCGCCTTCACCGGCATGATGCAGGCGGGACTCTCCGGCAATCTGATGAGCCTGGGCGCGATCGACTTCGGCTTACTGGTCGATGGCTCGGTCGTGATGGTGGACAATATCCTCCGGCGGCTGTCCTCGGGCAAATGCCGGCATCCAGACGACCGCCTGGCGGAGGTGCTGGCCGCCGGACGTGAAGTCTTGCGTCCCATGACGTTTGCCGTGAGCATTATCATGCTGGTTTATGTGCCCATCCTCAGCCTCACCGGCATCGAAGGGAAAATGTTCCGTCCGATGGCCGTGACCGTCATCATGGCCCTCGCGGGATCGCTCCTGGTCGCAATCACCGTTACCCCGCTCCTGTCATTCTGGTTTGCGCGCGCCGGCGCCGGCCATGAGGAGACCCGCTTTATCCGGATCGTACGCAGCCTCTACGCCCCCTGCTTGCACTGGGCGCTAGCACGACCGGTCTGGCCGGTCACGATTGCGGCTGGTGTCTTCCTTTTCAGTCTTGGCATCGGATCGAGGCTGGGCATTGAGTTTGTGCCGCGATTGGATGAAGGCGATCTCGCCGTGCAAGTCTGGCGGCTGCCGAGCGTCTCGCTGAGCGAATCCGTGGCTACCGCCCTGGAGATCGAACGCGTGCTCCGCCAATGCCCCGAAGTCACTCAAGTGGTCACCAGAACCGGCAGCCCGGAAGTCGCCACGGACGTCATGGGGGTGGACATGTCCGACGTGTTTGTCATTCTCACACCTCAACGGGAATGGCGCACCGCCGGCACCCGCGAGGGCCTGATCACAACACTGAAACGCGCTATTCTGGAGCAGGTTCCCGGGGTCGGCCTCAGCTTCACGCAACCGATTGAAATGCGATTCAACGAATTGATCGCCGGTGTCCGCTCGGATCTCGCCAGTGAAGATTTTCGGATCCGACCTGGAAGTCCTCGCCCAACAGGCCAACCTCGTTGCCCGGACATTGGAACAGATCCCTGGCGCAGCGGACGTCAAAGTCGAGCAAATCGCGGGCCTGCCCCTTCTTCGTATTATCGTTAACCGTGAGGACATCGCACGGTACGGTCTCACCGCGGACGAGGTACTAGCCCTCGTCCGCTCAACCAGGGTAGGCACGGTCGTCGGAACCGTCGTGCAAGGCTCCCGGCGTTTCGAGCTGATGGTCCGCTTAACAGAGCGCGCATCGCAAGATCCTTCCGCCTTGGGCAATCTGCTCGTCCCGACAATGCATGGAGAACTCGTTCCCCTGTCGCGGATCGCCACAATCCGCGTGGATTCGGGGCCGGCCCAAATCAGCCGCGAACATGTTCAGCGCAGAATTGTGGTGGAGTGCAACATTCGCGGACGCGATCTGGGCAGTTTTGTGGCCGACGCTCAGCGGACTGTGGCCCAAGCGGTCGCACTGCCCTCCGGGTACGAGCTCACGTGGGGAGGCCAATTCGAGCACCTCCAGGAGGCCTCGCGCCGTCTGGCCATCGTCGTCCCTATGACTCTCCTGCTCATACTGGGTGTCCTGACTGTCATTTTCGGCGCCCTCCGCCCCGCGCTCTTAATCTTTTTCAATATTCCGCTCGCCTTGTCAGGCGGCATTCTCGCCCTCTGGGCGAGAGGATTGCCTTTGAGCATCTCGGCCGTGATTGGTTTCATCGCGCTCTTCGGGATTGCCGTTCTGAACGGCGTGGTGCTGGTGAGTCACATCCGGCAGCTGGAAGCGGAGGGGCGCTCGACGGACCAGGCCGTCAGTGAAGGCGCCATGGACCGGCTGCGGCCGGTGCTGATGACGGCGCTGGTGGCCAGTCTTGGGTTTGTGCCGATGGCGCTCGCCACCAGCATGGGAGCGGAAGTGCAACGCCCGCTGGAGACTGTCGTGATCGGAGGGCTGCTGACCTCCACCACCCTCACGCTGCTGATCATCCCTGCATTCTACCGCCGATTCTCACCGGATAGCGGCCACACCCCTATCGCACCTGAGGCAAACACCTCACCCGATGGCAAGCCGGAATAATTCACTACACTTCGTTGGCTATGGATGGATCGAACGGCTGACAAACGCTAGTCGTCGCTGATTTTCTTGAGCCGGCGATCGAGCGCAAACCGGCTGACCCCGAGATGCTTGGCCGCGAGTGTTTTATTATAATTCGTCAATCGCAGCACCTCGTCAATGATGGCACCTTCCACATCTTCGAGTGTCTGCACCCCCAAGGCCATTTCCACACGGACAATCGGCGCGGCTCCGGATCCGGATGACGCGGCGACCTTCGCCGCGCCTTCCCGCAATTCGCTCGGCAGAGAAGCGGGCGTGAGCGTGCGTCCCTGGCAGAAAATCATGGCGCGTTCGAGGATGTTCTGCAATTCACGGATATTGCCCGGATAGGCATAGCGCTCAAGCATTTTGCAGCTTTCTGGGTCCAGATCCGGAACCGGCTTGCCGAACTCGTGCGCAAATCGCGCAAGGGTACGGCGGCAAAGAGGCAGAATGTCTTCCGTCCGCCGGCGCAACGGCGGCAGCTCGAACGCGACTACATTGAGTCGGAAATAGAGATCTTCGCGGAAGGTCCCGCGCCCGACCTCTTTTTTGAGATCCCTGTTGGTGGCTGTGATGAGACGGAAATCGACCCCGAGATCGTTGGTTCCGCCGAGACGGCGGAAGGATCGTTCCTGAATCACCCGCAAAAGTTTGGCCTGCATCGATTGATCAAGGTCCCCGATCTCGTCCAGAAACAGCGTGCCGCCTTCCGCCTTTTCCAGCAGCCCCAATTTCCGTTGATTGGCTCCCGTAAAGGCGCCCCGTTCGAACCCGAACAGCTCACTCTCGAATAACTCCTTGGGGATCGCGGTGCAATTCACGCCAATGAACGGACCCGACGCCCGCGGACCGTTGTGGTGAATGACGCGCGCCAGAAACTCTTTCCCGGTTCCTGTTTCGCCGAGCAGCATGACCGACGACTTGGGATTCTCGGCCACCTCGCGCACTTGTTCCAGCAGCTGCCTCATGATCGGACTCTGCGCTTCCAGATGGCTCAAGTGATACTGACTCTCCTGCCGGCCCTGCTCCAATTCGAGGCGCCGCCGGAGGCTCACCACATCCAGCGCCCTGGCGATCACCGGATCGATGCCCTCCAAATCCACCGACTTGATCAAAAAATCGTATGCCCCGAGCTTCATGGCGTCGACCGCGTCCTGCACAGTCCCATAGGCCGTGAGCAAGATTACTAACGCGTGGGGCGCGAGCGTACGAAGCTTGCCGAGCGTTTCCAGCCCGCTAAGGCCCGGCATCTTGAGATCGAGCAGGATCAGGTCCGGCGTCTCTTGCCCGAGCGCGGACAACAAGGCCTCGCCTGACTCGAATCCCATCGCGCGATGCTGCTTCCTGGTCAATCGCTTCATGATCGCGCTGCGAATCGCCGGCTCATCATCGGTCACAAAGACGGTCAGTTGCATACGTTATCCTTGGGCAAGTTTGAATTCTTGATGGAGCGGCAGCCAGATGCGAACGCTGGTCCCCTTGCCGAGTTCGCTCGTAAGCTGGATGTCGCCCCCGTGGGCATCGATGATATTTCGACAGATGGCAAGGCCCAACCCCGTTCCCTGCCGCTTTCCGCTCGTAAAAAACGGCTCGAATACGCGGGCCAGCACTTTCTCGGGAATCCCGGGCCCGTGATCCGTGATCTTGATGACGACGCCCGCCTTCTGGCCTTGGAGGAATTCGAATGCCGCCACATCGATACAGCCGCCTTCAGGAGACGCCTCCATCGCATTTTGCAGGATATTCAACAGGACTTGCTTGATTTGATCGTGATCGGCATGCAGCGGCGCGAGCATGGGCGACAGAGACCGCTTGACGGCAATATGCCTGGCCTCCAATGACGAGTTCAGCAGCTTTACGACTTCCTCGACAAGATCGCTCAAGACACAGGGTGTCGGAGCGAAGTCCCGCGGGCGGGCATAATCGATGATCTGATTGACAATGCGATCCAATCGTTTGGTTTCTTTGACGATAATGTCGATGTCGGCACGCCGGAGGTCCGATGCGTCAAATTCATCCAGCAACAGAAAGGCGTTGGATCCGATCCCCACAAGAGGATTTCTGATTTCATGCGCGATCCCGGCAGCCACCTGGCCGAGCGTGGCCAGCCGCTCAGACCGGCTCAGCCTGGACTGGAGATCATCCAACGCCGTAATATCGACATTAAAACCCACATAGATCGGAGGAACAATGTGTTCCCCGGTAATCGGCAAGCGCCGGCTTAACACCTTTCGCACCCCGCCGTCTTTATGTTGAAACCGAAACACCGTTTCATAGGGCCGACCGTCTGAAACAGCCTGGTCGAACTCGGCGAGGACACGCGCACGATCTTCCAGATGAATCAATTGACGGAAGGTGCCGGGATCGACCTCTTGGTCTGGATCGAGCCCGGCCAGCACTTGATTGTACCGATTGCTAAATGTCACCTGCGCCCCCCGCGTGGTGAAAATGCCGAAGGGCGCATTGTCCACTAGCCCGCGGTACTTGGATTCCGACGCGGACAAATTCTCATTCAGGACCCGGAGGGCCGCTTCCGAATGCTCGACTTGATCCACATGGCGCTGAATCTGGATGCCCATCTCGTGCATGGCCCTGGTCAGATAGCCCACCTCATCCCGTCGTTCAAAGACCGGGATGCCGGCGAGGGACCCCGTCGGCGAAGATCCCACCGCTGTGGCCAAAAGGACCAACGGACCGGCAATCGAACGGGCAATCAGATACAACGCCGACGCCATGAGGCCCAGCGCAAGAATCCCCCCGATGAGAATCACTTTGAGGGTGGCCGTCCGATCGACGGACAGTTCGGCGATTCTCGCTTCGACACGCTGTTGCTCGAGCTGATCGAACGTCACCATCAGCTCGCGAATCTTCGCCATGAGCTCCCGGCCGCGTCCTGCCTCGATATAGTGGAGCGCCTGGTCGCGATGCCCTTTTTTGGCCGCGTCGATCAGCTCGACCTTTTCAAGAATCAGCTGCTTGACGAGAGCCTGAATTTCCATAAAGTGTGTCCGGTGGCTCGCTTCATCGGACACCATCCCGGCCAGTTCCCCTCCCACGGAAAAAATGCCTTCTTGGGCTGACCGAAATGGACGGAGATAGGGAGTCTGCAACGTCAGCACATACCCGCGAAAACTGGTTTCGAGATCGACCACCAGCCGCATATACTGCGCGGCCGATTTCTGGGTGCGATAGAGCCGATTGAGCTGCTCTTCGTCTTGCGCGACCGTTTGGACGCTTTCATAGGTCACAATACTGAGTAGGATTAGCGCCGCGAGGGGAATAAATGATACCAGCAGCAGTTTCCGGCCGATCGGAAGATCGTTGAAGAGGCGAGTCAGATACTCCCGCATAGATGCTCCCGCATGGTCCAGCTCATCCTAAGTTCACCGCAGGGGATTGTCAAAGAATGAAGACCCGCCACAGGACTACTACTCCTCACCGCGCACCTCTAGTGAGCGGTGTCATTCTTGTCGATACGCTCAACCCGTCGGCGCAGGTCAAGGTACTCTAATGCCCGGTGCACGACCGGATCGACCAATTGCAGGTCCACCGTCTTGATCAGAAAGTCGTAGGCGCCCATCTTCATAGCCTCAACCGCCTCTTCAACCGTGCCGTAGGCGGTCAGAAGGATCACCACCACATCCGGCGCTTTGGCGCGCAGCTCAGCCAACACCTCGATCCCCGTCATCCCGGGCATTTTGAGATCGAGCAAAATCAGATCGGGCACCTCTTGTTTCACCGCGGCCAGGAGCTCGGCTCCGGACTCAAACGCCTTCACGCGATGTTGGCTCTTTGAGAGCCGTTTCACAAGAGCGTTGCGAAGCGCAGGCTCATCATCAGTCACATAGATACTTGCATCTTGCATTGAGAATTCCTTTCATCTTCTGGAAGGATGGATCTGTCTTCAGGCCGCACGGGGCAGTATCGTCTCACTCGTGCCTAGTTGTCAGGCAAAGGCCATACGGTCTCGTGGATTATTGACACGATACCCCAGCACGTGGTCTGAAAACGAACGGAAATGATCCACGCCAACGATGGCGCACGTATGGCCGGCCGCAATGCATTGATCCTGAAAATGATGCAAGTATTCCATCGAGGTGTGGTCGATAATCTGACCCGCCAGGATGATCAGGAAATTGGCTTTGGAGTTTGCAGGCACTACGAGCGTTTCGTTGAGCGCTTTGTCGAGCTTCATCAGGTTCATGCAGGTGACAGACGACAAATATATCTTGTAAGGATTTTTCATCTCTCCGACCGTTCCCCTGATCGCGCCGGTCGATACCGTCATTCCGTTATACCGCTTACGAGTCGCCCGGCCATCTCCGATTCGGATCACCGGATTGCTGAACAACTCTTCAAGTGCGGCCGCCAGCTGCCCGGCGATCCGCTTAAAAAATGGCTGATCGGCCGAAGTCTCCTGGGAGGGGGCCAGCACTAAATCAATGCAGAGTACGATAATTTTCGTCAACGTGCCCAGCGCCACGCCTTCCAATAGGTCTGAGGTGTAGAGCGTAACCACGACGGTGACGGTAGCCACCAAGAGCTGTTCTCTACCGATTGAAAGGATCTTCAGGAAAATTCTCGGCGCGCAGAGTTGCCAGCCGATCCAAATCAGCAAGGCAGCCAGCACCGTGAGCGGAATCTGATTGAGCAGTGCCGTTCCGAACCACAGAAATAGCGCCAGGCAGCAGGCATAATAGAAATTAGCCCACAGGGTTCGTCCTCCGGCCAGGATATTGGTTGTGCTTTTCACGCCGCCGGGAATGATCGTCAGGCCACCGGCCAAGCTGGAAAGAATGTTCGAGATGCCCATCGCGCGCAACGTCACATTCGGATCGGACTTTCGACGAAAGGGGTCGATCTTATCGACCGCGGCGATCGTCGCCAGCGACTCGGTGCCATCGATGAGGGTGAGGGTGACGATCGTCACCAAGAAGGCCGTCCACAAATCATGACTCTGCCAGGCTTCAGCAAAGTGCGGAAAATGAATGCCGTGTTGAAAAATATCGAGCGGCACCTTGACCAAGTATTCTTTCGGCAACTCCAGCAACCAGCCGGCAACGCCGCCCAATCCGACAACCAAGAGCGGCGCCGGGATGAGCGTCGCCCATCGCTCTTTTCGGCTGGACAACACGAAGAGCAGGACCAACGCAAGCCCGCCAATGAGAAAGATCTCCGGATTCATCTCCCGGATATCTTTCGGGATGGCCATAATGGCCGCCGGAATGGATTTGACCGGCGGCAATTGATCACCCAGGAGCTGCGGGATTTGCTTGACGATGATCAGGATCCCGATGGCGCTCAACATCCCTTCGACCACCGAGATAGGGAAATACAATGCGAATCGACCGGCGCGAAAAAGACTGAGGATCACCTGCACCACGCCGGTCAAACAAATCGCCACAAGCAAGAGCGGATACCCCGCCTCAAGGTCGCCGTGCCCGAGCGCGATCATGCCTGCCAACAACGCTGGGGCAAGTCCCGCAGCCGGCCCGCTGATCGTCACATAGGCTCCGCCGAGGAAAGGAAACACAAACCCGGCGATGATCGCCGAGATCACGCCGGTGATAGGCGGCGCGCCGGATGCCACCGCGATACCGAGCGAAAGCGGAAGACCGATGAGCGCGACTTGCAGCCCTGCCAGGAGATCGTAGCGCCAATGTTTCAACCCGCGCAATCCGTTTTCAGGCTTTTCCTTCACGGCACTCACCGGCTCATGAGCCCCCATGCACTTCTCCTTGCCTATCCTGCGCCCTTCAACAGTCGCGCAACCACGTTAATTCAATCTGTAGCGGCTTTTTGCTCGCTCTTCAAACAGCATGCCGGCCGGCCTCTATCTGCCGTTCATTAACAAAATGGCCTGATGCGGCAGATCAGACGAAAATAACCAGCCGACAAAGATGAGCATCATCATCAATGCCCCCACCATGATGGTTACCTTCACTGTCCTCATCAATACATCAGCGCTTTCACTGAGGATCATCTTCACAACCGGTGGCATAGTCATCACACTCCTGTATTCTTCCTCTCACGCCGCGCAGATCACGAGAATACATTGCAGCGCATACTGGCAGTAGCACAAGCGATGCCTCGCTCCGCACCTCGCCAGAAACCATTGCACAGCGGAGCAATAGGCCAAATCACCAGCCAATACAGAAGATTAAATGGATCGACGGGTGGAACTGAGGGGGAGAATGTCTAGCGACGTGAGCGGCGAGCGAAATCGCACAGACCGCAAGGTGCGATACCGCTCCCTCTATGGAAATATGCCAATACCCCACACCAACATGCGTATCATGTGCCCATGCCAAATCAGTCATCTACGACAGAAAACCGAGCCGCTTAAAACTTGAGGAACGGAACGTGGCTCCTTATCATAAAGAACATCTTCCACGACGTTGGACGAGTCAGAGGCTCTGGCACGCGCGTATCTGAAAACATGTAGTACCTAGCCAACCAGAAGTAGGCCGCCAGTCCACTGACAGCACATAGAAGGAGGGCCAGCAGTGCCGGATCCAATAAAGCCAGCGCCAATTCCCACGCCTCCCCATCCCTCCCGACGGCGTGAGCCTCTGCCGTGGCAGAGGCCAAAGTCGCACGAAGAGGACCCAGGTGCGCAGAAACGGATCGAGGCGATCCTCGAAAGCCCCAGTTACCGGGAGGCGGATGAGGATGTCCAATTTCTTCAGAGCTCTGAGGCTCGCGGACTCCGCCTCCAACTGGACTATCTCAAACCGCAACTTCTGCTCAACCAACATAAGATCAAACAGACCATCGTCGTCTTTGGAGGAACACGCATCGAAGAACCCTCGGCGGCCAGACGGAAGGTTGCAGAACTGCGCACCGCCCAGAGGACCGACCCGGACAATCGAGAACTGGCCCGTCGCCTCCAGATTGCCGAACGTTTGCTGGCCAAGAGTCGCTACTACGATATCGCGCGCGAGTTCGGACGCGTCGTGGCTCAGAACAGCACCGGGCCTCGAGCAGACGCCCCCGTGGTCGTGACCGGAGGCGGACCAGGAATCATGGAAGCCGCCAATCGTGGCGCCTACGATGTCGGCGCCGACACGATCGGGTTGAACATCCAGCTTCCCCATGAACAATATCCCAATCCCTATATCACCCCAGGGTTGTGCTTTCGCTTCCATTACTTTGCGCTGCGAAAACTGCACTTCCTGCTGCGCGCCAAGGCCCTCGTAGTCTTCCCGGGCGGATACGGCACGCTGGACGAACTGTTCGAAACGCTCGCCCTCGTGCAGACACGCACGATTAAACCGGTTCCTGTGGTTTTAGTCGGAGAACAGTATTGGCGCCAAGCGTTCAACGCCGACTTTCTCGTCGAGGAGGGGGTCATCGATGCCGAGGACCGTGAACTGTTCTGGTTTGCCGAAACGGCGCAAGATATTTGGGATGGAATTCTCCGATGGTACGAGAGTGCGGGGGAACCCCTCTTTCCTTCTTCTAAGGAATAACGGCCTCGGACGCCTCTCAATGAGTACGCATCGATAAGGATCTACATGATGGGGGTCTTGTGGCCTTGATTCATAGTTTCCCTGTCGCCTTTTGGGACAGCTTCTTCTGACATTGAGACCTGAAATGCCCCACAGAAGCGCTCCCTTTTCTAGGTAGTCTTCCCCTATGTTTACAAAAACCTGCATACCGATGCGATCGGCGAATCTTTTTCCCCTAGAGTTTTCTGGCACATTCTCTGCTCTAATTATTTACTATATGGAGTCTCGCCATGCTCTTGGTTCGATAGGCCCGGTTGATCTAACCTAGGTTAGGTGAATGCCATCATGTCCTATTCTGACACTCAAGAAAGAAGAAAAGGAGCTCTCTATGACCAATGAGGAAAAAGTAAAAAAGATCGCCCCATGGATTGATCCGGAAGAGCGGGTGACCGTGCAATTTCTCGACGCCAGGGACTTGAATGCCGAAGTGACGGGATGCAGCAGCGAGTCGGTCGATCTCGCGATCGAGACGCATGTGCCACACATGAAACAACGGATTTCTGTCCCGTTGAGCCGCACGGATCTGTCAGAAGATTTGTCCCACTATACGCGAGATCCGGAGCGACCGCTGAAACATCGCCGGTTGATGCTGGTCGTCGATGATAAGCGGCCGCCGATCGTCTACTAGCGAGGCAACATACTCTCGTGACACGTTAGATCCTCACTGGTCCGCATGTCTGAGACAATCGGAACGGCATCGCGCAAGACACTCGAAAAGGCGTTCGACTACATCGGACTCTAGTGGTAGGTCCGGATGCAAGATTTTTGGGAGATTCGCTTCACGAGAGTTGAGAACGCCGCCAGCGGACGTCGTTGGCATTCAGGAATGGTGAGGTGCGAGACCTGATGAGCTCGAGACGCGGAACTGACTGCAGGACAAGAAGGTGCTCGTCGCGCCGGTGTGGATCAACCGCATCAGCGGGAGAGACCAGTCGGTGGTATTCACACTCACGTAGGACAACGTCCACCAAGCGCCTGCGCATACTTCAGACAAGGCGATCACACTGGAGTATTCCTAGCCCTATTGAAATATGGCATGCCCCCTCGCTCGCCTGGAAGGCCAAGCGAGGATGCGCTTGGTGGTGTCGTAGCGCAGAAAGAAGATGACAGCCGCAATCCCAATTGCGCTCACCAGGGTTACGAGAAGCACGGCCACCATCAGATCATGTCGTGATTGCCAGAGGGCCGAGCCCGTATTGAGAAATACCGCCTTCCCTTGGGCAATGGCCGAGACGAGCGACTACTCCCGCCCCAGATGAATTACCAGACCCACCGCAAGAACTACTGACACAATGAGCACACCGAAAATCACAGAACGGAAGGGAAAATAGGGAACCTGGTCGGATGTTCGAATAGGTCTGAACATGGCAACCATCCTTGAGAATAATGGCGTTATAACTGGGACACCCCTGAGTACAACACTAATCTATTCTGCCTGGAGAGTCTGATAGGTGTCCATTGTCACTTATGAGAACCCGCGCCGCATACATGCACGTCGCGATCTCGGATATGAATGTTTTTTTCACCCTCCAATCCCGATAGAAGGAATTACCTGTTACCTATCCAAGAAAAGGCCGTCACGTGCCTATCGTGTAAAATCCCGCGCGATTACCAATCACGTCACCCTTTTCATGCACAAGTTGGATAACGATCATCTACGGCACCGCTCCAGCAACCTGCCCTAGTTATTACCGCACCATAATGAATTTCCAGCCACCCAACGAAGGAAAGATGGCATTGCAGTCAATCATTTTCTCCTTGCTGTCTCTAAACCCGCAACCGCCTCTTCTTCCAAAAATATGTCCAGCATTATTGATAGCACTCATGGATTGCCTTCTCACTCACACTTTGCCCTGAGCCGAGTCTCCAGATGGACAACATACTCCGTTGCATGAATTCACTAACCACATAGTATAAGAGATGGATAGAGCTGCTCAAAACCGGTAGAAGAACGAGACTTGTATGCGGCGGTTCTCCGCGTGCGTGTCATCGGCATAGGTCGTCCGGACCCAATTGGCTTCAAACGCCATCCGAATCTGCGGAGTGAAATCATGAAAGGCATACCCGTAGTATGTGGACTCACGCGTATAAATCGATTGCACCGTGCGTACGGCACCGCCACAGAATGCCGCTGACACCGTGCAGGTCATCTCGCCGGCATTGGAGGAATAGACCGTGCCATAGCCCCCGCCGATCCAGGTTCGGCCGTCATCCGGAAGATAGTAGGTTGCATGCACCATCATCGATGTCGTGCTGATGGCTTCGAATTTTCCCGTTTGACTGCTCACTGCGCCAAGTCCGGCATCGATATTGGTTTGGCCGAATGCCGTCCCTCCGAATCCGCTGTTCGTGGAAGAATTTCCGCATACCGGATTGCACACGCCCCAGCTCAGTCCGTTAAAGAAATCGGCGATGCCGGCTCCGGTGACACCCTCCATTACCACATGCGCCGTATTTCCTATCTCCCCATTCCTCGCAGGTATAATAGGAAGAAATACACTGGCAGACGCACCCCACCCTGTCACATAGGTCTGGCTCGTGAGACTCGTCGTGCCTCCGGAGTTGGCTTCAAGCCGCCGCCCCACTCCGCTGAGCTAAATGCTCAACGGCTTCAATGTCGTATCGCCCGAAGATGATCCTGTATAGGGCGCGTGCAGACCGTGATACGCGGCCTGCACCCCCGCCACAAACGACGGAAGGGAGGCATCGCGTTGCGGCGGCCGTTCCACAGAAAAGACCGGCGTCAGGGACAGGGAATCCGTCACGTAGAGTTGCTTGGAGACACTGGCCTGAATCCAGCGATTGAACATGTTCGCCGGCGTCACAGCCACCGAAGCCTGTCCGCGGGAATACCCAGACATAAATCCGAACCGCGACCAATCCTGCCCAATTTTCACATCGACTGCGGGGCTTTCCACTTGGAAATACATTTGAAAGATGCGGACGTCCGGACTCGTCCGCAACGTCATATCCGAGGCTCCCTGGCTGCCGACCGCCGGTTCGTTGCTGAGAAAATCGACCGCGCCGAAAAACCTGGTCCGGATACCGTTCCGCTCCGGATCTCTTACATCGATCGTTACCCGGCTGTTCCGCGGACTCGTTTGATACAGGCTATTCGCCCCGCCCAGCGTGTCGCTTCTCAATACAGGCCGATTGCCGATAATCTCCTCAAAGCTTCGCGTGCTATCACCGATAAAATCGAGTTCGGCAAATCCGCCCAGCGTCACCTGCAGGCCATCTTTTGTGATGGCGGTCGCCTCTTTCAAACGTTGCGCCTCTTCGACGGCTTGATCGTATTCTTGCTGATTAATGATCCCCTTATCCAACAACAACTGAAGCGCACGATGGTCGCTTCCTCCCGCGAACCCTGGCTGGCCTCCTGACAAGAAGAAAAACAGAATCCCCCCCCCCCGCCATCGCCCATCTCCCCATCCTTCTATTTTGACGAGTCACCGCCTAGCCCCTCCCTCACACTCTGAGTTAACGTACTGACCGCGTCTTAACAGCAAGGACAGTGCCGTTTTCCTAGCAAGCAAAGGCTGGTGAATCACGCTATTTTTTTTATTTCAGATAGTGAGATCGCGCGGTTCCGCACGGACCGCACTGTGCGAGAGGGAAGCTAACTAAATCAGAGGGACCGGTGTCCGCTTGTAATGAATCGTCGGATATCCGAATGGCAGCACAACGCCGTCCATCGGGAAGGCTACAAACCGAATCTAACCCTCATCACGAAAAATCATTTTCCGCAACGCTACCTGCGCCTGAGTGAAATCAAACCTAACCCTGAATGCGTTGGCGCAATCCTCGCCGAATAGTTCTCCTCAATCCTTATTCGCCCGCACGCCAGACGCCCCCTCTTCTCTTAACAGATGAACAGACCGCACTGTGCGCCTAGTGCGAAATCGCTCATATCTGGTGCCCGCTACTTCGAAAATCACGGAATTTTAGGCTTTTTACGACGGCATCAGCTTTGCTAGACCAAATAGAAGAACTTGTCCTTCCTCACAAAGGAGTATGGCAATGAAAAACCTGGCGAAGTCGGTTGGAGACAGAGAATTAGCGTGGATCATGCTGGCGATTGTTGGCGTGATTGTCTGGGGCATGTGGGGGCTGGTTTCATAACCAATCGGCCACCTCGCACTTTCTGATATCCCGCGTTCAGCCTGTTCCCGTCATATGGTATCGGCTGTGCCCCGCTTCACTTACATGCACCTCCAACGTCTGTGCTAGCAGCCCCCGTTTCTTCTTCGCTCACACCGATAGCTGCAGCTCAATTCGAAACGCACGTGACCAGCCATGTCGGCCGCAAAGCCAACGGCCTTGAGTGACTCGTTTTGGATAACCGAAATCAGCAAGAAGGTTGGCAGCGCCGACTTCGGCGCCGCCGACAATCCACTAAACCTGATCTCAATGATGGTGCCGGTGAACGAGCCTAGAAGAAGGCCATGCTGGCGTATGTGACGGTCGAGTTGTATTGATCCGTGATGCCACGGTCGTAACGCAGAACTTGGCCGGATTCGGCATCGATGAGGCGCAACAGCGAGAAGATCGGCGCGAAACCGGAGATCCGGCGCTGATCGTTTTCCTTAATGATGTAGTTGGCGAACTCATCTGCCTTCCGCTCTTCCACCGGCTTCAACATTTCCAGGTCGTGCTGCATCGAACGGTGGAACGAGAAGTCGGTCGGCGGCTCCTTGTCTCCGTAGCGCATGCCGAGATGGGCTAGTTCTCCCGCCGCAATCACGCAGTAGCTCCGGCCGGACGCCGTGAGGATTTCGCGCACTCCATCCAGAAACGCCACCACCTGCTGCAACACCGCGGGTTCCGCCACGCTCAACGCGGAGAACGAGGACAGGATCGGAACAACGGTGAAGGACTTCTTGCTGCCGACGATATCCTGCAAAAATGGCAATTGGAATTCAATGGCATGTTCGGCCTGATGGCAGAGATCTTCGTCAAAGGCCACGGGGAACCGTTCTCTGATCTTCGCCAGCAACGGCTGGTCCGCCTTCACCACGCCCAGCGGCGTTTCAAAATCTTTGTCCGTCACGGCAAAGAGATTGTCGAGCCCGGCGTAGGCCGTGCCGATGACGACATAGAC
Organism: Nitrospira sp. UBA6493; assembly: GCA_002435325.1. Lineage (GTDB taxonomy): Bacteria > Nitrospirota > Nitrospiria > Nitrospirales > Nitrospiraceae > Nitrospira_D. The sequence goes on along the minus strand of DJMJ01000007.1, from coordinate 18,563 downwards.
GTCCGGCTGCGTCGCCTCTTGCAGCTCCTTATAAGCCCAGGCGTAGATGGGACCGGCTTGCTTCAGATCGTAAGTCGGGGCCACAAGCCCTTTGATCGCCTTGCCAGCATTCTCTGAAGGCTTGAAGTCAGGCCCTTCTTTAGAGGTGAAAAACCCGTCGATCTGTTTTTTCAGTTTCGCCCCGTCTGCCTCATAGGCACGACCGGCAAAGGCCGCCGGCCGCAACGGGCTTTCGCGATACTGTGCACGCTGGAGTTTCCTGGCTTCCACCGCCCGATCCCCTTCGAGAAAGAGCTTCGTATCGAGATCGGCCACCAACTGCCCCACTTTATCTGGCATGAGGAACTCGCCGAACCGCTTTAAGTACAGCCCGCCGATTTCCTGAAGGGAATGTTCACCGTCGAAATGCTGGATGATGAAGAAGTAGTTGAGCGGCAGGACAAGCTTTTCTTTGCTCAGGCCGGTCGGATCCCAGAGCACGATGTATTGCTCCTCGCCTTCTTTAATGGGCGAGAATTGAAGGTTACGCAGAACCGGGTATTGCTTGGGATCTTTGGCTGTAGTGGTCGTCATAACGCTCCTTTATGGAGCGCCATTGTAGCGGACGACTTTCCCGCCCTGCAATGGGGGATTACACCCTGCTAATGCTGGTCCGGCGGCTCGCCTTGAGTCCTGCGGCTAAGGAAAATCAGCGTGCCGATTGTCACGAGCGCCAACCACACCGTCGGGCGGCCATAGGAGGCGTCGGAGAATTCGATCAAGTCGGTGAGCCGGCCGATCAGGAGCGACATGCGGGCCATGACGGTATACCCGAAGGCCGCGCCGAAGGAGATCATCAGGAACATCACCCCGGTCCGCGCCACCACTCGACCAGGGCCAGTGTGCTCAACCGAGAAGAAGAAGTAGAAGAGCACCGACGTGACACCGATTAGAATAATGATCACGTTGAGGCTGCTGGCGGGATTGTGCAAATCCCAGGTAAACGTAACGTCACCGCCCGGCGCCAGCATCAACAGCGGACGAACGGTATCTTCAATCTGTTTCAAAATGAACGAGGAGATCGTCCGGGGAATCGCCAGCCCGGATCCGACGCCAACGATAAACGCGAACGCATAACGAGACAACCAGGACGCCTTAGGCACATAGCGGGTGAGCATTAACGAGCCGATGGTCACGGGCACCAGCAGCACCCACTCCCCATTCTCCACGATCGGCTTGAAAATCAGGTGCACGAGCACCGTGTCATAGGCCTTTACGATCGTATAGCCGACCGACACGCCCACATAGAGGTGCTCGGCCAACTTAAAGAGCGGGTTATCCTTGTAGAGAAACGACAAGATACACAGCGTCAGCCCCGTCGCCACCCATGCTCCAATCAATGTTGCGTCCATCGTGCGATCCGTTTCCTACGAACGCTCGCCCTGCCGGCGTGCCTGTCTGCGCATCGAGAAATAGAAGATATTGCACAACGCCACCAATACGATGATCGCCAGATGAGTGGCCGACTGGGCATCCATGCCCGCCACTGCCCGCCCCTTCTGCCCGATCAGAATTTCATACTCCGCCGCACCGCGAAGTCCGCCGATCAATCCGTTGATCTGTCCACTACGCAGCAATGGATACAACCCCGGCGCGATGACGCCGGTGCATCCACCGCCCAATTCGAATTTGTACTTGTCCTTGCCGAACACATACCAGGCTTCAACGCCGGGATTCCCGGCCGCGAGACTCACCGCATAACTCACATCCCGCAAGGACTGCACACCATCCAGCACCGGCTGGCCTTTCGTCGTCTTCCCAGCATAGTCACTTGGAAATGTATTATAGAGATCCTGGCCCAGGTTGATAATGACCGCCGTCCCTCCTGGGCTCCACCCCAGAAACGTGTAGTCCTTGCCGCGTTCTTTCCCCATCTCTTGGGCCACCTGCGTCACCAATTGATCTGCCATGCCTGTGCCGGATACCCACAACGTCATCGTGACGACCCGGAGATTCTTACGGAAGGCATGGCGGAGAATGGCGACGGCCTGTGGGTACAATTCCGGCTTCGAGGCCGGATCAAAATCAATCGACAAAAGAAAGACGGACCGCTCCGGCATCTGCTCGATGTAGTCGTACACCCCGCGGACCTCTGACGAAATCTTGATCGGAAGCCCGACCGGATAGAGCAATGGCAAGAGCGTGCACAGCCCGATCACCACAAAGATGATCCGCCGGTCTATCTTCAGCATGCGTTCAGCGAAACTCACGGTCGCTCCTTCGTCGCCATCAAGCTCTCAGCCATCAGCAGTCAGCCTTCAGGCAACACGCGAAGCGCGGACTCCGGAGCTGAGAGCTGACGGCTGAGTGCCGATCGCTTATCATCACTCTTTTCCCCCGCCCAAATACGACCGTTCGACGCCGAAGATGATTTTCAACGACAGGGCCACGGTGCCGAGGCTGACACCGATCAGAATCGCGCGCCGCACCGAGGCGTTCAGCACGTTCAGAATCCATTGCGACAGGTCGCCGCTCATGGGAATCAAATACTCGCCGAGCGGCACTCGGCCCATCATCACGATCACCGCGGCAATGAGCAATACCGCCGCCTCCCGGCTCCTGGCGCGAAACGACCGGTACGCGGCCGACGCGATGAAGAAGGCCAGAATGGCGAACATGGTCCCCTGTAACGGCACCATCATGAAGTTATAGACCCATCCAAACGCGGTCGAAACGCCCTCGACACTTTCTTTTCCATTGGCCCAGAACCCCACGGCAATCGTGCCGAGCATGCCTGCGTAGAGCACGACACTATAGCCCCAACCCGCTTCCTTCCGGCGAATCTTGGCGGCGTGGACATGAAACAGGCTGGTCACACCGAGCACCAACGCAAACCCGCCGATGATCTGCATCCACTTGGTCGCGGAAGTCAGCACCTGCTCCGACGCCGGATGCGGCACGTAGTATTGCCCCGCGAACACCAGCCCGGTGATCATCGTGATCAAGAGCGGCAGCTGTCGGCGCAGAAAAATCATTTCACATCCTTAAATAACTCGAGAAGCAACTGCGGCCACTCCGCGTGAAAGATGCCCCCTATCGTGGCCAGAACCGTCCCCACTCCGATGGCTGTCAACAAGACAGCCTTGCCAAGGTCCTGCCCGCGAAGCGTCCCCATCTGAACCGGCTCTCTGGAAAGGTAGGCGCTGGCCGCATACAACTCCTCGCCGATCAACGTGTAGTCGCAGGTCGTTACAAAAAACGGCAACTGGTGATCGGAATCGGTCCCGGCGATCTGGATCGCCCCCGTGCTGGCGCCGGTCTCCGTCAGCAGCAGCGATTCGGCAAAGTACGCGCCCATAAAAAAGTTGGCCGCCGGCTTCTTACGCAACATAATGCCATCCACCGCCGCCGTATAACTGAATTGATCGCTGGTGATGAAAAAGTTGGAATCTTCCTTGAACAGGTCCGGCTTGCCCGCTTCGAGATAGGCCTGCTTCGTAATTTCCTGGCACACCGCCATCGTAATGGGGTCGCGATGCGGAACCATCAGCTCGGTTTCGTACGACGCCGTGCGCTTGGCGACGCGCCCGAGAATCACCGCGGCCGCAATGGTGGAGGGATCGCTCATGTCATGCGCCCCGGTCAGATACAGAATCGGCTTGCCCAGTTCGGTCGCCCGGCCGATGGCCTCATCCACCGCATCGAGGCCGGGAATCCGCCGCAGGAAGATCTCTTTCTTCTTCGCCTGGCTGATGCTGTAGAACACCAGGCCGCCGAAAAGCACCGCCAGCACCAGGTTGTTTACCGCATTCCAATTAAACCAATTCGGCTGTGGGGTAGCGATGATCTTCGGCCCCATCAGGCGCTCCGTCCCTCGCACGGACGCCACCGCGACTTGGTAGCGCACGCCGTCTTTGAGCTCGATACCCTTCCCGTCCCGTACGATAAAGCGGTGATCGGTCAAGGCGCCAACCCTCGTCCACCAACCATGCTTGGACTCACGAACATAGTGGGAGGCGGAAGGAAACTCCGCAATCACTTTGAGCGGACCAGCTTCGATGGAATCACCGACCTCTCCGAACCAGATTTCGTAGCGGACGTCCTCCCGATCCTGGCTCCCAGCCGCCCAAACAACCGTGAGGCTCTTGCCTCCGTCATTCGGCGTATCAAATACCTGCACCTGCGCCGGCTGCGCCAACTGGTCCTCCGCCAAAACAATGGTGGATGACACGCCATACACAACTATCAACAACAGGAAGTTCAAAAAGATCCTCCGGCAAGGCCGGAGCGAGTGAAGGGCCAAGGAGGTACAAACAGAGCTTCGCTCGAACCGCTCGCTTCGATCAGATGCGAGCGGATGGGTACTTTGCCTCCAGTAGGCTCGGTACGTTGAGGATCTGAACGATGCGAGAAAGACGCTGGGGGGCTTTTTCAACATCCTGTCACAAGCCTTCGATCACTTCGATATTCGTCCTAGGCACCACCGCCACCTGCCCGTCCTGGAACTGCACTTCCAGCACCCGCACTTCACTTTCGGTCGGAATCTTTTGCAGATCCGAGGGCAGCGCCGACACCTGGCCGATCTTGCCGAATAGCGGATCGCGGATGATTCGCACCGGATCACCGATCTGGATGCCCTCACGCTGCGGCACGGCAACCACGCCAGCAGACACTGTTCCAGCCGGCTTGGCGATGACGATTTCTGGACGGATGACCCCGGCGCGAATTTGCGTCGCTCCTGAAATAGCCGCCTTCTGACCGGCATGCGCCGATAACAACTTGAACGTTTTCTGTGCCATCGGAATCGTGCCGAATCCCTCGGTCAAAATCAGTGTGAAACCAACCTGCTCAGTTCCCGTGATCGCCACGCCCAAATCGTATCCGAGCAAGGCCCGGAGATCCTTATCATGAATCCCCCCGACCACCAAACCTGCAATGCCGACCTCTTTGGCCTTCGCCAGCGTTTCAGCCGGAAGGAACGATCCGCCGACGACGATTTTCCCTTTCATATCGGCCGTTAGATGCGCCGGGGTCAGCACCTCGTCAGGCGACTGAGCCGCCATCACCAGCGTGCCCCAGGTCTCGCCGCCAATGCCGAAGATACCCTGGATCAACGTGCAGACCGCTTCAACCGTCACGCCCTGCTGCGGCTGTACCTCGACAACCGTGCCATCCACATAGGCTAAGACGTCCAGCACGCGAGGAGGCTCGCGCAGCAACACCTGCCCTGTCACAGTCGATACCGACTCCACCACGCCGGTGATCGGCGAGCGGATCTCCGTTTTGAACCATTTAATGAGCGGCTTATTCTCCGCAAGAATCTCGTCCTTCAGGACCGGCTCGCCAGGTTTTTTGATGAGATAGTCCGGAATCTCGTCCGGCGCGACGCCCAACTGGTTGGCGAGGTTCAGCGGATAGACCTTCCCTGGCAACTCGGCTTTGGCCACCGGTTGATTCGATTGCACATGGTCTCCGACCTTGACCAGCACAGTGCCGGGTAGCGGCAATTGCCGGCGCCGCCTGATGACGGTCTGCTCGGTGACGGTGAGCCCTGGTGTATAGGAATGTGCCATGCGCTTGATAGCCTCTAGCTGTCAGCCGTCAGCAGGAACCTTTCTCTCGTTATCTCTTCCCCACCTGGATGAGAGCTGATTGCTGGCTGCTGATAGCCTTCATCTCGGATACAGCTCCACCGCATTGAACCATTTTGTGAGCGCGGAGACACGGGCCGGTGAATCGGCGGGCAATTGCAGCGGCCTGCCCCGGCCATCGAGCATCACACCCACGACCCCGCCTTGCACGTCGCGCGTCACCGGCACGCCGGTTCCCTGCCCCAGGTTGATCGCTTTCGCCGGCTGCATCGTCAACGTCGCCTTTTCATTCACACCCAGAGGGAAGAGCCGCAACTCGCCCATCTTCAATTGTTCCTTCACCACACGCCCATCAGGGAACGTAAGTTCGTAGTCGGCCAGCCGCTCACCATCCTTCGCCTGCCCGATCGGGGCCACGCAGGTCCCGAGATAGACCATACAGTCACGCACGAATACATCGGTCGCAGCCTTCTCGTTGATCGTCGAAAGCACGCCCAGATGCGGCATCATGAAGATGCTGTCCACCGACAACATCGTAAACCCGAGCGGCTCGTAGGCGTCCACCATCATGAGCATGGACTGAATCCGGCGCGGCGCATGGGAGAGAATCCCGCCGCTGCCGACAATAAGATCCAGCTTGAGCATGTCGATCAACGTCTTGCCCGAGGCCCCCTGCTCGAACACGTCGGAGATCGTCCGTTCCTGCTGCACACCTTTGAGCCCGGTCGCCAGCCCCTTATGATGAATCAGAGCCAGCCGGAGCGCCTCGCGGGAAATCGCCTGCTCAATCTGCAATTCGTCGAGCGTCTGCGGAATCGTCGTGGGCCGCACCATCTTGTTCTTGATGCGGTTGCGCAGCGTCTGCTCGTCGATATCGAACGGCACCCACCGCATGATGTTCGCCAGCCCCGCCTCGGCCAGCACATTCGAAATGCTGTAAGACATGCCAAGATTCGCGCTGACCGTCCGATTGAACACCCCCTCGATGACCGAGAACACGTCGGTCGTCGCGCCGCCGATATCGACCCCGATAAGGTTGAGATGCTCACGCTTTGCAATGGTCTCCATGATGACACCGACCGCGGCCGGCGTGGGCATGATCGGCGCACCGGTCATTTCCATCAGCTTCTTATATCCAGGCGCCTGCTGCATCACATGTTCAAGAAAAAGGTCGTGAATCTTGTTCCGCGCTGGAGCCAGGTTCTCACGCTCCAGTACCGGACGGATATTCTCCGTAATCTCAAGAGCGGTCTTCTCGCCCAGGATCTTCTTCACCTGTCCCTGCGCATCCTTGTTGCCCGCATAGATCAACGGCAGCTTGTAGGTCGCGCCGAACCGCGGACGCGGCTCCGCCGCCGCCACATACTCGGCCATTTCGACGACATGGGTGACCGCACCGCCGTCAGTCCCGCCGGACATCAAGATCATATCGGGCCGCATCGTCCTGATCCGTTCAATCTTCTCGTGCGGCAGACGGCCGTCGTTCGACGCTAACACATCGATCACAATCGCGCCGGCGCCAAGCGCCGCCCGTTGCGCGCTTTCCCCGGTCATGTTCTGCACCACACCGGTCACCATCATTTGCAAACCGCCGCCCGCACTGCTGGTGGAGATATAAATGTCGACGCCGGTCTTGGCATCACGGCAGGGAGTGATGATCCTATCGCCGTCCAGAATCTTGCGGCCGGAGAGCTCTTCGATTTCAGCAATGGCATTGAGCACGCCGCGCGTGACGTCCTCAAACGGGGCCTCAACTGTCGTCGGCGCTTCTCCGCGATAGGTCTGGCGATATTCGTCGCCGACTTTTTCAATGAGAATGGCCTTCGTCGTCGTGCTGCCACAGTCGGTGGCCACAATGACATTTAACGGGTAGTCGATCGTGGGTGTGTCGGATGTGTGGGCTGAAGCACTCATCAAGCAGACTTCGCCTCGAACAGGGTGATCAGACGAGCAACCGTATCACGCCGTTCCAGCAATCGTGCCACGTGCTCAACCTCTGAAGCATTGAAGGCCCACTCAATGATCGGCCTGAAGAAATGCAGCGACTGGCTGCCGAGGAAACTCATGGGACCGATGGACTCTAGAAACACGATGGCCGGCGCCGCCATGCCCCGTGTTACCACTGCGTCAGCGACACGCTGGAGTAAGGCGAGATCCTCAGTCGAGAACACCTCGGCAGCGGTGTTGGTCGAAAAAGCATGGGACCATTCAGCACGGACCCTGCCCCATGTTTCCGCCAGCGACGCCTTGGTGAAGGAAGCCATAAGTGTGTGGAAAGGCGATCAAAAACAATTATGGATCGGCATTATAGGAAGGGGGCGCGCGAGAGTCAATTTAGGGGGACTCTTCGTCCTCTTCTCCGATCATTTACGACACCCGTTTCATTTCGCACAAGGTAGGCACGAAAGGCGACGAAGCAAAACCAACGGCCTCGTTATGTGGGATGGCGCACAAGGCGTGGACGGATAAAATCCATTGGGCGCCGAGTGCACACTCAGCGCTAGCACGCTGTGTACACACGACGCCCTTGAGGACACCCAAGTAAGTGAACGGGTTGCTGGTGTTATTTGCGGCGGATTGCCAGGTGCTTGGGAGGGCGGCCCACTCGGATCTTGCCCTTTCTGGCCCGGAAACGCCGGCCCTTCTCAAGCTTTTTGAGCTGGGACTCAATGCCAGTTTCCACAATGCTGGTGAGAGTCAACATGGAAGTCCAATAGACAACCGTGCGCATGCGTTCAACCAATGCCGTTGGCAACGACAGGGTAATCCTGGTTTTCGGTTTTGTTGTGCGAATAGATTTCATAAACGTCTGTTAACTACCGATCTAGAGGTTGATATTTTTGCGAGGAATGGGCGCCTCATCGCCTCGCGCTTCACTGGAGCATAGACTAATACAGCCGTTGTCCTAACACAAGCCCACCAAAAAAATAAGTGTCGTAGTGAATTGACCTGAGCGTTATCAAGGGCCTCCCTGTTTCACGTGGTTCCATCCATCAGGAAGCAGCGCGTGCGCTTTACAGGAGATTTGGTATACACTCATTCCCTCGGCAAACTAATCGGCAAGACGCACGCAATGCTCAAACTGCTCTTAATCGGGACCGGCGGATTTATTGGCTCCATCCTTCGCTATCTCCTCAGCGGCACGGTCCAATCTATAAGCCAGAGCATCGCGTTTCCCTATGGCACGCTGACTGTCAATGTCCTCGGCTGTTTTTTCATTGGACTGCTGGCAGAACTCTCCGAAAATCGAGGACTCTTGACCCCCGACACTAAAGCCTTCCTGATTGTGGGCATTCTCGGCGGATTTACGACTTTCTCAGCCTTCGGCAATGAAACAATGTCCCTGATCCGGAGCGGAGAACCCGCGCTGGCGCTCATGAACGTCGGCGCACATATCGTGCTCGGACTTGGCGCCGTCTGGATCGGCTATACACTAGCCTATGCAATTTGGAGGTAATGTATGCTTCCGACTGAGGGCTCACTCCTGCGGATCTTCGTCGGCGAAGCCGACAAACATGACAAGCAACCGCTCTACGAATGGATCGTCGCCCAAGCCAGAGCGCAGGGACTCGCGGGCGCCACAGTCTTGCGCGGCCTCATGGGATTCGGCGCCAATACGCGCGTCATCCACACCTTTAAGATCGAGCGTCTGTCTGAAGAGACCTTCCGATTATTATCGAACTCGTCGACACATCGGACAAGCTGGAGGCGTTCCTCTCGTTCGTTGACCGGCACGTTCACTCGGGGCTCCTGGCCACAATGGAGCCGATTCAAATTCGCTTTTATCGCGGGGCTCAATCGTCCGAACCTAAGACGCTTCCCCAGTAAGGCACTCCCCAAAGATGCCGTCGTCCGCGAAATCACGACTCATAGCCGCGCGGTCGGATGACGCGGCCGTCCTCCCGGCGCAGCTCCATGGACAATCTGCGCTATCTCCTGGGCTGTGAGTGACCGCCATTGCCCCGGCTGCAGATCGCCCAGTACGATCGGCCCGATTGCCACACGCACGAGCCGCAACGTGGGATGCCCCACCGCCGCGGTCATGCGCCGTACTTGCCGGTTCATCCCCTCGCGAAGCGCGATCTCCACCCATGCCGTCGGCACGGTTTTACGGAAACGGATGGGCACTGTACGATCGGGAAGCGCGGGATCTTGCTCAAGCAATCGCACCTCCGCCGGTCTGGTGCGCGTTCCGCTCAATACCACACCAGCCCTCAGCCGACTCAACGCCTCTTCATCGGGAATCCGCTCCACTTGCGCGAGATAGACCTTCGGAAGTTTGTGCTGAGGATCCGTAATGCGATGGGCCAGTCCGCCGTCGGACGTGAGAATCATCAGCCCTTCACTGTCATAATCGAGCCGGCCGGCCGCATAGACGCCTGGCAGATCGATATAGGCTGCCAATGTGGGCCGCCCCTCGGGATCGGTAAAACATGGCAGCACTTCGTACGGCTTATGAAAGAGAATAGTCTGGGATTCTCGTCGCGACATAATTTTTGACAGCTTGGCAGGCACCCGCAGCCAGGTCAAGACCGGCATTGCGTTCACGGATCCCGTTGACAACGACACCTCATCCGCGATTGTCCAGGACGCTCCGATATGCCATTCCGAAGGCATAACCCTACAGATCTTCCAACTTCTTCCATAGAACTCCCTCTTCCTCCGACACAGGACCCCATACACCCGCTTCACAATGCCAAACATCTGAGGCAGTTACATTACTGAAAGATTTACCTCCTGGACGCTGCCCATCATGTCGCCACGGCACCGCACTTGCTCTCTAGCCATGTACCTGCATAGCAGCGCACGTGTCGTGTCGATGAAGACACCCACTATTTCTCAACAAGGAGGTTCCACCATGATTCGCTTCGTACACATGTTCGCCTTAGCCGCGTTTCTCACCGCGGGATTCGGCATTCCCATGACCTTCGCCAATGAACCGGCCCCAGCCGAACAAAAAGATAAGAAAGATCAAGCCGGGTCAAAGGCCGACGAGCAGAAAAAAGAAGAGAAGAAAGACGCGACCGGCAAGTAGCCCGCACCTCGGGGCGCAGCTCTCGCTGCGCCCCATCCCGCTATGGCATTAGGCCACCCGTCGTAGGCAGAACCCTACAGCCACATCTGCCTCACACACCACTCCGCCCACAACGGCAATTCATTCACCGTCGCAACATATTGAGAACCGACCAATTCTCCGCCTCGTACATCTCCTGCAAATCAGGCATTGAGTTTGCTCAATGCTTCTCCATTCGTCAGTCATCCTTTACAGGAGGAAGCCATGCACCAACATACCCCGATCCGTACTCTCTCATTCCGCTTCGCCTCCCTGATCTTGTTTTGTGCCCTGATGCCGATAGGCTGTGTGACCAAAGATACCCACCTCAAGACGCTCGGCGAGCTGGATGCCGCGACCAAACTCTCCGCAGAACAGGCCGCCGAGCTGGAGCAGCTCAAGAAACAATTGAAGGCGCAAGCCGATCATTTACGGCAACAACTCGCGAATCTGCAAGAGAACTTGGATCAGGAGGCCAAACAGCGGAAGGTCGCGGAAGAGCGCGCCGTCACACTCGCCCAGGATCGGGCGGCATTGGAGGCTCGTTCGTCAAACTTGCAAGCACGCCTCGATGGCCTCGAACAGGAAAAAGAGCAGCTCAATCGCGAACTGGACAACGTTCGGGGACAGATCACCGATCTTGAGGCGAAGTATGCCAGTGGCACAGCCTCAGCGCAGGAGAAAATTGCGAATCTCCAAAAGCAGGCCAGCGCGCTGGAGGCCAATAGCGCCAGAATCGCCAAGGAGCGCGAACAGTTGCGCCAGGAACAACTGCAACTTGCCGCCCGCCTAGAGCAAGAACGCCAGCGCCTGAAAACCGAGGAAGAGGAAAATGCCAAGCTGGCTCGTGAGCGGGAAGCACTGCAACAGAAGCAATCTCAACTCACGGCCAATCTCGAAGAAGAGCGCCAACGCCTGAAAATCGAGGAAGAGGAAAAGACCAGACTCGCTCGTGAACGGGAAGAGCTGCAACAAAAGCAATCTCAACTCACGGCCAGCCTTGAGCAGGAACGCCAGCGGCTCAAAGCGGAAGAGGCCGAGAAAGCACGCCTGGAGCAAGAACGCGCAGCCAAGGAGGCGGAGATCGCCCGCCTGACGCGCACCCAGGAAGAACTGTCGAAGTCGCTGCAGGATGAGATCGCCAAAGGCAACATCACCATTCAGCAGGTCCGCGACCAGCTCACAATCAACATGGTGGACAGGGTGTTATTCGATTCCGGCCAGGCGCAGGTAAAACCGGCCGGCATGAAAGTCTTGAAACAGGTGGGTGACGTGCTCAACACGATCACCGACAAACAAATCCGGATCGAAGGACACACCGACAACGTGCCCATCAGCACCAAGCTGCAAGATAAATTCAAAACAAATTGGGAATTATCAACCGCCCGGGCAACCACCGTCGTGCGGTATTTGATCGACCATGGCGGCGTAGACCGCCAATATCTCTCCGCTGTCGGCTATGCGGACACACGACCTGTAGGCCCGAACGAAACTGAAGAAGGCCGGAGCGCCAACCGCCGGATCGAAATTGTCCTTCACCCCAAAGATCTCTCACAGATCACAGGACAATTAGTCTCCACCGGTCCCGGCGGGTTCTAATCCGTCCGCGACCTGGGCGGCCATCATGCTTCCATGATGGCCGCCTGCCTTCCCTACGCAAGCCTGTCATAGAACACATCATCGAAACGGATATATGGGAGGATCGGACGAGGCTAGTCGGACTTGAATGATTCTTTGAGTTTTTTGCCGGCCTCTTCGACTTTTTCACCCAACACATTGGCTGAGCGCTTCACCTCATTGCCCACCTTTTTCGGCGTCTCGCTGTCTTCCAGCTTCCTGACTACTCCGGTCACTTCTTTTTCGATCTTCGTCGCCAGGTTCTTCACCGACGTGCCGATCTGGTCAACAACCCCTCCCGACGGTGCTGCCTGCTCATCCGCTGCAAACACATGAGATCCTGAAGCCACGACACAGACCAAGACAACCAACATCGTCTGGCTATTTCGCCTGCCGATTCGGCTAAAAACCATCATGCTATCCTCCGTCTATACTTTCCTGCCACACGCTAGGACCAACATACCATGTCTTATCCAATGGACTTTCAGAAACAGCCCCAGCTGATTATACTGTAAAAATAGATACGGCTCTCTCGAAAGGATTATCCATGCGCATCCATCATCGTCCTCTCTCTACGTGTTCATCATCACTCATAGCACTCACAGTATGGATCGGCGCCACAATGCTGACCACTCCACTCGGCGCAGAACCGACACCATTCAACCAAGAGGCGTTGCTGCGCGCCAAACTCGCCACTGTCGGCGTGCTCGAAGATACGCAGGATCAACGCACCCCCGACAAACCGGGAAAGATTCTGGTACGCGGCACCGGCTTTCACCTGCGCGACGGCTACATCGTCACTGCTAGGCACGCAGCGGAGAAGCATGATCCAACGACCGGCGTCCTCCTTGAAAAACAGATCCGCATCCTCACGACCGATCTCCATGAACTATCCGCCGACCTGGTCGGAGACAGCGCCTTTATGGATGTGGTGGTGTATCGCGTCACTGAAGCGCATCGCGCCAAGCTGCGTGCCAACGCCTCATTCGCCGCTGAGGATGTGCAGTCGGGACAGGAAGTTTTCACTGTCGGCTATCCCATGGGTTGGGGGCCCACCATGTCATTCGGGCACCTGGGCAATACGAACACCTTCCTGCAAACGGTCGACACCAGACTGATCCAAGCCGATGTGGCCGCCTGCAGCGGCAACTCCGGCGGCGGGCTCTTCAACGACAAGGGCGAGGTCGTCGGGATCATGCATGCCATCATTCAGACCGAGCGAGACGATTCCACAGCCCATTGCAGCCGCATGGCCTTTGCCATTCCGGCGAATCTCGCCAACCGGATTGTGAACGCGGCCATGGAAGGAAAACCCCTGGCTTTCTCAAAAATGGGTATTCACATGATGGCGGTAAAGGATGGCACCAAATGGCGCATGGCGGTGAAGGAGGTGGGGGAACCGTCCAAGTCAGCCGGCATCCAGAAGCACGATATCATCATCGCGGTGGACGATACCGAGATCGATGATGCCAAACATTTGAAAAATTATCTGATCGAGCGCACGACTCCCGGCCAACAAGTTCAGGTCAAAGTCCGGCGCATCGACGCCACCCTGACCTTTACCGTGACGCTGGGAGGGGGATAAGTCGTTACCCAGGCAAGGCCTGATACCAGCCATTGGCTCGAACAAGAGTTACTGGCTGGTCAAAGAGCCGGCTGAGATTCCCATCTGTGAATAGATTGGCTTTGCTGCCTTCGGCGACAATCTGCCCTTCTTTGAGCAAGACCACCCGCTCGATCTCCGGCGGGATTTCGTGCAGATGGTGGGTAACCAGGAGCACCGTCTTTCCTCTGCGGATCTGCGCGCGCAGGAGACTCAGATATTGGAAACAGGCCTTCAAGTCGAGTCCGCTTGTCGGTTCATCCAAGACCAGCAAAGTGGGATCATGCACCAGCGCGCGCCCGAGTAGAAAGCGGCGTTGCTCGCCGGTCGAAAGATGACCGAAGCGGCGGCCAGCTAGCGACTCGATCCCGAGATCTTCCATCACCTCACACGCCCGCAAGACCTGCGCCCCGCTGAACTCCTGATACTCATACGTGTCATTGCTCGCATAAAAACCGGACAGGATGACGTTCAACCCCTCGGCGCAGATCAGATAGTCGCGCTGAAGATCGTGTGAGACGAGACCCAGCCGTTTCCGTACTTCCCAGACATTGCTGCATTCTTCGCCGAAAATACGGACGCGGGTCTCGTCCAATGGAAAGGGATGGACGCCGCCGGCCAAGAGCTTGAGCAACGTCGATTTTCCAGCGCCATTCGGTCCCAGAATCGCCGCATGCTCGCCCTCCTGCAGCGCAAAAGAAAAGTCTGAAAAAACGCAGGTCTCTCCCCGATAGACGGTCGCTTTGTGAATATCGATGATGGAGGACATAGAAGCCCGCTAGGCTTCGTGGGGATTGGAGTTAGTCTTTGTGGAACCAACAGACGTGGATGACTTGGCGGACTTATTCGGAGATGCTGGAATCTTTGGCGTTGCCGTCTTCACATCGGCGTTCTGTGCGCGATGCAGCAAGGCGTGATCCATGAGCACAAGCGCCATCATGGCTTCGGCAATTGGCGTGGCGCGGATGCCAACGCATGGATCGTGGCGGCCGTTCGTTTCAACCGTGACCGGCTTGCCTTGTTTGTCGATTGACCGTCGCGGTATGCGAATGCTCGAAGTCGGCTTTATCCCGATCGTCACGACGACATCCTGCCCGGTCGAGATGCCGCCGAGGATGCCGCCAGCATGGTTGGATAAAAACCCCTCCGGCATCAGCTCGTCCCCATGTTCGGAACCACGCTGAGTCACAGAGGCGAAGCCTGCCCCTATCTCCACCGCCTTCACCGCGTTGATGCTCATCATGCCTGCGGCCAGGTCGGAATCCAGCTTTGCATAGACGGGACTTCCCCAGCCTACCGGCACATGCTCAGCCACCGTGGTGATCTTCGCGCCGACGGAATCGCCAGTCTTCCGGAGCTCGTCCATATAGGCCTCGCACTGGGCAACGCGGTCTGGATTGGCCGAGAAGAAGGCGTTGGTGCCAACAGAGTCCCAAGTCTTGAACGGCAATTCGATCGGCCCGAGCTGGCTTAGATAGCCGCGGATGACAACACCGTATCTCTCCGAGAGCCACTTCCTGGCAATCGCCGCAGCGGCCACACGCACCGCCGTCTCGCGCGCCGAAGATCGTCCTCCGCCGCGATGGTCGCGAATGCCATATTTCTGCCAATAGGTATAGTCGGCGTGGCCGGGGCGGAACGTCTCCGCGAGATTGCCGTAGTCTCGGCTACGCTGGTCTTCGTTACGGATAAGGAGTGCGATCGGCGTGCCGGTGGTCTTTCCCTCGAACACGCCGGACAAAATCTCGACAGTATCGGACTCCTGCCGTTGCGTGACGTGGCGGGAGGTGCCCGGCTTGCGCCGGTCCAGGTCTTTTTGAATGTCTTCAGTGGAAAGTGCAAGGCCCGGCGGACATCCATCGACGACACAGCCAATCGCCGGCCCATGGCTCTCGCCAAAGGATGTGACCGTGAAGATTCTGCCGAACGTATTGCCGGCCATTCTCCTCTACTCCACCAGATCCAGCTTAATGCGAAGCTCCTTCAATTGCTCGGCGCTGACGGTCGAAGGCGCATCCGTGAGCGGACACTGCGCCTTCTGAGTCTTCGGGAAGGCGATGACATCGCGGATCGAGTCTGCCTGGCCCAGCAGCATAATGAGCCGGTCCAGCCCGAAGGCGATTCCACCGTGCGGAGGCGCGCCATATTCCAAGGCCTCCAGGAGAAAACCGAACTTGGCCTGAGCCTGGTCCTTGTTGATCCCAAGCAGATCGAGGATCTTGAGTTGGATGTCGCTTCGGTGATTGCGGATGCTCCCGCCGCCGATTTCACTACCGTTCAACACCATATCGTAGGCCTTGGCTCTGACTTTGAGCGGGTCGGAGTCCAGCAAGGCTAGATCTTCGTCCATCGGCGCGGCGAAGGGGTTGTGCATGAAGATGTACCGCTTCTCTTCCGGCGAATAATCCAGGAGCGGGAACTCCGTCACCCAGAGCGGCTTCCAGGCGTTCTTATCAATCAGATTCAACTCTTCACCCAACTGGAGCCGGATGCGGCCTAGCACATCGTGCACCACCGCCGGCTTGTCGGCGCCAAAGAGCACGAGATCGCCGGGATTCGCCTCGGGCAAGGCAGCGGCGAAGGCTTTGGCATCGAGGAACTTCGCGATGACGGATTCCAACTGCCCTTCCGGCGTGATCTTCAGCCAGGCCAATCCTTTGGCTCCGAATCCCTTGGCCGTTTCGCCCAGCGCATCAATGCGGCTCCGCGGAGTCGCGGCCCCGCCCTTCACGATCAAGGCCTTGACTAGTCCGCCTTTCGTCGCGGCCTCCTTGAATACCTTGAACTCGCTGGCCGCACCAAAGGCGGTCACATCGTAGAGAGGCATATCGAAGCGCAGATCGGGCTTATCCGATCCATAGCGCCCCATCGCTTCCGCATAGGTCATCCGGGGGAACGGCGTCGGCAATTGCACTCCGCCGGCTTCACGGAACACGGTCACGATCATCTTTTCCATCAAACTCATCACGTCCAGGCGGTCGACGAACGACATCTCCAGATCGATCTGGGTAAACTCCGGCTGGCGATCGTTGCGGAGATCTTCATCACGGAAACAGCGGGCGATCTGGTAATACCGGTCCATACCGCTGACCATGAGCACCTGCTTGAAGAGCTGCGGCGATTGCGGCAGCGCAAAGAAGGTGCCGGGATTCACACGGCTGGGAACGAGATAATCTCGCGCGCCTTCTGGCGTGCTCTTCGTGAGGATCGGCGTCTCGATTTCGAGAAAGTCTTCTTTATGCAGAAACCCTCGCACCGCATGCGCGATATCGTGTCGGGTCTTCACCAGCTTCTGCATGCGGGGACGGCGCAAATCCAGATACCGGTACTTGAGGCGAATCGATTCCGTGACCTCGGCATCATCTTCGATCAGGAACGGCGGCGTCTTCGATTCGTTCAGAACTTCAACCGCGTCCACAAAGATCTCAATCTCGCCGGTCGGCAAATTCGGGTTCTTCGACTCATCCGGCCTGGCCATGACCTGGCCGATCACCGACACCACACATTCGCTGCGGAGGACGTGGGCGCTTTCATGCACCGTCTTGTTGCGCTCGGCGTTAAACACGACCTGCGTCAGTCCCGTACGGTCGCGCAGATCGACAAACATCACCGTACCGTGATCGCGCCGCCGCTGGACCCATCCGTTCAATACGACCGTCTGCCCAACATGGGCCTTGTTCAATTCGCCGCAGCGATGCGTTCTCGCCTTCATGCCACTCGTCTCGCTTTCTTCGGCACATACCGTTTCGTCTTCCCGGGCTTGGCCCAGCCCGCACGCCGCTTGGGGCGCGGGGGCCGTACGCCGGGATCTTTGCCTTCTTGTTCCAATGTCCGCCGCTGCTCGACGACCTCACGCAAGGCATTGGCCTCCCGATCCGTCAAGAAGCGGAACTCGCCGGACGTCAATCCGCCCAACGTCAACGGCCCCATCTTAATCCGGGTCAACTTGATCACCGGATGGCCGACGGTTTCCAGCATCCGCTTCACCTGATGCTTCCGGCCTTCGTGAATCGTAATTTCCACCCAGGAATTCGCTTCGGCCTTGCGAATCTTTTTCACAGTTGCCGGGCTGGTCATGCCGTCCTCAAGATTCACACCCTGCTGCAGTTCGGCAATTT
This sequence comes from Nitrospira sp. UBA6493, assembly GCA_002435325.1. Lineage (GTDB taxonomy): Bacteria > Nitrospirota > Nitrospiria > Nitrospirales > Nitrospiraceae > Nitrospira_D. Next base: position 602 of record DJMJ01000007.1, on the reverse strand, counting down.
CGTCGTCCGTCAGCACACCCTTGACCTTGATGAGGTAGGTCTTGGGCACGTGATAGCGCGGATGGAGCAACGCCTGCGCCAGATCACCGTTGTTCGTCAGCAGCATCAATCCTTCGCTATCGAAGTCCAAGCGGCCGACAGGAAACACTCGCACCGAGACGCCATGCAATAAGTCTTTCACTGTCGTCCGGCCACCCGGATCGTCGAGCGTAGACATGACATGCTTCGGCTTATTCAGCATCAGATAGACAAAAGGCTGCACGTTGGTCAGATGCTTGCCGTCCACCTTCACATGATCGCGTTCCGGATCGACCTTCGTGCCCAGTTCGGTCACAACCTTGCCGTTGACGGTCACATGGCCATTCGCGATCAGCTCCTCCGCCTTTCGGCGGGAAGCCAGACCGGTCGTCGCGATAATTTTCTGAAGCCGCACCCCGGTTTCAGGCATGGCGCCAGAAACAGGGGACGAGCCCTTCGGAACACGTGCTCGACGTTTCTCATTCATCCCCTGTTACCCCCTCGCCTTGCACCTTGTGCCGCAACGCATCTGATCATTCCCATTCAATCGTGGACGGCGGCTTCGAACTGATGTCGTAGACGAC
>DJMJ01000045.1 GCA_002435325.1 Nitrospira sp. UBA6493 | reverse complement strand
TCAACTAAACCGGCAGCAGGCCAAGTTATTGCTTTATTTGACGAGCATAGAAATGACCTTGTAGGAGCAAAGTCAAAATCTGCAACAATCACTTTTCCCATCTTACGTCCTCTAGGTACACCTTCCTGCACTGTTTTTTTCAGAAGTGCTGAAGGGAGTAAATAATGATTCGTCGCGAGAAAGAATGATGGTCAGGTCTTGCGTTCATACATTAATCAAGAGCCGTAGACTTCTGTCCCTGTTCCGTCCGACACAACTAAAAAAGCTAGGTCCTCACTTGAGCTATTGCCGCCGCAGAATACCCCTTTCCCCCATATAAATCACCAGGCCTTTCCCTCCCCTCCCTTTGACCCCACACATCCCTTTCGTATAGGCTCCTGCTCATCATCCAGGACGGACCCATGAACCGATCAGACCGACGCCGACAGGACGCCATCCAGGGAAAGACGGGGCACGCGCCCGACTCCTTTGCCCTCCGCAACCTGCTCGACCAGGGCAAGCGCCACCATCAGGCAGGACAACTGGCGGAGGCCGAACGAAGCTATCAGCTTGCCTTGAATATGGCGCCGGGCCATCCCGAAGCCCTTCAATTGCTGGGCCTGCTCGCCTATCGAGTGGGCAGCTACGACCAGGCGATCGATCTCATTACCCAGGCCCTCGACGCAGCCCCCTCGACCCCACTCTATTGGTTCAACCTCGGCGTTGTGACCCAGCGCGCGGGAAAGAAAGAGGACGCCGTGCGGGCCTATGAGCGGGCGCTCACGCTGAATTCCAAATATGTCGAAGCCCTCATCAACCTGGGGAACGTCTTCAAAGATCTGCAGCGCCTCGACGAGGCCGTGCAGGCCTATCGCAAGGCCCTGGCCCTCAACCCGAGCCATGCCGATACCCATAACAACCTGGGCGTCGCCCTCAAGGAACAGAACGCTCTTCAGGGCGCCATCACCTCCTACCGTGAAGCGATCCGGCTCAAGCCCACGCACTTCGAGGCCTGGAATAATCTGGGGCTCGCGCTGATGGAGACCGGCTCCATCGACGAGGCCATCGCGTCGTTTGAACAAGCCCTGACGATCGTGCCCGATTCGCCCAAAGTCCTCTACAATCTCGGGATTGCCCGCATCTGGACGGGGGAGCACGACAAGGCCATTGCCCTGCTCACTCAGATTGCAACGACGAAGCACGACCATGGCAAGGCCGTCACGGAGACCAGTCTGTTCCGATCACGCTTGAAACACGATGCCGAGCAGGTCCGCTATCTCCTTGAACTGGGACGGCTGGATACGTCACAGCATCGTTATGTCGAGGCGTTGGAACGATTGACGATCACGCTGGCCGCACAGCACCCCACGAAAAACCGCTGTCCCATCGAGGCCGCTTCACTCACGCCGATTGCGCCCTCGTTCAATCGGTTTCTCTATCGGGCGCCCTGCGAACGGCTGGCCGACGGCGCGCTGAATCCGGGCCTGGATGTGCCAGCCATCGAATCCCGCTACGTGGAGGCACGGCCTGAAGTCACCTTTATCGACCAGCTGCTGCGGCCGGAGGCCATCACCACCCTGCGGCAATTCTGTTTGGAATCGACGATCTGGAAGAAGGACTACGAGAACGGCTATCTCGGCGCGTTTTTAGGGGATGGCTTCGCCACGCCGCTGCTCCTCCAGATTGCCGAGGAGCTGCGCCTGAAATTCCCCCGCATCTTCAATCACCATCGCCTCACGCAAGCCTGGGCCTTCAAGCAGGACAACGCCAGACGCGGCCTCTCATTGCATGCCGACGCCGCGGCGGTGAATGTGAATTTCTGGATTACGCCGGACGAGGCGAACCTGAATCCCGACACAGGCGGGCTCGTGGTTTATGACAAGGAAGCGCCGGCTGACTGGAACTTTGCGGCCTACAACAGCGAGCAGAATAAACCGAAGATTCTGGAGTGGTTGACCCGATCCGGCGCCCAGACTATCCGGATTCCCTACCGCGCCAACCGCGCGGTGGTGTTCAACTCGGACCTCTTTCACGAAACCGACGACATCGCCTTCCGGGACGATTACACGAGCCGCCGCATCAACATTACCTTGCTCTACGGGTACCGGCACCAGCCGTAGCCTCGTGCGCCTGCATCGCCCCCTCGTCCCATGATTCCGGCTGCGGCTCGGCCATCGCTTCGACCACAACCGACTTGATCCGCTGCTGCATCCGCGCGGTCGCCAGCCGCATTACCAGCGCCACCAGCGCCGCCACGATCGCGCCGATCGGAATCAGCAAGCCCCCCACCAATTGCAGCCGCTCCTCTTGCGTGCGCCCCGCCCCCTCTCCGCGTGCCCGCAGAAAGCTGAGCCGCGCCCAGGCGATGGTCGACCCTCTGGCCACCACCGGCTCAAACACCGTCACCCGTTCCTGCCCGGAAGCCGGTTCATCCAGGAAGACCCATTCGCGACTGTGCGCCCGGATGAAAGACCAGCCGGCATCCTGCATCTGCTGGCCGAGATAGGCAGGATTCGACGCGGCCAGGACCCGGTTGCCCGTGTCGATCACCATGGTGTCCGCAAGCCCTTCCGCGCGCCAGGCACTCTCCAGCAGCTCTTGCATCCTGGCGACATCCACCTCCAGGATCGCCGCGCTCAGCGAGGCAAACGCCCGGCCCACCGCCACCGCCCGCTGCTGTGCGGCCTGGCTGGCCTGCTTCTCCCGTTGCTCGCCGTCCGCCAGATCCAACCGATGGAGCGTGTAATAGAGCAGACTCCCGATAAACAGGGTCGCCACGAGCGTCACGAGTCCCAAACGAATCATGAGTCGGTGCCTCCGGCAAGCAGCAGGCCGCTCAGACGGCGCGGCGCCTGCGATTGAACTCCCCTTGCATGGATTCTGCGGACGACTAACACGGCAGGCTGCCCTCTTCCGCAACCACCTCACGCTGATAGGGCTCGAGCTCCAATTCCTTCACCAGCTGTTGCAGCCTGGGCCAGGCCTCTTCAGACAGACTCACGAACTCCAACCCGAACGAACTGTCTCGGCACCACCGCACGACCGCCTGCCTCACCTGAATCGGCGGATCCTGTTTCGAGACCTGTATCGCCAGCTGCAACGCCGTGCCGGTCTTCACCTCGGTCAGGCTGAAAATACGGCAGCCCCGGATGGAGAGATCCACGACATTGCCCTCTCCTTTTACGAGATTGATCGAGCTGAAGGAGCTCGAAAACAAGACAGGGAAACGGGCATGCTGCCGATGTTCCATAGGCACGATCCTAGAAAGTGGGTTTCTTAGTCTTTACTATTGCTAATAGACCGGCGTTCCGCCACCTTTTTTGGAATTCCCGCCGGGGGCGCCGCTACGCGAGGGGAGGCCGGCGCCCCCGGCGAAAGATCGCCTGGACCTGGGCGAGACCGGGCAGCCGATGGGCCAATGGATTGGGCACTTTCCCCTTGAAGAACATCCTGATTCCCAAGGGAAGAATCCGCCAAAGACGGGCCCCATCAAGCCCCACGACTTTGAGCGGCATCACCGCTTCATTCAGCCGCCCCTGCCCTTCGACGAGATCGGCAAACGCCGTAATATGGCGCGCGCCCGCCGTGGGAACCAGCCGGCGGTCCAGCGAAGCCCGGCGCAGCCGGATGATGGCTTCCATCGGCTTCACATCTTTGGGACAGACCTCGACGCAGAAATTGCATCGCGTACAGTCCCAGATGCCATGCTCCTCTTGCAGCACCTCGAGGCGCGCGCGCGTGACTCGTTCCGACTCGCGGGGATCGGCAAGAAACCGGTCGGCTTTGGCCAAGGCGGCCGGGCCCGCAAACCGCGGCGACACTTCGTGGACCGTACAGGCCGCGACGCAGGCCCCGCACATGATGCAGGCATCCACATTATGGAAGCCCGCCCCGGTCGCTGCCGCCTCAGCCGATCGATGGGGTACAGGCGCGGCGGGAGACAGCCAGGGCGTGATGTTCCGGATCTTGCTCCAGAACGGGCCCATATCCACGACTAAATCCTTGATGACCGGAAAGCCGCGAAGCGGCGCGATCCGGAGGCGGCCATGGCGCGCATATTCCTTCCGCACCGACGTCCGGCAGGCCAGCTTCTCGCCGCCATTGATCTCCATCGCGCAGGATCCGCAAATGGCCGAACGGCAGGAATAGCGCAGCGCGAGCCGTCCATCGACTTCCTGCTTGATGCGAATCAGCAGCTCGAGCACCGTCGTCCCGCGCCTGACATCGAGGCGGATCTCCTCGTCGTGCGGCGCCGCGTCTTGTTCGGGATTGAACCGCTGGAGTGTAATCGTGAGGCGCATGGAATAAGCTTTCAGCCTTCAGCAGTCAGCCATCAGCGCAAACTGAAAGCTGATCGCTGAAGGCTGATCGCTCATGTTAATCGAGCTCGAAGATCTTCGGAAAGTTCGTCAGGTTGCGGCAGCCGTCCTTCGTCACGAGGACCATGTCCTCGATCCGCACGGCCCCTAATCCGGGATAGTAGAGCCCCGGCTCGACGGTCACGACATGGCCTTCCTGCAACAGCGACCCGGTCCGGCTGATGCGCGGCGCTTCGTGAATGTCCAGCCCCACGCCGTGCCCGGTGCCGTGGAAATAGCCCTGCATCCGGCCGTCGACCAGCCCCGTCTTGTAGCCGGCCTTTTCAAACCGGTCGCAGATCCCCTGATGGATCTTCATGCCGTCGGCGCCGTCTTTGATCTTCGTGATGGCCTCTTCCTGCGCGTCCTTCACCGTTTGATAGAGCCGTTTCAGTTCGGGGCTGGCCGTCCCCCGGATCACGGTGCGGGACATGTCGGCAAAATAGCGGCTGTCGGCCGAGCGCGGGAAGACGTCGAAAATGATGCTGCGATGCGCCGGCAACGGCCCGCTGCCCTCGTGATGGGGATCGCAGGCCTGCTCGCCGCCCGCCACAATCGTATGTTGCGCGACACAGTCGCGCTCCATCAACTTCACGTTAATCAGCTTCTTGATGCGTTCAGAGGTTAACGGCGCCTCGTCCAGCCAGAGCTCCTGTCCGCGAATCTCGGCCTGTTTGAGCGTCGCATGGGCCGCGGCCACCGCCTCTTCCGTCGCGCGCTGCGAGGCTTCGATGTGCCGGACTTCCTCCGCCGTTTTGATCACCCGCTGTTCATAGAAGGGATCCCGCTTCGGCTTCATGCTGTACCCCAGCTCTTGCAGCCGGGTCGCGTGAATGAACGGGAAATTCGCCGGCACCAGCAACTGCCGGATCTTCGCCTCGCGCAGCACGACGTTCACAATATCGATCGTGCTGGGATCCTTCACCCCTTGCGCCTTGGCCTGCTTCTCCAGCTCGGAATAGGAGAGCACCCGATCCACCGACGCCTGCGTCTTGGCCCGATCCATTTCGAGATCGCTCATCACCAGAAGCCGCTCGCCCTTCACTTCCATGTAGATAAAGGGATCCGGCGCCACGAATCGCGTGGCATAGTAGAGGTTCGAGTCGCCTTCGCTGGCGGCAATAAACAGCGTGGCAATCTCAGGCTGTGCGGAAGCGGATCGTTTCATGGGTGGATGATAACCAGGAGGTCGGACGTGCCCGGCGCCTTTCGTCTGATGAATGAGGCGATGCTAACACGGGGTCCTGGGTCGGTCAAGGCGTGGCCGGCTCGGCTGCACCGGCCGGCTCGCGCCCCGGCTCGACCAGCTTCTCTTCGTTCGGGGCGAGCAGATCCATCGGCAGCGTCAGGGTATTTTTCAACACATCGACCGCCAGCTGCGCCAACCCCGACAGACCGGCGGTGAACGACTTCATCGGCAGATAGGTGACCTCAGGATCTTCCACCGCCCCTTTGATCGAGAACATCGCCGTCGTCATCCCCGCGCGCTCGCCGGCAAACAGCCGCCCAAACAACGGAATCGTATTGATAAACTTCGAATAGGACCCGAACGGACTCACCGCGACGACCATATCCAGCTGATCGGTCGGCAAGTCGTAATTTCCCGCGCCGGTAATTTTCAGAATCGGGCTGTCGATAATCAGGTTTTCCGTTTGGAACGACCCGTTTTGAATCGTCAGCGTCGCCGCGATTTTGTTATAGGGCAAGCCTTCCTTGTCCAGATCGACCTTCCCCTGCAGGACCGCCGGCAGGTTGAGGATGCTGAGAATCTTCCATATCGCGCGCTCTTTTTCTTTCAGGATACGCCCGTTCTCCAACAGCACCTCGCTTTTTCCGTTGAGCGTAGGATATACCCCATGCGGATTTCGCCCATGCCCGCGGATGGATCCGCTCACCCGCACCAGACCGGAAAAACCCTGAATCTCCGCGTTCGTCAACCGCAGCAAATCTTCGACCTCTAACTCCGTCGCGCGCAACGAGACCTCGACATCCGTCGGCGCATTGCGCGGGAGATGCACCACCACCCGCCCGGCCACCTGTCCATTGGCCGATCCGCCCGCGACCCGGTCGATGTCCAAGATCCCGTCTTGCAGCATGATCCGGGCCGTCAACCCGCCGAACTTGAGATGCTTGTAGTGCGCCCGCGCCACCGACGCCGTCACCGCCGTCTGGCTCGTGGCCGCCAGGGACTCCAGGAACTCGCGCACCGGCGACCGCTCGCCTTTGGGAATGACCAGATCCAGATCCAGCTGGTTGGATTCAATCTTGCCGGTAATGACCGGTTTGCTCGACCAATTCCGCACGGTCGCCTCCAGCGACACGTCGCTCTCCTGCACTTTGAACGACAGCTGCTTGATCTCGGCGCCGTTCCGCACCAGCTTCACCCGCGCATAGAGATCCTCCACATACCCGCCGCCCTTCAGCTGCATCAGCCCGTTCGTCAGCGCCAGCCAGCCGGTCGTCCGCCAATTCTTCCAATCGGTATCTTTGCCTTTGACATCGAGCGACACCTCGACCTGGCCCGCTTCAAATCCGCCTTTGGCGATCCATTCCGGCAAACTCGACAACGACAAGTTGCCTGTGGCCAGCACCACGTCGAGGGAAAACTTCTCGCCGATCTTGATCGTCCCCTTGATCGGAATCCTCGCCGAAGGCAAGACCAGCTCGACCAATGTCACCGTCGCATTGTTCTTCTGCGTGAAATCGCCTTCGAACTCGAGCACGGCCGGCGCGCCGACGGGCTTTTCGATCGCATCCGGCACCACCACCTTCGACTCCGTCAGCACCAGCGTCCCCCGCACATGGGGCCTGCCCGTCGCGCCGGTCAACTGCACCGCCGTGCTGAGGAGGCCCTCGAACATCCCGGCCGGCACCAGCCCTCCCGGCACAAATCTCGCGATGCGGCCGGCATCGCCGTTCGCGCGAATGATGAAGTCCTGAAACAGACTGGCCGCGCCTCCCGTAATCCCCCCCTGCACCTGTATCGTCGTATCCCCCAGATGGCCCGTGACTTGATCCAACTGCGTGCCCCCTTCCGCAAAGACCACGCGGCCCTGCAGTCCGGTGATCCGCTCCGGAAGAGCGGGATGCGAAAAGCTGACGTACCGCGCCGAGATCTCTCCGCCGGCAAACGTGATGCCGTCGGACTGCGTCAGCGGCCCCACCAGCCGGAAGGTCGGCAGCGCCAGTCCTTCCACATCGCGCATCCCGGCCAGCTGCTTGGACAACGGCTCAGACTTGACCGTCTTGCCGAGAAACTGCACCAATTCCGCCGCCGCCATGCTGCCGGTAATATCCAGCTCCAGCCAGGGGCCGGCCTCCAGAAACGTCACCTGGGCCTTGCCTTCCGTAATCTGAATCGGCCCGTAACTCCCCGTGAATTGCGCGGCGCGGATACGGCCTGGCTCGACGACCACCACTCCGGCAAGGTCGTTCGTTGGGACACGATCCTGTCCCAACAATGCACGGCCCTCTTGGACATGAAGGTCCCCGGTCACTGATAACTGAGAACCCGCCGTGGCCGATCCGGTCACCGTCGCGTTCACCAGCTGCACTTTCCCGTCGATTTGATGCTCGGCCAATATCGCCGGAAGTTGCGCATGAATCCATTGCGCGGGAATCGTCGCCAGCAACTCCTGCAGCGTCACCCACGACGAATCGAACGTGACCGAAAAAGTCGGCTGCGGCGTCAGGAGGCCTGATAAATTCGCCTTCCCCGTCACGCTCAATTGATTGACCCGCGCCGTCATGGCCGAGAGCACGACATCATACCCGGAGAGTCCCGGCATCAGGAGCACCTGGCTTTGAAGATTGATCACGCCCTGCACCTGTTCCGGAACCGGCCGGGGCCCGAAGAAATCCGCAAAGTCCCGCAACGCGAGATTGGCCGCCTCGGCCCGTCCCTCGAACTGAAACACCGGCATCGGAGCGGGAGCCCCATCCGGCGCCAGCGCCGCAGACCGTTCCACCCGCTTCACCTGGCCCTCCAGCGAGACGGCCGCGAGCCCGCCCTCTCCCGTTTTCGATACCGAGAGCCTCACATCGGCCACCCCCTGCTCCGGACGGATCATCACCCCCGCTTCGACATGTTCCATCGTCAACGATCGCACCCCGTCCGACCGGCCCGCATCGATGATCGTGACGCTGCCGTTCACGACCCGCGCCTCGCGAATCAAAAACACCCGCATCATCATGTCCATCGTCCGTTGATCGGTCGCCGCCTGGTCCGTCCCATCCAAGAGATTCCAGTGTCCTGCCTCGCTCCGGCGAATGGTCAGCGTCGGCTCTTCGACCAGCAGCCGCTTGCCCACCACGTGTTTTCGGAATAAGGGGAGAAACCGCAAGACGAGATCGATCCGCTTCGCGGACAGCACCACCTGCTCTGAATGGGGATCGTGAATGGCGACTTGGCTGAGGTCCACCCGGATGGTCGGGAACAGCACCACTTTCACCCGATGGACTTCGATCTTGCGGCCGAGGCTTTCCTCCAGCTGCGCCAACACGAATTCCTTCAGATAGTCCTGGCCAAACAAGGTGTTGGAAAATAGGACGGCGGCACCGGCCAGCACCAGCAGGACAAGCACCACCATAAATCCAAGCCGAAGACGAGACACGCCACATCCCTCGAGAGGAAAAAAATTGTAATTTTCGATTTTACCGGAAGCCTACACCTAAAGCTATCAACCCGGCATAGGATAAGGGATTTTTCCCTTAATCCAGATCATGCGCCAAAGATCCGCCCCGCTGTTTCTGCTAGAGCCGGTTCCCGCAAGCCGCTATAATCCGGGCCTCCACTGGATCGACCGAACCGTTGCACCATCCCGATTCCACTGACCAGGCCTCCCCGCCGCGCACACGCGTCCGCTGGCTCATCCTCGGGCTGCTCTTCGCCATCAGCGTCGTCACCTACATCGACCGGGTGAACATCTCCGTGACCGCCCGGCACATGATGCCGGCCCTGGGTCTCACCGATCAGCAGATGGGATTGGTTTTTTCCGCCTTCGTGATCGGCTATGCGCTCTTTCAAATTCCCGGCGGCTGGCTCGGGGACCGTTGGGGGGCCCGCATCATTCTCACCATTGCCCTGCTCTGGTGGTCGGCCTTCACGGCCTGGACGGCCTTGGCGCCCGCGTCGTCCCTGGCAGGATGGCTCGGGATCGTCGGAGTCCTGGCGCTCGCGCGGTTTCTGCTGGGAGTGGGGGAAGCCGTCGCTCTCCCGAACTTCAACCGCGCCGTCACGGACTGGCTGCCGGCGCGAGAGCGCGGCCTGGGCATCGGCATCGCGATCGGCGGCATCGGCATCGGTGCGGCCGTCACTCCGCCGATCACCGCCTGGATCATGGTCAACTATGGCTGGCAGACGGCCTTCTATTTATCCTCCGGATTGGGCATCGCGTTGGCGGCAATCTGGTGGCTGTTGGCCCGCGATCACCCGGCCGATCATCCCTGGGTCGGCGAACGACACCTCATTCCGGCTGAGGCCCTTCCCCGTATGGCCTCCCCAGCCATCCCCTGGGCATCGTTGCGACGCACTCCGACTGTCTGGTGGCTGGCACTCAGTTATAGTTGTCTCGGTTACGTCGCCTACGTCTATATGTCCTGGTTCTATCTCTATCTTGTGAATGTGCGGGGCTTCGATATCCTGCGCGGCGGCCTCTTCGCCTCCGCACCGTTCCTGGCCATTCTCCTCTTCTGTCCGATCGGAGGCTGGGCGACGGATCGTCTCGTCCTGCGCTACGGCATTACTCCCGGGAGACGGAAAGCCGGGATGGCGGGGATGCTGCTCGCGGCGGCGGCGATTGGCATCGGCGCCCTGGTCGATTCCCCCTATCTCGCCATCGCCAGCCTCTCGCTGGGTGCCGGCTGGCTCTATTTCACCGTCGGCGCCTACTGGTCTTCGACAAGCGACCTGTCCAAAGTCCATGCGGGCAGCTTGTCGGGATTGATGAATACGGGTGCCAACATCGGCGGAGCCATCTCGCCGACCGTCACGCCCTGGATCGCCGAACAGTGGGGATGGCCCGTCTCGCTCGGCGTCGCGGCGGCGATCGCACTCATCGGAGGAATCCTGTGGCTCAAAGTCGATCCGGGGAAGGGATTATTTCGTGAACCGTGAACGATGAGACGTGAAACAAGGGAAATAGAAATCTCCTCCGAGAACTCGCATCAACTTAACCGCTTCACGATTCTTGCCCCTTGCCCCTCGCCCCTTGCCCTTGTTACAGTCTCCAACTATGACTATGCAATTTCAGAAAAAAGATCCCCGCGCCACGATTGTCACCAAGTTCGGCGAAATCAAAATCCGCTTCTATCCGGATGATGCGCCGCGCCATGTGGAAAATTTCGTCAACCTCGCCAAGATGGGCTTCTTCGATGGCACCACGTTCCATCGCGTCGTGCCCGGCTTCCTGATTCAAGGCGGCGATCCCTATAGCAAAAGCCCCGATCGCACGACGCACGGCACAGGAGGGCCTGGCTACTTCCTCCCGCCCGAGCCGAACGACCGGCCGCACAAGCGCGGCGCCGTCTCCATGGCTAAAATGCCGCGCGAGAGCAACAGCACCCGCGACTTCAACGATAACGGGTCCCAGTTCTTTATTTGCGTGGGAGATAACAGCGGGCTCGACCGGCGCTATACCGTCTTCGGCGAAGTGTTTCGGGGCATCGAGGTCATCGACAAGATCGTCGCCGCCGCCCGCGACGCCGCCGACAATCCGCTGGAACCGATCACGATGACGGTCACGGTGAAGGAGTGACACGCTGACAGCAATCAACTTATCTTAGTCCGCACAAGCTCGAAACTGTTAGGCTCTTTGGAAGACTCACAGACCGAATTGCAGAGATACAACCCGCTAACCGTATCCCACTCCCTCTGCCGCACCTTCTGAATCAATCAGCATTCTCGAGTTCGCTCAACGAAGCGTTTTACAATACTGCTCAAACTGATGAGAGAAGACCAGAAACGCATCCCCACCCTGGCGACGATAATCCTCTTTGGGGACACCCTTCTCGCGTTCTCTCCTGAGCTGTTCACAAGCTTCCCGTTCCGCGCGCTGAATTGAGGGCTGTAGCCGGGCCTGCTCTTCGAGCGAACGACCAGCTAGGCTTTCTTGCATCCGTTTCATGGAAAGATAGTGTTCATATAGGGTAGGAGCGGGCTCTTTGATACTTTCCAATTGTGATTGGGCGTAGCCGGAAACCGGCAACCCCAACAGGAGACACACAATGAGTTTCTTCATCGCTTTACCTTTCATGCAAGACGAATCCCCTGGTGCGCAGGAATCTCTTCGAGTAATTGGAAGTCGGTCCGCACTGCGGCAACTGATTCACCGCGCTGCTCAATTGCTGCCTGGCCTATGGGTCCCAGCCAGTTGTCTGCGCGTTCCAAGTACGGAATCTTATAGGGATCGATTCCCATGATCCGGCAACATGTGGCATCAACCGCAGCCAGATTCCGCCCCATCACAAGAACTCCGGCTTTCTTCGGATCACCCATGATCGGGCCGTCGCCCTCCATCCCCACTATCCCATCGACAATTCCAAAGTTCGGCTTCAAGGTCGCGTTGATGTCCAAAATGGAGTTGTCGATGCCCGCATGGTGCAGCACATTCTTGGGCCAGCCGTAATAAATCCCCGGCATGACGCCGAACAGATTCTTCATGCAGAGCGTAGCTCCGGCCCAGTGATGCGTCTTCATCTTCGCCACAGAGACAATCCAGTCCGCTTCGTTAAAGAGTGCGGGAAAGGTCAAGGTCTTCAACTTTGATTGCCGTCCCACATTCTGCACCGGATCCCCTGCAATGTAATTTAAATCGTGGAAGGCAATTCGATCTTCTGTCAGCACGTCTGCAAGACCGGATTCTTCATACACGGCCAACGTATCACGGCGATGGCCTGGGCCTTCGGCCACCATGACCTTTGCCGCCCCAAGCTTGAGAAAGGCTTCGATGGCACCACGGAGTACCAGAGGGTGCGTGTTGATATGGGGCGCGCCTGAAGCCGTTTCAACCAAGTTCGGCTTCAGCAGGATACGTTTGTCCCGCAACTCCGCAGAGGAGATCCCTAACTCAAGAACTCCCCTGGTAATGGCATCAGCAATATCTAACTGGTAGTGGGCGGCTTTCGTGACACACACTTGGGCCCGCTGCGGCAGGCGAAAGTACCGCCTGGGAAGCAGAAGTAATCCGGACCCGAGTACAAGACCCGCCGTTCCCGCCAGAAGCAGCTCGCGGCGGGTAAGGCCTCGCATCGGTTTATGATCCGGGTGATCCGACACAGCACACCTTAGCCGACCAATACGCCAGGCACCTGACTACGATCAGACTGCAAGAAGAGAGGGCTGGTGCCCCCCGGCTCACCGGCTAATGCACCTAACAACAAAAGGCACAATGCGGAGGTATCATAGCTGCCGTACCGAACCTCATTCGCAGAACAGCGTTCAACCAGCGCCGCGCCGTTCCTCGGCCATCGTTTCCAGGCCGCGAGACCAATTAAGGCCCAGCCCAACGAGACAGGAGTCCGCAATCGATCTACCTCTCCCTCGAGATAGGCAAGACTTCGCGAGACAGTGTTCTGTTCGACCTGACCGGCCACACTAACGAGGGCAGCTCCTGTACTTTCCGGCATGGGATGGAGTTCCTTTCCGAAGACCGACGTATTTCCATAATTCCATCCTCCGTGGGGCAACTGCCGGTCTAAAATCATCCGGATAGCTTCACGGACGCGATCATGTTGGCCATACCCTGTGGCTCGTAACGCCATTACGCAATTGGCCGTCGGTTCGATCCAGGAATGGGTACCTTCAATCCAGGGCCATCCCTTTAGATTGGTATCGTGTGCCGACGAATCATCGGACGTCTTTGCAAAATGAACCCCCGAAATACCAAGGAGAAAGTGGATGGCACGTTTTTGAGCCATCTGACTTGCCGGCGATCCCCGCCATGCAAGCGTTGCAAGCGCGGTGGGCCAATAGGATTCCGGATGGCCGGGACTCAACCACACTCGACCATCTGTACCCTGTTCGCCGATGAGACGGGCGCGGTGTTTCTCAAGCAGTGTTTCTTCAACTCCTGCTGCGTCGAAGGCGAGTATTCCCCATGCAGTCGCATCGACACGAAACCGTCCCTGCGGATGATCCATGAAGCCTCCGCCAGGAAGAACTCGACGCCAGAGTTCCTCCCGAAGGTGTCCAGTCAGGGTCGTCAATGCCATACCATACGCGCCTTACTGGCCTCCGCCGTTCATTGTGGGGAACAGCACGCGAACCATTTGGATACAAGCCGGCCCAATGAGCACGATGAACATGCTCGGGAAAATGAAGAAAATGAGAGGCACTAATAATTTGACCGGCAACTTGGCCGCCAACTCTTCGGCCTTGAGACGACGAGTACTGCGCATCGCCTCGGCATGTACCCGGAGCGCCTGCCCGATGCTCGTTCCAAACCGGTCTGTCTGAACAAGAAGCGCGACCAGATTTCTGACCTCTTCCAGGTCCGTACGAAGCGCAAAGTTCCTGAGCGCCTCTTGCCTCGACACGCCGGTTCGCAACTCAAGCGCGAGGATGTTCAATTCGTCGCTCAATTCAGGATGAGTCCGCTTGACCTCTTCACCGACTCGTCCCAGAGCCTGATCCAGTCCCAGCCCTGCCTCCACACACACCAGCATCAGATCCAACGCATCGGGAATTGCACGCTGTACCGCATCCTGGCGAGCAGCTTTCGTCCTCCGCAGCCACAACGCTGGAGCATAATAGCCACAAGCAGCCGCCAGCACATAATAAAAAACGAGATTCGAGAAGGTCGGAAATCCCAAGAAATTGACCGGGACCACGGCAAGCAGGCAGACCATCACAACTGCAAGCATGAGCCTGGAACCGAGAAATACCATCGGAGCCTTTCCTGATCGATACCCAGCGCTGATCAATTGCCGGCGCACCGCGCGGGTCTCTTCGACACTCGAAGGTTGATTCATCTGAGCGAACCATTCGAGCAGGCCATGAAATTGCACCGCGACCTGTTCGGCTATACCCTCAGACGTGGCGCCATCGCCCCACGCTCTTCCATCAGCCCGACGTCGCCATGTCTGCACGGCTTCGCGCGCATTGAAGTAGAAAAAGACCGCGGAACTGACTAGCAGGACCGCTAAAAACGTGACCAGCGCGGCTATCATAGGGACATCCATACATCGCTCCTTAGACTTTAATGGCAACCATGCGCTTCATGATGAACGCTCCCGACACCATCAGAAAACTGCCGATCATAAGTAACATCTGGCCCATCGGATCGGTGACCAACAGCCCCATGTATTCTGGATTTAACTGGTAGAGCAGCAACCCGACCCCGATCGGAAGAAAAAACAGAATAATGCCTGAGAAGCGGCCTTCCGCGGATAAGGCGTTCACTTTCAATTGTAGTTCGAAGCGTTTGCGGATCAAGTGCGCCAACGAATCGATAATCTCGGCCAAGTTGCCGCCGGTTTCCCGTTGCACCAAGACCGATGTGACGAAAAACCGCAAATCGACGCAATCCAACCGTTCCGTCATGTTCTGAAGTGCCTGCGGCAGTGCCACGCCCATGGAAACCTCCTCAAAGACACGGCGGAACTCTCCTCCGATGGGATCTGCTGCCTCTTCCCCGACGAGTTTCAATCCGACCGAGAAAGCGTGACCGGCTTTCAAGGCCCGTGAAACTAGCTCCAGCGCTTCGGGAAGCTGATGCTCAAAGGTCGCCATCCGTTTATTCTTGAGCCAATAAAGATACGCCGTCGGAAGGGAGCCAAGCGCAGCTGCCTCGACCAGTGCAAGCAAGAGAGGCTGCTGCATCGCAAGGGCAAACAGGAATGTCGCGAACGCGGTGAGCGGCGTACCTATCACGAACATCCCCAAGGGAATCGGACAATCCGCCTGCCGGTGAAGGGCCCGGAGAGGCTGGAAACGCCGCATCGTGGTCAAGAGATCGTTCAGCCACGGGATTTCGCTCAACTGGTCCTTCCGAACGATGTCCATTTGAACGGCAGACTCGGGCGACACCGACCACTTCTGCAACCGTTCTATAGCACGGTCGCTTCCGCGCGGCGTCATCAGGCGTTGTGCCGCCGCACAACCCTGCATGAGCACAAGAATCGTCGCGAAAATGCCAAGCGCGATCAGAACGGTTAGCATTCATACACCTTTTGCGGGTCAAAGAGTTCAGCCGGCAGCGAGACCCCCTTCGCAGCCAACCGTTCAGCAAACTTGGGACGTACCCCGGTGGCTCTGAATCGGCCCTTAACCCGGCGGTTTTCATCAAGCCCTGTCTGCTGGAACGTAAAGAGCTCCTGCAGGGTGATCAGATCGCCCTCCATACCGACCACTTCCTGAAGACTGATTAGTTTTCTCGTCCCGTCTGACAGGCGGGCAATTTGAACAATGACATCCAGCGCCGAGGACACATAATGACGCATCGCCTTGGTGGCGAGATTCAACCCGGCCATCGAGACCAGCGTTTCGATTCTAGTCAGCGCATCCCGGCAGGAATTGGCATGGACCGTCGTCAGGGACCCATCGTGGCCGGTATTCATAGCCTGGAGCATGTCCAAGCACTCGGCTCCACGCACCTCGCCCAAGATAATACGATCCGGCCGCATACGCAGCGCATTTTTCACAAGCTCTCGTTGAGCAATTTCCCCTTTGCCTTCAATGTTGGCCGGCCTCGTCTCCAATCGCACCACATGTTCTTGACGTAATTGCAACTCCGCCGCATCTTCAATCGTCACAATACGCTCATCATTCGGAATGAAGCCGGACAGAATGTTCAACATCGTGGTCTTACCGGTACCCGTTCCGCCGGAAATCATGACGTTCAGCCTAGCCTGCACGATGGCCTTCAGCAATTCTCCTATCTCCGGCGTCAAAGAACGCTTCTCCACCAGATGATAAAGTTGCAGCGGATCTTTGCTGAACTTTCTAATCGACAACGACGGCCCGTCAATTGCCAGAGGTGGAATGATGGCATTCACCCGAGAGCCGTCAGCCAAACGGGCATCCACCATTGGCACGGATTCATCGATGCGCCGACCGACACGCGACACAATCTTTTCGATAATTTTCTTCAGGTGCGCATCGTCCTTGAATCGCACCGGCGTGAGCTCGAGCTTCCCCGAGCGCTCAACAAACACCTGTTTATGGCCATTGACCAGAATGTCATTGACAGTATGGTCGGCCAACAACGGCTCCAGCGGCCCCAACCCCAACACTTCGTGAAGAATATCCTGAGTAATTTGCGCCCGCTCACGCTGATTGAGATGGACGGATTCCTGTTGCAAGAGCTGCTCAATGAGTCTCGTCAGCTGCGCCGTCACTGCCTCTTGCGACATTGCATTGACGGCATTGAGGTCCAGCAACTCAATGACTTGCTGATGGAGACGGTCCTTCAATTCCTGAAAGTGTTGAGCCAGTTCCGTTCCGTTCGCTTGCTTCATGGTTAGCATAATTCCTTCGCGTCCCCCTTTCGACTCATTGACGTCACATCCGGCATTATTAGGCAACCGATGTTTTTCCCTTCACTTCGAGACCGAAACCAGGAAGATACCGGCCCAAAAAAGAGGGCTTTTTTGCAGCATCTTTCTCCGAGCCCACCTCACTCATAGCGGTTTTGCTGCCAATGAGCCGATCGGACTCTCGCAAATACCATTGTCCGATAGTAGTTCTCGCGGCCATCATCGTGAGTGGCTTCCCATGATCGATGGCTTCACTGGCGATTCCATAGTCATTTGGAATCAGCCCTGCCATGCTTACACCAAGCAGGGCTTCCGTCTCACTTAACAGGTCCTTCTGGTCATTCGTGTATCGATTGACGACCACAGCTATCTTGTCCAACGGGTACTGTGAGGCCGCAAACGTCTCGATCAAGCGTTTCGTACGCCGGATAGTCGGCAGTGCCAACGTGGTCACCACAATGACTTGGTCCGAGCAATCCAACGCTTCTTTCACCGCCGGCTCCAGCACATGCCCGCAGTCCACAAAGATATGCCGATGCATCGATCGGAGGAGACCGATCACCCGCATGGTGCTGCCCTCTATGTATGCGGTCTCTTCAAAGCCTTCATACCCGGAGGCCAACAACTGAAGTCCTGAGACATGCTTGATCAGGCTGCTTTTCACAATAGTCTCATCGAGCCGTGAAATATCTTTGGACAGGTGCTTCAATCCCTGCGAGGCATGGAGATCCAGCAACAGCCCAAGATCTCCGCCATGCAGATCGAGATCCATGAGCGCCACCGGTTCGCTCTGGTTGGCCTGTTGCACCGACGTGGCAAGATTCACGGCGACCGTGCTCGCACCCACCCCGCCTCTCGCTCCGATCACGCTGACGACTCTGCTGGACTGGCTCTCCGAGCCGGCCATCCTCCCGTTGAACCTTTCCTCGAAACGCACAAGCGCCGGTTCCACATCCTGACTTGTGAGGGGCTGAGGGAGAAACTCCTTGACGCCGACCCGAAACGCTTCCAGGAGGATTTGGGGATCAGTCCGCGAGGCCGTCAAAACCACCTCGAGATTCGGCGAGGCGTGGAGAAGATCACGAATACGTCCAAACGTCTGTTGCGGACGGAATTCTTCCAATTCCAGCAACACCATATCCAAGGCGCCGGTCCCTTGGCCCTTCGTGATTAAATAGTTCCGCCGGCGTGAGAGGATTTCTTCAAACGTCTGTCGCACCGCCTCATTCCGACAATCTATTGAGACCGCAATCAATCGAGACATCAGTACTTCCTCCTCAATCGTTTCCGTTACTCCACAAGGCCAGGAATGGTCCCAAACGTCCCATACGTCCCTCCACCTCCACCGGTCCCTTCGAACACGTCGCACTGCACGACCCCGCTAATACACCCGGTCTGCAAGGTCGAGCCTTGACAGGCAGCCGCATTACCCGCACTACCGGGACCCCCGACATAGGTAACCTGCACAGTGGCAAACCCAACAACCAGTTGAGAACCGCTTGGTGAGCAGTTGTTGCCGGCATAGACCGGCACGAACACATTCCAAGCCCCATTGGATGCAGTTTGAGTCTGCCAGAGATTGACGAGCGCGCTCCAGGCGCGGTTTCCTAAATTGCCATTGCCCGTCTCAATCGAGCTCACACCGGCTGTCACTGCAGGCGCCTGATAGCTCCCGTCGACCATCCCGTTCACCTCCTGGACCAAGGTATTATTGCTGAACGGACCTCGATCATAGGATGTCCAGCCGGCGCAGGTTTGCGGATTCCCCGGAATGCTGGGAGAAAACTGAATGGTACTCCCGCAACCGAACCCGGAATCAAAATAGAACTGTGAGATTGCAAACGGAGCATTCATGTCCCCCTGGGCCACCGCACCGACAGAGGTGAGTTGTGCCGTTGCGGCGGCATTGACGTTGACGGTCGGTCTGTTGAACACGCCCGCCAAGAAAGTCGTCACAGGACCATTTGCAACCCCGTCACGTCTTGCTATCACACGGACCGCTCTTGGCAACACAAGGGATGGGGTCAAGACCCGCGTCGCCGGATCCCATTGCCCAATGGCGATATCGCCGGCGTTCAGTGCGATGGTCACCCCGGCTGCAGCGTTTGATGCAGCGGCGGCCGTGGCGGCAGCCACAATGGTTGCCACCTGACCACCCGTTAAGGTGTATCCCGTCAACGAAATGTTGGGCATGGCCTCGTAGATCTGTCCAAGCGCTCGCGCACCAGCCAGGGCGGCGGCATCACTTGCATTCTGCAGTTCGTTTTTTGCTACCACGGCATGTCCTACATCGATTGCGAGGGCTGCCACGGCCAGCAACGCGAGCAGCATGATCGACACCAGAACGGCAGTTGCGCCGCGCTGATTCCTGAGGGGCTCTACCAGACCTGCTCTAAGTGTCGTTCTGTTCATATCAACGCTCCGAGATGTGTATCGCGTCACTCGTGTCGCATGGTGGTGGAAATCTGGATCGGTAACGGTCTTGGCAACCCAAGCAAAGTCGGGATGTACGGAATCAGCCAGGGGTATTGATATGTCGCCCGTACCGTCACCGGATTGCCCGTTGGTCCGCCAAGGGAAGGGACGGAGAATTGTACACTTGACTGGCTGATGCCCGTGCCAACGAGATATGTGTTCGCCACGGTCATGATTTCCGCCGCCGACAAGGTGGGAATCCGTTGAATGATCCCCGCTCTTGCGCCTTCCCGAGTCGCATTCGTCACCACCTCACGGCCATACATGACCATGCCGAATTCCATAGTGCCGAACAGTATGATCAATAGAACTGGTAACAACAGCGCAAATTCAGCCGCCACCACACCATGCTCGTTTAACTTTCGCATAGGCTACGTCCCCTGCTCGCTTAGTTCGTTCTCACACCGCTGCTCACAACGGACTTTTCAAATTGCGCATCCGGACTTTCGAAGGTCTTCCGGTAGGCGTCGGTCGCTTTCGCATTGGCCACCCCATCCTGGCCCTCCACCGGAGCAAGTTCCTCGCCCGCGTCAGGATTCAAGATCTGATTCACACGGGCGTTCTCATAAGCCTTCCCCCAATTCGGGCTAATGGTCGTGGGAGCACAGGCTCCGACCATCAACCCCATGCCGATCATCACTATCGCTATCTTCATGCATCTCATCGCGTTCTCCTTCTCTCCATCTCAGTGGTGTGTCCTATCGGTCGCTGGGAACAATATGCCCAACCTGACCTTCCATCGCACCGGCCCGCCTCACCCGATTGGAAAGGACTTCGGCCGCAGGCGATTTCTGTCCCAGCTTCCCTCCAAAGCCGCCCTTTTCAGAAAAGCCCAACCAATTAAACTCGAAGTCGTTCGGCTCGACGTAGTAGTCCGTTGGCAAGGTCTGCGCTGTCAGATCCAGCGGTTTCACCAGATGCGGCGTGACGATGATGACCAATTCGGTTTCATTCTTCTGGAACGAACTGCTCCGGAAGAGCGCCCCGATGATGGGCAATTCGCCGAGATAGGGAAACTTTTTCACCGATTCTTTGACGTTGTCGCGCATGAGTCCGCCGATCGCGAAACTCTGACCATCTGCCAGCTCGATGGTGGTCGTCGCCCGGCGCGTCGAAATGGCCGGCACTGTGAATCCCTGCGTACGCAAGGCATTTTGAAAGTCCAACTCGGAGACTTCGGGTGCGACGTTCAGGCTGATGTGTTTGCTATTCACAATATTCGGCGTAAAGACCAATCCCACGCCAAACTTTTTGAACTGAACCGTGACCAACCCGAAGGCCTGGGGAACCGGAATCGGAAACTCTCCGCCGGCGAGAAACGCGGCTTCCTGGCCGTTCAGCGCGACCAAGGTCGGCTTCGCCAACACTTTCAACAGGTTCTCCTCCTTGAGCGCATCGACAAACCCCGTCCAGGAAGTAGATCCGATGTTGAACCCGAAGATCCCGTTGACACTTTGAGAAGCCACTTGCGCGGCACCGCTCAGTCCTGTCAGCTGACCGAGAAGACTGATACCAAAACTTTCTGGTGCAATCAGCGCAAAATTAATGCCTAATCGACGGATTAACTCGCGGTTCATCTCGGCTACGCGCACTTCCAGCATGACTTGCTGCACCCCACCGACCTGCAATGAATTAATGACTTTTTTAGGCGCATAGGCTTCCGCGATACTCAGGGCACGGCTCAGATTGGTGGAACTGGAAGCCATGCCGGACAAAGTGATGTGATCGTGACTAGAGGTGACGAGGATCCCTTTTTCATCCGGCAACGCCTTGTGGAGATTTTCCTTCAGGCGGCCCAAATCTGGCGCGACTACGACATCGTACATACCGATCATCTTGCCGCCCTCGTTCCAGAGCGTCAGATTGGTAACCCCCGTCGTCTTCCCAGTGATATAAATCTGAGTGGGAGACAGTACGACCGTATCCGCCACCTCAGGGTTAGCCAGCGAAGCCCGCTTGATGGCCACCGGCATGTCCAGCACTTTCGACTTCCCAGAGGTGACTTCCAACCTCTGAATGTCGTGCTGTTCCATTGCGCCAGCCGCTGGAGCAACGGCGGCCAGTTCTTGTGCATAGGCTGCCGGCACCCCAGAGTCCCCCAGCAGCAACCCGATCACGACAATCACATCACGGTGTCTCATTGAGATCTCCTCTTATGCCTATCGTTATGCTTCTTGCTGGGCCAGCAGCTGACCTAGAACTTCACCGACCCGACGGATGTCCCCTTAATCACTTCGACCGTCACTGTTTGCACTTCCGGCGGCGTGGTGCTGCCCGGAGGCTCGGGATAGACCTTCAGAAAGTTGAGAACCTTCTTGGGAGCATAGGCCTCGGCGACCGACAGGACTTGATGCAAGCGCCCTTCGCTTGAAACCGTCCCGGAAATGGCCACATGGTCGTGGGTCCCACGAAGATGGAGATTGGTTTCATCCGGGAGCAGTTCCACAAGATGCTGCTTTAAGCGCACAAGGTCCAGCCCTACGTCCAGGTCAAAAATGGCGAGGACTTGGTCGTCTTTTCCCCACAACGTAAGATTCGTCGTGCCGTAGCCTTTTCCGGTCACATAGATCTGTTTGGGGCTTAACACGATGGCATCCGCAATCTGCGGGTCAGCAAGAGATGCCCGCTTAATCGCCACCGGCATATCCACCACGGTGGATTTTCCGACGACCAGGCTCACCTGTTGTGTTTCAGGACCATTGCTCACCTTCCGAACCATCGACTGATCGGCAGCCATGGTGCCAATCGGTCCTAGAACGGTGCCGCCGATTGCGAGGGCCATCGCCCATTGTCCCAACTGCCGTACGTCCTGCCTGTTGTTCTTCATCTTCATCGTGAATCCTCCATCTTTTCTAGAACTTGATCTCCTTGCGAACGTCGCCCTTGATGACTTCAATACGGAAACCACCGTCGCCATCCGGATTTTTCTTCGCAACCTGCTTGGGACGGAAGGAACTCAAGAGTGCCCCGACATTGGCCCCCTTGGTCAGCACATGTTCCTTGTTCAAAGGATTCCGTAAGGCGAGTCGCAACCGGCCCTGTGTAGAGGCGAGGGCAAGCTTTTCCGCTTCCTCTGCATCCACTTCAACGGTGATGACCTGCACCTGCTTGGGCTCTTCATCCTTTCCTTTACGCTCCATCTGCGTACCGGCTGCCAGCACCTTCACATCCTCCAAAATGGTCTTGGCAACCGCGCTCTGGGACTTTCCCGGCATCGGTTCGATCGTCACCATGACATCCACACGATCAGCTGGCTTAATGAACCCCGCCACGCCAATGACATCGTCGACTTTGACTGACATGGCGCGCTTATTGACATCGGTCACCGCTGCCACCCCCCCATTGGCCGTGCCAACGGGGGCTAGTTTTGACTCCAGGAGCAGTTCATTCCTCTTGAGGTCAACCAAGATCACGCGATCCTTGATGGCGTCCGGGCTGGTGAAATGCCCCTCGGGAACAACGTCAGAAGGCAATTCCTGCAGATGGAGCATTTCGGGGGTCAGCTTAGTACCCCAAGTAAGGTCCGCGTGCGCCACAAGAACCTGAACATTCTTCGTCAACGGCAGCGGCGCAGCCATTAACCGGTTCTTCTCGCTCTGCAACCATGAGAACACTAAAACGCTCGTTACCAGACCGAGCACCACCGCCACCCCAAAAAATGCCAGAGGCCTATACCGCTTCATTGTGTCCTCTCCTCTTCTGTCTTACCGAACCGTGCCATCTCCGCCGCCTTCTCATGAGTGTCACTTCCCTCAATTCAAGTCTAGCAGACATTTCAAGTCTAGCAATGCGTTCCCCAAAACCTACCCCCCGAAGGGGTGGACTCCCATTTGAAAAAGTAGGGTACCGCCGGCGACCGCCAATCCGTAGCGCAGCCGGAACGGCAATTGGAGTTCTCGCGTCCAGGCACTCCCGCCGACCAGAACAGCTCCGTAAGTCGCATGCACCAGCCGTTGTCCTGCACCGGCACAACCCCACTGGTAGCACATGGCACCCAGGGCATAGATCCCGCCCACCACGAAGGCCAGCCATCCGCATTCGAGCACGCCGTACGGCCCCACGAAAGCACCAATGGCTGCCATCAATTTCACATCACCTGCGCCAATGCTGCCCGACAGATAAATGAGTAAGAATAGCCCCAACCCCGCGCCGAGGCCGGCCAAACTGAACAGGCCTTCAGACATGCCCCCCGACCAGACATGCCCAATCAGAGCGAAGCCCATAGCAGGAAATGTCAGCCAATTGGGGATTCGAGCGAAGCGAAGGTCTGTGCCTATGGCCGTCACAAGAACCACCAACAGCACTGCAAGCATGACCGGCTCCATCATTATGGCTCCTCTCTTCTAGAAACTTATCCAGTTATTACCGACGTTGCGCTCGATCCCTCTTGCCCAACTCTCCGAAGCGACATTTACACTCGCGTACCTGAGAAAAGACCCGGCACAAGTTAGGCCGGCCNNGGGATTGAGCCGGGCCAGCCGATCCGAAACACTACGACGCGTTGGTCAAGGTGGTCGTCGCAGTGGTGAACGTGTTGGCAATGGCGTTGCGGAAGGCCGTGATGGCGGTGATCAAGAACACGGCCACCAATGCCAGCAACATCGCGTACTCCGCGGCCGCAAGCCCCTCTTCTTCCTTCACGAACTGACGAATAACGTTCAACATGGCAGTCACCTTTCTCTTTCTATAGGTACGTTCGTATGCCGGGGAAATAACCGGCACAAGTTAGGCCGGCCCGGGATTGAGCCGGGCCAGCCGATC
>DJMJ01000028.1 GCA_002435325.1 Nitrospira sp. UBA6493 | reverse complement strand
ATCGACAACCAGTTGCGCGGCCGCGCCGGCCGTCAAGGCGACCCCGGCTCCTCGCGCTTTTACCTCTCGCTCGAAGACGACCTGATGCGGATTTTCGCCTCCGAGCGCGTGTCCCAACTCATGCTCAAGCTGGGCATGGAAGAAGGCGTGCCGATCGAACACGGCATGGTCACCCGCGCCATCGCAAACGCGCAGAAAAAGGTCGAAGGGCACAACTTCGAGATCCGGAAACAGCTCCTCGAATACGACGACGTGATGAACAAGCAGCGGGAAGTGATCTACCAGCACCGCCACGCTGTCCTGGCCGGGGAAAACTTAAAGAGCGATATTTTCGACATGATCGCCGAGATCATCGACTCCGCCACAAGCATCTACTGCCCGCCGGAACAATATCCGGAAGAGTGGGACCTCAAGGGACTCACCGAGATGATGCACGGCCAGTTCGGCCTCGACATCACCCACGGCAAGCACGACCACGGCGAGTCGCTCCGCGATCTCGGCCGCGAGGCCCTGGTGGAAGACCTGAAGAAGCTCGCCCACGAAACCTATGAGCGGAAAGAGCATGAACTCTCCTCAGAACTCATGCGCTTCCTTGAAAAAACCTTCATGCTGCAGGTCATCGACCATCATTGGAAGGACCATCTGCTGGGCATGGACCACCTGCGCGACGGCATCGGTTTGCGCGGCTATGGCCAGAAAGATCCGCTGATCGAGTACAAACGCGAGGGCTACGATCTCTTCGCCGGCATGATGCAGCAGGTCAAATCCGACGCGGTCGAACGGCTGTTCCGGGTCCAAGCGGTCAGGCAAGAAGCTCCCCCCGAACAGCAACAAGCCGCACCGCCGCCCCCGCCACCGGTTATCGCCAGGCCACAACTGAACCTGACCCTAAACCGGGGAGATGAGCCGATCGCACCGCAAACCGCACAACGCGCGGACGACAAAGTCGGCCGCAACGATCCCTGCCCCTGCGGATCAGGCAAGAAGTACAAAAAATGCCACGGGGCATAGCCACCCCGTGGTGCCAGGCTACCTCCTGCGCGCCCTCTTTTCCTCAAAGTTTTCCACTCTGAAATTCTCCTCCCGCAACTCGGTATTCCGTCTGATTTCGCCTTGACTTAGCGCTGGCCGCAAGGCTACTCTACCCCACTTTTGGCACGCCGATTCGGATAGATGCCCCGCATCTATCTCAATATTGGTGTTCCCGCTGAAGCCTTACCCGCGGACGAAGGGATTTGTCTGTGTCGATCGGGCACCCACAACTTATTGAGGCCATCGCCTCCGAAATCGCCGCCTCTGGGCCCATCCCGTTTGCGCGATTTATGGAGCTGGCCCTCTATAACCCGCAATTCGGCTATTACACCCGTCCGCCTGAATCCGGCACGGAACGGATCGGCTGGTCGGGCGACTTCTACACCAGCTCAGACGTCCATCCAATTCTCGGCCAGGCGCTCGCGAAACAGGCCCGGCAGCTCGACCAGCTCCTCGGCCATCCCGATCCCTTCACGGTTGTCGAGATGGGCCCTGGGAAAGGCTTGCTGGCCAAGCATTTTCTCTCCGCCTGCCGCTCGCGCGAGCAAGATTCATTCAGCCAGCGCCTGCGCTACGTGCTGATCGAGCGCAGCCCCGCCATGCGGGCACTGCAACAGGCAAACCTGCTCCATGGATTAGTCGAACCAGGCCGCATCACCTGGGTAGAGAGTCTCGAGAGCCTGGGTGCCGACAGTGTGGTGGGACTCTTCTTCAGCAACGAATTACCCGATGCCTTCCCTGTTCACAGAATTCAGGTTGACCAGGGGCAGATCCGGGAACTCTACGTGGACTATGACGGCACCCGGTTTATCGAACGCCTTCAGCCACCGTCTTCTCCGGACCTACAGGACTATCTGACACGGCTCAATCTGTCGCTCCCAGACGGCTATCAAACCGAGATCAACCTGGATGCTGTCCGATG
The DNA here is from genome assembly GCA_002435325.1 of Nitrospira sp. UBA6493. Taxonomy (GTDB): domain Bacteria; phylum Nitrospirota; class Nitrospiria; order Nitrospirales; family Nitrospiraceae; genus Nitrospira_D. Next base: position 91,988 of record DJMJ01000028.1, on the reverse strand, counting down.
GATGGCACAGGTCGCCCGTGCGATCGATCGCGGCCTGGCCATCACCATCGACTATGGCCATACCGCGCAGGATCTCTACGGGCCGGATCGGGCGAAGGGCACACTACTCTGTTACTACTCGCAGATGACGAACGAGGAGCCCTATGTCCGGGTCGGCCAGCAGGACATGACCGCGCATGTGGACTTCTCCACCCTGGCCACAGTCGGGGAAGATCACGGACTGCATGTGACGGGCTTTACGAATCAAATGAGTTTTCTGATGGGGCTGGGCGTGGAAGAGATGATCGCGCACATGGACCCGGAAGGGCCTGAGTTTCGCGCCGCCATCCACCTTTTGAGACCGGAAGGGATGGGGCGGACGTTCAAAGTCTTAATTCAACATAAGGGCATCGCAGCGCCGACCCTGGACGGCCTGACATTCAAGCCGTTCTTCGGAACAGCCCTGGCCGTGCAATCAGCGGCATGAGGAACCAGAAACGAAATATGCGTTCAGTATCCGACAACGTTTCACGTTTCACAAGGCACGCGTCACGAGGCACCAATGGGTAACGCCGCCATTCCAACGAATTATGTTCCGATTCTGATGTTTATCGGAATCGCCATTGCCTTTGGCGCGGTGTCACTGCTGGCCGGGTGGTTCGTCAGACCCAGCCGCCCCTACCGCGCGAAGCTGGCCCCCTATGAGAGCGGGAGCCCGCTCTTCCAGGATGCGCGCGTGCAGTTCCCGATGCGCTACTACATCATCGCGATGCTATTCGTGATTTTCGATATCGAGATCGTGTTCATGTTTCCCTGGGCCGTCGCGTTCAATAAATTGGGCCTCGTCGGGCTGGCCGAAATGGTCATGTTTATCGGTATCCTGGTTGTGGGATTTTGGTACGCCTGGAAAAAGGGCGCGCTGGAATGGGATTGAAGGCCAGTGGGGAGATCCTCCAAGTAAGGGAGAACGGACAAGAACAGTGAGCTTTTTAGAACGACAATTCGAAGCCAATATCATCACGACGAATCTTGACGCGGTCGTGAACTGGTCCCGGAAGTCGGCGCTCTGGCCGATGACTTTCGGACTGGCCTGTTGCGCGATTGAAATGATTGCGAGCGTATCGTCCCGTTACGATCTGGACCGGTTCGGGGCCGGCGTGTTTCGCGCCTCTCCGCGTCAATCGGATTTGATGATCGTGGCCGGCACGGTTTCTCGCAAGATGGCCCCGGTCATTCGCCGCATCTACGATCAGATGCCCGAACCCCGGTACGTCATTTCCATGGGTTCCTGCGCGACCTCCGGCAACCATTACAATAGCTACGCCGTCGTGCAGGGCGTCGATCAAATTGTGCCGGTGGATGTCTATGTGCCGGGCTGTCCGCCGAGACCGGAAGCACTCCTCGACGGGCTCTTGAAACTCCAAGAAAAAATTCAACGCGAAAAAGTCTTTGTGAAGTAATGCTGCAAAACCTGGCGGAATGCTTACAGAAACAGTTTCCGGACGCCATCCTGTCCGTCCATCTGGACGAGGGCCGGGCGGAGCTGTCGGCCCGTGTCCAAGCGGCCCGCATCGTGGATGTCGCCCGCTATCTGCACGACGCCCCCGAGATGGCGTTCGACCATATTACCGACATCTGTTCAGCGGACTACCCGTCAGATCAGGATCGTTTCGAGGTGATCTATCAGCTGCTCTCGCTGCCGCACGGCCTGCGAATCCGGTTGAAGGCCCGCCTGCCGGAGGACAATCCATCGATCGCCTCCGTCACCGGCATATGGAAGGGCGCGGAGTTTCTTGAACGGGAAGTCTACGACATGATGGGGATTACCTTTACCGGGCACCCCGATCTGCGCCGGATTCTCATGCCGGAAGACTTTGCCGAAGGCTACCCGCTCCGGAAAGATTTCCCGGCGGAGGGCCGGGGCTGGCGCAGTCAGTTCGATTTCATTCCGCGCCTGGACGAAGCGCCCGAAGAGATGACCGGCAGCGAGTTTACCGAGGCCGAGAAGAAACCCTTTCGCTCGACCACCGCTGCCACCGGGTCGCGCCGGCGGGAAGAGTTGCTGTTGAACATGGGGCCACAACATCCCAGCACCCACGGCGTTTTGCGCGTCGTGCTGGAGCTCGACGGCGAGCGGATCGTGAAAGCGACACCCGACCTCGGCTATCTCCACCGGGGCGTGGAAAAACTGGCCGAGGGCCTGGCCTACATGCAGGTCATCCCGCACACCGACCGGCTCGACTATGTCTGCGCGATGGCCAACAATTATGCCTACGTCCGGGCGGTCGAGAAACTGCTCGGCATCACGGTGCCGGAACGGGCGGAATATATCCGCACCATCGTCGCCGAGATGCAGCGCATCATCGGGCATCTGTTCTGGCTGGGCACGCAGGCCCTCGATATCGGCGCCATGACCGTGTTTTTCTGGACCTTCCGCGAACGCGAAATTCTGCTCGACATGTTCGAGAAGCTCTGCGGCGCGCGCCTCACGCTGAACTATTACCGGATCGGCGGCGTCGATAGCGACTTCACGCCCGATCTCGTGCTGCGCCTCAAGACCTTCCTTGAGACGTTCCCCCAAAAGGTGAGCGAATACGATTCGCTCATCGCCTCCAATCGCATTTGGCTGGGCCGGACTAAAAACGTGGCCGTCATTTCCGGCGAGGACGCGATCAATTTCGGACTGACCGGCCCCACCCTGCGCGGATCGGGCGTGGCCTACGACATTCGAAAGATGGAGCCCTACGGGGTCTACGACAAGGTCGAATGGGAAGTGCCGATCGGCAAGAACGGCGACACCTACGACCGGTATTGGGTGCGGATGGAAGAAATGCGCCAGAGCGCGCGCATCATCTCGCAATGCCTGGACTTGCTGCCATCCGGCCCGATCATTGCCGACGAGCCGCAATATATCCCACCGCCGAAACAACTGGTCATGCGGGATATGGAAAGCTTGATCCATCATTTCATTATCTTTACGCAGGGCTTCAAGCCACCAAAGGCCGAAACCTATTGCGGCACCGAAGCCCCGAAGGGCGAATTAGGCTTCTTCCTCATCAGCGACGGGAGCCCGCGTCCCTATCGATTGAAGATCCGCTCGCCCTCCTTCATTCATATGGGCGCCTTCGATCACATGGCGCGCGGGTATTTGATTTCCGACATCATCACGATCTTTGGAACCTATGACATCGTGATGGGCGAGTGCGACCGATAGGCACAGGCATATGCTGAAAGACAAATACAAAGACGAAATCGCCGAGATCCTGTCACGCTATCCGGTCAAACGGTCGGCGCTGATTCCATTGCTCTATCTCGCGCAACGGGAGCAGGGCTACATCACGGAAGCCTCGATGACCGAGATCGCCGGACTGCTGCGATTGACCCCCTCGCAGGTCTATGAAACCGCGACCTTCTACACGATGTTGAATCTGAAGAAGGTGGGGAAATTTCACATTCAAGTGTGCAAGTCGCTCATGTGCGCCCTGGTGGGGTCGGATACCGTAATCGGCTGGATGAAGAACAAGCTCGGAATCACACCGGGTGAAACGACGGCGGACGGACTCTTCACGCTGACCGCTGTCGAATGTCTGGCCGCCTGCGGCACCGCGCCCATGATGCAGATCAACGACGACTATTATGAGCGCCTGACGGAAGAGAAGGTCGATCGCATCCTGGCCGATCTCAAAACGAACGGAACGTGCCCGTTGAAAAGCGGCCCCTATCTGTGGCCGGAACCGGCGAATGCCGTGAAACGTGAGACGTAACACGTAAGACGACTGAGGATAATCATGAGACTGCGGCGTTCACCTTTCACTTTTTACGTTTCACGCTGACGCTATGCCCAAGTACGAACTCGTCCTTCTGAAAAATATGATGCAGCCTGGCTACACCGGCTCGCTCAAGGATTATGAGCAGACCGGAGGCTATCAGGCACTCCGGAACACCCTCGGCAAGGTCGCGCCGACGGATGTGACCGGCAAGGTCATGAAGTCCGGTCTGCGCGGACGCGGCGGCGCCGGCTTCCCCACCGGCGTGAAGTGGGGCTTCTTGCCTAAAGACTACCAGGGGCCTCGCTATCTCTGCTGCAATGCCGATGAAAGCGAGCCCGGCACGTTCAAGGATCGCCAGCTCATGGAGCGAGATCCGCATCAGGTCCTCGAAGGCATCGTCCTCGCGTGCTATGCGATTGGAGCCCAATCTGCCTACATCTATATCCGTGGCGAGATGGTCCTTGGCTCCAAGATCTTGGAACAAGCCATCGGCGAAGCGCGCGCAGCCGGCTACATCGGCAAGAATATTTTGGGAACCGGGATCACGGTCGATGTGTGGGTTCACCGCGGAGCCGGCGCCTACATCTGCGGTGAGGAAACGGCACTGCTCGAATCTTTGGAGGGCAAACGCGGGCTGCCACGCGTCAAGCCGCCGTTCCCGGCCACGCACGGCCTCTACAATAAGCCGACGGTCGTGAATAATGTGGAAACCCTGGCCAACCTGCCGCACATTCTGACACGCGGCCCCGAGTGGTTTGCAGGAATCGGCTCACCACCTAAGAGTACCGGCACGCGCGTCTTCTGCGTCAGCGGCCACGTGAAGCGTCCCGGCAATTACGAACTGCCCATGGGTGTGACCGTCCGAGAACTCGTCTATGAACATGCCGGCGGGATGCGCTCCGACAAGCCGCTCAAAGCCTTCATCCCGGGAGGCGCTTCGGCCCCCTTTCTGACGCCCGATCATCTGGATGTGAAATTGGACTTTGAATCCGTCGCGGCAGCTGGCTCGATGCTCGGCTCTGGCGGCGTCACCGTCATGGAGGAAGGCACCAGCATGGTCTGGGCCGCGCTCCGCTTGATGGAGTTTTTCTATCATGAGTCCTGCGGCAAGTGCAGCCCCTGCCGTGAAGGCAGTTCCTGGCTCGTTCAGACGATGCGCCGGATTATCGCCAAGCGTGGGCAGATACAAGACCTTGAAACCCTCACGGATCTGTGTAAAAACATCGCGGGCCGCACCGTCTGCGCCTTCGGCGACGCCGAAGTGTCGCCGATCATGAGCACGCTGAAACATTGGCGGCACGAATATATCACTCTCATTCACGAGGCAGAATCGGCGAATTTGATTCGCCCGGAATCGACAGGAGCGCGACACTGATCCATGCCTAACCAGACTGCCGATATGGTGCGCGTGACGATCGATGGCATGGTGGTATCCGTGCCGAAGGGCACGCTCGTCATCGAAGCGGCGCGCCGCGTCGGCGTTATGATTCCGCATTTCTGCTACCACCCAAAGCTGAAGCCGGACGCCAATTGCCGGATGTGCCTGGTGGAAGTCGAAAAAATGCCGAAGCTCCAGACCGCCTGCAGCACACCGGTCGCCGAAGGCATGAGCATCAAGACCGCCACGACCGTCGTAAACGATGCGCATAAATCCGTGCTGGAATTCATTCTGGCCAATCATCCGCTGGACTGTCCGGTCTGCGATCAGGGTGGACGCTGCGACTTGCAGGACTTCTCCCATCAGTACACCCCGACAACGAGCCGGTTCGCCGAAACTAAACGCATCTTCCAAAAGGAATATTTCAGCCCGCTGATCGAAACCCAGATGAACCGCTGCGTTCAGTGCCTGCGTTGCGTGCGCTATTGTGACGAGGTCATGGATGTCAAAGCCCTGGCCCCGGTGGGACGAGGCACGATGACGGAAATCAAGCACTTCGGCGCCCATGCGCTGGACTGCGAATTCTGCGGCGGCTGCGTCCAGATCTGCCCGGTCGGCGCCATTACCAGCCGCCTCTCCATGTATGAGTACCGCCCCTGGATGTTGAAACGGGCGGATACGATTTGCGGCTACTGCGGCGACGGCTGCCAGATTACCGTCCAGACCAAGAACAACCAATTGATCGAAGTGAATTCCGCCCAGGGCGCGGGACGCAACAACGGCGACCTCTGCGCGAAGGGGTTTTTCGGCTTCCATGCCACGAGCCATCCCGAGCGGCTCACGCATCCGCTCATCCGGCGCAACGGCGCCCTCGTCCAGGCGACCTGGGAAGAAGCGTTGGAATTCATCGCAGCCCAGGCCAGCCGCATCAAGCAGGACCACGGAGGCCAGGCCTTCGGCGGCTTGATCACCAGCCGCTGCACCAACGAAGAGCTGTATCTGTTCCAGAAATTCCTGCGCCTGGCCATCGGTACCAATAACATCGACAGCAGCGCCCGCTACGGCCACATGAACGCCGTGCAGGCGATGCAGCGGGTTCAGGGCACCCACCGCTGGAGCGTAACCTTCGAAGACCTGGCTGCGGCGGATGTGCTGCTCCTCGTCGGCACGAATATCACGGAAACTAATCCGATCACTGGACTCAAAATCAAAGAAGCCGTCAAGAAACGGCAGGCGGCGCTCATCACGATCGAATCGCTCCAGCCGGCCGTCGGCACGATCAGCAATATCGCCAATCTGTCGGAGCACCATTTCTGCGTCGCTCCGGCCCAGATCACCGCCGCAGTCCTCGGTTTGTTGAAGGCGGTGGTCGAACAGGGCCAGATCGACAAAGACCTGACGCAACGCCACCCCCAATATGTGACCGCCGTGACCGCCCGGCTTCAGTCCCTTTCATGGCCTGAAATTCAAGCCGCCACCGGAATGGACGTAGCTGCCTATGTGGCAGCCGCCAAGGCGCTGGCCGGCGGCAAGCGCGTGGTCGCCGTGGCCGGACAAGGCTTGCTGCGAGGAGAGCGGGGCTATGCCGGCACGATGAACCTGTTCGACCTGCTGCTGCTCACCGGAAAGCTCGATCAACCGGGCTGCGGATTGGCGCCTTTGACGGAAGAGAACAACGATCAGGGCGCCATTGAAATGGGCGCGGCCGCCGAGTTCTTGCCGGGACCTTCTACCATCACGGACCGGGCCGGACGAGACCGGATCGCCAATCTCTGGAAGGAAGAGCCCCCGCCGAATCACGGCGCCTCGCTGGTCGAGATGTTGGACCGTGCCAGAGCAGGCATTCTCAAGGCCATGTTTATCGTCGGGGAAAATCCCCTGGCCAGCCTGCCCGCCACCGTGCGCGTGGGCGAATCCCTGACCAAGCTGGACTTGCTCGTATGCCAGGAACTCTTTCTGACCGAGACGGCCGCCCTGGCGCACGTCGTCCTCCCGGTCTGTTCGTCGCTAGAAAAGGACGGTACCTTCACGAATACAGAGGGCCATGTGCAAGCCGTGCGGCGGACCGTTGAACCAGCCGGTGAATGTTGCCCGGACTGGGAAATCTTCTCCGCCCTCTCCGGATTGATGGGCACCCCGTTGGAATACGGTGAAAGCCGTGAAATCTTGAAAGAGATCCGGAGTCTCATCCCAGGATACGGATCACTCGGCCCGTCGCCGGTGCCGACGAAAGTCGAACGGGCAGCCATCGACCGCTATCTCGCGCAGGGATTCGAGTCGGATCTCGCCGGCCGGTACCAATTGACCGCCGCGGTCTCTCAACCGGACGGCACCGTGCAGGTCAGCCTCGTGCAAAGTCTGTTTCACTCCGGCAAATTGTCCACGCGCGCGAAGGGACTGCTGCAAATTGAGGAACGGGGCTACCTGCGTATCAATCCGCAAGATGCGGCGCGCTTCTCACTGGCAGACGGCAACCGCGTCCGCCTTTCGAACGCGCGGGGTGAGATGACCACCGACGTCAAGGTGGTTGACCGCGTACCGGAAGGTCAGGCCTGGTTTCCGAATCACTTTAGCCAGGACCTCAATAGGCTGTTCGACTGTGTGATCGATCCAGACACCAAGGTGCCCTCGATCAGGGCTGCCTCGGTTTCCATGGTGAAAGTGTCGTAAGATGCGGACGCGGTCTCGCCCGCACCGTGTAAGGATAGCATCGTGAAGAGATCGTGGGCCGCGGTTTCATACTATGAACGTGAGGATGTTCATCATCCGTTAATCCAGGGGTGCCATCGTGACTGAACTAGGCTTGCGCCTTGCCGTGTCTCTCGCCCAGATCGCTGCGGTCATGGGCATTGTAATGTTGACCGTGATGATCCTGACGCTCGCCGAGCGGAAAGTGCTCGGCTGGATGCAAGATCGCATGGGCCCGATGGAAGTCGGCCCCTACGGCATCCTCCAGCCGATTGCCGACGGACTGAAGCTGTTCTTCAAGGAAGACATCGTCCCAGCCGGTGCGAATAAGTTCCTATTCACCATGGCGCCGATTCTGGCCATGGTGCCAGCCATGATCGGCTTTGCCGTCATCCCATTCGGACCCGATCTGACAATCGACGTCTTCGGGATTTCCGTCAAGCCCTTCGTGATCAGCGATATCAACATCGGCATTCTCTACATTCTGGCCTTCGCCTCCATCGGCGCCTACGGGATCATCCTCGGCGGGTGGGCCTCGAACAGCAAATACTCGCTGCTCGGCGGATTGCGGTCGGCGGCGCAGGTCATCAGCTACGAATTGAATGTCGGATTGGCCATCGTCGGCGTCTTGATCATGGCCGGTTCGCTCAGTCTCGTGAAGATTACCGAAGCCCAGGCCGGGGGATTCTGGCACTGGTATGTGTTTGCATTTCCGGCCCCGCAGATTTTCGCCTTCGTCGTGTACGTGATCTCGGCCGTCGCCGAAACCAATCGCGTGCCGTTCGACCTGCCGGAAGCGGAAAGCGAGCTGGTCGCCGGATTCTTCACGGAATACAGCGGTATGCGCTTCGCGTTCTTTTTCATCGCCGAATACGCCAACATGGTGCTGGTCTCCTGCGTGGCCGCCGCAATGTTCCTCGGCGGATGGAACGCCCCCTATCCCGGCACCATCCTCGCCCAGCTCGGGCTGGAGGGCTTTGCCTGGATCGAAGGCGTGGCCTGGTTCACCGTGAAAGTCTACGGCTTCCTCTTCTTGTTCTTCTGGCTGCGCGCCACGCTGCCGCGCCTCCGGTACGACCAACTGATGAAGTTCGGCTGGAAAGTGATGCTGCCGATCGCCCTGGGCAACATCGTCGTCACAGCCATTGCGATGTACATCTATAACCAATTCAAGTAGCGACCGGCGTAAACGATGACACAGACCACCGGCACACAGCGCCTCATCGGCTGGCTCAAGACCATCACGTTCTATGAACTGCTGGTGGGCATGAAAGCCACGATGTCGCATTTGCTGCACTACCGGCCGATCACGCTGCAGTACCCGCACGAGAAGCGAACCCTGCCGGACAACTACCGCGGCATGCTGGCGCTTCTCCGCTACGACGATGGAACGGAGAAATGCGTGGGCTGCGATCTCTGCGAAGCAGCCTGTCCGTCCCGCGTAATTCGTGTGGTCAGCGCAGAAGTGCCGGGTGAACCGACGAAGCGCTACTCCAAAGAATATTACATGGACATGACGCGCTGCCTCTTCTGCGGGATGTGCGTCGATGCCTGCCCGGTCGATGCGCTCGGCATGACCCGGGAATTCGAATGGGCCGTGTACGATAAGCGGCAACTCCATCTGAACAAGCCTCAGCTGCTCGCGATCGGCGACCGGTCATTCCCGGTGCGCGAAAAGCGCCTGGAGTTGCAGCATCCGAACGTCGCCTTCTTCAACGTGGCGTTCAAGCACGTGCCGCAGAAACCGAACTGAGGCCGGAGCGTTAAGCCCGGCCTCCCTCGTTACCATGCAGGCGGGGGAGGTGCGGGAGTGATTGGCCTGTGCCTGAAGTAATAAGAGCGACAGCCCCCTAGAGGAGAAAAGTGGATCAGTTGTTTTTTGGATATTTCGCCGGGGTCATTGCGATAACCGCCCTCTTGGTCGTCGCGCTGAGAAACCCGGTCTATAGCGCCCTCTCGCTGCTCGTGATGTTTTTTCACGTCGCCGGGCTCTATGTGACGCTCCACGCCGAGTTCCTCGCGGCGGTCCAAATCATCGTCTACGCAGGCGCGATTCTCGTGCTGTACCTCTTCGTCGTGATGCTGCTCAACCTCCATCGCGATGACCGCTACCATAGCCAATGGCGCACGGTCGCCTTCGTCTGCGTCCCGCTGTTCATCGAATTCATGGTCTTGATCGGTGGCAGCATCGCGGCCGCGCCGCAATCCGTGGCCCCGGTGGAAACCGGGAGCGGCGAGAATACCCTGGCGATCGGCGAAGTGCTCTTTTCGACCTATCTCTTCCCCTTTGAGGTCGCCTCGCTGATCCTGCTGGTCGCGATGATCGGCGCGATTATCCTGGCGAAGCGAGATGTTGGGGACGCAAGGAGCGAAGGGTGATGCGAATGCTATCGACTAGATTGCCCCAATCACCCGTCACCCGTTACCCGTCACGCATCACGAGGATGTCATGACCGTCCCCGTCACTTACTACGTCATATTGAGTGCGGTGGTCTTTCTCACCGGCATGGTCGGGGTGTTGATCCGTCGGAACATCATTGCCATTCTGCTGTCGGTCGAGCTGATGCTGAACGCCACGAATATCAACTTCGTGGCCTTCTCCGAGCATCTCCATGATCTCGGCGGCCAGGTGTTTGTCTTTTTCGCCCTGACCGTTGCGGCAGCGGAAGTCGCCGTGGGGCTGGCGATCATTATTGCCCTGCACCGGGCCAAGGATACGATCAACGTCGAAGAATTCAGTTTGCTCAAGTGGTAACTAGACGATGTATGCGCTGATTCCATTATTGCCCCTGACCGCCTTTCTCGTGCTCGGCCTCGCCGGCTCGCGGATCAAGGAACGGGCCCATCTGGTTGCCGTTCCGGCGGTCCTGCTGTCATGGCTCTTGGCCGTCATCGCCTTCATCGAGGTGGGGCAAGGAGGGGTGATTGCCCAGCCCTTGTACACCTGGCTGACATCGGGCGCGCTCGACATTCACATCGGCCTCTATATCGACCGTCTGACGGCCGTGATGCTGTTGCTGGTCACCACGGTGAGTTCCCTCGTCCACATTTACACCATCGGATATATGCACGGAGAGACAGGGTACGCGCGCTTCTTCAGCTACATCGGGCTCTTTACCTTTTCGATGCTGATGCTGGTGCTCGCCGACAACCTCCTCCAACTGTTCGTCTTCTGGGAAGCCGTCGGCCTCTGTTCCTACCTCCTGATCGGCCATTGGTATGANNGGCGACTTCGGCTTCATGCTGGGCCTCCTGCTGGTTTGGACCAGCTTCGGCACGCTGAATTATCTGGAGATCTTCCCCGCCGCCCACGAGGCCGCCAACCAGACCATCAATCTGCTGAGCCCCTTTGGCGGCACCTGGGAGGTGTCGGTCTTTACGCTCATTTGTTTACTCCTGTTCACCGGCGCCATCGGCAAATCCGCGCAAGTGCCGCTACATGTCTGGCTCCCTGACGCGATGGAAGGACCCACGCCTATTTCGGCGCTGATTCACGCCGCCACCATGGTCACCGCCGGCGTCTTCATGGTGGCCAGGCTCGCCCCGCTCTACAATTTGTCTCCAACCGCCATGACCGTCGTGGCACTGGTCGGCGCCGCCACCATGGTCCTTGGCGCCACGATCGCCCTCACGCAAACCGACATCAAACGCGTGGTCGCCTACTCCACCGTCAGCCAGCTGGGGTACATGGTGATGGCCTGCGGCCTCGGCGCCTATACCGCCGGCATGTACCATCTGCTCACCCATGGCGCCTTCAAGGCCTTGCTCTTTCTAGGATGCGGCTCCGTGATTGTTGCGCTGCACCATGAGCAGGACATGCGGCATATGGGCGGCCTGAAAGATAAGCTTCCCGTCACCTATTGGACCTTCGTCGTCGGCTCGCTGGCGCTGGCCGGCTTTCCGCTGACCGCCGGATTCTTCAGCAAAGACGATTTGCTCGTCTCGGCCTGGTCCTCCGGATCGCTGGGACAGGTCCTGACGATTGTCGGCCTGCTGACGGCGTTGATGACGGCCTTCTATAGTTTCCGGCTGGTCTTCGTGACCTTCTGGGGACCGTCGCACGTGGATCCGCATCACGCCAAGCATATCCATGAGCCGTCCAACACCATCACGATCCCGTTGATCGTCTTGGCCGTCCTGAGCATCGTCGCCGGGTATGTCGGCATTCCGTCGTTCCTGGAGCCGGTATTCACCCATGGCGACAGCGGGGCGGTCCCTCATGAGCATGGCGCGGCCGGACTCGGCATTATGATCGTGGCCACCCTGATGGGTCTCACCGGCATCGCGGGCGCCTACTATGTGTATGTGCTGAATCCCCAGCTGCCGGATCAATTTGCCCGGCAGTGGAAGAGCCTCTATGAGGGCTCGCTGAACAAGTGGTACGTGGACGAAGCCTACGACCGGATTTTCGTCCGGCCGACGTTTACCGCGGCGGCGGAAATGTGGAAGCGCATCGATGTCGCGATCATTGACGGTGCCGTGAACGGTATCGCCCGCGGGATCGCCTGGGGCGGCTGGCTCTTGCGCCTGGTGCAAAGCGGTCAGACACAGCATTACGCCTTGGCGATGGCGCTAGGCGTAGTCATCCTGGTCACAGTCTTTTTGGTGTTTTGAGGGCCTATGCAATCGGGCGGATTTCCCTGGCTGACATTCTTGATTCTCCTTCCGCTGGCCGGCGCAGCCGCGCTATTCTTCGTCAAGGAGACCAGCGTCCGTATGGTCGCACTCGGCGTCACCCTGGCCGATCTGCTTCTGTCGCTTCCCCTCTGGTGGCTGTTCGACGCCTCGTCGAGCCAGATGCAGTTCGCCGAGAATGCGGTTTGGATTACCTCTCCGCCCATTAACTACCACCTCGGCTTGGACGGCATCAGCCTACCGCTCGTTCTGATGACGACCGTGTTGATGCCGCTCTGCGTCTCGATTTCCTGGCGCTCGATCGAATCGCGCATTCGCAGCTTCATGGCCATGCTGCTGATCATGGAAGCCGCCATGATCGGCGTATTTGCAGCGCTGGATTTCGTGCTGTTCTATGTGTTCTGGGAAGCGATGCTGATCCCCATGTATCTGCTGATCGGCGTCTGGGGCGGACCAAACCGGTTGTATGCCGCCATCAAGTTCTTCCTCTACACCCTGGCAGGCAGCGTGCTGTTGCTCGTGGCCATCATTGCCCTCTACTTCCAGGGCGGCCAGACCTTCGACATCGTCCAGCTGAGCCAGCAAACCTATTCGCCACGGCTCCAGTTCTGGCTCTTCCTGGCCTTCTTCGCCGCCTTCGCGGTGAAGGTGCCGATGTTTCCATTCCATACCTGGTTGCCGGATGCCCACGTGGAAGCGCCGACCGCAGGCAGTGTGATTCTGGCCAGTGTCCTCCTCAAAATGGGCACCTACGGTTTTCTGCGGTTCAGCCTGCCGATGCTGCCCGACGCGTCAAAAGACTTTACGCCGATGGTCGTGACACTTTCGATCGTGGCCATCATCTACGGTGCCTATATGGCACTGGCACAGGCAGACATCAAGAAGCTCATCGCCTATTCCAGCGTGAGCCATATGGGGTTTGTGACGCTGGGGTTGTTCATGTTCAATCAGCAGGGCATCGAGGGCGCCGTGATGCAGATGGTCAACCACGGCATTACGACCGGCGGCCTCTTCCTCTGCGTCGGTATCATCTATGAACGGACTCACAGCCGCCAGATTGCCGACAACGTCGGGCTCACGAAGCCGATGCCTCGTTATGCCACATTGCTGGTCATCTTCGCCCTCTCCTCGCTCGGGCTTCCCGGCACGAACAGTTTTGTCGGCGAGTTTATGGTGCTGGTCGGAACCTTCATGTGGAGTAAACTCGCCGCGGCGATTGCGTCGCTGGGGATTATTCTGGCGGCCGCCTATATTCTCTGGATGGTTCAGCGGGTGGCCTTCGGCGAACCCTTAGCCAAGTTTCTTCCCAAGCTGAAGGATCTGAATCAGCGTGAGATGGTGACTTTGATTCCGTTGGTCGTGCTGGTGTTCTGGATCGGCCTGTTTCCCAACCCGATTCTCATCCGCATGCACGCCTCAGTAACACAGGTGGTCGCCCGTGCCACCGCTCCGCCGCGTGAATCGCCCACCTCCACGGGGCGGGTCGCTCCGCTGAGCAATCCCATTCAGAAGGCCCACATGATTCAGGCGATGGAGGAAGCGGCACGTCCATGACGATCTCGGCCCACGATCTGTTCGCCATTCTGCCGGAGCTGCTGGTGATCTTCGCGGCTTGCGCCGTTCTCGCCCTGGATCCCATCACCCCTGCGTCAAAGAAGGATGGACTGGCCTGGCTCAGTCTAGCCACCATGGCCATCTGCATGGGCCTGACCGCCGCCCGCATGAGCGATCCGACCACGGCCTTCGGCGGATTGGTCGTGATCGATGCCTATTCCTGCTTTTGGAAACTGCTGCTGTACTTCGTCACCGGCCTGACGATTTTATTGTCCTTCCCCTACCTGAAAGAGGAACGGATCTACTTCGGCGAGTACTATGGGTTTGTTCTGCTGGCCTTGTCCGGCATGATGGTGATGGTGTCCGGCGCCGATCTGCTGACGATCTATCTCGGCACCGAGCTCATGTCGCTTTCGCTCTATGTGATGGCGGGCTTGAAACGGGCGGAACCCCGCTCCCTGGAAGCCTCGGCCAAATACTTTGTGCTCGGCGCGTTTTCCTCCGGCATCCTGCTGTACGGCATCTCATTGCTGTACGGCGCAGCCGGCAGCACGCAGCTTCCGGCCATTGCCGCCGCCATCGCCGAACGAAGCTTGAACGATCCGTTGCTCTTGTTCGCGACGATTCTCCTGGCGGTCGGATTCAGCTTCAAGCTGGCCGTGGTGCCGTTCCACATGTGGACGCCGGACGTCTACCAAGGAGCCCCGACATCCGTCACGGCCTTCATGGCCGTCGCCTCAAAAGCCGCCAGCTTCGGCGCCTTCCTGCGGGTCTTTGTGGAGGGACTCGGCGGGGTCAAAGCCAACTGGTCCGCGATCTTCCTGCTGCTCTGTATCGGCACATTGATATTGGGAAATGTCGTCGCCCTTGTCCAAACGAACATTAAGCGGATGCTCGCCTACTCCAGCATCGCCCACGCCGGCTATGCCTTGATCGGCATCGTGGCGGCCGGGCGTCTTGATGCCACCGACTCAACCTCGGCCATTGCCAGCGTAATGCTCTACATCGCCCTCTACGCCTTCATGACGTTCGGCGCCTTTGCCATTGTCGCCATGTTGCGCAAGGGCGGCCAGGAGGGAGAGGAGATCGAAGACTACAGCGGCCTCGCGAAACGGCATCCCATCGCCGCTCTCCTCATGCTGATTTTCATGGTCTCGCTGGCCGGCATTCCCCCGACGGCAGGCTTCATCGGCAAATTCTATGTCTTCATGGCAGCGGTCCAGGCTGGCATGTCCTGGCTGGCGATCCTCGCCTTGGTCTTGGCCGCCATTTCCGCCTATTACTATCTGCGCCTCGTCATGGTGATGTACATGCGGGAGCCAGGTGAGGTCACCGCCACGTCGCCACGCTTCGTGCCGTCGCCGGCTTTATCCATTGTCCTGGCCTGCGCCATTGCCGGCGTGCTCTTCTTCGGCCTGTATCCCAATCCCATTGTGAACCTGGCCACCCAGGCCGCGCTGACCCTGAAGTAACGCTTTGTCTTTGTTGAAACAGGTGCGCCGCCGCCCCGCTCATGCTAGGCTCGCACCTGTCGGCTTGCACCGAACGAAGCCACCCCTAAAGGGTCCCGAACGATGCTGCCAGCCCTGCGGTTCCTCCTCGATGTGGTCAAAGCCTTTCGACGGCATGGCTGTGCCAGCCTGGCGGCCTCGCTGGCATTCTTCTCCCTGCTCTCGCTGTTTCCGCTCGTCTTCCTGCTGCTCTACGGCATCAGCTTCCTCGTCAGTCAGGATGTGATCGGAGCGCAGTTTCTCCTCAGCTTCCTCAAGGGATTTCTCCCTTCGCTGGGTGAACGGCTGGCAGAAGAGCTGCACCGCATCAGCGTCCTGGAGAGCGTGCGCTGGGCTGTCTTTCTGTCCTTCGCCTGGTTCGGCGCGCTCGTGTTCTATGAACTGGATTATGCGCTGAACGTCGTCTTCGAAAGCACCTGGCGGCGCCACCCGTTGATCTCGACGGCGATTTCCGTCGCCTCCTTGGGCGCCACGGGATTACTGCTCATCATTTCCTACGTCGCCACCCAGATCATCAACTTCTTGACCAGCTATGTCCCGCAGCTCTGGGGGCTGGATCTCGTGGCATTGGCCGCCCACGACTTTCTGCTGACCTACACCGTCCCCTTCGGATTGGCCTTCTTGACGGTCAGCGGTCTCTACCGCTATGTGCCGCGCCGCCGGCCGGCATGGCGGGAATCCATGATCGGGGGGCTGACCTTTGGCCTCCTCTGGGTCGCGGCCAAACTCCTCTTCATCACCTACAGTGGATACGCCACTGTCTATGTGCGCCTCTACGGCTCACTGCTGGAAATCGTGTTGATGCTCCTGTGGGTCTACTACTCGGCCGGCCTGCTGTTGTTCGGCGCCGTCGTCACCCACAAGCTCCAGCAGCGCGCCCAGGCTGGGACCCCGTCTTCGACTAGCCCCCACCTCAACTAGCCGTGTGTGGCGCACACTTTTCGCTCACTGCAACTTCAGGCCTTTTTCTGGCTTGACGCAACCTTCTAGGATAGGATTTTCTCCCAACGGGTAGTTCCGTTCAGAACAGCCGAACCGCGTCACCGATATCACGTAGGCAATGAAACGAGCCCCCTGCCCATGATGACGACCAACAACGATCTTCTCACAATGATGGGCCTCATCGGAGGCATGATCGTCATGGCCTTCACCATCCTCGACTACCTCATCAAGTTTCATGACCGTTTCAAGGAAGGGAGGGAAGGCTCATCCGCTAAAGAGCCGTCGGCTCGCAGCAGACGGAACGTAGAAGAGCCAGAAGAATTGCCGCCTCCATCAAGGGGCAAACAGCCCAATTGGAAGCTGCATCCCGCATTGCCCTATTTGCCGTACCGCAAACTGCTCATCATCGTGTCGACGGGGATCTTGTTAAATTATCTTGGGCTAATGCTCAGCCTGAGACTGCACAGCATTCTGTTCCTCGACATGACAGGAACCGCCCTTGCCGCGTTTCTTCTCGGCCCTTGGTGGGGAGCCATCACTGCCTTACTGTCGAGTTCAGCAGTCAATTGGCTGTTCTACCCGGGAGACGGAGCCGAGATCACTATTTTCCCCTGGGTCCTGGTTAATATGACCGGCGGGTTGCTGTGGGGATACTTGGCACGGGGAGCCGGTTTCCGGAAATACCTGCGCACAGCCCACACCTCCTCCCTGGCCCACCTGCGTTTTCTGGCTTCATTCGGCATTGTGGGGGCCGCGGCCACGAGTATCCCAGGCGCCGGGCTCGACATCACCCTGGCTCAGCACCAGCCGCTCGTACTGATCAAGAGGTGCGAGGGATTTTCGAACGGGTGATGACACAGTGGCAGACTGGAATGGAGAGCTATCTCCATCCGCTCATGAGCCCATCCGGAGCATCGGCCATTGTCAACACCGGGCTCACGATCCTTGAGCACTTCTTCCGATACATCCCTGACAAAACCGTGAGCGTCTCGATCGCGCTAATCGCCGTCAAGTACGGGTTCCCGCTTTTTGAACAGGAGCTTATTCACGGTGGACCAGACAAAGCACGCGTCCGCGACAACCACACGTCCCCGATGATACTTGGAGCACTGTACATACCGGTCTATCTCGTTTTTCTGACTCAGGAGATCTATGACTTTCGAAGCAACTGGATTCTGTGGAGCGCCCCCTGGCTGGTTACCCTCGCCGGATACGCCCGCCTAAAACTCTTTGGCCCTTCGGATGACACCGTGTACGAAGCGGCATTGGCTCGATCGGCACGGTATGGCCGTGCGCTCAAACCAGTCGAACGAGAGCCGGCCTACAACTTTTGCAGACACCTGACTTTTGCGATGCTGGTAGCCAGCTCCACCTTCATTGTGTGTCTCCCGCTGGTCTTGCGAAACTTCTCCGATGTCGCCTTGAACTTTCTTTGCGTCGTCTACGGCTTTCTCCTCGCCGCCCACATTATCCACATCGCTATCGCGCAGAACATTTCCGTCGCCAAAACCGAGTGAGCCGTGAAACAGCACGCGGAGCTCGTCGCTCGCGCAAGACGCATCACGACGAACGCTTCAGGCTTTGTGCAGTTGCAGATAATGCAAAATCGCGGAGTGGGTCACAAGCCCGATCACCTGTCCATTCTGTACGACAACCAAGCGATCCCAGCCGGACTGCGTCATCCGCTGCATTGCCTCCAGCACTGGCGCGTTCGGCTCGATCGTGAGCGATGGCTCCGCAGGACGCATGACTTGCTGGACGATCTTCCAGGGCCAAAGGGATTGAGGCACCGTCTGCACGTCCGTCACCGTCACCAACCCCACCAGCTGCCCATCGGCCACGACCGGAAATCCGCCATACCCATGCGGCACGAAGTACTGATTGACGGCGTCGGCAATCGTACAATCCGGAGGAATCGACACCACCGTCTGCACCATCAGATCCCGAATCGGCACGACGGCCAGCGATTGCCGGACCACCGCCTGACGCCGGCTCGCCAGGGCGGTCGCAAAGAGAAACGTGGCGAGAATAATCACCCACCCGCCGTTGGAAGCCATCGACTCAGGCAAATCACCGCTCAACGCCCCAATGACAACCATCACTCCTGCCAAGCCGAACAACACCCCGAACGCCTGGCCGATAAACGAGGCTTGGACCGTTGCGCGATAAAAGTCCTTTCCCCACGCCCAGAGACCGGCGCGCAACGCCCGTCCGCCGTCCAGCGGAAATCCCGGAATCAGGTTGAAGAGTCCCAGCTGCACATTGACGAAGCCCAGCAGGCTCCCGAGCATCATCAACCCCTTCCATCCCGCCGCCTCGCCCACGGTTCCCGCCACCTCGACGGCTCCGAGGCAGAGCCCGCCCAGGAGAAAGCTCACGGCTGGGCCCGCGATGGCGATGAGAAACTCCGCTTTGGGATGCGGCGGCTCCTCCCGCATATGCGCCACTCCGCCAAAGAGAAAGAGAGTGATCTGGCTGATAGGAATGCGGTAGCGCAGCGCGACATAGGAATGCCCCAGTTCGTGCAAGAGCACGGACAGGAACAACAACACCGCCGCGACGGCCCCCATCGCCCAGTACCGCTCCTCGGACAATCCCGGCAGATTCTCCGGCAGAAACCCGGACGCGAGGCTGGAGGTCACAAAGAAAAAGACCAGGAACCAGGAGGCATGAATGCGAATCGGAATGCCCAGGGCCCGGCCGATTTCCCACGAAGGCAATTGCATAGGCCCACCGTAACAGTCGAATAAACAACGGGTCAACTCTTCTTCGCCCGGCTTGAGGTATACTAGCTTTCATGTCACTTCGGGCATGGGTCCTCCTCTGCATCGGCGTCATCGGACTGGTCGCGCCCCAACTTGGATCAGCCCAAGTCATCAAGTCAGGCGCTCCGTCCTGCCCAGGCATTGCGCTCACCTTCGATCTCTGCCCCGTCAGAAAGGGACCGGGGTTCGATCAAGCCCTGGTGGACTACCTCGTCCAGCACCGGATCCCTGCGACATTTTTCATGTCGGGCAAGTGGATCACCAAGCATGATGCCGAGGTCGAGCAACTGCTCGGCATCGACTACTTCGAAGTCGGCACGCACGGCGAGGTCCATGCGCATCTGCCGATGCATAACGCCGACGAACAACGCGAAGAAATCCGCCGGCCTGTCCGGTTCCTGCATGAACGCTATACCCATGACGCCACGCTCTTTCGCCCGCCCTATGGCGAATATAACGACACGACCGTGGATGTTGTGAAACAACTCGGCCTGCGCTTCATTCAATGGAACATCGAATCGGGCGACCCGGATCCGACCCTGTCGGCGGATCACATTCTCGCCCGCATTGAGAAGCGCGCGAAACCGGGCAGCATCGTCGTGCTCCATGCCAACGGCAAAGGGAAGCAGACCAGGGAAGTCATCGAGCGGTTGACGGCGGATGTGCTCCCACGCAAAGCCCTGAAACCCATGACTGTCAGTGATCTCCTGGCTTGCACACAACAGAATCCATGAGCCTCTCAACCATCAGACCGATGCAGCAGGAAGATCGTGACGCAGTCGTGCAGCTCCTGGCCGACTCCGATCCCTGGAAGACACTCGGCTACACCGGCGCCGATTGGAACCGGATCTTCTCTCCCCTCCCGCAAGGCCGTGAGGCTCTCGTCGCCCTGGTCGATGGGAAGGTGGCCGGCATCGCGTTGATTCGCGAGAAATTTCTGCTGGGCGATTATCTGGAACTGCTTGGGGTGGCGTCATGGGCGAGAGGCCAGGGACTCGGGGGACTCTTACTCGGACACATCGAGCCCCTCGTATTTGAACGAACGAAGAACCTCTTCGCCTGCGTCTCCGACTTCAATGCGCCGGCCAGAGCCTTCTATAAGAAGCACGGCTTTCAGGAAGTCGGCCCCATGCCGGACTTTTTAATCCCGGGAAGCGCCGAGCTGTTGCTGCGAAAGACGGCCGGGCCGGCGAGGAGCAGGAATTAAACATAGCTGCCAGAATTGGAATTTCAGAAAGTCTCAGGCTGATGGCTGAAAGCTGATAGCCGACGGCTTATAATAGGCCCCATGATCGTCACCAAGCTCCTCCACACCCGCATGCGTGTCAGCGATCTGGACCAGACGATCCGGTTCTATACGAATGTGTTGGGTCTTGAAGTGGTGGAACGCAAAACCTCGCCGCGCGGATCACAGCTCGCCTTTCTGAAAGTTCCCAACAGCGACGAGTTGATCGAACTGACCAGCTTTCCCCCGAGCGGGCCAGTGAAAGTCCAGGAAGACCTCGTCCATCTCGCCTTTCAGGTGGAGAACCTCGATGACACCATAGCTTCTTTGACTGCCAAGGGCGTGAAGATCACGGACGGTCCCACACAGACCTCCTCCGGCAGCCGCTTCATTTTCATCGATGCCCCAGACGGCTATGAGATCGAGTTGATCGAACGGCCGCACGGCGTGACGATCGTTTGATCATCACCCTCTTTTCCTGCCGATTGGCTTCATGCTACCTTCGACGCCTGACAGCATCGCTTCACCCTGAAGGAGACTGGTATGAAGAACGGGTTTTTCCGCGGCCATGGCCTGGGCAACGACTACATCGTGATGGACCCCAAGGACCTTACGTTCAAACTTACACCGAAAAATATCAAAGCCGTCTGCGATCGCAATTGGGGCCTGGGCAGTGACGGCATTCTCGCGCTCGTCCCGACCAGGCAGGCCGACTTCGGCCTGCGCATCTACAACCCGGACGGCAGCGAAGCAGAGAAATCAGGCAACGGGCTGCGCATCTTTGCCCGCTACCTCCATGCGACGGGCAAAACCAAGAAAAAGCATTTCACGGTGGACACCAAAGGCGGCCTCGTCACGATCGATCTGCATGTGGATCGCCATGGTGACGCCAGCGCCGTCACGGTCGAAATGGGCCAGGCTACGTTCAAACCGGCGGCGCTTCCTTGCACGCTCGTCGTGCCGGAATTGATCCAGCAACCGATCGACGCAGCCGGACAGTCGCTCCTGTTCACCGGCGTCAGTGTCGGCAATCCCCATTGCGTCGTCTTCAAGCAATCTGGAGAATCCTGGTCGCGCGAAGAGCTGCTGAAGCTCGGGCCGGCCTTGGAAAACCATCCCCTCTTCCCCAAGCGGACGAATGTGCAATTGGCCATCCCGACCGGGCCCAAGGAAATCTTCATCCTGATTTGGGAACGCGGGGCCGGGGAAACGCAAGCCTCCGGTTCGTCCTCCTGCGCGGCCGCGAGCGCGGCGGTGCGCCTGGGACTGGTCAAGAGTCCGGTCACAGTGAAGATGCCGGGCGGCCAGCTCAACATCGAGGTCGCGCCAGACTTCAGCCTGACGATGAAAGGTCCCGTGGCCGAAGTGGCGCGGGGAAGCTTGAGCCCCTCATTTCTGCGCGGGCTCCGGTAAATACGCAATCAGCTGTCAGCCATCAGCGTGATGACCTGGCCTAGTTGCCCATCCAACCTCCAGGCCACAGAACAGTTATAATTCAGAGCGATTGGCGTTGGCTGATCGCTAGGAGCTAAAGGCTGACAGCTTTATGGACACTTCGCCGGTTCTCCAGTCAAAACTCGACCACTTGCCGCCTAATCCCGGCGTCTATCTTTTCAAGGGCCAGGCTGGCGACTACCTCTACGTGGGCAAGGCCGCGTCACTGGCCGACCGTGTCCGCTCATACTTTCAACGTGGCGCCGACCACAGCCCCAAGACAATGCTGCTCGTCAACCACATTGTTGATCTGGAAACCATCGTTACCCGCTCGGAGCTCGAAGCCCTCATCCTCGAAAGCAATCTGATCAAGCGACACCGGCCCCGATTCAACATCGTGTTGCGTGACGACAAGCAGTATCCCTATCTTCGCCTGCCGGTCAAAGAGCGCTTCCCTCGCCTGTCGATTGTCCGGCGAGTCCAGAAAGACGGCGCCCTCTACTATGGCCCCTACACGCCGGCCGGTGCGCTCCGCGAAACACTGAAGGTCATTAAGAAAGCCTTTCCGCTGGCGACCTGCACCATCGACATCGACGGCACAGCAGATCGAGCCTGTTTGGAATTTGAAATCAAGCGCTGCATGGCTCCCTGCACGGGCAACCAATCGCAGGAGGAGTATCACAAGATTGTCAGCCAGGTTCGGCAGTTTCTGGAAGGGCGCGATCGGGAACTGCTGGACGAATTGCGGGCAGCCATGGAAGCCGCCGCCGACCGGGAGGAGTTCGAAGAAGCCTCGAGGGTTCGAGACCGGCTTTTCAAGATCGAACGCACGCTGGAAAAACAGCGCATTACCCAGACGACCTCGACCGATCAGGACGTCATCGGCCTCGCCAGACAAGGCACCGCCGTGGATCTGCAATTACTCTTTGTGCGCGGCGGACTCTTGATCGGACGAAAGGATTTCTTCTGGCCCCAATCTGCCGATGTGAACGACGAGGACCTGGTCCGGTCCGCGATCGAGCAGTTCTACAATAAAGACGGCCAGCCGCCTAAAGAACTCCTGATTCCCACAACCCTCGCCGACACCGAACTGATCGAGCAATGGCTCAGCGACAAACGGGGGGCCGGCGTGAAAGTCCTCGCTCCCGAGCGCGGCACAAAACATCAGTTGGTGTTGCTGGCGGAGGAAAATGCCGCCGCGGCCGTAGCAGACCATCTAAGAGACGAGGCCCTCGACCGGCAGGCCGTCGAAGACCTGAAACGGTTGCTCCATCTCGACAAGGCTCCTCGGCGCATCGAAGGATTCGACATCTCCAACACCATGGGGAATCAGTCCGTCGCCTCAATGGTCGTGTGGGAAGACGGCCAGATGAAGAAGGCGGATTACCGGCGATTCAAAATCCAGACGGTGATCGGGGCCAACGACTTCGCGAGCATGCAGGAAGTCGTCGCGCGGCGGTATGGAGCATCGGAGGATCTCACCCGCCCTGATTTGATTCTGATCGACGGAGGCCTCGGACAGCTGGCCGCCGCAATGGAAGGGCTGAAACAGGTCGATCATCGCGACCAGGCGATCATGGGCCTGGCCAAGGCGCGAGGCGAAAAAGAGGAGCGCATCTTTCTGCCGGGCAGGAAGAATCCCATCCTCCTCAGGCCGAATGCGCCCGCGACACACCTGGTCCAACGCATCCGGGACGAAGCTCACCGGTTTGCCCTTGGCTACCATCGCAAGCTCCGTGGCAAAGCCCTCATCACTTCAAAACTGGATCAGATCATCGGGATCGGCGAAATCAAGCGGACTACATTGCTGAAACAGTTCGGAAGCGTAGATGCGCTGGCTGCGGCCAGCGACAGTACCCTCACGGAGGCCGGCCTCGACGCTGCCACCATCGCGGCCCTCCGCAAAGCCCTCACCTGATCGTCGTGTAAAATCAAAAGAGGAATTTGAAGCTAAATATCCCTAGATGGACAAAGGCGTGGTAGGTTCCGTTGACCGTGGGGTTTTGATTTCCAGCCACCGTATGCGGCTCGTAAAACCATTCCTGATAGGCGATATCAATTCCCATGGCCTTGGGCCACAAAGCCGACTCGACTCCGCAGGGAACAACTCCAAGAAACTGGCCACCCTTCCTGCACAGGAACCCCGCCCCAAGTGAGAGTGTGTTGGATGACAACGAAATGGTCGCCGGGTTGAAAGTCAGATCCGGCACAGGATTTTCGGTCCTGGTATAGCCCGCCCTCGCGGCTACATCCCAATAGGGCAACCACGCGGGATTGAGCCACTTGTACTCCGTCCCAATCGCCACGACCTGGACGGTCTTCCACTGCTGCGGCTGTGGCAGCGTAAGGCCGTTCGAGAGGGAAATGTCGTTCTGCTTGTTGGATTTCCAAACAACAAAATCAACATCCAATTCCAATTTCCATTCTCGATCGCTGGTCCGTACCGGCCAGACTGCCACCGCCGCGGTATAGATTGGCGGGAGAGCGAGGCTTGTAGACGCCTCAGCGACTTTCGCGTCATTCACCAGCAAAGCGCCATGCAACGGGAGCACCGCCTGGCTCCGATAGACCAGGCCGATCGATGCGAGAGGGTTGCCTTCATTGTTTTTGATCGGGACATACCTGAGACTGGCGTTCATCCCCACACCCGTTCCCTTCCCGTTGAGTTCCATCGAAGCGCCGGCCGGAATACCATAGATCCCCGCACTCCCTTGATGCTGTTCGGCCTGGCCTTCTCCCAGAAAACCGGCGAAAGTATAGATATCGGCCCCAAGCCCGATAGACAGATCGTCCGTCACTTTGTAGGCCACCGTCGGTTTGATATCGATCAAAGGAAGGGTCGCGGAAGTCACGGCCGTATTGAATGGACCATCGACCGGATAGCGCGTATTCAATCCGAAAGGGCAGGTCAGTCCGAGCCCCAGCGTCACCCGCGATAGACTGGTGACCCCCAATGTGCCCAAGTTGGCACTCAAATAGGTATGGCTCGGCGGTGGAAAGACCGCACTCCCGCCAAAGTCACCGCGCGTATCTACTCCGGACAACGCTTTATGCTTGATTGATCCGCCCAATAGGACAGTGCCAAAGATCGCCTGCACACCCTCAACCTGGGTCAGACCGGCGGGATTGTAATGAATGGCCGTCGCGTCATCGGCCTGCGCGGAAAAGGCATTCCCTTGGCCAACCGCGTTGGCCCCCTGCGGTTGAAATCGCAGAGCTTGTGCGAGGACCACATGGGGGGAGCTGAGCCACATTGCGCTCAGAAGTAAGAGCGCAATCCCATATCCCACCTGATACACCGGGCGATCGCTGACAATGCTCATATCCGGCCCCCTTGGGCTTTCGGCATATTTCGCTCAGCACTAGAATTGTTGGCCCTAGCCTAGCTCTTATATCTCTTACCCAATAGCCTCACAAGCCCCTCCTTCCCCATTGTTCTTCCCTTCTCACCCATGCTAGGCTTTGGTTATCATCCGATTAGGAAGGACTAATGGCTTACGCTCGGAACAAACGTCCCTTTCCGCGAGAGCTATTCATTCGTCTCTCAAAATCCGAGTGTGAAGGCTTCATCGAACTGCTCCACTACACTGCGGAATCGTATAATGTCGATGACGTGAAATCGGTCCTCGTTCGATTTCAGAGCCTCTTTCCATTTACGAGAGTGATCGGCGGATTGGCGCGATTGGGGCCCACAGGTACCTTCGAAGGCTTCACAAATGTCCTTAATGCCAGCTACCCAGAAGAATGGCTGCGCCTCTACTGGCAAAAGGGCTATTTCGACGTCGACCCTGTATTCCAAACCGCGTTGCAGAAACCAGATACGCAGCACTGGGCAAAACATACGACGCCGACGCCTGGGAGAAACAACGTGAGTTCATTGAAGCAGCCAAAGAATTCGGGCTGAGTGACGGCATTACGACCGGATCCATCGACCCGGCCTGCGGCATCGCCACCTTCTGTTCATTCGCCTCGGCGGAATCTGTTGATGCCGAACGATACCTGCAATTGATCGAGTATTTCGGCTACCATGTTCATCTTGCGCTGCTTCGGACCGCTCCCCCCCATTCTCAAGCCCTTGATCAATGCGTCCGGGAATTAACGCTGCGTGAAATGACGATCTTGAATTGGATGAAAAACGGGAAAAC
The DNA here is from genome assembly GCA_002435325.1 of Nitrospira sp. UBA6493. Lineage (GTDB taxonomy): Bacteria > Nitrospirota > Nitrospiria > Nitrospirales > Nitrospiraceae > Nitrospira_D. The sequence continues at coordinate 65,962 of DJMJ01000028.1, read as the reverse complement.
CAACGGAGAAATCGGTCAAATTCTTGGCATCACCGAAAGGACTATCCGGTTTCACGTGGGAAGCATCTTCTCAAAACTCGACGTGACATCCCGATCGCAAGCCTTTGCGACCGCCATTGAGCACGGACTCCCCAATGTCGTCTAACCGCTGCCGCCACTAGCGTCCCACGTTCAGACCTCGGACTGGTATCAATTATCCGCCAGGTGTACCGGCTTCCACCAGATCCTGATTCGCACAAGCCAATGCGTGACGCCCTTCCAGCACGACACCTTCCATCGTGTGAATGGTCGACATCCATCGGAAAAAATCCGGACGCTTACGAGCATTATTCTCATCAAACTGCACCATGTCATATAATGCGGCCACTGAACTCGCCCCTGCCGGCGGAAGCGAGACCGGCGCGCCCAACGGCTCACATGGGAACCCCAACACGCGCAATACCCTGAGAAATCGATGCTCCACCTCCAGATAGTAGTACCGAACGTTGTTCTCAACCGCCCACTGGTACACGCCTTTCAACACTGCAAGCATGATCTTGGCCGAAAGTCCTTTGTCGTGAATTCCCGGCGCAACCGCCAGACGGGTGATTTCGGCGGTATCTGAGGTCTTTCTCACCCGATGGCCTGGAGGAAGGAGTGCGGCAAGATCATGTTCCAGCATAAATGGCCCTGTCGAAGGGAGCAATCTGGCCATGCCGAGGATCATTCCGTCATCGCGAATTAAGCCGATCGTAGTCCCCCAAACATCGTACAGATCAATCTCTTTCCCATCACTCGACGGGGACACCCATCGCAAGGATTCCGCAAACACCTGATGCCTAAGCCTATAAGACTGTTCAAGTTCAGGACCATGCAATGTTTTGACGACACAATCCTCTTCTCGAAATGCAATGTCTCTCAACTCTCCCATATCGTCCTCCCCTGTTAGGCCTCGCTTGAGGCATTCGTGTAGCTGCACGATATGGCGGGAGTACATGAATTGGTCACCTGGCGGATCCGCCAGGTGACAATTCACGGCACTCCCGTTAGGGTGGACTCATCTGGCGCAGGCCTTCATGGGAAAAGATTTTCACTGGAGCGAGGTTGGATATGAATCGAGACAGGCAAGCTTTTTTTGTGATCAATGGCGGGAGACCGGTCGCGCCCCACTCCGTGCAGCGTCATTCTGCCGCTCCTCCTTCGCGCCACAATCCCAACGCCAGAGCCATGGGAAATGCGCACCATTTGGACGACTCGATTTCCGTTTCACTCGTTTCTATGGAAGAACGCCTGAGCATGCTCCTGGAGGATCGGGAACGGATGGGCCGCGACCTGCACGACTCGGTGCTCCAATCGCTCTATGCCATCGGCCTCAGCCTGGAAACGGCCGGAAAGATCAGCCCGCCACTGCCGCCGGACGCCACTCAGGCCCGCACTCATGCGATTGAGCAACTCAACCGGTTGATCCATGACGTGCGCGGCACGATCCATCGGCTTAAAGACGGCAGGATCCAGAGCTTTGACTTGGCAGAAGAACTGGTCAATCTCCAGCATACGTACGAACACGTCGGAAGCATGACCATCACGCTGGATCTCCAGCCGAGCGCGATGGATCTGCTGACCATGGAGGAAGAACGAGACATCCTTCACATCGTCCGCGAGGCTCTGAGTAATTGCGTCCGCCATGCGCAAGCGACACAGGCGTCCATCTCGCTCCGCCTCCGCGGCACCCGCCTGCGCCTTACGATCCGCGACAACGGAATCGGCTTCTCTCCTACGACGCTTTCCCGCAAAGGCTACGGGCTGACCAATATAGAAACCCGCACAAGAAAACTTGGCGGCACGTTACACATCCAGTCAAAACCTGACGGGGGAACCTGCTTGACCGCTGAACTGCTTTTAGAACCTGTACTGACACCTCTATGAAAAAGACGCCCATCACCATTCTTCTCATTGACGATCATGAAGTCGTGCGTCAGGGCCTCCGGACTCTGCTGAGCCTTGAAAAGGACCTGCACATTGTGGGGGAAGCCTCGACTGTCGCCGCCGCACTAACCGAAACGGCCAGGCTTCGTCCGCACGTTGTTCTTTTGGATATGAAATTGCCTGATGGAACGGGCCCGGAAACCTGCGGCCAACTGCTTGAGCTTTCCCCCGACACCCGCGTGCTGATGTTGACCAGCTTTGCGGATGAAGCGATGGTCGTGGGGGCTGTACGAAGCGGAGCGCATGGCTATCTTTTAAAAGACGTCCGCGCCCACGATCTCACTGCGGCCATTCGGACCGTGGCCGGTGGCCAAAGCTACCTTGACCCGCGTGTCGCGCAACAAACGCTGACCTGGATTCGCCACCAAGGGAAACCCGGCCAGACGGCCCCCCCGCAGGGCCTGGCCCAACTTTCGCCCCAGGAACGCGCGATTCTTCCCCTGCTCGCCGAGGGAAAAACCAACAAAGAAATTGCCATAAACTTGAGACTCAGCGACAAAACGGTCAAGAACTATCTGGCCCATATTTTCGACAAGTTGCAGGTCCGCCGGCGGACGGAAGCTGTCGCGTGGTATCTGAAGAACGTTCGTTCGCACTCGATGATCCAGAATGCCTAGCCGTCCCTTTGGTCCACACACCCTCCGAACCAATCCGTGCCGCAAGGAATCCTTGTGATTACGGTCTCTCCCCTCTAGCATTTCAGCAGCTCTTCGACCTATCCTTCACCTTTAAAAGGGGCGTGGTCGCTCTGTCCCTTCCCAGAGAACGCGCGCAAGGCAAAGGCTTGCGCGAGAAGAACAGATGAGAATCCGGCTTCTTCGAGAAGACCATCATGAACGGGCCTCTTGAGACCATTCCGGCAACCACAGCCGACCGCGCCACCTTCTCTTCCGAAGACGAATTAACAGTTCTTCGTGCGCGCATCGAGAAACTGGAACGGGAGTCTGCTGAGCGAAAATGGATGGACAGCGCGCTCAAAGCGCTGGACTTCAGCACGGCCTCTGTCACGGGACACGAGTTTCTACTCCAGCTGGTTCGGCAATTATCAGAGACTTTGCAAGTTCCCTACGTATTCGTCACGGAATTGATCCCGGGAAAGACGAATTGGGTTCGAACTGTGGCCGGATGGTCTCGCGATCGAGCTGCTGATCCCCTTGAATACGCCCTGAATGCCCCCCCCTGCCAGAAAGTCTTCCAAGACGGCCAGGTGTTCATCCCGCAACACGTCCAACAACTGTTTCCCGAAGATACATATCTGGCCACCCTCAACCTTGAAAGCTACATGGGAGTTTCCCTGCGCAATGGCGCCGGCCAAACGACCGGCCATCTGTGCGTCATGGATGTGCGCCCATTCCTCTTTGATTCCAGCCAGGGCACTCCTATTATCACCGCCTTTGCCGAGCGGGCCGCCGCCGAACTGGAGCGTCTCAGGGCCGAAGACACCCTGCGGCAAAACGAAGAACGGTTTCGCGCACTCTACGACGACAATCCCTCCATGTACTTTACGCTGTCCGCAACGGGGACCGTACTTTCCGTGAATACCTTCGGGGCGAAACAACTCGGCTATACGGAACTCGAGTTGGTAGGCCGATCGGTGCTTGCCGTATTCGATCCGGATGACCACCGGGCCGTACTCGATCAACTGACCCTGTGCGCGGCAAATCCCTACCAGACCTTCGAGTGGGAGCTTCAGAAAATTCGGAAGGACGGGTCCCGCATCTGGGTCAGAGAACGCGCGCGCACCGTCATCGACACGACCGGCCAAATCAGCCTCTTGATCGTTTGTAACGATATCACGGCTCAACACCAGACGCTCGAAGCCCTGCGCGACAATGAAGCTCGCTGGAGAGTGATATTCGAGCAGTCGGCTGTTGGCATGGCACAGTTGGGGCTCACCGGACAATTTCTCCAGGCCAATCCTGCTTTAGTGGACATTCTCGGCTACTCCCTGGAAGATCTGCTGAGAAAATCCTTTCAAGAGGTCACCCATCCGGACGATCTTGCGGTCAATTTGAAGTTGATGGAGGACCTGCTCTCCGGTGCGCAGGATCGTTTTTCTCTCGAGAAACGCTGCCTCCGAGTGGATGGAACGTTCGTGTGGGTGGCCTTTACGGTCTCCTTGGTGCGAAACCATGCCGACTCACCCGCCTATTTCATTGCCGTGGTCAAAAATATTTCCGCTCGGAAACAAGCCGAAGCGGATCTCGCCGCAACCACCCAGCTCCTCCAAACTCTGGTGGCCGAATCCCCCCTTCCCATTGTCAGCCTAGACGCCCACGCACGGGTCACAAGCTGGAACCGGGCTGCGACCAGATTATTCGGCTGGTCTGAAGATGAGGTGTTGGGCCGTGAACTTCCCTATGTCACAAAAGGACAGGAACGGAGCGCCGATGCCCTGTGGGAGCAAGGCACACGCGGGAAAATAACCGGCCCCATTGAGTTGCGACGCCACCGCAAAGACGGCTCCATGCTCGACCTTTTGCTATGGCCGGTATTTGTCCGGAACGAATCGGAGGAGCTCTCGACAGCGGTCGGGCTCTTTGTCGATCAATCGGATCTCAAGCGGGCCGAGGCGGCGCTCCGCGCAAGGCAAGCCCGGCTCGACTTTGTCTTGTCTCACTCACTGGCCGTCATCTACACGGCTGCGGCCACCGGCACCTATGGCGCGACCTTCGTCTCCGCGAATATCACTGCACAACTGGGATACGAACCGCACGAATTCACCGACGATCCACGATTCTGGATCAACCGGATTCATCCTGAGGACGCCCCGGCTATCATGGAAGGATTTTCCACCCTGTTTTCAAGCGGGTCCCTAACCCACGAATACCGTTTTTTAAACAAGCAGGGCCAATACCGATGGATGCGGGATGAACTCATTCTCATTCGAGACCCTGATGGCCATCCTGTGGAACTGCTCGGCTCCTGGTTTGATATCACTGAGCGCAAGTACACAGAAGAATTGCTCCGTGTGAGCGAAGAGCGATTTGCCAAGGCCTTCCGGTCGAGCCCCCATCCCGTCATCGTCACGGAACGAGACACAGGTCGCTGCCTGGAGGTCAACGATGCGGGCCTCACACTGTTCGGTTATCGACGGGACGAAGTGATCGGACAGACTGTGCTCACATTAGGACTGTGGCCCGCCTCCGGAGAACGAGACCAGTTTTTCGCCCAACTCGCTCTCAAAGGCACCCTCCGCAATATTGAAGTTCAGCTGTATACGAAAGACCGCACGCTCCGGCATTGCCTGGTTTCCTGCGAACCGATCGAGCTCAACGGGAAGGCCTGCCTCGTAACCGTGGGCACCGACATCACAGAACAAAAGCAGGCCGAAGAGGCCTTGCGCCTCCAAGAGCGCATCTTGCAGCAGTCCAGAGAAGAGCGCGAACGCATCAGTCAAGACCTGCACGACAATATCCTGCAATCTTTGTACGCGGTCGGCATGCAGCTGGAAGCCAGTAAACTGGTGGCCGGCACCTCGGCCAGAAAATCTAAGACCCACATCACCCAGGCCATCGCCCAACTTAATCATCTTGTTCTGGAGGTGCGCCACTTCATCGGCTTGCTGCACCAACGCAACGCCTCGAACATGGATTTTGAGCGCGCACTGCGCCAACTGATCAACTCATTTTCCTCCGCCGGGCAAACCGCCCCTACCTTGAACATCCAGCCGGAGGTCATCCCGCTGATCAAGGCCGATGTGGGGGAGCAGCTCTTGAGCATCGCGCGCGAAGCCCTCAGCAATAGCATGCGGCACGCGAAGGCCAGCACGCGATCAATTACTCTGCGCCTCATCGGCCCATCCATCCAATTGCGTGTTGCCGATGACGGCATCGGCTTCAAGACCGGCCGGAAGCGCCGGCGAGGCCATGGACTGACGAACATGGCCACGCGCGCCAGGCACATCGGCGCCCGTTTTCTGCTCACCAGTGAACCGGGACAAGGCACCAATGTCACCGTCGAGGTTCCATTAGAAAGGCCCTATGAGTCAGGCACGATCTAAACCCATTCGGATCATGCTCGTCGACGACCATGAAGTGGTGCGTATCGGGCTGAGCGCCGTTCTCAATTTGACGCCCGGAATGAAAGTCGTCGGCCAGGCTGGCAAGAAAGACGAGGCTCTTCGGCAATGCGCGCGCCTCAAACCCGACATCGTGCTTCTCGATATCCGCCTGCCCGACGGCAACGGAGTGGAGGCGGCGGGAGACATCTTGGCAGTCAGTCCCACCTCCCGGGTGCTATTTCTCACCAGCTTCACGGATGAGCACACCGTCGAGGCAGCAAGTCTCTCTGGAGCCCACGGCTATCTGCTAAAAGATATCGCCTCGCACGCGCTCGTTCGCGCCATCAAAGCCACTGCAGCCGGCCAGCCCCTCACAGATTCCCGAATCACGAAACATGCGCCAGGATGGAGACCGTCTTTCCCGTCGAGTCCAAACCCGTCGAAACGCCCCCTGCTGTCTCCGCAGGAACAACGATTGCTCCCGCTCGTTGCGGCAGGGTACACAAACAAGGAAATCGCCCAGTCCTTGACCCTGAGTGAAAAGACTGTGAAAAACTATTTGGCCAATATCTACTGTAAACTTCAAATCAGCCGCCGGTCTCAGGTCGCCACCTTCTTCGCCAGCAGCTTCAGAGGAACGCCCCTCTCTTAAGTCTCATACCGTGACGTTCTCGTCTGCTCCAACTACAGGTCCTGCGACACTCCCCGGCTCAAGATTATCGACGAGCCGCCGATAGAATGAGAGGCGCGGGCTCTCGCGCCACACCAAACAGCTCTTTGACCGTCAAGTTCCCGCTCCTCATATCCGACAAAGGGAGAAACCGTCGGACTGATTGAACAACCGATGCATGACAGCCCGGGACCAGCGACCGAACTCTCATTATTTCTACCAGCCAATTCGGCACGGACAACCGAGAATTGGAATCGCTCGAATACACACCATGACTGACACCACGCCTCTCTCAATCCTCTTTCTAGGCCCGCAGAGTCTGCTCACGACCCAGATCGACTCATGGCTGGCCTCCCACTTCCCGGGCCCGCTCACTATCCGCATGACTCATACGCTGTCCGATGCCCTCGAACATCTACAGGCCCAGCGAGTTGATCTGGTCCTCCTCGACCTCAAGAAGACGGAGCCTCCAGACCAGGACTTACTCCACGCACTCCGTACCGCATCGCCTACCAGTGCGCGGCTCGCGCTGGTATCGAGGACCGACGACGCCACGACCCTTGACGCGTTGCGTCGAGGCGCGCATGAAGTCCTGGCCGTCACCACATCGAGCCACGCCGATGCCTGCCGTGCCATTGCGCGCGCCCTCGCACGCACAGGGAGAGAGCTTCCGGCGCTCACAAGGCCGAATACGGATCCAGCCGCTCCGCCCGATCCGGGCAGACTAATCCACGATCTCAATAATCTCCTGACTTCGATCAACGGATTTGCAGACCTCCTACTGGCCCGCCTCGCACCACAGGACCCTGCCCGTCCGAGCGCGGAACATATTCGCAAGGCTGGGGAACGTGCTGCGGCACTACTCAAAGCCCATGCTCCAGTCCAGAACTCCGCTTCCTCGACACCCCCCGCACCAATCATGCGGCCGTCTACTATCACCACCAAAGCCGCATAACCTCATGGCTCGTCGACGCAGCTTCCATCGTTGTCTTGAATTGACAGCCCGTGAGGCTCACTTTAGGATACGCGGCGCATGTGTCCCCTGCGGGACCGCCAAATTTGTTCAGGAGGCCTGATGTCCACCGAGCATTCTTCCCCGTCCAAGACCCCAACGAAATCAGTTAGCGGTCCGGTCGCCTATGTGGAACACCTGTTTGAAGTCGCCGTTTTTGGCAGCCGATGGATTCAGGCACCTCTGTATGGGGGCTTGATCGTGGCGGAACTGCTCTACGCCTATAAGTTCCTGATTGAATTGTGGGAAATGCTCCTCCACGTGAACCAAAGCAAAGAAGTCGAATTCATGCTCGGGATCTTGGGACTCATCGACGTGACCATGGTGGCGAATCTGCTCGCAATGGTGATCATCGGCGGCTATGCGACCTTCGTCAGCAAGCTGGATCTAGAAGAACACCCGGACCGTCCCGACTGGCTGGGCCATATCGATCCCGGCACGATCAAGGTGAAATTGGCAGCCTCGTTAATCGGCATCTCCAGCATTCACCTCTTAAAGGCCTTCGTTGACATCGAAAACGAAGATCCCGAACACATCAAGTGGAAAATATTCATCCACATGACGTTCCTCGGCTCAGCCATTCTGCTGGCCTGGACGGACAAGATAATGCAGAAGAAGCATTAACGGGCGGGGTCTGACCTAACGCGTCCTCTCGTATCTTGCGAACGACGCTTCACGAACAACGAGCGACGCAGATCACTGCCATGCCGGAGTACACGCGCCCTGTTCGTCCTGCCACTGAGGCGTCCAGGCAAAGGCGACAACTTTCACCGCAATGTTGGCCTTCGTGGGTTTCAGCGACACGACCTCGAGCTTCTCGGTGAGAGGATCGACAGCTGCCGCCAACGCATCGGCCTCGGCCTTGAATTGCGCTTCCAGATCGGCCAACTGCTGCTCCAAGACCGCCACGTTTTCCTCCGCATGTCCGACATCCTGTGTTTCCTTCATCACCCGACCCGCACTCCTGACGGCCGTTGTCGCGCGCCCAATGTTCGTGGCGCTGATTGTCTTGCGGCCTAAGAATGCGCCGAGGATCGATGCCCCGACGGCAATAGCCGCCTGCACCTGGCTGGACCGCGCTTCGGCCTGCTGCTTTGCTTTTTGTTGGTCGGCCCGCCTGATACGATCTTGGAGCGTCGCAATCTTCGGCGCATACTTCCTACGGAGCGATTCGGCAGTTTGATCGCGCTGCTCCCGGCCGGACTGCTGCAAGCGCACACGAAAGTCCCGCTCGGTCTCGCCCGGCTTGGACACCTCTTTGGTTGTCGGACTCTTGAGCAGATCGACGGTCTGTGTCCTGAACAACCAACCAACGAAATCCTTGTTCCAATCCGCATAATTCTTCGCCTTGCCGGCGCTCGCCGGAAGCGGAAGGAAGTGCGCGCGCGCTTCCGGTCTCTGCTCTAAATCCGCAATGGCCAGATACGCCGCAGTCGCTTGGTCCCAATCAACAGTCACCGCCCCGTCGGTCATGGGCACCAAGACCGTTACATCCTGGGTGGTATCGACGCCGTTCTTCGCATCGGAAAAGCGAACTTTCGCCGAGCCCAGCACCATGGGGGCATAGACGAGTTCGCTGCCAGCCGGTTGGGATCCTCGCAGCGGCACAAACTGCTGCGGCACATCAGGCGGCACGATGGGACGGGCGCCTCCCTTCGGCGCTTGTGTCACGTCCGCTACCGCGCCAGTCGCGCCTCCCGCCGCATGAGCGGCGCGCACCGGATCCATCAAGATGTTGATCTGCGTCCTCGTCAGCGGACCGCGGAGATAGGAAAGACACCAGCGCGTTTCAAACACAACCGGCTCATCCTCGTGCACATTATTCATCAGGAAAATGCGGTTGCCGAGGCCGGCGAGCGTCTGTTCCATGCGTCCCTTGTCGAACTTCTTGCCCGCGCTGGAAGACGCGCCTTCCAATCCTTCGAGCACTCGCGCTTTGTCGCGTTCCGTCTGCAGGCGACCGATAAACCAGGTGCCGGTATTCGCCAGTCCCTTGTAGTCGAGATCGACGGGATTCTGCGTCGCGAGCACGACGCCCAGGCCAAACGCGCGCGCCTGCTTGAGCAGGGTCATGAGCGGGAGCTTCGACGGAGGATTCGCCACCGGCGGGAAGTAGCCGAAGATTTCATCCATATAGAGCAGCGCACGCAAACTCGTGGTCCCCGACTGCGCCCGCATCCAGCTGACCATTTGACTCAGCAACAGCGTGACAAAGAACATGCGCTCGGCGTCGTTGAGATGCGCGATGGAGAAAATGGCCAGACGCGGCTTGCCGGCCGACGTGTACAGAAGCGACTGAATATCGAGCGCTTCGCCTTCGAGCCAGGCCTGGAAACCGGGCGCGGCGAGCAAATTGTTCAGCCGCATCGCCAGGGCAAACCGGTCTTTGGACGGGAAGAACGAATCGACGGCCATCACCCCGATCTTCTGCACCGGCGGCGATTGAATGGCATGAATGAGTGCGGCCAGATCCAGATCCTCGCCGTTCTTCCAGGTGCGGTCTAAAATCGTGGAAAGGAGTATGTGCTCGTGGCTCTGAATGGGATCAGCCTCCATCCTCAGCAATCCGAGCAAACTGGTCACCGTCGTGCTGATCCGCTCGCGAAGCAATTCCGGATCGCCCAGAATGTCCGCTGCAGGCGCCGCAAAAGACTTCAGGATGGACACGGGCAAGCCCGCGCTGCTCCCAGGCGTATAGATCGCCACATCGGCCGCATCGCGCAACCGCTGAATGCGCGCGCCATCCTGCTGCCACCCGGCCAACCCCTTCGTCCAGAGTTCCGCCTGGGCCTTGGCAAATTCGGTGGGAGATAAGCCTTTCTTGCGGGCATCGTCCTCGTTGATCCAGGGCTGAAAGTCTTCGCCCTTGAGGGAGGGAAAGGTCAGCATCAAATTACCCAGGTCGCCCTTCGGGTCGATGATGATGGCAGGGATGCCGTCAATGGCGGCTTCTTCAAGTAATGAGAGACAGAGGCCGGTCTTGCCGCTACCGGTCATACCGACGCAAACCGCATGCGTCACTAAATCCTTCGAGTCATAGAGCAGCCATCCCGGCTTCGCCTGCTTCGCCGCCAGATCGTACGGACGACCGAGGTAAAAGACGCCGAGCCCTTCAAAGTCCTGGCTTGCCTGCTGATCCGTCCCCACCGCCTTTTTCGCCTTCGCCATTCTCCCTCTTCCCCCTTGCCTCTAGCCCCGCGCCCCTAGCCTTGCCCTACCACTCTTTGAAAATCAAAAAGACCGCGCCGACCATGAGGCCAAACCCAGCCAGATAATTCCACTTCAGCGGCTCTTTCAGGTACAGCACCGAAAAGACGCAAAACACGACGAGGCTAATCACCTCTTGAATGGTTTTCAACTGCGCGGCTGTGAATTGATAGTGGCCGATACGATTGGCCGGCACCTGGAAACAATACTCAAAGAACGCAATGCCCCAACTCGCCACAATCACGATCCACAAGGGCGAATCCTTGTACTTCAAATGCCCATACCAGGCGAAGGTCATGAAGATGTTGGAGATGGTCAGCAGAAGGATGGTGCGCATGGGCCTCCTATTTGTCCTCTTATCTTTTCACTCCCCCGGGGATGGAAGAGCGGATCGTTGGGAAATCAGCATAGCGGACGCGACCAGATGACAGCCACGAGAGCGCCGAGTGCGACGGCATGCGATTCTTATCTCGCCTTAGAGTCGCACGCGACCAAGAGTACCAATCGGATTGCCGTCATGACTCATCACATGATGACAACGCCGAAAGCTCCGTCCCTTCCAGCCTCGCTCACACCCCTGCTTCCCTCAACACCTGCCCCGTATACGACCGCTTGGACTTGGCCACTTCACGGGGCGGGCCTTCAACTACGATCTCGCCGCCTCGGTCGCCGCCTTCTGGGCCGAGGTCGATGATCCAGTCGGCGTTCTTGATGACATCAAGATTATGCTCGATCACAAGGACGGTATTGCCGGCTTCCACCAATCGATCCAGCACATCGATCAACCGTTGCACATCGGCGAAATGGAGCCCGGTCGTCGGCTCGTCGAGGATATATAGAGTCCGCCCGGTCGGCCGCTTCGACAACTCCCGTGACAGCTTCACCCGCTGCGCCTCGCCACCGGACAACGTGGTGGCCGACTGGCCAAGCTTCACATAGTGCAAGCCAACGTCGTGCAGGGTTTCCAACTTCCGTTTGATGAAGGGAATGTGTTCGAAAAACTCCACGGCGTCGTCCACTGTCATGTTCAACACATCGGCGATGCTCTTGCCCTTGTGATGAATCTCCAGCGTCTCGCGGTTATACCGCTGGCCCTTGCAGACCTCGCAAGTCACATAGACATCCGGCAGGAAATGCATCTCGATCTTGATGAGCCCATCCCCTTGGCAGGCCTCGCAGCGGCCGCCCTTCACATTGAAACTGTACCGTCCCGGCTTATAGCCCCGCACCCGCGATTCGGGCAGATTCGAGTAGAGATCGCGGATGAAGCTGAAGAGGCCCGTATAGGTCGCAGGGTTGGATCGGGGTGTGCGGCCGATGGGTGATTGATCGATATCGATGACCTTATCAAGCGCCTCGACGCCGAGCAATTCCTTGCACCCATACAGCTTCACAACTTTCCGCTTCCGAGCCGACCGGCCTTCCTCCTGCCGCAGGCCTCGTGCCGCCTGACGAGACGGTGGCTGATCGCCCGGCACAGACGCCTCTTTCCCCAGCGTCTGCATGAGCGAATGAAAGAGCACTTCCAACACCAGCGTGCTCTTCCCCGAACCGGACACGCCGGTCACGCAGGTCAGCAGCCCCAAGGGAATTTTAGCCGTGATATTCTTGAGGTTATGCTTGTTCGCTCCCACGACCGAGAGATAGCCCTTCGGCTTGCGGACGCGTTGCGGCAGGGACACGATTTGCGTCCCACGCAGATATTGCCCAGTGATGGAGTCGGGATTCCCCATCACCTCCTGCGGCGTGCCCTGCGCGATGACATGCCCGCCATGCGTCCCGGCCCCAGGTCCCATGTCGAGGAGGTGATCCGCCGCCATCATCGTTTCGGCATCGTGCTCCACGACCACCACCGTGTTGCCGAGATCACGGAGGCGGAGCAACGTCTGTAACAGGCGGCGATTGTCCCGCTGATGGAGTCCGATCGAGGGTTCGTCGAGAATGTAGAGCACCCCGACGAGGCCCGAGCCAATCTGCGTGGCCAGCCTGATGCGCTGTCCCTCGCCGCCCGACAAGGTCGCGGCGGCACGATCCAAGGTCAAGTAATCGAGACCGACGTTGACGAGAAAGCCGAGCCGTTCGCGAATCTCTTTCAGAATGCGATGCGCGATGACCAGCTCACGGTCCGTAAACTTCAACGAAAGGAAAAACTCCGCCGCCGCACGAATCGACAGGCTCGTCACCTCGGAAATAGATTTCTCCGCGAGCTTGATCGAAAGACTCTCAGGCTTGAGCCTGGCCCCCTGGCAGACTTCACAGGCATCTAACAGCGTGAAATCTTCGTCCTCGGGACAGCCGGGAGTCACCTGATAGCCGATGCCGTCACAGGCCGGGCAGGCTCCATGCGGGCTGTTGAAGGAGAAAATGCGAGGCTCGACTTCCGGATAGCTCACGCCGCACTTGATGCAGGCCAGCTTATCGCTATAGAGGCGGGTCTTTCCGTCATCCGTCAGGACCGCGACAAGCCCCCCGGTCAGCTTCAGCGAAGTCTCGACGGAATCGGCCAGTCTCCGCATGAGGGCATCGCCCGACTTCATCACCAGGCGATCGACGATGATCTCGATCGAGTGCTTCTTTTGTTTATCGAGAACGATGTCCTCGCCGAGATCGACGATCTCGCCGTTCACGCGCGCCCGCACATACCCGGCCCGGCGCATTTCCAGCAGCTCTTTGCGATATTCCCCTTTACGCCCACGCACGATCGGCGCCAGGATCTGAAACTTGCTTCCCTCCGGAAGTCCCGCGATCGCATCGACCATTTGCTGCACCGTCTGGGCGGCGATTTCTTCGCCGCACTGAAAGCAGTAGGGCCGCCCGACCCGCGCAAACAGCAATCGAAGGTAGTCATAGATCTCGGTGACCGTGCCGACGGTAGAGCGAGGGTTATGGCTGGTGCTCTTCTGCTCGATGGAAATCGCGGGTGACAAACCCTCAATCGAATCGACATCGGGCTTGCCCATTTGCTCCAGAAACTGGCGGGCATAGGCCGACAACGATTCCACGTACCGCCGCTGCCCTTCGGCATAGATGGTGTCGAAGGCCAGGGACGATTTCCCCGATCCGCTCAAGCCGGTAATGACGACCAGCTTGTCGCGTGGAATCGTAACGTCGATGTTCTTGAGGTTGTGTTCGCGCGCGCCCTTGATGACGATTGAATTGCTCATAGGGGCGGGATTATACCACGCAGATCCCATTACCTTGACAAAGGCGGAAGTCGGGTGCTACCACGGCTGGCATGATGTCGGTGAAGGAATCCGTGCAAGAACGCTCCCAGCCAGCCGCTCCCCCCCAGGCCATTTCTACCTGGACCGGGTCCGCGCGCGAACAGGCTGTGCAGCGGATGTTCACGGCCATCGCCGGGGTCTACGATCTCAATAACACGTTGCTCAGCTTCGGGCTCCATTACCGTTGGAAGAAAATCACCGCTTCATTGGTCCCGAACGTCGAGCAGGGGACTGCGCTGGACGTGGGAGCCGGCACGGCCGACCTGGCCCTGCTCGTGGAGCCCCGCATGGGCGCCAGAGGCCGGGTGGTCGCCTCCGATCTCAATCACTCCATGCTCGCCGAAGGGCTCAGGAAAGTAGCCGGCAAGGGCCTTGCGGGGAAAATCACTTGTTTGCAGGCGAATGCCGAACACCTGGGGTTTGCGGATAACACGTTTGACGCGGTGACCACCGGCTTTTGCATGCGCAATGTCGGGAACCTGCCGCAAGCGGTCGGCGAGATCCGCCGGGTGATGAAGCCGGGCGGGACCTTTGTCTGCCTAGAGTTCTCCCGTCCGGTCTTCGGCTGGCTGCGGGCGCTCTACGATTGGTATTCGTTCAAATTACTGCCCTGGATTGGGACGAAAGTCGCGCGGGACACCACCGGCGTCTATGAATATCTGCCCGCGTCGATCCGGACGTTCCCCGATCAGGAACGGCTTTGTCAGGTGCTGCACGAAGCTGGTTTCCGCCAGGTGTCCTATAAAAACCTCACGGGCGGAATCGTCGCCATCCATATAGCGACCAAGTAATCCATGAACTCCATTCTCTACGTCTTTCTGCCCTGCAAGAAGGTGTACCCGATCGGGGTCACCTATCTGGCCGATTTCATTCATCGCCGGAAACCGGAGGTACGCCAGCAGATCCTGGATCTTTCATTGTTTCCGCCGTCCCAACGCAGCCAGGCGCTTCGCGATGCGGCGGCGGCCTTCAAGCCGGACCTGGTCTGTTTCTCCTGGCGCGACATTCAGATCTTCTCGCCTCATGAAGGCGACTCGTCGCTGGAGCATGCCTTCAATTTTTATTTTGCGAGCAACCCGATCAAGCGGGTGGTCGCCTCGTTCGAGGGATTGAAGCAGCTCTACCGCTATTACAGCCATATCTACACGATCCTATCGTACCCCTGGCTGATGCGGAAAGAATTTCCCAAGACGCAGATCATGATCGGAGGCGGGGCTTTCACGGCCTTTGCCGATCAGCTCATTGAAAAGCTCCCTGAAGGCACGATCGGGATTCTCGGCGAAGGCGAAGATGCCATTTTAAAATTGGTCGAAGGCCAGTCGCTTGAGGGCGAACGCTATATTGTCCGGGAAGGGAAAAACGTCCGCAAAGGCCAGCAGGGCACCATGGCCTTGCTCGACGCCCTGACAGTGGATCTCCCCTACCTGACCTCCATATTCCCCCAATATCGGGAATTCCAGAATGAGTCCATCGGCGTGCAGACCAAGCGTGGCTGTCCCTACGACTGCGCCTTCTGCCTCTACCCCTACATTGAAGGCAAGCGCGTCCGGTATCGCCCCCCCTCCATGGTCGTAAAGGATATTTCCCAGCACTACCATCAATGGGGCACGCGCCGGTTCTGGTTTACCGATGCGCAGTTCATTACCGGGAAAGAGGCCTATCCGCAATGCACCGAGATTCTGGAACGCATCGTCAGTGAAAAGCTGGACATCGAATGGTCCGGCTATATCCGCACCTCCCTCATTACTCCTGAGTTGGCCAAGCTCATGGTGCGATCCGGCGTCGGCGATCTGGAAGTCGCCATCACCTCCGGCTCTCAGGAGGTCTTAAACAACCTCCACATGGGCTTCAAGCTGGAGCGGCTCTATGACGGATGCCGCTATCTCGCCGAGGCGGGCTTCAAGGGAAAGGTGATCCTCAACTACTCGCTCAATTCCCCCAAGGAGACGGAAGAGTCCCTCTTGCAGAGCGTGGAGTCCTATAAAATGGTCGCTTCCATCCTTGGAGAGGAGCGAGTCTTCCCTCTGATGTTCTTCCTGGGGATTCAGCCGAATACCGATCTCGAACAGCGGCTCCTTGAAGAGGGCTACCTTTCAGCCGGGTATAATCCGCTGATGCTGACACCGACCAGCATACGGAAGCTGCTCTATAACCCCTCGCCGTTAAACAAGATTATTGCCAAAGCTTGCTTGAAAGCCTGGGAACGGAAAGCTGGCAGCCGTGACCCCAGGAAATGGACCGGGTCTCTTTCTCAGACAGCCACCACCTCGTCAACTGTTCAACCAGCTCAGTATGCTGACAAGAGCCTGCTCAAGGGAATCGAAGGGAACTCGGGACGGGATGCCCTCCTGTCCCTTGAGGAGATCCTTCGCTCAAGGAAAGCCCCACCCACGGCAGTGACGTCAGACCCAAAATCAGTGGCAACCCCGACTTCCTAACCTTGCCCCGCAAGGCAACCCATGAGCCCCATACTCGCCTTGCAATCCAGTTCTGGCTAGTGCTATCATCCGTCCTCTTTTATGCTGGGGATCATAGGCAACTGTTTGGTTTTTCTCGAAATTATCAGAATCACCCTCGGCGGTTAGCGGGCCTAGAGGAGGCGTGTTCATGTATAAGACGATCTACGTCCCGGTCGATAATTCCGACCATTCCAATACAGCCGTCGATGTCGGCGTCGAGTTCGCGAAAACCTTTGGCTCCAAGATTGTCGGCAGCCACGTCTACGCGGCGAAGATGCACGACAAGCGCTTCAAGCAAATGGAAGCGGGATTGCCCGAGGAATACCATGATGAGAAGGAACTGGACCGCCAGCGGCAGATCCACGACTCGCTGATTACGCGCGGGTTGCAGATCATCACGGACTCGTACCTCGACTATGTCGACAAGAAGTGCAACGAAGCCAACCTCCCGGTCGAGCGCCGCTCTCTTGAGGGCCGCAACTGGAAGGCGCTGGTCGAAGATATCAATACCAACGCCTACGATCTGGTGATCATGGGCGCGCTGGGTGTCGGCGCGGTGAAGGACAGCGTCATCGGCAGTAATACCGAGCGCGTCATTCGCCGAATCCGCAACTCGGACATGTTCATCATCAAGAACACCGATCCGATGAACAACGGCAAAATCGTCGTCGCAGTGGACGGCAGCCCCTACTCCTTCGGCGGGCTCATGACCGGCCTCGCGCTTGGCAAAGCCTTCAACCGTCCGGTTGAAGCCATCTCCGCGTTTGACCCCTATTTCCATTACGCCGCGTTTCATAGCATCTCCGGCGTCCTGAACGAAGAAGCCGGAAAGGTCTTCCGCTTCAAAGAACAGGAAAAGCTGCACGAAGAAATCATCGACAGCGGACTCGCCAAGATTTACCAGTCCCATCTGGATATCTCCCGCGAGATTGCCCAGGCCGAAGAATCCGATATCAAGACGACCCTGCTCGACGGGAAAGCCTTTGAAAAGATCATTCAATATGTTCGCAAGGACGTGCCCTGGCTCCTAATCGTCGGCCGCATCGGCGTCCATAGCGATGAGGACATGGACATCGGTAGCAATACCGAAAACCTCCTGCGGAGCGCCCCGTGCAACGTGCTGGTGTCGAACCGCAAATATGTGCCGCCAATCGACACCCAAGCCGAATACACGATCGCCTGGACGGAGGAAGCCCTCCACCGCATGGAAAAGATCCCGGTCTTCGCCCGCGGGGTCGCGAAAACGGCGATTCACCGATATGCGATCGAAAAGGGCCATACGATCATCAGCAACACCGTCGTCGATTCTGCAGTCGGACACATCCTGCCCAAAGGCGCCATGGACGCTATGCGCGCGCTGGGCGGCAACCTGGATGCAGCCGGAATCGACCGGGACAAGATGCAGGCAGACGACTCAGTCGCGAAGGACCTCATGGGCAACACCCTCAGCGGGATGATGACCCAGGTCGTCGAGGAAAAGCCGAAAAATAGCGCCTCAACGCAAGCGTATCTCGATCGCATGAATCAGAACTACTTCGTCTGCGACGGCTGCGGCTACATCGGCAAAGGCGAAACACCGGTGAAATGCCCGGTCTGCGCGGCCGAAGGCAACCGCTTCAAACAAGTCGACAAAACGATCTTCGACGCCGCAGCAAAAGCCGAAGGCGAACTGGAAACCGACCTCGCCTACGACGATGTGCCAATGCAGTGGACGAAGGATGCGAAGGAAGCCATTCGCGCCGTTCCGGCTGGATTCCAACGCCGCCGTGCGAAAGCCAAGATCGAAAAGACCGCTCGGAAGCTCGGCATGACGACCATTACACTCGAATATGCTGCCCCCATGATCAAGGAAGCGGCGTCTGAAGATTATCAGCCGATCTTCGCGAACAAGGACGCTGGGACGTCGCAGGATGCTGAAGAAAAGCTCGCGGCCGTCGCCAATGGCACAAACGGCAATGGCCAGGGGAACGGGAACGGTCATGTTGAATCCACCTCTCCCTACACCTGGACTGCTGACGCGCAGGCCCGTCTGGAGCGTGCCCCAGAAGGCTTCATGCGCGAGTGCACCAAAGCCTTGATCGAAAAACATGCCGAAAAGATCGGCGCGACCCTGATTACCATTGAAGTGGCCACGGAAGGCATTGAACAGGCGAAGGGCTATATGGCGGACGCCATGAAAACCGGCAATCTCAAAGACATGATTGCCAACCTGACCGGGTCGAAATCCGGGGCCAGCCACTAATGGGTAAATCGCTTCCGATCCTTAACATCCCGTCCATGACGGGATCGTTGGGGGCGTTCCAACAGCAGATCACTCAGTTCTTCACCCCCGGGCCTCAGGGCCAGGGGGTGAACGATGGTCGCACGGTTGACGACTTCAAGCCCTATCTCGTCGCGCTGAATTTGACCAAGCGCTGCAACCTGAAATGCGATCATTGCTACCTTGACGCCACCACCAAAGCGGCGGGCGGGGACGACGAGCTAAGCACGGAAGAATGCTACAAGCTCATCGATCAGATTGCCGAAGTCAACAAAGGCTGTCTCCTGGTGATTACAGGCGGTGAACCGCTGGTCCGCCCCGATATTCTGGACATTGCCAGACATGCGGTGAAGCTCGGTTTCATGGTGGTCTTCGGTACCAACGGCATGCTCATCAACGATCAGATGGCCAAAACCCTGGTCGAGATCGGCGTGATGGGGGTAGGGATCAGTATCGATTCGTTGGATGCCGCGAAACACAATCAGTTCCGTGGAGTTCCAGGGGCTTGGGAAGCGGCGGTCGCAGGCATCGAGGCCTCCAAGCGAAACGGGCTACAGTTCCAGGTCCATTTTAGCGCCCAACCCATGAATTATCAGGAGCTACCCGCCGTTCTCGAATGGTCCCATGGACTCGGCGCTCGTGTCCTGAATGTCTTCTTCATGGTCTGTACCGGACGTGGCGAGGAACTGACTGATATCACCCCTGCTCAATATGAAGAAGTCCTGGGCTATTTGATCGACTGTCAGGACAATTACAAGGGTATGCTGGTCCGCGCCCGTTGCGCCCCCCATTTCAAGCGGCTGGCCTACGAGAAAGATCCCAATTCGCCTATTACCAAAGCCACTGGATACATGGGTGGCGGCTGTCTCGCTGGAACCAACTACGCCCGCGTGACACCGAATGGCGAGCTGACCCCCTGCCCCTACATGCCGCTGTCGGCTGGAAATATCCGTCATAATAGTTTCGTCGATCTCTGGGAAAAGTCCGATGTCTTCAATTCGTTTCGCTACCCCCAACTGAAGGGCAAATGCGGCGACTGTGAATACACCGACATCTGCGGAGGCTGCCGGGCCCGTCCCTATGTGGATCACGGCGATTGGCTGGACGAAGACGAATGGTGCCTCTACACCCCCAAGGGTGGCGAAAAGATCAAAGTGGCCTTTAATACTCCGGAAGAATCGGAAGTCGCCTGGGATGAGGCCTCTTCCCTCAGACTCAGCCGCATCCCCTATTTCCTCAGGGCAATGGTCAAGAAGGGCGTGGAAAAACATGCCCGCGAGAATAATGTCCCGCTGGTGACCATCGAGTTA
Organism: Nitrospira sp. UBA6493; assembly: GCA_002435325.1. GTDB lineage: Bacteria > Nitrospirota > Nitrospiria > Nitrospirales > Nitrospiraceae > Nitrospira_D. The sequence continues at coordinate 45,852 of DJMJ01000028.1, read as the reverse complement.
ATGGAAGAATTGCGGAAGAAACGCTTTGGAAACGACGCTCCGGTCTTCAAGTTCGACCGTGAGACGTAAAACGTGAACAGCCTGGCCATTATGACCTGGGATTCGCGGATAGTCTCCCCACACCTTTCACGTTTCACCTTTCACGTATTACGAGCTTAAAAATGGACGCCCTCCAAAGCATCGTCACCGATCTCAATACTCTGATTCCAATTATCAATCATTGGTTTCATTTGCTCTCCGCCGTCATCTGGATCGGCGGGCTCGCGTTCCTCGTCATGGCCGTGACTCCCGGATTGAAAAAAACCGTGGCAAAGGAGCAGATCAAGCCCATCACGGACATTTTCTATCAGCACTATAAAAAAGTGGCGGGTATTCTTCTCGTCGTGCTGTTGTTTACGGGAGGCGTCAACCTTCACTATGTCAATCAGGTGATGACCTCCCAGACTCAACTGGGAATTCAACACAATGCGAAATATCTGACCATCTTCTTTATTAAGCTCGGACTCGTGCTGTGCCTCATGACCCTCTTCCTCTACACCGTGATTTTCAAATCAGATGAAGATGACGATGCGGAAGTCGAATATGAAGCCATTCCTTACCAGCGGGCTGCCCTCTGGATGGGCTTCTTCATCATCCTCTGTGCATCTGCCCTCAAACATCTACATCAATAAATAGCACCCCCTCGCTTCCACGCTCGTTCCCTTCCCAAATGTTTAAGCTGTATCCAGCAAGATACTTCGTGTACCTTTTGAGATACATCGCATTGTCAAATTTATAATTTTTCCTGTTCTGTTCGTTTTGCAGACTATTACAAGCAATATAAAATCAACAACTTAGCATTTTACACACCTATTGCCACGCCCAAAGTGCTGGTACGACCATTGCTGAAGAGCAACAGCAATATCAATGTACGTCTTACCCGAAATTTGTATTTGGATACGGCTTTGCAGCAAGAACTCACCACAGATGTATCCCTTTCTCTCAACTCACTATGGCATGGACTGGAGCCGTCGGCCTTCCATCATGATCACGAGGGCTTCCCTCTACATGGTGTCGTTGTGGAGAGATCGTGCCCATCTCGCCACGCACTGACGCCTTTATCCATGGCCATGAGCGCCGTGCCTCCGAGAGGAGGCACGGCCTACTTTCACCACTTAAGTCCTTGGCCCGCGCTCGTGTCGCGATACCTTCCGCCATCACCTCTGCTCATCTCGAACATGCACCAGCCTGCGAAGGAGTTCCATGCTGATTGGTAAGTCTCCCCAACAAGATCCGGTCGCTGAATCCAAGAGATCGCGCCAGCGCATGATGGCTCCCCAAGCGAAAACAACCAGGCTTACGATTACTCTCCCCTTTCAACTTGTCGAGCAGTTACGGGATGTCGCGTATTGGAACCCTCAGACAACGCTCGCTTGGCTCGTCGAAGGGGCCCTGCTCGCAGAAATCAAAAGAATGGAACAGGCAAACAAGGGCCCGTTCCCTCGCAGGGCTGCTGAATTGAAATCAGGCCGCCCACGTGTCACACACGCGTCCTCGCACAAACCTTTAAACCGCGACCTTCCCTCGCCTGTACCGCTGCTACCGGACAAATCCTCGGCTCCACACCGATTGATTATTTCGACACCCCTCGAAAGCAAAACGGAATGCGGATACTGACCTGATAGATAGATCGAGAATCTCGTCATAACTTCCTATTGATGGGAGACCGTCTCGTCGATTGTTGCACAGCGCTCCAATCGCTAACAGATGTTTCCAATCCGCAGCACGCTCAATACTAATCCACTTTCGCGTCCAGGCAAGGCCCTCTGTTCCCCGCAAGCCAAAGAGATAAATCGAGGTCGAAGCGCTAACGCAATGTGGGCAAAATTTCAGGAAGTAGACTGACCGGAAAAGGCGCGTTTAAAGACGGTCTTCAAGCCAAAGTAGGCAAACGAGTCTTTGAGGTTGGAGTAGAGACGTTTGAATCGGCCCATCTCTGGATTCGTAACATATTCCATGGTCAGGACAATGCGCTCCTCGTTCTCCCCCAAGGGGGTCACGGCGTGCCACAGCTTATCGCCGTTGAAGATCACCATGTCGCCAGGCTCGGTAATCAATTCAAGATGCCTTGTTTCTTTCGTCGGATCGTCTTTGAACAGATCGCATACGAGTTTGCACTGCGTCGATCGATCAACCAAGCCTAACAAGATCGTGTACCGCGCCCCCTTGTAGTACGACGTATCGTAGTGATAGCCGATGTGATCCCCTGGCTCCGTATAGTAATAGAGCGCACAGGAATGCGGATCGTTGTCGGGACAGAGCAACAGATCGGCATGCACCAGCCGATTGAGGAATTCGCGATAGGATGCCGAGCGATAGAGGTCGAGAAAGAGCGCGGATCTCTCGAGGACCGTATAGTAGCTGACACTGCCGCCTTTTTTGTGCCCTGGGATATAGTTCCGGTTCAGACTGGACTGCAGCCCGTGGGCTTGCGGCACGAACACGTCCTCCACAAACGATCTCGGGAGAAACTGCTTGATGACGAGAAACTCATTTTGCTCCCAATAGGTCTTGTGCACCTGATCGAAATCGATCGCCCCCACTGCTTGATCGATTCGATCCGCCACAACGCTCTTTGTTTCAGATTGCACGATCATCGCTCACCCGCCTCACAATAGTTACGCCAAAGTTCTATATCGCATCCTGCTAATTCAGCACCGGCGCCTTGACGACCTCGACATCGGGCGGCGCTTTAAAATCAAAGACGTCGTTTCCCAACCCCAGATTCGGCTTGAGCGATGAAAACTCGAATGTCGCCACATTGCCATTGATCTCATGGAGCCAGACGGTCCTGATAAAATAGGTCTTGGGGAACACCTCCACCACAATCCGCTGAACAGGCTTGGCTGGATCAATCTCCTGCCCCTTGGGCGTGAGACTGAGCAAGCGCAGCCCCCCCACCCCTCGTTCCTTCCCCGTTGCCGGAGCAACCTCGAACGACTCTTCCAGCTTAGCCGCGCCCTGCAACAGTTCAAGCGGTGCTTGCGAGGCCGCCATGCGCGTCAGCTTCCCCACCAGCACCTGCTTGTGCTCCGGCACATACACTTTCACATCGTCCTGATTCACGTAGATCTGCTCGGTCGCCGGCTCGAGATAATCCCATCGCAACCGGCCTGGTTTCTTGATGTAGACCTTGCCGGACGATGTCACCGGCCGCTCAAAGCCTTCGATCCTAGTCTGCTGGGTAAAGTCCGCTTGAAGATCTTTCGTTTTCTCGTATCGTGCCTGGAGTTGTTTCACAATATCTTGTACTTCCACCAGCGCCTTGTCGTCGATGGCAAAATCGCCCGCCCGGGCAGTTCCAGCCATGACGATGCAAACCACACAAGCCGCAACCTGCAACAGTCTCAACATCATGCTTCAGCCGCTCCTACCGGCCCTCGACGGCCCAACACTTCCCGCCGGCCATCACGGCCCGCGGCGCCCACAATCCCATCCGCTTCCATTTGCTCGATCATGCGGGCCGCACGGGGGTAGCCCACCCGCAGACGCCGTTGAATCAACGAGGCTGACGCTTGACCGGACGAAAGGACTAATTCCTTGGCCTGTTCATACACTTCGTCTTTAGCCTCCTCCTCCGCCGCTTCCTCCTGCTTGAGCGATTGCAGCTCGGGATCGTACTTCGGCAACGCCTGCTTCTTCACGAACTCAACCACCCGCCGCACGTCGTCATCGGAGACAAACGATCCATGCAAACGAGCGAGCCGGCCGGTCCCGGAGGCGAGATACAGCATATCCCCGCGTCCCAGGAGCGCCTCGGCGCCGTTGGCATCGAGAATAGTCCGCGAATCGGTTTTTGACGAGACTTGGAACGCAATCCTTGCGGGAAAGTTGGCCTTGATGAGGCCCGTCAGCACATCCACCGACGGCCGCTGCGTAGCCAGCACCAGGTGAATGCCTGAAGCTCTGGCCATTTGCGCCAGCCGCGCGATCTTATCTTCCACATCCTTGGGAGCCACCATCATGAGATCCGCCAATTCGTCGATCATCACGATAATATATGGAAGCGGTTCCGGTGGAGTCGGCCGGTCTCGAGGGCCAGGATTCACCTCAGGGTCGGTGGACTCGCCGGCGGCCAGACGCGCTTCCTCGGTCAGAAACTGCATGGGCAATTCCGGTTGATTCGCCGCTGCGGCCTCTTCCGCAAAGGCTTCATGTAGCCCGGCCACTTTCCGGTTATACGCGTCGATGTTCCGGACACCCGCCTCCGAAAGCAGCTTATAGCGACGCTCCATCTCGGCCACCACCCAGCCCAATCCACGCGCTGCCGACTTCGCATCGGTGATAACCGGCCGCAGCAAGTGGGGAATACCATCGTAAGCCGAAAACTCAAGCATCTTCGGATCGATCAATAAGAGCTTCACCTCGCTCGGCCGCGCAGAAAACAGAATGCTCAGCAACATCGTATTGAGCCCGACGCTTTTCCCAGCCCCGGTCGCGCCGGCCACCAGCAAATGCGGCATGGTCTTGAGATCCGCCGTCGCCGGAGCGCCGAAGATGTCCTTTCCCAGCGCCAGTGTCAGCTTCGAGCGGGCCTTCGTAAACGTCTCACTCATCACCACTTCTTTCATCGACACCGTTTCGCGAGCCAGATTCGGGACTTCGATCCCGACGACCGACTTCCCTGGGATCGGCGCGACAATACGCAGGCTCGTCGCCTTCAAACCAAGCGCCAGATCGTCCGCCAGATTCACAATTCTTGCGACCTTCGTTCCCGGCGACGGTTCAAACTCATACATCGTCACGACCGGGCCAGGCCGAACCTCCGTCACCTTCCCCTCGATGCCAAAGCTCGTCAATGCCCGCATCAACACATCCGACTGCGCTTTCAACTCCTCATCCGACATACGTGTGACCGGACCGCTTGGATCAGTCAACAGCTCATCCGGATCGGGCAGCTGATAATCCCCCGCATCGACGGACACCGGAGCGATTTCTGGCTCCGCTTCTGTGGCCTCCACAGAAGCCATGACCGCCTGCAAGGGCGGCTGAATAACCGGCCATTCTGATGGCGGATTTGAAACCGTTTCTTCAATAAGCGCAGCCGCTGGCTCCGCGCGCTCCTGCTCACGATCAGCCTTGGCCGGCTTGCCTCGCTGCCGCCGATTAGCTGACTCGATCGGCGACGGTTCGGCCCGTTCAGGCATCAACGCAGCCAGTTGTTCGCGCAGCGCCGTCCAGCGGGCTGGCATCGCGTGAACAAATTCGGTGAGGGAGAGCGGTGTTGTGAAGAGCAGGGATACGAGAAACCCCGTGATAATCAAAATGTGCGCGCCGGTGCTGGCAAACCACGCGCGCAGTCCCTCGGCTAAGATTTGACCGCAGACGCCCCCGGCCACTCCGCGATAGACCAGGCCACTCGTCAACGTCGGCACAGCAGTGGCTTCCAGATGGAGAAACGCGCTGAGAAAGAGGACCGCCGCGAGAGAGCTTCCCGCTGTGCGCAAGCGGATACTGACAGGACTCTGCGAAAAGCACCGCAAGCCCACACGGCCCAGCAACAAGGGGAAGAGATAACCCGCGCCGCCAATGAGATAAAAGAACCCGCCTGCGAGGACCGCGCCGAACGATCCGATGAGATTGCGTGGAGGATTGGCCGCAGGCGCTCCCGCCGCGACTGTCTTCGCCTCACCCGGCACGAACGAGAGCAGGCTGAGCAGCGTGAGCAAGCTCAACGCGATCAGCATCACCCCAATCACTTCGCGCTGGATGTGGGAAGGAGGAGACGGGGCCCGGCGGGCTTCGCCCCGCTTCGAGGACGTAGTAACACCCATTGGTGGATGCTAACACAGGGGCGAAATCGTTTCAAACAATGGACTAGGATGAGATCGTCCAATCCCCTCCACCTGACCATCTCATCCCCGTGAAGCGATGGTCCGCGTCAGCTGTATCAACTGGTCGAGCGTGAGCACTTCTGCCCGAACCGCAGCAGGCAAATTCAGATGATCGATCGCCCCGACTATGCGCACCTGGTCATACCCTTCATCCTTCAGCGAATTCACCAGCGTCTTGCGCCGGTGGGCAAAGGCGGCTTTCACCAGCGCACCGAATTTCGATTCTTCATCAGGGCTCAGCTCCCGTCGTTCCTTTGTGCGCAACAATATGACGGCGGAGCCGACTTCCGGCCTGGGCCTGAAACATTGAGCGGAGACTCGGAAGGCCTTCGTGATGTCCGCGGCGTACTGCGCCATTACGGAGAGCACGCCGTAATCCGCTGTGCCGGGTTTCGCCACAAGCCGGTCGGCCACTTCGTTCTGCAGCATGAGCACCATGCGTGGAATCCGGTCGCGATGCTCCAGCAATCTGAATAGCAGGGGCGTGGAAATGTAATACGGCAGGTTGGCGACGACGACCGTACCGGCTGGCAGCTCTTCGAAGGAATAGGTCAGCGCATCGCCTAACACCAGGGTGAGATTCGGAAACTCGGCCTGACGCCCGGCTATATAGGCGTGCAGCCTGGGATCGATCTCCACCGCGGTCACCTGCCCCGCTGCCTTGCACAATGCCTCCGTGAGGATGCCACGCCCAGGCCCGATTTCGAGCGCATGCGTCTCCTGGCTGACCTCAGCCAGGGCGACGATCTTGCGAACGATATTCGGGTCGATGAGAAAATTCTGGCCGAGTCGCTTGTTGGCGGGTGGAAGGTCCGAGAAATCCACCAGCTATGTCCCGCTGGGTGGACGAGACGCGACTTGCGCCAGTTGCTTGGCAAGCCCGGTCAGCGGCGTCCGGTAGGAATCAATCAGGTCGGAAAACTCTTCGACCAGATCGTTGGTGAACGACGGTCCCTGTTGAATCGCCGCAAACTTCTGGACCGCCGGCTGGCCCAGCGCTTCGGTGAGCAATGCCACCGTGCGCGCTTTCCACTTGGCCACCCGCTCGGTCCCGGCCACGGTGTTAAGGTCTTCCATCGTCTGTTTGGCAATGGCATCCAGCTCTTTCACCTGCTGCTGGACAATGGCGAGTCCCCGATTCTCTTGTTCTGTCATCGTTGCCTCGCTATGTGACGCGTCGAACTCTTCGCCCGTCGTTTGACGGCGAGAGTTGCCGCGAGTGTGACTGCTTCGAGCAAACTGCCAGGATCGGCAATGCCCTTCCCGACAATATCGAATGCCGTGCCATGATCCACCGAGGTGCGAATAATCGGCAATCCCACCGTGACATTCACACAGGTGCCGAACGCGACCAGCTTCAACGGAATCAAGCCCTGGTCATGATACATCGCCACGATGCCATCGTACTGCCCTTTGACGGCCTTTCCGAACAGCGTATCGGCCGGCTGAGGATCGCTGGCCAAAATCCCCCGAGCCTGCGCCGCGCGAGCGGCCGGAAGGATCACACGGGCCTCCTCATTGCCGAATAATCCATGTTCCCCGGCATGCGGATTCAACGCCGCCACACCGATACGGGGCTTCTTGATGCCGTAGAGATCCGTCAGCGCCTGATGCGCCAATCGGATGCCTTTTTCGATCTTGGCTTTCGTCAGGAGCTTCGGCAAATCCTTGATCGCCACATGCGTCGTCACGAACATGATGCGCAGCGGGCCGCCCACGATCATCATGCCAGATTCCTGCGTCTTCGTCAGATCCGCGAGCAATTCCGTATGACCGGGATAATGGCAGCCCGCCATGTTGATGGCTTCTTTATTGATCGGCGCCGTCACGATGCCGTCGATGCAGCCGAGCTCGGCCAGATGGACGGCCTTCTTGATGAAGGCCACAGATGCCGCGCCGGTCTCCTTCGCCCCCACGCCAGGCTTAAACTTCTTGAGCGGCCGCTCCAAAGGATCCAGCACGACCACCATCTGCCCCTTGGCCGAAGCCGGGTCATAATCATCGGCCCGCACGACCGTCGCCTTCAGCCGCAAGGATTTGACCGTCTGCGCCATCACCGGATACGATCCAATGACCAGCGGTATGCACAACCGATCGAGCTGACCACCGGCCAAGGCTTTGGCAATCACCTCAGGGCCGATCCCGGCAGGATCGCCCATCGTAATCCCCAACAGCGGCATGTCATCCAATTCTATCTTCGCCTGCTTCACACGCATCACTCCTCATTCACCCGCCAACATAGAGATACACCGTGTACCCTATATAAAGGATGGCGCCCGCACTCAGCAACCACGGTTGCCACCGCCCACGGACAAGAATCTGAAGCAGGCAGAGGCCGGCTCCGACGACCGCCAGCACCATCGCAAGCAACGCGGAGGGAGCCAAGGCCCACTCCGTGCCAATCAAGCCCACAGAAACCGGAAACGTACCCTGAAACACCATCGCGCCGGTCACATTGCCGACCGCCAAGCGGTCTTTCTTGCGATAGAGCCAGAGAAAGCTATTGGACATCTCCGGCAGCTCCGTCGCCAGCGGGGCAATGAGCAGCGCCAACACCAACGGCGAGATCGCCAGCGCCGTCGCCATGGTCTCAGCCGCCGTTACGAACAGATGGGCGCCGAGAATCAATCCGCCAAGACCGGCCACTGCCTGCAGCCCGATCATCACGTAGGTGGGCGTCTTGGCCTGTTTCGAAAAAATCAGCGGTTCGACCGCCCCCTCCCCACCCTCTTCATCCTCAGCGCTGAACTTGATCTTCATGTAGTAGATGTACAGGCTGATCAAAGCGGCCGCCGCGATCAGATGCACCGTGTGTGACGGCACGAACACACAGCCTAGCGCCACGGCATAGCTGACACAGAAGAAGGTCAGATCAGTTCGAACTTCGCCGTAGTTGAGGTGGAACTGCGCCGTACGCTTCCCCGCTCGTGCATAGAGCACCAATAACAGCGCCAGGATCGGCAACACCAGCGTATTGAGCATAAAGGGCGCGCCGAGGATCGCGCCCAACCCCACCTCGGCCTTTTGGCGGCTGGTTCCGAAGAAGATGGCAATAACGGGAATCGATGTTTCCGGCAATGTCGTGCCGATCGCCGCAAAAATGCTGCCAACCGCGCCCTCAGAAATTCCCAGGCGCTTGCCCAACCATTCAATGGCATTGGTAAAAAGCCCGCACCCGCCCAGAGTGACGGCGACGGACACAATGAAAAGGAGCCCATAGAGAAGAATGGTCACGCGCGTACCCGGCCTTTTCGAGTGATCACCTGCGAGTAGGCCTGTCGCGCGTCATCCATGACATCCTTGAGCGGACGGCCGGTCCGAACGGCAATCTTTTTACAATCAACATATTCCGGGGCCGCCTTTTCCCATCCGGCGCCGATCGCCGCAACTTTCATCTGCACCGTCCCTCCAGGCACCTTCACCGCCACAAATCGTCGCGCCAGCACCTGCCTGGCCAATTCTTGCATCCTCACCCCCAGCGCCGTGGTCTCCAGAAATAGCACCTCCAGCACCGCATCCAATTGGTCCGGTGCGGCCAGACAACTCACCACCACGCCGGGCCGGCTGCGCTTCATGATGACCGGCGTGAAGGTAACGTCCAGCGCGCCGATGGCAAATAATTGTTCCATCACATGTTCATAGGCCTGAGGCGTCAGGTCGTCCAGGTTGGTTTCGATCTGCATCACCCGATCGGTGGGACGCAGGCTCGCCGGTGACTCCTCGGAGAGGAATACCCGCAAGACATTGGTCCAGCCCTCGGGATCGGCATCGCCTGCGCCACAGCCCATCTGGCTGACCGTCATCTCCGGCATCGGCCCAAACGACGAGGCCAAGGTGCGCAACAGCGCCACGCCCGTCGGAGTGGCCAACTCGCATTGTGGCCCATTCGAATAGATCGGAATGCCCTTCGCCAGCACCGCTACAGCCGGGCCTGGAACCGGCAAGAGGCCATGCGCCGTCTGAATCGTTCCCGATCCGACATTGATCGGAGACGCAGTCACCTGCGTGACCCCGAGCAGATAGCAACCCAATACACCACCCACCACATCGATAAACGAATCGATCACGCCCACTTCATGAAAATGCACATCTTTCTTTGCCACGCGATGGGCCAGCCCTTCGGCTTCGGCCAGCCGTTCGAACACCGCCCGACTCTGTTCTTTCACCACTGGAGGCAACGTGCTGGCTGCCAGCACCCGATGGATGCGCGACAGTGCAAGCGGCCGGTCGAACCCGCGTTTGATCACGACCGATATTTTGGTCGCGTGCAAAGCCCCGCGATGGACCTGCCGTTGCTCGAGTCGATACCCGCTCAACTTCAGTCGTTTCAGTTCCGTCACCAGCGCGGCGAACGGAAGTCCGGCATCGACGAGCGCGCCAAGCGCCATGTCGCCGCTCACGCCGGAGAAACAATCGAAATGCAGGTGTCGTCCCACAGCCACTCCTCGCTCGGCTTCAATTAAAAGGCCGCCCATCTTACCCAACGCACCATCTAACGGCAATCGCTTCATCAGGCTGTGACTGCAGAAGGCTCAAATAGGCCACTGTTGAGACCCGATCTTCCCCGGCACGCTAAGACGCTCCGATCCACCTGAAAGACAGCAACGCTGGCATCGCCCCTCTTTTCACATTTCGCATCTTACGTGTCACGGTTCCAGGACGTGCCATTGGCTGTTTTTCAGCCTTATCTTGGGGCTTTCGTTGACAGCCTGGGAGGGCTGTGTTATCCCCCGTACATGACACAGCCATACACACAAGCGTCTCAGCCCCAACCCTCCTCCCTCATGAATCTCGCGGCAGGGAGAGACCAACATCCTGCCATTCGGCCTGGACGAGCGGTGCTGCTGTTCATGCTGTGCTGCGCAGTCAGCCTGATCGCACTCTCCCCTATGGACGGATGGGCCAAAACAAAACGCTCCCGAGTCCCCCGTCCAGAACCAGAGCTGAAAATCATCGACTTGAAGATCGTGCCAATCCCTTTTACCCCTGAAAACGGGCCCTTGGAATTTTCCGTCACCGTCCAGCTCCCCAAGCAATTCGACGGAGCCACGGTGCTTGAAGTCTCCTCGCTCATCAGTTCTCCGTCCAAAACGTCGTTGCGGTTTCTCTCCCAGCGCCAGGAAATCAGCCCGCAGCCTCCAGAAAATGCGGGAGACAGACAAAATATCTCTCTGATTCTCACGTGGGACGGCCAGGATCAGACCAAGCAGCGAACACCGGCAGGAACCTATGCATATGAAGTTCGCACAAAGTTGCTGACGAATGGCGAGAAGGGCCTACGCACCTCGGTCGTCGCCTGGCCCAAACGCGGAACCTTGGAAGTCCGATGAAAACCGCCCCACTCCTAGTCTTTCATCCCTAGCATGTTGATGCGATGAGCCAGGCAGCCGGCGCCGAATCCGTTATCGATGTTCATGACTCCGACCCCGGCCGCACAGGAATTCAGCATCGTCAACAGCGAGGCTAACCCGCCGAAACTGGCGCCATAGCCTCTGCTGGTCGGCACCGCGACCACGGGACAATCGACCAGTCCTCCAACGACGCTCGGCAGCACGCCGTCCATCCCGGCCACCACAATCGCCACACGGGCTTCGAAGAGCCGCTCCTTTCGCCCCAAGAGACGATGCAGTCCGGCGACGCCCACGTCGTAGAGCGTTTCGACACGGCTCCCCATTACTTCTGCCGTCACCCGGGCCTCTTCGGCTACCGGCACATCGGCCGTGCCCGCAGTCAGGACCAACACATGCCCGGCGCGGCGCGGGCGCGCGGCCTCGATCGACACGATGCGCGCGTCCTCATGATACCGGGCTCGCCGGTCGAGTTTGGTGATCGCCTTGGCCACCGCCGGCTCGGCTCTCGTCGCGAGAAACGGGCCGCCCTTCTTGATCAGCGCCCGAGCGATGGCCAGCACTTGTTTCTTGGTTTTCCCTTCGCACAACAACACTTCCGGAAAGCCCTGGCGGAGCGACCGGTGGTGGTCGAGCGAGGCAAAGCCCAGATCTTCAAACGGCATCGTCCGCAACCGCTGCACCGCGTGAGAGACAGCCAGTCGTCCGTTCTTCACCTCATTCAACAGCTGTTCGAGTCCTTCGGGGCTCATGCCCGTCCTTTCTCCATCTTGGCATCCCGCTCCATCAGATCGCTTACCGCCTTGCGGCAGGACTTACCCTCGAACAGGACCGCATTGATTTCCTGTGTGATCGGCATCTCCACCCCATGACGGCGCGCCAGCCCCAGCGCCGCCCGCGCCGTGCGCACCCCTTCCGCCACCGCCTGCATGCCGCCTAAAATCGTCTCCAGCGTCTCTCCCTTGCCCAACCGTACCCCGACCGTATGATTCCGGCTCAGGGAGCCCGTGCAAGTCAGAACCAGATCCCCAACCCCGGACAAACCATAAAATGTGCGTGGATCGGCCCCCATGGCCACACCCAGCCGCACAATCTCCGCCAGCCCTCTGGTAATCAACGCCGCGCGCGCGTTATGCCCCAGGCCCAATCCATCGACAACGCCGGCAGCCAGCGCCATCACGTTCTTCAGTGCCCCGCCCAACTGGACGCCAATGAGATCACTATCCGCATAGACCCGGAATGCCGGCGTCATCAGCGCGGCCTGAAACCGTCCCACCAACTCGGGATCCCGGCCGGCCAGACAGACCGCCGTCGGCTTTCCGGCACTGAGTTCGCTCGCGAAACTCGGACCGGATAAGGCCATGAGGTACGGCTCCATCGACTCCGGCAACACCTCATCCATAACCTGCGTCATCAGTTTCGAGCTGTCCTCTTCGACCCCCTTGGTCGCGCTGATGAAGGGAACCGGATGGGAGAGGCATTGCGCCAGATTGCGTAACACCTGCCGGGTGACATGAGAGGGAACCACAAAGAGAATGCCGTCAGCCTGCTCAACCGCTTCCGTCAGTGATAAGGTCGCCGTCAGCGCGCGCGGCAGGATGACGCCGGGAAGAAACACCTTGTTTTCATGCGTCGTATTGACGGCCTCGACCACCTCATGTTCGTACGCCCACAGACGAACCTCCAGCCCCTTTTCTGCCAAATGTTTGGCGAGCGCCGTCCCCCAGGCCCCGGCACCGATTACGCCTAGCTTTTTAACGTCCTGCATAAGAGGAAATTCCATCCTGTGGAAGGGTAACGCATGGAACGGCGCGGATTATAGCCTGCTCCGTCCGCATCTGCCAATCGGCGTTGCCTATGCCAACACAACCACCGTATGATGGCCGCTATGCAAAGCTGTCCGACCTGCAGCCGGTCAATGCCGGAAATTAACCGGTTCTGCACGCAATGCGGCCAACGCCTCGACGCACAGAACTCAGCTCCGGACCGTACTACCCCGAACAGCCAAGTCCCTGAACAACTAAGCCTCAACGTCCTGTACGGCATGGTAGGGGCATTGATCGTCGCCGTTCTGTTTCCCCCCTGGGAAACCCCTCCGGCCCAACCACCGGAATTTCTCGGCGTCCATTTTGTGTTGTCGCCACCGACACCGGAGGCGATCGTGAGCCGCATGCTGCTCACGATCGAGCTGACCACCATCACCATTGCCGCGCTCTATGCGGCTTTCCTGCTCAGAAAACGCTAGACAGCTTCAAGGCAGAAATCCATCGATGGCTAGCGTCAAACACTTCGCCGATCCGCCGGACTTCATGAACTCGTCCAACGGGACCGGGTGGACCTGACAGCCTCGTTCCTGGAGCAATTCCATCGTGGTCGGACAGCCCTCTGGCAGCGCAACGTGGGCTCCCACACAGACCGCATTACAGGCAAACTTCAGCGCCTCCGCTTCCGGGACAGCCAGCCGCAGGCCTTCATCTACCCGCTCCCTGATCGCGCTCTGTCCATAGGAGTCGAACGCCGGGGGATAATACAGCAGTTCCCCTCCCGACAAGGGACACAAACAGTTATCGAGATGATAGAAACGCCCGTCAATTAACTCCAGAGGAATGATCTCGCGCGTGAACCGCTCGCTGAGGAGCGGAAACATACGAATGTCAGACCGCTGCCGGTACCCTCCAAACCAGTACTCAGGAAATCCCAGCAGATCTCCCGCCCCTTCGAAGAAAATATCCTGATCGAACGTCACAATCTCATAGCCGGCGGCGCGAAACCAATGTTCAAAATGCGCCTCTTCCCGTTGACGTTCGGCATAGCGAAAGCGACTCACGACCGCTTGCCGTCCAACAGCCACTCCCGCATTCGCCGTAAATACGAGATCCGGCAATCCCGGCACCGGACGCATGCACTCCAACCGGACACCCATGTCCCGCTCAAGCACCTCCATGAGGCGATGCCATTGCGTTACAGCACGCTCGTGATCGACGATATTCGATCTCCGCATCCACAGATTGATTTCATACTCGATGGCAAAGTAATCCGGCGGGCACACCAACAAACGATTCACGCCCTCCTCCCCAGATTCCGAGCCAGTTCACCTAGGAATGACGCGGCGTCCATCACCAGACCGACAGCCTGGAAGCTCCCCCGATCGGCAAGCTTGGTTGGAACGGAGGCATTGATGTCCACACAGACGGTGGGCACCGAAGCAGGCAACAGGTTGCCCGTGGCCACCGCATGCAACGTAGAGGCGACTAACAGAGCCAGTCCGACCCCGGGAATCGCCTCGCGCATGGTGGCCTGCGCTCGCATCGAATCCGTGATCACACCGGGCAACGGCCCGTCATCTCTGATGGTGCCCGCCATCACCACTCGAACTCCGCTCCTGACACAAGCCGCCATGATGCCGCTCTTGATCACACCGGACTCGACGGCAACTCGAATGCTGCCGATCGCTCGAATCCGGTTAATGGTCCGCAGATGATGAGCATGCCCATGCGGAACCGCATGGCCGGCCGTGAGAGCATAGCCTAAGGAGGTGCCGTACAGATCGGCTTCCATGTCGTGCGCGGCCAAGGCATTTCCGCAGAACAACACCTGGATGAACCCTTCCTCGATCAACCAAGTCAGCGCATCCCTCCCGCCAGCATGGATGATGGCAGGCCCTCCGGCCAGCAGAACTTTGGACCGGGCTCCTCCCGCACGAAACTCGTCGCGAAGCGTGCGCATCCGTCTGGCGATGTCGGCGATAACATGACTGTGCGGCCGTTCAGCCGACACGGTCGACTCCATGAACGCAAAGACATCACGTTCGCGAGGGCGCTGCAACGGGATAACGCGCACACCCGCCTGCCCGGTCACGATGAGATCGCCCTGACGGACGTCGGCCATCGGCACCGTGCGGGCGGTCATGCGCTGGTTGTCCACCGTGATCCCCAGATCCATTTCGACCCCCTGAACCTCGACCCACGTCTCATTGAGACGGACTTCAGTCGGCAAGTGGGTAGTGGAGTGGAATTCATCGGGGAACACACCGTCGGCAGGAGCCGCCTGCAACACGCAATCGGAATCCCGCTCGACCACCGCGCCATGCGGCTGAATGGCGCGGAGGATGTGGCTTAACGTGGCAAGTGAGGGGGCTCGCACGACAATCCGCGCATGCGACTGATCCTCTCTGGTACGGCCGATCTCCACATGGTCGAGATCAAACGAACCACCCATCGTCAGGATTAGATCCAGCACCTTCGCCAGAATCAGCGAATCGATGATGTGTCCCCGCAGGATGATCGTTTCTTGAGCCTGGGTCACATCGCCCTCCCGATAGGCTAAAGGTCAGAGGCAAGGGGCTCGGGGAAAGCGCCATGTGCCCCAGAGCCATTGCTCATGAAAAATAATAGCGCACATGTAACAACAAGAAGCTCTAGCCCCTCGGCTCTTGCCCCTCGCCGGTTTTCATGATCTCCCGTAACACACTCGTCGCATAGGCTCCTGGGGGCAAGGCAAACGACAGCGTCAGGACGGAGCCGTCCAGCGACCAGTCCAGTTCGGTCAAGGGCACCCGGAGAGGCCGCCGTTCGCCGCGAAAGCCGCAGACCTTGGCCGCTGCCACCAGCGCGTCCTGCGTCGTCCCCGCCTCGGTGATCACCGCCTGCTCGATCGCGCCCGGCTCGCCGCTCGCCCACGACACCCGGGATCCGAAGAGCACCCCGGTCGGACTGATCTCGAACCGATCGGCCCGCGCCTGTTCGACCTCCGCATCCTCAACGAGAAAGCAGGCGCCATTCTCAGACTTGGCCGCCCAGTCGCCGGCGAAGACGCGATCGATCGTGTTGATCCGCCGGGCCAGGATACGGTTGAAAAGATAGGACTGATAGGAATTGAGGTACCACATCCGCTTATTCCGGCTCATCTTGTCTCGCCGTTTGGCATCCGCAAGCAATATCGCGCCCAGCTGATAATTGTCGCCGTCTTTCCCCTGCCGCTGGGGGCCGAAGTAATTCGGCACCCCGCGCCGGCTGAGTTGGTCGAGAATCCCCGGCACCACCTCGGCCGCATATGCGGCGACATCGCGAATTACCAGCCGAAACCGGTTGCCGGCATGGTGGCCGGTCCGTAACCGATTCCGGTGCCGTCCCAGGATGTCCACCTTCAGAACCTGCTCATCGACCGGCACGCTGGCCATCCGGTCGGCCTGGATCCCTTGCACCGACACCATTTGTGTCGTCACCGCGCGCGCGTCTTTCAATCCCGCAATGCCGATGGCCAGCGCCTTGACGCCAAGCATCGACGACAGCCGCTTCACCAAATCAGGAGTCGAGAGCCCCCGTTTCGTGATCCGCAGGTACAGATGCTCGCCCTCGCCGCAAGGCAGATACAAGGGCCGCTCCTCGACCTGAAAATCCTCCGGCGTTGTGCGCATGCGCCCCCCAATGCCGGGCAGGCTGTCAGTGAGAAACGGCTCGACCTCAGCGGACGTCATATCCTACCTGCTTGTTGAATCATGAATAATCCTCCGTCCTTTCCTCGCCCCGTTCTCCCGGCGTGCTATACTGCGCCATGCGACATTGTATCAATCGGCAGATCGCACGACCCGCTCACTATAGCCCTTCGCTAGCGCGAGCGCTCTCTGCTTTCCTCTGCCTACTCTGTGCTGCGCTCTCCGGCGCCGGGTCAGCCGGCGCAGCCTGGCCCGTCACACGCCCCGACGTCTATCAAGACTTTACCCGGCATATTCAGCGGCAGATTGAAACCGACAAGGCCGCCTTTGCCAAAGCCAGCATGTGCATAAACTGGCTGTACCAGCAGGAGAAGCGCAAACCAGCGCCGGCGGTCGTTCAGCCGATCCGCTGGGAGCCTGTCTCCCAGCCGCCCAGCGGCGACGACTGCCTCACCCTCTATCCGGGCGGATTGGAATCAGTCCGGGAGGATTTCCATCGGACCCAGACGGCCCTCTCCGTCAGTTTGACGTTCTACGAATTTGCCCTGGTGGGCGACCGTGACGACGATACCCACTACAGCCTCGAGGAATTACGCGATCTCTTCCAGTCTCTCACCCTCACGTACGATCCCCGGCAGACACCGGGCATCCACGCGGAAGCCCTGGCCACCCGCTTTGACAGCTGGTATCGCTCCAGGAACCTAGAGCAACTGATGAACAGCATGGGGCAGCTCTACGAGAAGGGCTACCGGGTCTCCGCCGCCGACCGCGCCGAACTGGATCGCGTCTCGAAATAACTCTGCCCGCAGGTTACGGCGCCGGAATCCGCTCCAACGCTTCTTTTGAACGGCTCCGCACCGTCTGATCCCAATCTTCCTTCATCACATACTCCAGCTTGGCCCGCGCTTCCAGCGCGCGCAACCGTCCCAGACCCAGCGCCGCGCAGGCCCGCACATACGCATGATCGTCTTCCAGCGCCGCCAAGAGCAGCGGCACGACGGACTTGTCATTCAAAATCCCCAGATGGCTGGCCGCCATGCCCCGAATCCGGTGCTGTTTGTCTCCCAGTGCCCGGCGCAAGGTCGTCACCCAGAGCTCTTTGAGCGCCGGTGCCACCGTGTCGATCCCGTCCACTCGATATTGGTTGACCTCGGCGAGCGCAAAGGACAGCTCAAGTCGCTTCTCGCGAGCCGTCTCCCGCTGAAAAGCCGCGAGGAGGCGGTCCCGTTCCCGCTTCCGAAGCGCGCGGCGCCGGATCTTCTTCACCACGACCATCAGCAACGCGACGATCCCGATGACCGCCGCGGCAAGCGGAATCGCCTGATCGATGACGAACTCTTGCGTGTCAAGAGACAGCCGCTTCCAGACCCACACGGCACTGATAATCAGTCCGACGAGGATCACGATGGCGGTCAGATTGGCTTGGCCCTGCTCAGTACGGCGCATCATGGGAAGGGGATCATACGGGCGCATCCCTCACGCCGTCAATGAATCCCGCCCGAGGGTTACTGGCAAGACACGCTCACGTCCACTCGCTTGACCCCTGTTCACCAGGCAGACTATCCTCGCCCGATGGATTTGCCGCACCTAAAAGACGATCCCTATCTCAAGCTGATCCGTCCCCTGGTGGAAACCTACCAGGCCTTTTGGCTCGCGGACAGCCGGCACATCCGCTCCCTCAAGTTGACGCCGTCGCAATTCGATGTGATTGCCACATTGGGCGACACGGACGGCATGACCTGCGCGGAGCTGTCCGCAACCACTCTTGTGACCAAAGGCACACTGACCGGCGTACTCGATCGCCTAGTGGCCAAAGGGCTCGTCCGGCGTGAAGCCGTCGAGAGCGACCGGCGGCGGATTAAGGTCAGCCTGACGGACAAAGGCACCGCCGTATTCCGTAAAGCCTTCGCCGCCCACATTGCCTTCCTCAGGCCGTTTTTTGAGCGGGCCATGAGCGAAAAAGAGATCGAGCAAACCCGCTCCCTGCTCTTGCGCCTGCGCGACAGTTTCACCAAGAGTAGGGGCTGACCGATGCGCCTGACTATTCTTGGCTCCGGCACCAATATTCATCCGACCAGAGCCGCAGCCGGCTATCTCATCGTCACCGACCACACGTTCCTGCTCGACTTCGGCCCCCGCACTCTTTCCAATCTGCTCAAGACCGGTGTGAATCGGCATAACGTGACCCATATCCTCTTCTCGCATTTTCACGCCGACCACTTTTCGGACTTCATCACCTTCTTCTTCGACGCCCTCATCTATACGAAACACGACGGAGGCTGGCGGCCCGACTTGACCCTGATCGGCCCGCGCGGCACCAAGCCCTTGCTGGAAAGCATCATGGCGACATTCCCCAGCTTTGCCTCACCGCCTTTCCGCGTCCGAATCAAGGAAGTGACGACCCGGCCCTTTCACATCGGCGACACCCTGATTACGCCACACCCGGTCGTGCATGTGCCGGACCTGCATTGCGTCGGCTATCGGATCGAGTACCAGAAGAAGACGCTGGTCTATTCGGGCGATGCCCAGTATTGCGACAGCCTCGTGCGCCTCTGCCACAACGCCGACGTGGCCGTATTAGATTGTTCGTTCCCGGCCACGAAGCCAGGTCCGGTCCATATGCATGCTGGAGAGTGCGGACAAGTCGCGCAGGAGGCCGGGGTCGGCCGTCTGGTGCTCTCGCACTTCTATCCGGTGGCGGAGCGGCACGATGTGAAGTCGCAGGCAGCGGAGCGCTTCGACGGCGTCATTACAAAAGGGAAAGACCGGCTGACGATCAGGCTGTAGCAGGGGGGTACGCGGCGCAGAGGCGTGGCTATAAACTATCTTCGCGTGATTCGCCGCCGAGGATCTCGATAAACCTGGTAAGACGGGCGGTCTTCACCGGCTCGTCCATTTTGGAATAGATGGCCAGGAGATTCTTGAACATGCGGGAAAGAATGGCGCGGGTCGGGCTTTTCTGCAAATACTTCTCGTCGAACCCATAGCCCGCTTCGGTCAGGAAGCGCGCGCAGTTTTTCTCCGTGAGCAGCGCCCCGCCGTTGAAACAATCGATGAAGATCTTGTAGCGCTCGGAGTCGTACTTCACCAGAAAATGCCCCGGCATGCCGATCCCGTGAAACGGCAGCCCAAGCCGCTGGCCGATCAGTAGATAGACGACGGAGAGGCTGATGGGGATTCCCACGCGCCGGTCGATCACGCGATTGAGGTAGCTGTTCTCGACTTCGTAATAGTTCTTCGTATTGCCCTTGAAGCCCTGCTCCGTAAAGACGTACCGGTTCAGGGCGGTCACCGTTTCCTCCCCCGACGCCCGCTCCACAATGCGAGCCCGAATTTCCTTCGCCATCGTATCGAGCTGCTGCCGATAGGCCGCCACATCCAGCGTCGGATAGGCATAGCGCGCGATCAGAAAGGCGCCGTCTTCGAGACTCATCTCCTCATCAGGCAGGAGCGCCATCGCCCGCAATTCGTCTTCGAGTTTGCCTCCCCGGATTTCTTCGAGGATGGCCGCGATCCGATCCGCCATTTCCGGCTGTTCGATTTCCGCTTGCTGGAGGAGGGGGACGGCTGAAGAACCGATATCGATCAGCTTGTCGCTGATCGTTTCGACAATGCGGTGGTTCTCATCGGACAAGAGCCGAATCAACGCGCGAATCTGGCTTTCGGGAATGACTATCATGCCGGTAGAGGTGGACACTGGTTAGCCCATGGCCCGGCGGAACGCCTTCGCCCCCCCGTACAAACAGAGCGCGTCAAAGACCACCATCACCACCACCACCATGCCGACATGGGGCAGAGCCTCGCTCCATCCTGACAGGATCAACGGCCGCACGGCATCGATGGCCCAGGTCATGGGATTGAACTGCGCCAGAAAGCTCATCCAACCCGGCATGGCCGCCAACGGCACCAGCGCGGAGCTGAGGAAAATCATCGGCAGGGAGAGAAAGCCGAGCACCGAAAAGAAGTCGCCGTGGCTCTTCACGGAAAACGCCATGGCCATCGAGATGGCCGTGAGTCCGACTCCGAACATCATCCCGATCAGCAGAATCGTGGCGATGCCGAGCAGACCGGTCGCCGGCTGGACGCCGAACAGAAAGGCCACGCCCAGAATCACCAGCACTTGAAGCGACGTGATCGTCATCACGAAGATGAACCGGCTGAGGATCACCGAGCTCCGGTGGATCGGCGTCGACATCAGCCGCTCCAGAAATCCGTTTTCTTTGTCGAACAACAGATCCACGCCGCCGGCGAGCCCGTTGTTCAACACCGTCATGACCACCACACCGGCCGCCAGGAAGCTGATGTAATTGGGCGCCTGCGTCACCTGCGTGTCCGCCGCCCGCTGGAACAGGTTCCCGAAAAAGATGAGCCAGAACAGCATGGGCTGCACCAGCGTGAAGAGCATGCTGAACTTTTCCCGGCTCAGACGACGCACCCATCGCATCGTCAGGGCCCCGATCTCTTGCCAATAATGCGCCATAATGTTCCCTATTCCCCCGTCTCGGCCGACGGCGCCGCATCCCGCAAGGACCGGCCCGTGTGCGCGATGAAGACGTCATCCAGGCGGGGGCGGTGATAATCGATAAAATCGAGCCGGCATTCCAGCTTGTTCGCAGCTTCCAGAATCGCCGGGAGCGCCTTTTCGGCGGACTCCACCCGGATATCCAACCCGTTCTCCGTGGTGTTCACCGTCCGGATTGCCGGTTGCCCCTTGAGAGCCGAGGCCAATGCCCCGAGACGGGATGTTTCCTTCACGGTCAGCGATACGATATCTCCGCCGAGCGCCACTTTTAACTCCGCCGGCGACCCGATCGTTTTGACTTTCCCGCCGTCAATGATCGCGAGGCGGTCGCAGAGCTGATCAGCTTCATCCAGATAATTCGTCGTCATGACCACCGTCATGCCGCGCGCTTTCAACATCCGGACATAGTCCCAGATGCGCATCCGGCTCGGCACGTCCAACCCCAATGTCGGTTCGTCCAGGAAGAGAATCTTCGGATCGGGGAGGAGGCCGCAGGCAATATCGAGTTTCCGCTTCATGCCGCCCGAATAGGTCTTGGCCGGCCGGTCGGCATGCGCTTCCAATTCCACCAGCTTCAGCAGCTCGGCGATGCGCTTGTTCGCTTCCTCTTTGGTCAGGTGATAGAGCGCTCCGAGCAGCTCAAGATGTTCGCGCCCGGTCAGAAACCGGTCGATCGCCCGTTCCTGCGGCACATAGCCGAAGAGCGTGCGCACCTTGTCCGCCTCTTTCACCGTATCGTGCCCGAGGATCGACGCGGTGCCGGAGGTCGGATGGAGCAGCGTGATCAGCGTGCGCAGCGTGGTGCTTTTGCCGGCGCCGTTCGGCCCCAGCAAGCCGAAGATCTCTCCCGAGTAGACCTGGAAGGAGAGATCATCGACCGCCTTGTGATTCTCGTACGTTTTACAGAGGTGACTGACGTCGATTGCAATTGTCCGGTCCATTTACCCCCAGCCCTTCGCGCCGTGCTGATCATGAATCATGAATTGTATGAGGTCGTTCAGCCGGCGCGCCCGCTGGTGGAGACCTTCAGCTTCTAACAGAAATTGTTTTTCCAACGGTGTGCACTCCAAGTACGTGGAGAGCGTATTCACCAGGATCTCGTCACTGACATCGTTGCGGAACATGCTTTCCCAGGTCGCCGCTTCTTCGCGGGCCCGGAGATATTGCTCTAACACCGCCATGAGCGCCTGCCGCACCTCGGGAGCCAGCGTCGGCTCGACGCCGGAACCCAGTACGGAAACCGTCGCTTCCCGGTAAGGCTTCTCGAAATACTCCTGCCGGATTTCGCAGCGCTCCAACGCTTGCAACAAAATATTCGACCGGCCATCGGCCATGGGCTGCACACTCACCAACCGGCCGATACAGCCGATGGAATAGATCGGCGGGTTGCCGTAATAGTCCTCTTCCCAGCCTTCTTTCAGCAGCGCCATCGTGATGCACTGCCCGCCGGCTGAGGCATCGACCACCATCTGGCGGTACCGCGGCTCGAAGATATGGAGCGGAAGATAGGTGCGCGGAAAGAACACCACGTTCGGCAACGCGAACACGGGCATCCGTTCAGGAATCTGAAATGGCGCCTGCTGTTCGTGGGGATCGCGGTGAGGCTGTTCACGCTCGTGGCCGATTTGCATCACTCACGATAGCCGAGAGTTGTGAAAATTGTCAACGACGATGGACAGTGCCTTTCCCGCATCACAGAGGCCAAAACGCCCCTTCAATACAGGCGATTTGTGAACGCGGCAATCCGCATGCTATAAGGCAGTGGTCAAATTAATTTCCACGCCGCGCCGACTGTGCCACTCTGGCTGTTCGTGAGATGATTCCTACAAAGACCACCGTCACCCGGCTCCTCCTGGCCCTGGTCTGGTTGGTCAGTGCCTCTCCCTCAGTAACGGCCACCGACAACTCTGACACCTCGTTCCGGTTTGCCCAAGAAGGCTATCGCTATGAGTTTCCGCGCGACCACGGAGCCCACGAGGCCTTCCGCACCGAATGGTGGTACTACACTGGCCATCTGGAGACGGCAGAGGGCCGCCGCTTCGGCTACGAACTCACCTTTTTCCGGCGCGGCATCCGGCCGGATCAGATCCACACCAAGCCCTCCCGCTGGTCTGTGGATCAACTCTATCTTGCGCATGTCGCCATCACCGATGTGTCCAAAGAACAGTTCCATTTTCGTGATCGAATCAGCCGCGGCGGATTGGGCAAGGCCGGTGCCGACTCCGGCCATCTGCGCGTCTGGCTGGACCAATGGCGCGCTGAATCATCTGAGAAGCCTGACGATCAGCAGACTCTCGATGCGCGAGCCGATGGCATGGCACTCTCCCTGACACTCTCTCCCCTTAAGCCGCTGGTCATTCATGGCGAGCAGGGTATCAGCAAAAAAGGCGCGGCGGCAGGCCAGGCCTCGCACTACTATTCCTTCACGCGCCTCAAGACCGCAGGCACCCTTACCCTCGGCACACAGACCTACACAGTGACCGGCACCAGTTGGATGGACCACGAGTTCGGCTCGGCGGACCTGAGCGCGGATCTCGTTGGATGGGATTGGTTCAGCATACAACTCGCCGACAACCGGGAACTGATGGTCTACCGCCTGCGCCGAGCCGATGGCTCGTCCGACCCAGCCTCCAGCGGCACGCTCGTTTTCCCTGACGGCCACACCCAACACCTGTCTGCCTCGGACATCCAACTGACGCCCCTCGATACCTGGACCAGCCCGGCGAGCAAAGCCACCTATCCCCACCGCTGGCAGGTTGCGATTCCCTCACTCGACCTCTCGTTGAAATTGACCCCACTCCTGGCCGATCAGGAGTTACGCACAAGCCGCAGCACGCAAGTCACCTATTGGGAGGGAGCAGTCTCGGTGGAGGGAACCGAAAAAGGCCAAGCGGTTATAGGCCAGGGCTACGTCGAATTGACGGGCTATGCGGAGCGCATTGATAAGAAGATGTGACAAGTTGTTGAGTGGCATTGCGCTAGTCTGCATGGCCAATGGATTCATGCGATTCACCATCTATACCTACCCCCCCCCCGAACTTGGCGACGGCAGAAGTCGATCGCAACCACATCTTCTCCTTGCAGGATAGGGGGAAAAGCATTACTGTGGAATTGATTTAATTGATCGGCGAGGCGACACTATGGGCGAACTCTGCCGGCAATAAGCGAGAAAGATCGCATGATGATACGGACCAGCGCAGAAGTGCTCACGCTCCTTGAGAAAAACCGGGACACGCTTAAGCGGTTCGGCGTCTGCCGACTAGGGCTCTTTGGCTCCTGCGCTCGGGGGGAAACCACGCCAAGCAGCGATCTGGATTTCGTCGTTGAATTCACGGAAAAGTCGTTCGACGGTTATATGGACCTCAAGACCTTCCTGGAAGACCTTTTCGGATGCCGAGTCGATCTCGTGTTGGCCAACACGATCAAGCCCCGGCTCCGCTCCACCATCCAACGTGAAACCGTTTATGCCCAGGGACTTTAGGGTCTACCTCGAAGACATTCTTTCCGCAATCCTGAAAGTGAAATCGTATACGAGTGGACTCTCTCTTCAGGACTTCCTGCAAGACGACAAAACCTTTGATGCGGTTGTGCGAAATCTGGAAGTGATCGGAGAAGCCGCGAAACACCTCCCCGATGACGCTCGCAAGCGTGCTCCCGGTATCAACTGGAAAAAGATCGCCGGGCTTCGAGATATTCTGATTCACGAATACTTTGGGATCGACGGCGAAATCGTATGGGATGTCGTTCAGCACAAGCTGCCGACGCTGGAAACCGCCGTGACCCACATGCTGAACGAGATGCACTAACGCGGCTGTCTGTCTACGTGAGACATAACCGGGGCCTGCCCCCTCTGCTTGTTTCTGGACAGCGATAAGTATTCCATGGGGAGCGTTCTAAAGTTCAAGGAGAGGGACGCAGAGCGTGAGGGCGAAGCCCATTTGCAGAGCGTCCCTCTCGACCGCAATATTAGGTCGCTTGATCGGAGCCATAGTCCTACTTCCGGATTTCAATTACGGTATCAGCCTCTTTCCTCAGCTTCGGACGGACAAGCTCAGAATCGTTGGCGTCGAGGCACATAAACTGCACTTCCGCCTTTGGGAAATTGCCAAAAACGAATGGAGGCTGAGCCTCAGTTGTATTTACCACTTGCAGCTTCTTGTGTTGACTCAGGCAATATTGATTTGCCTCTTGAAACGCTTCTGCTTTCAGGGTTCCAGAACCTGAAAAACCAGTAGCGGCTTGGCGAGAAACCATAAACGTGTCTGGCCCAATAGGAATAACCCCTGAGTTTGATGCGCAACCTGCCAGTAGAATAGCGAGAGAGAAGTAAACCATTTTCATTTGATAGTTCTCCAAAATCTGTTGGCCTAACGACCAGGGTAACCCGGCGGCTGCCAAGAACCTCTGATTTCAAAAACGCCTGAACCGCCGCTCGGGTTGACCGCTTTGTTATTTGCAATTCTGACGCACGACTGTCTTGTTGATGATTCTGCGATTGATTTTGATTTTCCAACCGACCTGCTTGTCGGATAAGTTACGCTTCCGTCGAGTATCCATGAGGAATTTGTATTCGTTCTCGAAAATGTATCCCAAACGAAAAACATGCTCGATGAGGTCTTCGCTTGCATTTGCCCTTTCGTCAATCACGATCCGCTTCAGTCCCGCGAATAGATTGCCAGTTTCGATACCAATGAATTGATCGACGCAGACGTTGCCAACATGAGTGCGGTTACCGTTCCGCTGGTTTTCGATGAAGCAAATTTCTTTGATTTCCTTGCCGCACGGACAGTTGTCCCAGTCATCGTGCAGTTCGACTCCAACGAGCTTCCATTCGGTCTTTGCTACGTGAAAAGTGGACGACTCGGACAATGGCAGGATGTGTGCTTTGAGATTCTCGAAGTTGTGCTACATGGTCTCAGAGTTCCATTGAAGCAAATAACAATGTTGGGGCCGATCCGCATAAGAGCGGGACCTGCCCATTTCTGTCCGTATAACACGCTGCTTTAGTTCGTGAACAATACGCCATAGCCGACGCGCGTTCAATGAGTTGTGCCCGATTGACGCCTTATCACGGGTGTTTTGCGGATCTGCATAACACCACCCATGAAATAGATCCAGTTAGAACAAAGGCTCTCCATTATTCCCCCTTTCAGCGAGGCGGCTGGCGGAGTCTCCACTGCGCGCGTTCCCCGAGCACAGAGACTTGCCGGCCGGCTCCTCACCTTCCTTCCCCCTCACGTTACTCTCTTTGTCATCATTTCGAGGCGTGGCCTGGGTGGTTTCCCACTGCGCGCATGAACCGAGCACCGCCCCTAATTTGATACTTCGATTGATCCCGCGTGCGCGGGGCGCGAGCAAGGGAGATCACCCAGACCACGCCTCCCTCCCCTCCCCTTCTTCTTGACTCAACAACAACGCCTATGATTAGGTCCAGGCCTGTCATGCTGATTCGTACCGCATTCAGATTGGCGTCGCTTGCCCTTCTCCTCTTCAGCCTCGGCTGCGAGAAAGAGAGCGAGTCGATTGTCTCGATCGCGCTGCACCCGACCAGTACGCAAATCCTCTACGTCGCCACGAACGACGCGGTCTACAAGTCCCGCGATGCCGGTGCGTCATGGGAGCGGTTCCCGAGTTTCAGCGCGCGCCGCGTGACGACGCTGGCGATCGACCCGCAGTTTCCGGCTACGATCTATGCCGGCACCATGGCCGACGCCGTCTACAAGAGCCCGGACGGCGGGCAGCATTGGCTTCCCCACAACGTCGGGCTCAAGGAACACGTCTCTTTTATCAATCAATTCGTGTTTGATTCAACCAATCACGAGCAGATCTACATCGCCACCACCGTGGGCGTCTTCTCCACGAAAGACGGCGGGCGTGAATGGGAAGAGCGGATGGCGGGCATGAAAGAAGTGCACATTGTCGTGTCGATCGCCATTCACCCGACAAATCCCCGCATCCTCTACGCAGGCACCACCGGAGGCGTCTATCGATCGGACGACGGCGCGGCCTCGTGGAAGAAGATCAACACCGGCCTCATCCCCGAGACGGAACTGATGGGCGCGATGGCGCTGGGGGTGAATGCGATTGCCATCGATCCGGTCACGCCGGACGTGGTCTATGCCGGGACGACCAAAGGCCTCTTCCGCACCGCGAACGGCGGGCAATCATGGGAACGGATCGGCCAAGGGCTGCAAGATCCCTTTGTCAGCAGCCTGCTGATTGACCCGGCACAACCGGCTCAGCTGTATCTCGGCGGACCGGGCGGGGTCTGGAAAAGTCCCGATAGCGGGAAAACCTGGCAGGCGATGAATGCGGGGCTCACGTCCTTGAACATCCGTTCGCTGGCCATGAGCCCCAAGAATCCCCAAGACCTCTTTGTCGGCACCAACGGCAGCGGCCTCTACCACTCGACCGACGGCGGCACGAGCTGGGCGCCCATGCCGCTCACAGCCGCGCCGGCAAAAACCTAGTATCCTGTCTTCGGGCCTTCGCTCCCGTGCTGATACCGGCTGCTGTACAACAGCATTTTATCGGACAATGCCTTCCACTCGTCGGCCGTCATCAGATCTTTCATCTTGAAGCGCAGTCCGAGAATCTTCGACGAGGTGCCCATGCGCTGGTTATTGGCCTCGTCCATCACCTTGGTGAACTCTTCCGGCGTCGCCGCGTAATTGGCATTGAGCGCGTAGAGCTGCCGATGCGCCGTGCGCTCCCGCTCGCGGCCCGCCTTCAGTTCCGCGACGATCTCGCCGACGATGGCGTTCACTTGCTTGGCCTTCTCCGGGTCTTTCACGGTGCGGTCGATCAAGCCCGCCATGTCCTGCTGCCCCTTCTGCCAATAGGCGTCGCTCTTGCCGCCCTCCATCATCCCGTGGTGATGGTGATGGCCCGAACAGCCGCCCAATACCAACAAACTCGCAAACGAGAGTGCCACCCATTGCATACGTCTCATCCTGACCTCCTTGCGTAGAATAATGCCGATAATACCGAGCCGCCTGTTGTCAGATCACGCTATCATGCCGTATCATTCGCCGCAGCACAATGTCTGAACCGATTTCTCCACCATCCACCCAGCTACACGATCTGCGCGAGGAATTTCGGGCGCACCTCGAAACGTTTTACGCGCAGCTGAAACTGGCCCCGCCCTATGAAAGCGTGGAGAAGGCGATTCGCGCGTTGACGACCGCCGTCCATGCCCTTCCGAAAGAAGAGCAAGCCAGGATCGCGGCTGATTCGGCTGCGAAATGGCAGCAGTTCCGGACGGCCTTCGACACGTCCGGACTCGGCAAGAAGCATCGCGGCATCATTGCCGGACTGGCCCGCAACCGGGCCGCCATCGCCCTGCCCGCCGAGTACGACCACTTTTTAGGATTGTTTACCGCGTAGTCGCAGGAGCAGGCGCCGCACCCGTCAGGGCCTCGTACAGTTCCTGGGACACACGCGCCAGCCGGCTATTCTCCATCCGGTAGGCCATCACCACCGTCACCAGACCGGAAAAGAAGAAGAACGCGCCCAGGGTAAAAATGCCCGCGCCCATCAGCACGTCGCCCGAGCTGGATAAGCCCCCCTCGATCCCGTAACTGATCAAGGTTGCAACGGTGCCGAGCCCCACGATGGCAAACCAGGCGCCGGTCAGGATCGCGGAACACCAGGGCATGCGTTTCGTCGAGGATAAGACAACCGCCCCACCCTCTGTGCGGAGGTCGATGGTCACCTTCATCGGCCAGATCCACAGAAACGCCCAGAGGGTCGGATAACGCGGGCGCAACAAAATACGCTGGGCATCGGCAAACAGTCGGGCCACCCCGTTATGCAACGCGAGAATGCCCAGCGCATCGAACCGGGCATAAATCTGCGCCGGGGTCAGCGAATCCAGCCGATGCTCCCCGCGCCCCACGCGACACCCGTACCGGCTCGCCTCGAGCGAGAGCGTGCGAAAATACAGCCGGTCCCCGATCAGGAGCCCGAGAAATAACGCGCCGGCAAACAATCCCGCCAAAATCATGATGCGTACCTATCCCACAGGAATCGGCCGTGAATCAAGCCGCGCCGCGATAGCCCCGCCGCGCTGGCGTCCGGATCCGGAGACCTCGTCGGCAAGACAAGAAGAAGTTGACTGAGCCTGGGGACTTGGCTACAGTACCCCCGTTTTGTAATCTGGGCGGGCATCTCACCTCGTGTCGTGCTTCCGCCTTCTGTATTTCCCCACTGGCGCCTCGTTTCTCTGCGCGGGCCTGCCTCAACAGGCCGCGAGGAGTCCGGAGCCCTCTGGGGTCGGAGGACACATGGATTTAAAGAAAGTCGAACGGGTGTACACCTCGTACGCCGGCGTCTACGATCAAATTTTCGGCAAAGTGTTTCATGAAGGGCGCGAATCCGCCATTCGGAACTTGAACGTGCAGCCCGACGAACGCATTCTCGAGGTGGGCGTGGGCACCGGCCTGGCTCTCCCGATGTATCCGCGTCATTGCCGGATTGTCGGGATTGATCTTTCTGAGGGCATGCTGGAACAGGCCAAGGTGAAGGCTGAACGGCACCAGATGACCCACGTCCAGCTGCAACGGATGGATGCCGGCGCCATGGAATTTGCCGACAACAGCTTTGACACGGTCGTCGCCGCCTACGTGGTCACCGCCGTGCCGGACCATCGCAAAGTCGTGAACGAAATGATCCGCGTCTGCCGCCCCGGCGGCCGCATCATCATGCTCAACCACTTCAGCAACGGCAATAAGATCATCGCGGCGATGGAAAAGGTGATCTCGCCGATCACGAAGCATCTCGGCTGGCGGACAGATCTGTCGCTCAATACCGTGTTAGAGGGGACTTCGTTGCACGTCGCCAGAAAACAGAGCGTAAACCCGCTGCGGTTCTGGGCGCTGGTGGAATGTGTGAATGCGAAGAACGGCCATACGGTGAAGAACGGGAACGGCACCTATCTCAACGGGAACGGACACGCCGGGGAGCACCACACCAACGGCAACGGTCATTTGGTCAACGGCCATTCCCACTAATTTCGCCGATTGCGCGCCATGCCTGGCTAGTTG
Source organism: Nitrospira sp. UBA6493 (assembly GCA_002435325.1). GTDB lineage: Bacteria > Nitrospirota > Nitrospiria > Nitrospirales > Nitrospiraceae > Nitrospira_D. The sequence continues at coordinate 15,631 of DJMJ01000028.1, read as the reverse complement.
GGCAAGGGCCCATTGCGCGCGCGCCAATACTCCCACTCCCGTCCGGGAATCATCGTCGTCCCGACCAGACAGGTGCCGGAATAGCGCTGCGTAATCCGGTCGGCCAGCAAGGCCAGCACCTGGCTCACCCGCCGATCCTGCTCGCCCAGCGCCCGCAAGACGATTCCGAATCCCTCCCCATCCTGCGTGCCATACGCCATCACGCGCACCGCATGGAGTTGCGCGTCATCGGGCTCGCTGTCTGGCGTGAGATCTCCCTCCCAGCGCATCAATGAATCGCTGATGCGCCGCTTTTTTGCCGCCACCCAGGAACAGGGCACCCCGGCTTGCTCCAGCTCGGTTAACAGCCAGGAAACCGTCGGCCCATCGGACGATTGGCCTTGAAACGTCCACCGGGCCAGCTCTGGAAGAGGCTGTACCGGCAATAGCGGAGCCGCCACTTCTTCAAAGTGCGCCTCTTCACAAACCGCATAGAGCTCGCCTTGCGGATCGAACCAGAAACGCAATCGGCCGGAGGTACATTCCGCCTGGATGACGCTCAGCGAAGAACAGTCGGCGCCTTCCTGCTCAAATACAGAAAAGTCCGTGATCCCGTTCATCACCAGCTTCGCCACCCGCACCATCCCACGCAGTTGATAGCGAATCGTAATGGTCACGGTCGTATCGGCCAGCACGTCCCGCCCCGTCTCCTCGTCGAAGAGCCGGCGCTTGCTCATGTGCAGATCCGTGACATAGCCCGAGCGAAACCCGCCTGTGTGGGCCATGAGCCACCGAAGATCTTCAACTGTCTTGATAGAGTGTTGCATAGCCATGGATTGTATCGTAGGGCCGCGCGAAACCGCTAGCAGCGGCTCCAACACGTAATAATTGGAGGCATCGGCCTCGCCCGCAGAGTTGTGCGCACCTCCGTCGAATGGCGGAACACCAAACCCGCCTTACGGCAGAATCTGGCGGCGCAGGCAGCTTCGTTCGGCCCCTGATTGATCATGACAAAGAGGCCGCTCGGATTGAGATTCGACGCAATGCGGGAGAAGAGCGCCTGCGGCGCAAAGAGCCCCAACGGCATGCGCCAGGCCAAGACCGGAGCCGGCGTCACAAAGGGGTACCAGGAGATGATCGTATCCGCCGGCTCGACATACTTCGCATAGTCGGCCACGACAAACTTCGTTCTCGGCAAGCCCTGCACGTAGCCCTGGGCATAATCCCACCGGCTATACCCATTGGGATAAATCCGATACCCTTCCACCTCGATGCCAGTCAATGTCGTCGGACGAAAGAAAGCACGGAGCGCGCGGGCATACCAGAAATTCGAAGACCCGACATCATGCACCACGCCGCCGGCCGGCCGGGACATCCCCCAGTCGGTCCAGGTTTGCGCGAGCAGGTCGAGATACTCGTAGTTCTTGAGCGCCGTCAGCGCATGGCACTGCCGCTCGAACTCGACTCCAAATTGCCGGCGAAGCACCGCCACTCTCGTCCGCTGACTGTTGCTCAGCTCGGTTAACAACTGACCGGCCGGTTGTTCGCGGTAGATCCCGCGAGACCAGCGCAACTGGTCGCTCAGGCGGTACCACAGGGCATGGTAACCGGACCGCAGCCGCTGGCACACCGTATACCGTGGAGAATCAGGGGGTCTCACTCCGGATAACGCCTGTTCAAATCCAGTAACCGAATAGAGACTCTCAGTCGTCATGCCTTACTTTTCGGCAGATGGGGCGGGAAGCTGAAGAGGAGACGGTGAAGATTTATGAAGGAAGAGGGAGGAAACCCACGACCTGCTTGCCGACTGAATCAGAGACAGTGTATGTATCCTTCCGGCGAAAGCCTCGGTTGAGAGCTATTTCTCCACGATCCATGCTTAGGCCATCATGTCCCGCGCCGTCTGTCTCCAACATGTTCCCTTTGAAGGTCCTGGGGCCTTTGCAACGGCTCTGAAAAGTCGCGGCGTGAGTCTCGACCGCCATCTCGTCCCCCAAGACGGATTGCCGAAAGACACTGGCGATTTGCTGATCGTCATGGGCGGGCCGATGTCGGTGAACGATTCGGATAGATGGATCGCGGAGGAAACCGCCTTCATTCGCTCCGCGCTGCTGAATGGGACGCCGGTGGTCGGCGTTTGTCTGGGCAGCCAGTTCATGGCGAAAGCATTGGGTGCCACAGTGCGCTCAGGCAAGGCGCTGGAGATCGGCATGACGCCGATCAGCCTCACGCCCGAGGCGAAGCAGGATCCGGTGTTCGGCACCCTGCCCGATTCCTTCGACGTCTTCGAATGGCACGGTGAAATCTTCGATCTGCCGAACAATTGTATCCCGCTGGCTGGTTCAGTGATTGCCCCGCTCCAGGCCTTTCGCTTCGGGGCGCTCGCCTATGGCCTCCTCTTTCATCTGGAGATGGAAGAACAGGGCATCGACGCCCTCTGCCAGGAATGTGCGCCTGACCTGACGAACGCGCGGCTGACGCCCCCGGAAGTCAAAGCCATTGCCCTGCCGCAGCTCCCGCCGCTTCACCGGATCGCCGATCGGCTCATTGGACACCTGCTGGCTCCGACACGTTGATTGCCAACCGTTCTCTGAAGTACTCTACCCAACCTGAACCGTATGCTATCGGCAGTCAGCCTTCTGCTATCCGATCGTGGCTGAGCGCTGACGGCTGAATGCTATCCCCACACAAGGAGTGAGATCGAACATGGCTGGTTTCCCTATCGAAGTCGCAACCCGTATCAAGACCTTGCCCCCCTATCTGTTCGCCGCCATCGATAAGATGAAGCAAGAGGCGATCGCCAAGGGCGTCGATATCATCAACCTCGGCATCGGTGATCCCGATTTGCCGACCCCGGCTCCGATCATCGAGAGCCTTGCGCAGGCCGCCAAGAACCCCAAGCACCATCAATATCCTTCATACGAAGGGATGCTGTCGTTCCGGAAAGCCGTAGCAGACTGGTATCAGCGGCGGTTCAATGTGCCGCTCAACCCGGCTGATGAAGTGCTGACCTTGATCGGGTCGAAAGAAGGAATCGGCCACATCCACCTCGCGTTCATCGATCCGGGCGATGCGGTGCTGGTGCCAAGCCCCGGCTACCCGGTTTATCCGGTGGGCACGAGCTTTTCAGGCGGCGTGTCGCACATCATGCCGCTCACGAAGGCCAACGGTTTCCTGCCGGACCTCAACGCAATCCCCAAAGATGTCGCGAAGAAGGCCAAGCTGATGTGGCTGAATTCGCCGAACAACCCGACCTCCGTCATCATGACGAAGGACTACTTTAAACGGGCCATCGAATTCGCGCAGGAGAACCAGATCATCATCTGCCATGACGCGGCCTACTCGGAAATTTATTACGACGGAAAGCGCCCGGCGAGCTTTATGGAAGTCGATGGCGCCAAGGATGTCGGCGTGGAATTTCACTCCCTCTCCAAGACCTACAACATGACCGGCTGGCGTCTCGGGTTCGTGGTCGGCAACAAGACCGTCTTGGCCGCGCTGGGCAAGGTGAAGAGCCAGCTGGACTCAGGCGTGTTCGAGGCGGTGCAGGCCGCAGGCATCACGGCGCTGGGCCTGGACGATTCCGTCACCGACGGCATCCGGAAGATCTATCAGGAGCGCCGCGACACGCTCATTCCCGGGCTCAAGCAACTCGGATTGGAGGTGGACGCGCCGCCCGCCGCCTTCTACATCTGGGTGACGGTGCCGAAGGGCTACACCTCGGCGTCCTTCACCGCGCATCTGCTGGAAAAGGCCGGCATCGTCACGACGCCGGGAAACGGCTTCGGCGCGCCGGGCGAAGGCTATATCCGCATGACCGTCTGCACGACCAAAGAACGCTTGGCGGAAGCGGTGGACCGAATCAAGAAGGTGGGATTCTAATACCGTACACCTAATAGGCAAGACGTGAACGGTGAACGGATCAGAGCCTGTTATGACACCGATTCACCGTTCAAGTTTGACGAGATACGCTCATGAGAGAAACGGTCTTCATCGGCTTCGGGTCTAACGTCGGAGATCGTGTCGATTTCTGCGATCGGGCGGTCACGCTCCTGAGTCTGCTCCCGCATTCGCAAGTCTCCGGCGTATCGCTGCTCTACGAAACCGAACCGGTGAACGACCATGCCCAGCCCGGAGACGGCTGGTTTCTGAACGGCGTGGTGCAGTTGGAGACCGATATCACGCCGCGCAGCCTGCTGACGGTCCTGCGCGAGATCGAACGCTCATTGGGACGGGACGAAGACAACCGCTCCGGCCCCAGAACGCTCGATCTGGACATCCTGTTCTACGGCCAGCGCATCATCGATGAACCGGATCTCGTGGTGCCCCACCCCCGGCTGCATCAACGGCGCTTCGTCCTAATGCCCTTGAACGAACTCGATCCCCTCTTGGTCCACCCCACCTTGCAACGCACGGTCAGCCAATTGTTGATCGAGGCTGGGAAGCAGTCTGAAGTGCGGCTGCTCTTTCCGCAACCCTCCACTCGCTACGGCTCGCGCCCGGCCTGCAGCCCGCCGCCAGGATCATGAAGATTCTTCGCTCCCCCAAGGCCATGACGGCCTGGAGTCTCGGACTGCGGCGCGAAGGCGTCACGATCGGCTTCGTCCCGACGATGGGCGCGCTGCATGACGGGCATCGGGCTCTCATCCGCGCGGCCAGGCTAAAATGCGACGCGCTCGTAGTCAGCATTTTTGTAAACCCCACGCAGTTCGGCCCGGCCGAAGACCTGTCGAAATACCCTCGCCCCATCGCCAAAGACCGGACCCTATGCCGGCAGGAAGGCGTCGATATCTGCTTCGAGCCCACTGCGGCCGGTATGTATCCCGAGGGCTTTCAAACAACCGTGACCGTTCCCGAGATCTCCCGCCTCTGGGAAGGGGCTGTCCGGCCCCATCACTTTGCAGGCGTCGCCACCGTCGTCACCAAACTCTTCGGCATGGTCCGGCCGGATCTGGCGCTGTTCGGGCAGAAGGACTTTCAACAGGCCGCGCTCGTACGCCGGATGATCGACGATCTGAACCTCGGGGTAACACTGATCGTGCATCCCACTGTGCGTGAACAGGATGGGCTGGCGATGAGCTCCCGCAATGTCTATCTGTCTCCGGAAGAGCGGGCCGCGGCTCCGGTCCTCTTTAAGAGCTTGCAGGCCGGTGTTGCCGCAATTCGTGGAGGGATACAGGATGGAGCGCGGATTCAATCCATCATGAAGGAAACGCTCCGGCGGCACGCCGATGCCGCCATCGACTACCTCGCCGTCTGCGATCCGCAGACGCTGGAACCGCTCCAGACCGTCACCTCACAGGCCGTGCTGCTCGGTGCCATCCGCATCGGCTCCGTACGGCTCATCGACAATATGCTGGCATCCCGAAGCAAGACCTCTACGACACGCCGCTCACGCTCAAAGTAGGGGCATCGGAAGCGTTAGGAATACCGCGTTGGCTGATGACTCTGGCCGACCAATAGCCCCAGCACGACATGGCTCAACCGTTGTTGCGCATCAGGTTGCAGTTCAAGAAACCGCACCCCCACGGAATCCGGCCTGACAGAGCAGACCATGGCGGCCTTCACCTGAATCTCATCGGTGTCGGACATGGGCTTCAAGGCCAACGACAGAAAAGACCCTTTCGGCAACCGCACATCGGAGAGGGCGCAGCCGCCCATCGAGATATCGGGTACTCGTGTGGCCCCGCTCACCTCGCTCGGGTCAAGAATCCGCGCCTCCATGGAGGTCGCAAGCCGCGAAAACTGACGCCGATCAATCCCCATCGCACTCGCCCCGCCGGGACCTGACGCCGCGCGAAACCGATGGGTGCAGAGCTGGCACCGGAACGGAATAACGTTGAACCAGCGCAACGCGCGATCCGTCGCCCCTGACGGCGCCACTGCTCGTACGAACGGCGTTCCACAATGCGGACAATGCCGAGTGCTCATATCTGTCTCGTAATCTCCGTGAGGGTTCCTGCCGTCCTGTCAGTTTCGACCGGAGCCTCTGCTTGCGCGGCAAGAATCGGCGCAACCTGAGCAGGCGAATAGGTCGGCGGCTTCACCCACTTCCCGTCGGCCCGCTTATACCCACCGATCTTGCTCAGGTTCGACCGATGCACCTCACGAAACACCGGGTCCATATCGATGCCATAGGACACGGCCGTCCCGTATACCACATAGAGCAAATCCGCCATTTCCTTGGCGATGGCAGGCAAATCTCCTGCGTCCATCGACTCTTTCAATTCATCGAACTCTTCTTGAATCAGACGGATACGGAGGCCTTTCGTTTCTGCACTCATTTCGGTGGGACTCTTCCGCACGACGATCTCGAACTTGCGGTGAAATTCCTCCACCATTGCCTGCTCTTCAGTCATGGACACTCCTTTACTCCGTCTCAAACGGCAATGACTTGCGGGGCAAGAGCTCGGCCGGTTCCAGAACCGGAATTTCCTTCTCCGACGAAATCCCCAGTTCCTTGAACCGGCGGGCCGCCGGCAAAATACGCGTTTCCAGCGATCCCACCGCGCGATTGTACGCGGAAACGCTCTTGCCCAATGCATGGCCCACATCGTTCAGATGCTCGGTCAGGACCGCCATCCGCTCATAGAGATCCTTGCCCAGCCTCCCGGCCTCTTCGGCATGCGCCGTCAACTGTTCCTGCCGCCAGCCATAGGCCACCGCCCGTAACAGGGCAATGAGCGTGGCCGGCGTGGCCAGGACGACGCCGCGCGCGAACCCTTCTTCCATAAGGCGCGGATCCTGATCCAGCGCCGCGCCGAGAAATTGCTCGCCCGGCAGAAAGAGCACGACAAACTCAGGCGCCCGCTCGAACTGGCTCCAATAGGCTTTCAGTGACAGCTCGTCCATCCGGCTCCGCACCTGCTCCGCATGGCGGCGCAAGGCTTCGGCCCGGACGACGTCGTCTTGCGCTTCGTGGGCATCGAGATAGGCGGCCAACACCGTCTTGGCATCCACGATGATCTGGCGCCCGCCCGGCAGCTGTACGACCATGTCAGGCCGAAACCGCCCCTCGTCGCCAGTCACGGTTTCCTGCTCCACAAAGTCGCAATGATCGACCATGCCCGCGAGTTCGGCCACCCGTTTCAGCGTGATCTCCCCCCATTGCCCGCGCACCGTCGGGGCACGGAGGGCCTTGACCAAATTGCCCGTTTCCTGCTGCAACCGCTGATGCGACTCCGCCAGGGATTTCAAATGCTGGTCCAGCCCGCCATAGGCCGACTGACGCGATTGTTCGAGCAATCGCATCTGTTCATCGTAGCGTTGCAGTGAGTCGTGCAGCGGCTTGACCAGGCTATCGATGGCCTGCTGTCGTTGCGAGAGATCGCCTTCGGCTTTGGCTTGCAGCGTTTCAAACGACACGCGGGCGAGATTCAGAAAGGCTTGGTTGTTTTGCTTGAGGGCTTCACTCGACAGCGCTTGAAACGATTCCAGTAGCTGCTGGCGCGCCTGATCCAGCAAGTGCTTTTGCTCGGCCACGTTCCGCTGCGCTTCTTCGACCCGGGTATCGGAAGCGGCCCGAGCCTGTTGCGCCAACGCCAGGTCGGCCCGAAGGCGCTCCCCTTCCAGGCGATCCTGTTCGGATTGACGCCGCAACTCAGCCGCGAGCGATTCGGCCCGTTCGGCTCGCCCGATCTGTTCGACCGCCTGTTGTTGGAATTGCCGGGACGCTCGGCTGGACACCAGAAACCAACTGGTCATCGCGCCAAGAAACAGGCCGACCAGAATTCCCAGTATTAATGCGCTGATATCCATAGAGCGCTCCGCGTGAACCTGGGGAACCCACCTGCCCCGCACGCGAAATAACGTTTCAGCGTCAATCTTTGGGGGGATAGACTTTGGGGAGGGTACGGAAAATACTATAAAAGTTCAACTCTAAAAATGCACCGATGTCATTTGGCCCTATCGGTGTTTCTCCACGATGGGAATGGCTCCGGCCTCCATACTTCGCCGGTTGTCGCATTCATGGACACCAGTTCGCCATCCTGCAACGACGCGGTTACGCCAGGAATGTTCGCGACGGTCGGCAACCCATATTCCCTGGCGATGATCGCGCCATGAGACAAGGTACCGCCCATCTCGGCAACCAATCCAGCAATAATCCCGAATAACGGCGCCATGCCAGGATCGATGACGGGCGCCACCAGGATATCGCCTGCTTTCACCTTCTTCCAATCCGCGCTGGTTGTGATAAGACAGACTGGGCCTGAGGCGATCCCTGCGCTAATTGGAATCCCGCGCCACCGCGATCCCGTCGCCAATGAACGATCGAGCGGCGGCGCACCATCCTCATCCATCAGAATATCCGGCACCGAGATGCGCGCGTTTGCCCTGCGCTCCTCTTTCCGCGACTGCACCAAGGCCCGCCAATCCCGTGCGGCAAGCTGCAGCAGATCATGCTGCTCCTCCACGCGGATAAAAAAGACGTCCTCGCTCTGTTCAAGCACGCCTTCCCGCACCAGCAACGTTCCGGCCCTCAGCAGCAAATTCCGAGAGGCCCCCGCGTAATACATCAGATGGTGTCGATTCGCCTCACGCAATGCGAAGAACCGGCAAAGCCGTCGATACCACCAGGAGAAGATGGCCCACCGATGCACCCGCCAGCCGCAACGAGACCGGATCTCCTCAAGAGCCCGCTCCCGCACGACCTGCTGCCGTGCCACTATGTCGGCCGGCGAGCGAGACGCTTCGGCCAGGACGTGACGGCGTAACACCTCGAGAACCAACTCAGGCTGATCGGCAAACCGGGGAGACATAATGTCGGACTCGCCGACGCCCCGCTGGCCATAGTCCGCCATATACTCGTCAAACAGACGGCGAAATTCTGTGCCCGCCAACGCCGCTTCCCTTATGAGCACCTCCCACTGAGACTCCGCAAACAAGCGCCGCACCTGCTCATCACCGCGCGCCGCCTCGGCCAGCTCCGCCAGCCTGACAATCTGCTGCGCACTGATCGCATGGGCTTGCCCTTGCAACGCCGCGTTCAGCAAACCCCGCCAATCGTGGCCTAGCCAGCGAGGCAGCAGATATCCCAGCGCCTGCAGACATTGCGTTACACCGCCGGCAATGCCGAATGTCATCTCCCGTGCCGCAAACGCCTCGTTAGCTGCGCGCATCCGCTCATGCACCTCTTCCAGCGCAAGTGATTGCACCCGGTCGGGACGATTCTCAATCGCCATCTGCTTCATGTCTGCAAACCAGCGTGATGAATGACGCATGGCCTGGTTGATCCACCAGGTAATCAAGAGGCCGGCGCGCGACATCGCCCATGGCCCCAATGGTGTCACCCGCAGCGGCCTGGTCACCGTATGCCCGCCCATATGCTCCGCCAAGATCGCCGGATCGCCGTGCAGCTGCTCGATCAGGGCATGCATCAGGCTTACATTGAGATAAGGGCGCCCATAATAAACCCGCACGGGCGACAAGCCTGGAGGAATATGACAACCCAGTGTCCGATAAGGTCCCATCAAAAACAGATCCATGAACTGTTCGAGAAAAGAGAGCCCGAGCGGGCTGGGCACCTCCGGCATGGTTTCTTTGAAATTGGTGCGCGACCATTCGCAGGCGTGTGACGATGGCGGCACAGGCGCGGCCACAACGGTGATCGGCCTGGCCTGCAGGAGCCAGATCCCCTGTGCGTCCATTGCCCATTCGAGGTCGACCGGATGCTGCAGGGCCGTTTCGACCTGCTTGGCGAGTTGCGCGAGTGCCATAACCTCATCGTCCGTCGCCGCTGGATGTTCGCGCTCCGCCGGGGTGATCGATTCCGTCTGCATACCGCCGACACCCACTAGCATCCTGCAATCTTTGGAGGCAACGACTCGGTCCCGCACAATGGCACGGGCGGTGGATGAGTCCCACTGCAACACGAACTGATCCGGCGGCATCGTGCCCTCCACCAGTCCTTGTGCAAGGCCCGGCACAGCATTCACGACGACCACATCCGCCCGGCCTGTGACAGGATGGACGGTATAGACTACCCCTGCCGCTCTTGCCCGGATGACCGGCTGAATGATCACCGCCATCGCCGGCATTGATCCCGCGCGTCCGATGCGCTGGTGATACTCCACCACACGATCTTCCCACAGTGATGTCCAGCAGGCTTGGATGCTCGCACCGATCTGCCCCCGTCTCACGGCTAAGGACGTGCGGTAGAGCCCTGCAAAACTGGCATCGGCGGCATCTTCGTTAGTGGCAGAGGACCGCACGGCCCATAGCTGATCGGAAGGTTGATGAAGCGCATCGAGCCCTTGCGTAAGGGCATTCAGGATCTCGTCCGGCAAGGCAACCTGAAGAATACGGTCGCGAATCGACGCGAGCCGTTTTCTTCGCGCGTCCCCGCTGGCCTGAATCACCTCCTGCCACAAGGCCTCCGCATCGATCTTCTGATCTTGCAAGAACCAGCGATAGGCCTTCGTGGTGACACAGACTCCCGGTGGAACGGGATAGCCTTCCGCCAGGAGGCGGGCCAATCCCCAGGCTTTTCCACCGGCCAATAATCGGTCGGTACACCCTTCTACGGGAATCACGAACTGAGTAATCATAGATAGGATACTAGCAGTTTGTTGCTGATCAGAGAATGAGGGAACGCATGCGCGAACCTCTCAGGAGCCCAAGTATTTTAATCGCAGGCTATAGGGCGAGGAGGAGATACACGTCATTGACGTTGGTTCCCGTCGGACCTGTCACGACGTGGCTCTTGAGCGCCTTCAGCGCTGTGTAGGCATCGTGCTGGACAAGGGCGCGATGCAGACTGATTCCTTTTCGCTTCGCCTGCGCCATCGTGTCTCCGGATACCACTGCCCCGGCCACGTCGGTTGGGCCGTCGGTTCCGTCGGTCCCCACAGCGGCAATCCAGATGTTGGAGAGGCCTCCAATCTTACACGCCGCCGCCAAGGCGAACTCTTGCGCGCGGCCACCCTTGCCATGCCCCGTGACCGTCACCGTCGGTTCTCCTCCTGCCACCACACAACAAGGGCGCCGGAACATTCCCTTTCCTTCCACCAGACGATCGGCCAAGGAAGCAAAATCTTCTCCCTCCTGAGCCGCTTCGCCAACTAGCGCAGTCGAGAAGAGCACCGTGCGAAACCCGGCATGCCTCGCCGCTGCCTCAATGGCCGCCAACGCCTGTGCGTTGTTTCCGATGATCTCGTACTGCACTCGCTTGAACCGTGAGAGACCCGGCTTGGGGGTTTCCGCAACAAAACCCCGACGCCCCTGCGTTAAATGTTCCCGAATGGAGTCCGGCACAATTGTCCATAGGCGATAGCGCTTTAACACCATGATAGCATCGTGAAAGCTGGACGGGTCCGGCGCAGTCGGTCCTGACCCAATAGATGCGAGGTCGTCCCCGATCACATCAGACAAGATGAGCGTCACAATTGTGGCCCTAGTGGATCCGGCGAGTCGCCCCCCTTTGATTGCGGAGAGATGCTTCCTGACGATATTGATCTCTTGGATGGTCGCTCCGCTGCGAAGAAGCTGTTCCGTCATCCGCTGCTTGTCGGCCAGACTCACGCCAGGAACGGGGGCTGGAATCAAGCTGGAGGCCCCGCCCGAGATGAGCACGAACAGGAGGTCGCGAGAACTACAGCCGGCCACTCGCTTGCGCAGTTCCATCGCCGCCTTCAGCCCTGCACGATCGGGAATAGGATGTCCCGCCTCCATGACAGTGACCCGCCTGGTCGGCACGCGATGGCCTTTCTTGACCACGACGAGCCCGCCTTCCAATCGCGGGCCCAACACACGTTCAAGAGCTTGAACCATTCGAGCGGCGGCTTTCCCTGCACCAACTGCCACCACTCGATCGAACGCCTGTAGATCGTAGCGCCGCCGGCCGACATGGAGGATGTGGCCATTTCGACGGACTTTATCGGGAAGCACGAGGGAAGGATCTGCCGCCTGCAAACCCGCTTGAATCAATGTACCCAACAACGATCGGGCGGGAGAGGCAGGAATCTGAAGACGCATAGAGGGCGATTAGGGGTTCTTGTCTTGCTTAAAGCACCGGTTCGGACAGGTCTGTCGAGGCACTTTAATCTGGTACGTCCCCTTGGGCAGCACATCTTTCTTGAATTCCGGATTCAGCATCTTGAGCTCAAGAAAATACGTTCCGAACTCTTCGGCGATGGAGGTGAGGTTACGTTGCGCCTCCTTCACATTCACCGTAACCGTTTCCGTATCAACTGGAACATACAGGTCTTTCTTGGTAAGCCCCAGATACTTTTCCGGCTGTGAATAAATTTCCTTGGCCGCAATGATGCGCGGAACGTAGCGCATCGTTTCGCGCGGCCCATGCATCTTCCAATAGTCGGTGATCTTCTGCTCTTTCAGGAGTTTGCGAACCCGCTCTTCGCCGGCGTTGTAGGAGGCCATGGCAAGAAACCAATCGTTCTGCTGAAAATCTTTCAGATACTTGAGATACTTGATTGCCGCCTCGGTCGACATCTCAAGACTCCGCCGTTCATCACGAACCGCGTCACTCTTTAAATGATAGCGCCGTCCTGTGGAAGGAATGAATTGCCAGGGTCCGGACGCTTTGGCTTTGGAATAGGCCGCCGCGATGCATTTACTTTCGACCAGCAACATGTATTTGAGATCGTCCGGCAACCCGTTTTCAGCCAACTGCCTTTCGGCCGGCGGGAAACAGCGGCCGGTGCGCTTTGCCAAAATGATGCTTTCGCCCTGATCTTCCAGAAATTGATAGAACTCATATTCAATGCGCTCACGGACTTGCCAATTATCGAGCGGAATCGTCTGGCCGGCAAAAGTCAATTTGTCGGGCAGTTTGAATGCGCTGAGGAAGAAGCGTTCGCCTTCGCGCTTGATCTCGGGAAGAATAACGAGACGATCTTCCGTTTCAACCTGCCCTTCCAGCGGCTCAGGAAGAATGAGGTCTCGGAAACCCGCCTCTGCCTTGGCCGGCTCTTTGCTCTCCGATGACACCGAGCCGGTTTGTGCCGATACCTGGCCTGTCCCACAGGCCAGGAGGACCGTCAGGACCCAATAGCCCACTCGTGCATGACATCCTTCCATCCGTGACGCTCCTCTTTTCCAGCGGAATCTTGAAGGCAGATTGACTGTCGCCATGCTAACAGCAAGGGCAAGACGCGGCAAGTACGAATCATATTCTCTGTCATGCTACACTGCGTCCGCCATGCGCTCGCTCACGATGTTGAATAGGGAAATCGTCGGCTGCACCGCCTGTCCGCGTCTTGTAGCCTACCGGGAATCCATTGCCAGAACGAAACGTCGACAATTTATGCAGGAGACCTACTGGGGCCGTCCGATTCCAGGCTTCGGCGATCCGCGGGCTCAGCTCTATGTGTTGGGCCTTGCCCCCGCTGCTCATGGAGGCAATCGAACAGGACGCGTGTTTACCGGCGATCGAAGTGGCGATTGGCTATACGACGCACTCCACCAATTCGGCTTCGCCAGCCAAGCAGTCTCAACGCACCGCGACGATGGGATGGTCCTGACCGATTGTTATATCGGCGCAACTGTGCGCTGTGCCCCGCCGGACAATAAACCACTGCCGGAAGAATTTGCCCATTGCCAAGGATTTTTACTGGAAGAAATCAGACTGCTCACACATACGCGGGTGGTAATTGCTCTGGGAAAGATCGCCTTCGATCACTATCTGAGAGCCTGCCAGACCGCCGGCTTCACGAAGCCATCCCCTGCACTGAAGTTCGGCCACGGCGTCGCCTACGCCCTTTCCTGGAACATCACATTGCTCGGCTCCTATCACCCGAGCCAGCAAAATACCTTTACGGGGAAACTGACGCGGCCGATGTTTCACTCCGTGTTTGCGAGGGCACGAGACGAGCTGAAGAAACCGTCCATGCCCCCGCGCATCACGCTTACTTCTTTGCCTGGGCCTCCCAATCGGCCAAGAACTTCTTGAGGCCGATGTCCGTTAACGGATGCTTAACCATTTGCTGAAAAATTGTAAACGGCATCGTGCAAATATGGCCGCCGGCCAATGCCGCTTCGACGACATGCTGGGGATGGCGTACGCTTGCCACTAAGACGAAAGTCTTGTAGTCGTAATTCTTGTAGATGGTGAGGATTTGACGGATCAGCTCCATACCATTGGAACTGATATCGTCGAGGCGGCCAATGAAGGGCGAGACACACCACGCTCCAGCTTTCGCCGCAAGAAGCGCCTGGGTGGGTGAGAAGCATAGGGTGACGTTCACCTTGATGCCTTCAGCTGCCATGCGCTTGGTCGCCTTCAATCCTTCTGCAATAAGCGGAACCTTGACCACAATATTCTTGTGGATCTTGGCCAGCTCTTTTCCTTCCTTCACCATCGCATCCGCTTCGACGCTGACGACTTCCGCACTGATAGGCCCGTCGACGATATTACATATTTCGACCAGCATTTCCTTGAAACTTCTGCCCTCTTTCGCCACAAGCGAAGGATTGGTCGTGACCCCGTCGAGCAACCCCAAACTGGCGGCTTCCTGAATTTCCTTTACGTTCGCGGTATCGAGATAGAATTTCATGTGCGAATCCTTTCGTATCTGAATGAAGAAGCGCTCATCGAATTCGATGCGGCATTGTAAGGAGAATGCCCGCGGCCCGCAACGGCAAGACTTGGTTTGACAGGTCTCCGACCCCTGGTTAGAATTCACTCGTCAACGATTTGCTTTCTGATGCGTTCAAGACCCATGCGACTGAGGAGATGTCTTATGCGTCCATCTATCTGGCTATTCATTGGTTGCCTGGCACTAACCGCTTGTGGCGGAAGCAATCCCTATCTTGAAGCATCGCTCAAGCCGGCTGAACTCCAGGGGAAAGACAAAACCTGGTTCGAGAAAAACTGGGGAACTCCGGATGGGAAAGCCCCGAGATTTTTCGGTGGTGAGACCTGGACCTATTACCGCATCGCCGGCGGGAAATCGGGTCCACCGTTATTCAACTTCTCTCCCAACCAATGTCAGATTATCCTCAAGTTCGATAAAGAAGAGAAGTTATCGGATTATAGTTATTCCGGCTGCTAATTCTGTTGCTGTTTCTGAAACTCGTCCGCACAAGTTTGACTACAGAAACAGTGCGTCACCGCATCTATCCGCCGAACAATCGCTGACCCTCTTGGGATAAAAACCTTGCAGACAGGATCCTGAACCATCTGGTCTCCCTGTACGGGATACCTACCATCTTTTCTCTTCGTCCCCCGAAACATGCCCCTCAACAAAAAAATGAGGACCAGTACCAGGAGAAGAACCAAGAATAATCTATACATAGGGGATGCATTCCAGACAGACCACAATCCTATGGAAGGGTTGAAATTCTGTCAAGGCAACTTTCGCCAAGATGATCATTATTCAACATTAGAATAATGGACAAACGACCTATATCCGATATAGAAACAGGGCCTCTTGGCCTTGCCATCCAGTACTTAAGCAGTATATTTATCCATTATCGGAAATGTTATAGTTCAACTATTATGAAGACATGCGATAAATGCCGCGGATCAATGTTGCCGGAACGGGCTGTGGATTTGGACGCAGGACTTGCGATCACAGTGTTTGCGTGCTTAAATTGTGGTCGGAGGAAAGCAGCGGACCAGGAACCTCGACCCATTACGGCCAGACATTGAGAGGTGGCTCCGGTTAGCTTGGACAGTGTCGGCCCATTCTTA
>DJMJ01000006.1 GCA_002435325.1 Nitrospira sp. UBA6493 | reverse complement strand
TCGAGTCCCAGCCGGCTCACCACGGTGCAGTCGCGTACGAACCACCCTCCCTTCTCCGCGTGGCCGCCGGGGGCCATATATCTGACGGCCCGCATGAGATCACCCATGCACGCCACATTGCGACGCTGGATCACGCTGCCGCTCTATTCGCAAGTGCTCATCGCCGTCACCGTCGGCGCGCTGTTGGGCGCACTGTTTGGACAAGAGCCCTATCTGGGCGGTCTGCGCAACGAGCATCTCGGCAAGCTCGGTCTCTTCGTCGTCACGCTCCTCAAGACTCTCGCCATCCCGCTCATCTTTTTTGCGATTCTCGATGCCCTCATCCGTACCAGCATTCCGCTACGTCAGGGTGGCAAATTGCTTGCCATCTGCCTCGTGAACGTCTCCGTCTCCATGGCCATTGGCCTCTTCATCATGAACACCTGGCAGCCGGGCTTGGCCTGGGTGGGCCACGTCGATGAGTTGCTTCATGTGGTGTCGGGCGCCAAGCCAATGGCGAAACTCACCACCTCACAGACTCCGCTCGAAGACCTCGCGTCCTATATTCCCCGCACCATCACGGAGCCCTTTTCCAGCAATAACATCATCGGCGTCGTCCTCCTTGCCCTGGTCCTTGGCTCCATCCTGCGATACGTGCACGGTGGGTCAGGGCAGGCGGGGGGAATTATCTCAGCGGTCGTACGAGGCATCGAGCGCATCTATGCCTGGCTCGTGCAGATTCTCGGCTGGATAATTCTAGTGGTGCCGCTCGCCGTCTTCGGCGTCGTCGCGCACGTCGTCGGAAAATCGGGCGTCGGCGTCTTCTCCGTCCTCTGGGTTTTTCTCGCGGCCATGCTGGCGGGCCTGGCCGCCCATGCGCTCCTCTACTATCCGCTCGTTGCCTGGCTGGTCGGGAAGAAGTCCCCGCAGGTCTATCTGGGGCAGGGGGCCGACGCCATCATGACCGCCGTGTCTTGCAACAGCAGTCTCGCCACCGTGCCCGTCACCCTCCGGTGCCTGGAGCGCATGCAGGTGTCGCCGCAATCCTCTCGCCTCGCCGCCTGCGTCGGCACGAACCTCAACAACGACGGCATCACTCTCTACGAAGCCATGGCCGCGCTCTTTCTCGCCCAGGCGCTGGGATTCGATCTGCCGATGGCGAGTCAGGTGTTGATCGTCCTTGCTTCCATCATCGCGGGTGCGGGTGTCGCCGGCATTCCGGAAGCCGGGCTCA
Source organism: Nitrospira sp. UBA6493 (assembly GCA_002435325.1). Classification (GTDB taxonomy): domain Bacteria; phylum Nitrospirota; class Nitrospiria; order Nitrospirales; family Nitrospiraceae; genus Nitrospira_D. The sequence continues at coordinate 3,835 of DJMJ01000006.1, read as the reverse complement.
TTGTTCTGCCGCTCGTCCTTTCCGCAGCCGGTCTGCCGGACCAGGTCATCGTCGCGGCCATTCCTCTCATTATGACTGTGGACTGGATCATCGCCCGCGCCCGCTCCGGCGTGAACGTTATGAGCGACATGCTGGTCGCCATCCTCCTCGACGTGGGGCAAGTCACCCCGGCTTCCGCTCCCGCTGCGCGCCCCCGCGAGTAGCTATCCGCTCTTTCCCCACGAATTCAGGACTCAACGCCAGTACAACCCTGCAGACCTTCTTTCATTCGGGGTCATCCGGCGCGCCTCGCGTATTGTGCTGTCCTTGGCACATTGCTACACTCGCACAGTGCGAAACGGAAATTCGCACGAGCACAAGAGCGAAGTCACATTGTGCTTAGACCAAGGAGGGACGTATGAATCGTGCAGTTCGGATAATGTGCCTGCTGGCTGTCGGTGGTGCGATGGTGTGGAGCGCGGGGTGTTCAAGCAAAGGAGTCCGGTCGGGGGGCACCACCACCACCGCCGAATCCGCGGTGACTGAGCCACCGCCCAGCTTGTCCGTGGCCGATCTTCCGGCGACCGAGTTTCCCTCCACAGAGAGGTCGAACGCCGGTATCGCTGTGGCCAAGGCGAACCCGGCCGTCGCGAAGCGGCAAATGGACGAAATGCGGGCCGAGCAAGCGGCCACGGCGGCCGCCGGTCTGCGAGATGTCTTTTTTGGCTACGATAGCTGGACCATCAATGAGGAGGCGCGACAGGCGCTCTCCCGGGATGCCGACTGGCTGCGTGCCCATTCAGCCGCCCGTCTGAGCGTGGAAGGACACTGCGATGAGCGGGGCAGCTCCACCTACAATTTCGTGCTGGCGGAAAAGCGGGCCAAGTCGGTCCGCAATTATTTGTTGGAGCTGGGGATCAGGCCCGAGCGCGTCACCGTCGTGGCATACGGTAAAGAGCGCCCGTTTTGCAGAGACCGCTCCGAGGCCTGTTATCAGCAGAACCGGCGCGGGCATCTCGTCGTCAAGCCGTGATCCCAGCGATCGATGAAGTGAGATAGAGCGAAAACCGAACCGAGACGGCCCGGATCCCGGGCCGTCTCGAGTAGGCGCCCGCCGATCTCCCACTTCCCGCAAGCACGGCCTTCAGCACTTCCAGGCCATGCCCCCTCATATTCTACCGTTCACGTTTGACGTCTCACGGCCCTTCAGGGCTGATGATTTCCCGCGGGGAAAGGGGTAAGCTTTCCCGCCAACTATGGCAAATAGAAGAGGCACCGGAGGTCTTTCCTTGAGCGAGAACAATTGGCCGAGAAGTTCTACTCGCTATATCGTTCATCGCTTGTGTCTCGCCTCTCCCCCTCCTGGCTGACGGGGTCCTTCCTGCCTGCCAGCGCCTTGTTCATCACCTATAACCATTCAGCGAAAAGGGCATGATCGACGATGACATTATTGACGCCGGAAACTTTTGGAGCCATTGTCGCCTCAAATCGCGTGATCATGGCACCGCTCACTCGGATGCTGGCTGGGGCGGGCGATGTGCCTGGCCCCTTGGCCGCCGAATATTATGCACAACGCGCGAGCGCGGGGTTCATCATCACGGAGGCCAGTCAGATTTGCCCGTTGGGCAAGGGCTATCCCGCGACACCGGGCATTTATAGCGACGAGCAGGTGGCGGGTTGGCGCAGAGTGACGGACGCGGTCCATGCCAAGGGTGGCAAGATCGTGTCGCAGCTCTGGCATGTGGGCCGCATTTCGCACTCCTCGCTGCATCCTGACGAAGGCTTGCCGGTCGCGCCGTCAGCCATTGCGCCTAAGGGCCAGGTCTATAGGACTTCGTGGCAATTGGCGGACTATGAAACGCCGCGCGCGCTTTCGGTCAGTGAGATTGCCGATGTGATTGCGTCTTACCGTCATGCGGCCCTGCAGGCGAAGGCAGCGGGCTTCGATGGCGTCGAAGTCCATTCCGCTAATGGATATTTGCTGGATCAATTTCTCCAAGACGGTAGCAATCGCCGGACCGATGCCTATGGAGGGAGTCTAGCCAATCGAACCCGCCTCGTGCTTGAGGTCGTGAAGGCCGTCATCGAGGTGTGGGGGAGTGCGCGTGTCGGCATCCGGTTGTCGCCCTATGGCACGTTCAACGCTATGTCCGATAGCGATTCCCTCGGCTTGTTTACCTACGTGATTGAACAGCTGAACCAGTTGCAGCTGGGCTATCTGCATCTCATCGAACCGCGCGCAACGGATGCCGGAGCGAGTGATCGTGTGTATGAAGGCGCTCCGAGCACGGCCCGGCTCTTTCGCAAATTGTACAATGGGAAGGTCGTCATGGCCGGGGGCTATCAACGAGAGAGCGCAGAAGAGGCCATCACCATAGGGTTGGCGGATGGAATTGCCTTTGGGCGGTTGTTTATTGCCAATCCTGATTTGCCCGCCCGTCTTGAACTTGGGGCGCCGCTCAATCGCTATGACCGAAGCACCTTCTATGGCGGCGGTGAAAAGGGCTATACCGATTACCCCTTCTTGAAATCTTAACCTCACTTCTCCGCCAATGCTTCTTTCGGTTCTGAAGAAGGGCTCAGGGGCCTTGCGTGGGTGGCCAGGTCCGATCTCGTGCTATGCGCCCTGCGATAGAGGGATATTTACAACAGAGGTCGGTGACAAGAATTGACGGCTACCAGGCTTGGATGAGCCAAGTGCTTGATGATGTTGAAGGCCATGTCTGGCGCGGGTCTTGTATATCTGTCATTCTCTTTGTATGGTGAAAAGAGAGCGAAGGGAGGCTAGGATATGACGTACCGCGTTTCGCTCATATCTGTGATCGGCCTGATGGCCATGATGGTGCTGCCCTATGCGGTGGCAGGCGAGAGTGGTGGTTCACCCGTGATTAGCACGACGGGGGAGACCATCAGCAAGGTTAGCCAAAATTCCCTCAAGAACGAGGCTGCTGATCCGGCACCACCCAACCTGCCTGTATCAGGCCTATCCTCGCCGATAGGTCGCGAGGCTCCCGCTATCAGCGGGCGGTATTCGATTGGAGGGACCACGGTCATGCCGTTTCTGGGGGCAGGTTTCAGTGGCGGCTATCTGTCTGACGTGGACCGGTCCGTGAGTAGCGCCCTGTCCTCTCAGACGGAGTCCACGGTTCGCAGCCTGTTCGGGCAGAGCCTCGTGCCGAACGAGTTCCGATTGGGCATTCGTATCCCGTTTTAACGCTGCGCCGTTTCCGGCCATCGTCTCAATCCCCGGTATTTCCGTCGCCTAGTTCAATCGCTCGTTCACCTCTGAGTGTTCGTGATATTGCCAGCATTTGACGGGGTGCCTCGCTTTGCGCTGAGCCGGTCAGCGCAAAGCGGGACGGCGAATCAGCTCATCCTGTACCTGGTCGTAGGCCAACTGTGTGGTGTCTGACTCACTCTTCGCAAGCGGGTGGGGGTGCGTGTCCTGCCACAGGGAGTGGTCCGAGAGCGCGGTGAGCTGCTCCGGGGACTCGTCCACCGACGGGCGGGGCCCCATTTCCGTGAGCCCTCTGAAGTAGGCGCCTTCTTCGATGGAGAACCGCGGGGTCTGCACGTCGCCGATCTGCACGGCGGATTTGAGGAGCTGCACTTTATCGGAGGCCGCCACGGTGCCGTGAATCTTCCCGCTGCTGACGAGCGTGCCGACGGAGACCGTGCCCCGGATGACCGCATGCTCGCCGACAACGAGGACGCCGGTGGTGTGGATCTCGCCTTCAAAGCAACTGTCGAGCTGGACGGTCCCTTCGAAATGGACGACGCCTTTGAACGTGACGTCCTTGCCCAGGACGGTGAAGTTGTCCCCGCCGCCGTGGATGACTTTCGGCTTTTTGGTTTC
>DJMJ01000019.1 GCA_002435325.1 Nitrospira sp. UBA6493 | reverse complement strand
GATAGCCACACACCTGGGTCACTTCGTCCACCAGGGCCGACCGGGTCCGCCGATAGGCTAATTGATACCGCTGCCACATCACCCGCAGATACTCGGCCTTCGAGCGTCGCGCCATGCTGTCTGTCTCCATCCTCCCCCTCCTTGGAGCCTGCCCCATGCAGGTCTGGCGGGTAAGATTGACAAATGACGCAACGACCCGTCGCTCGGTAAGATTTTAGATGACTCAATTCGGCAGCTTGACAGCCGTCAGGCGGGAGATTATACTGATCTCAGTTGAGAACAGTTATCAGAATCGATCTAGTCGGACATCGACGGAGGATTCGCCGCCATGTATATCTGTCTCTGTAACGGCATCACCGAGTCAGAGGTTCGCGACGCAGGCCGCTGCGGCCTGGTCACTCCCTGCCAGCTGAAGGCGAAGTTCGGGCTGAAGAAAGACGGCTGCTGCGGCCGCTGCGCCAAGAATATCCAGGAATTTGTCGCGCTCGCCAAAGAGGGGTGCGCGAATGCGCTCCCTGCCGCCTCACAGCCCTCAGACGCCCGCCCCGCCATTTCAGACCCCACAACCGCCTAAATTGATCGCATCAAATGAGATCGGATAGCGCTACGAACACAACAGCGACCAATCCTCTTCCTTCTCTTGTTATTTGGAGGAAACCGAGCGGAGAGATTACCGGGCCGAATGGCCCCGAACGAGCCTGGCAACTTCGGCGACGCGCTGGCCTAGGGCGCGGGCGTCGGCCAGTTCCTTCTTGTCAATACCGGGGCTGTCGCCCTCAGTGGTAGCGGATGCGCCGAACGCCCCTCCCCCGCTGACAACGATCATCTGATTCCCGAGCATCGCGGCGAGGATGGTCAGCATCGTGACTTCTTTGCCGCTGGAGAGTTGCCCCCCGGTAGCGAAAGCCGCGCCGACCTTATTCTTCATCTTGAATTCTGGGAATACCCCGAACTTGAACTGCCAATTATCGAAGAAGGTTTTGACCTCACCCGACATATTGGACCAATAGACCGGTGAGCCGACCACAACAGCATCGGCAGAAAACAACTCCTCCGCCGTCACCTGGCCGACGCGCTTCAGCAGAACCTCCGTCCCGACGACGCTCTTCGCTCCTTCCACCACCGCTTCGGCCATCCGTTCGGTATTGCCGGATCGGGAATGGTAGGTGACCAGCACCTTCACCACTGGGGCAGGCTCTTCGGCGAAGATGTCGCCGAATCCGCCGACCAGAAACACAAGAACGGCACAGAACAAGGAGATGGCAAGGGAGCGACGCGATGAACTCGCGAAACGGAAGGTACCCATGGACTCACACCGACTGGGAGAGGAAGCGCAGGAATGGCGCCGGATCACCGACGAAACGTTTCCTCTTCCATGCGCTCTTCGACGGACACATCCGTGAGGGCTCCACGATACTCGCAGCGATGGCAGCGCACGCGCCAGGCTTCGATCCATTTCTCCTGGACATACGACTGGCGGCAGCTCGGGCAGACAAACACACCCTTGACGTAATGGACTTTTCGAACTTCTTTCATACGGGCCTCCTAGCTGATAGGGCCGAGAATCGCACAGGTCTCCCCGAGATTGCAAGGCTGCCGCAACCAGCCCCCTGTGTCAGAAAACAGCCTCCGGACCTCTCTTGACTGCCAACATGCTGACCGGTACCATGCCCGCATGTTGGCACGCACGTTTTCTGCAGGCATATTGCTATGGGCTGTTGTGCTCTGTGCTGGAGAGGCGCGATCTGCCCCGGCCACCTCCCCTCTGATTCGGGTCCAGACACCCTCAGGAACCGTGATTCAGGCCGAAGTCGCCGACACCCCGCTTAAACGCTCTACGGGACTGATGTACCGCGACCACCTGGAGAAGGACCATGGAATGCTGTTTTTCTTCGACCAGGCCCAGGAATGGACGTTCTGGATGAAGAACACCAAGATCTCGCTCGATTTGATTTGGATGGATGCCAAGAAGCGTGTGATTCACATTGAGCGTAGCGTGCCGATCTGCACCAGAACGGACGACTCCTGCCCGCAATACCGCCCGAATGAGGGCGCGATGTTCGTGCTCGAAATCGCCGCCGGGACCGTGGATGGGTTGAAGATCGAGAAGGGCACGAAGCTGCAGTTTCAAAATCCCTAAGGATCCGCCGTCCGTTACTTTTCCTGCCAGGCCCGAACGCGCCGCGCGGAAATCACCCCATCGACCCGTTCAACCGCCTTCAGTACCTGATTGATGTGCTTTGTGTTGTTGACCTCGACCACAAAATCCAGCACGGCTTTCCGATCCTCCCTAGTCGTAATTTCCGCCCGGCTGATGTTGGCATGACATTCGGCAATCGCCGACGACACATTCGCCAGCACCCCCTTCTTATCGACAGCCATGACCGACATCTTCACGGCATGGATCCCCGGCGTGCCCACATCCCAATCCACTTCCACCAGCCGCTCCCGATCGTAATCGAGCGCTTCCAGATTGGGACAATCGACGGAATGAATCGTGAGCCCGCGCCCGCGCGTGATGTAGCCGATGATGCGATCGCCCGGAACCGGATTGCAGCATCGGGACAGCTGCATCAATAAATCCCGGGCGCCTTTGACCATCACACCCTTGTCGTCGGACTTTCCCACCGGAACCTTGTGCGCCGGTGCCGGCTCTGCCGGCGGCGCGGGAACCTGTGTTCCCGGCGACGCGAGCTTGGAGACGATCTCCGCGGTGGCCATGTGGCCGAATCCAACTGCGGCGACCAATTCGTCAGCCGTGTCGTACCCCGCCTGACGGGCCACCGCCACTAACTGTTCAGACTTCAGCATCTGCGCCGGGGCGAATCCATGCCGCCGCAGCTCGGATTCCAGCAGCCGCCGCCCGATTTCCAGACTCCGCGTATGCTCTTCCGCCTTGATCCAATGTTTGATTTTTGTCTTCGCGCGCGAGGTGCGGACGAATTTGAGCCAGTCTTTATGCGGCGTCTGATTGGGCGAGGTCAGAATTTCGACCGTATCCCCGCTCTCGACTTGATGCTTGAGCGGAACGATCTTGCCGTTGACCTTCGCCCCCACGCAATGATCGCCCACTTCCGTGTGAATCGCATAGGCGAAGTCGATCGGCGTGGAGCCTTTCGGCAATTCCTTCACCGTGCCCTTCGGCGTGAAGATGTAGACCACGTCATGGAAGAGATCCAGCTTGACCGAATCCATGAACTGCCGGTTATCAGGCAAATCCTGGTGCCATTCAACGAACTGATGAAGCCAGCCGAAGGCTTTGCTGTCCTTCTCCGCCACCCGGCCCTGCTCCTTGTATTTCCAATGGGCCGCAATCCCGTATTCGGCGACCCGGTGCATCTCTTCCGTCCGGATCTGAAACTCGACATGCTCGCCCTTCGGGCCGACCACGGTCGTATGGAGGGATTGGTAGAGATTGGATTTCGGAATCGCGATGTAATCTTTGAACCGGCCCGGCAGCGGCCGCCACAGGGAATGGATGACCCCGAGCAGCGCATAGCAATTCATCTTCGTGTCGGTGATGATCCGCAAGGCCGTGAGGTCGTAGACTTCCTCGAAGGTAATATCCTGCTTATTCATCTTCTGATAGATGCCGTACAGATGCTTCGGACGCCCGGACACCGTGCCCTGCAATCCGGCGTCGGCCAGCGCCTTCTCGACCAGCTCCTGCACTTCATGGATGTACTGTTGCCGGTCCTCGTCCTGCTTCGCCACCCGTACCCGCAGCATTTCATACACATCAGGCTTGAGATGCTTCAGGCACAAATCTTCCAGCTCGTTCTTGACCCACCCGATGCCGATCCGGTTCGCGAGCGGCGCATAAATCTCCATCGTTTCCTGCGAGATTTCCTGGCGCTTCGCCTCGCTCATGTGTTCGAGCGTCCGCATATTGTGCAGACGGTCGGCCAGCTTGATTATGACGACGCGGATATCGTCGGCCATTGAGAGGACCATCTTGCGGAAATTCTCGGCCTGCTTTTCTTCGTAGTTGCGGAAGGTGATCTTGCCGATCTTCGTCACGCCGTCGACGAGGTGCACCACTTCCTTGCCAAACTCGCGCTCGAGTTCCTCCGGCGTCGCCACCGTGTCTTCCAGCGTGTCGTGGAGCAGCGCGGCCACCACGGCCGCCACATCGGTCTTGAGCAAGGTCAAGACGCCCGCCACCGCCACGGGATGCTGAACATAGGGCTCCCCGGACTTGCGCATCTGTCCCTCGTGCGCTTTGGCGGAGAACTCATAAGCCTTGCGCACCAATCCCAGATCGGCCTCCGGCTGATAGCTCCGGATGCGATCGAGTAATTGATCAATGTCGGTGACCGTTTCGTAGACCATCGCCGTCCTACTCGGTAGAAGTCGCGCGGATGTCCCTGATGCGCAATTGAATCCGGTCGTACCCGTTCCAATAGTTGAGTTCAGGAGTGAAGGCCAGGTCGACCGGCATCTTCAGGGACAACCCCTGCTCCGCGAGCGACTTCATCCCGAAACCGATGCTATCGAACGGCAGCGACCGGCCCTGCCGCACGGTCATCTTCAAATGTTTTTCGCCGACGACCCGCGCCTCCATGATGGCCAGCCCCTTCACCGCGAACATCGGCTCAGGATTCCCGGCGCCGAACGGGTGGAGGCTGCCGATTTCCTGAATCAGCCGAAGATTCACTTCTTCCAGCGCAACTTCGGAATCCAGATGCAGAGTCGGCGTCACATCACCACTCAAAGCCCACTCCGCCGCCACCGCCGCAAAGCGGGCTTGAAACTCCGGCAGGCGGGATTCCTGAATCGTCATGCCCGCCGCGCTCGGATGGCCGCCGAAGGCCACAAGGAGATCCTTGCAAGCGGCCAGGCCCTGATACAAATCGAACCCGGGGATCGTCCTGGCCGACCCCTTGCCGACACCCTGCTCATTGATCGCCATAACGATAGCCGGACGGTGGAATCGATCTACCAGCCGCGCCGCCACGATCCCAACCACGCCCAAATGCCATCGGCGCGAGCCCAGCACGATCGCCGGAGGAATCTCGCCCTCGCCCAAAGCCGCCAACGCCTCACGCATAATCTCCGCCTCGAGTTCCTGCCGCTGGCGGTTCAGCTGATCGAGCTCCTGGGCCAACATTTTGGCTTCCACGTCGGACTCCGTCGTCAAAAGCTGCACCCCCTTGATCGCATGATCCATGCGGCCGGCAGCATTGAGTCTCGGCCCCAGCTTAAAGCCGATGGTTTCCGCCGAACACTCGCGAGTGATGCCCGCCACCTGCTTGAGCGCGCGAATCCCGCACCGCGATCCACGCGAGAGCTGCTGCAAGCCCGCACGGACAAACCCGCGATTCTCGTCCTGCAACGGCACCACGTCGGCGATCGTCGAGAGCGCAACAAGATCCAGCAGCGATTCCAGCGGCACCGCACCAGGCCCGTACCGTTGCTGATAGGCATCGACGACTTTATAGGCCAGCCCGCCGGAACAGAGCCCGCGAAAGGGATAGCGCGCGTCGTGCCGATGGGGATTCATCACCGCCAAAGCGGGCGGCATCCGCTCATCGGTTTGATGGTGGTCCGTGACCAGCACATCCATCCCGAGCTCCTTAGCCAACGCAATTTCACGATGGGACGTCGTCCCGCAATCAGATGTCACCAACAACGTCACTTCATCGGCCGCCAGCGACCGAATCGCGCCTTCGTTCAGCCCATAGCCTTCACGAATCCGGTGCGGCACATAGGCCCGGACATCGGCCCCCAGGCCGCGAAAAAACGAGAGATAAATACTCGTGGCGGACATGCCGTCCACGTCGTAGTCGCCGTAGAAACAGACGCGTTCGCCCTGCTGCATCGCATGGCGCAAACGATCAATCGCCACCTCGATGTCGGGAATTAAAAAGGGATCGTGCGTACGCAATGGCGCCATCCAGGCCGTCGCTTCGTCGGCCGTCGTCACGCCCCTCGCCAGCAGCAACGACGCCGTCGCCGGCGCAATGGAGAGGGCCTGAGCCAGGGCAGCTCGCCGGCCGGGATCAATATCGCGAAAGACCCAGAGCTTAGACATGATTCTCGCCTTCAGGCAGCGCGCTGCCGTGAAATGAGCCCACTGATCGAATTTATCGGGATGGTAATGGCTCCCTATCCCTTTGTCAAACCGTGCAAAAACGGACAATCGTGATCAAATCTGGCCTGTATCGACGCGCGCCAGACGGAGAGATGAGATCGGAAGAAGAGGCGGGAAATAGAAAGGGAAGCGCGAACCGGCAGTCCGCTATTCCCCTCCCTTTTGGACGTAGTTCTTGACGAATTCTTCGGCGTTCTTTTCAAGCACGTCGTCGATTTCGTCCACGAGCTTGTCGATATCTTCTTTGAGCTTCTTGCCAGCCTCGACGACCTTGGGGTTGGCCTTGACCTCGTCCTTGGACTGGGGCTCTCGTTTGGGTTCCTGTTTACGCTCTTGTTTCTCCATCCGAGCACCTCCCGTGTATCAGGGAAACCCTCGTGGATCAGCACCAGCGTGATCCCTAGGATGACCTTACCCCAGGGTTCTTTCAGCCGTCAAGCCGAGCGAAGAAACATGAAACGGCGCCGGGCTTTGGCAATCAGCCTTCAGCACAGAGCTGAAGGCTGATTGATTCCTCGCTCGCCTTATTTCACGATCAGCGATACGATCAGCAAGGCCACGATGTTGATGACCTTGATCATCGGATTGATCGCCGGTCCGGCTGTATCTTTATAGGGATCGCCGACTGTATCGCCGGTCACCGCCGCCTTGTGCGTGTCGGTGCCTTTCAGCCCCTGCTCTTCAATGAACTTCTTCGCATTGTCCCAGGCGCCGCCGCCGCTCGTCATTGAGATGGCGACAAACAAACCCGTCACAATGCTCCCGACAAGCATACCGCCTAAGGCCTGCGGGCCCAGGATCACACCGACCAGGATCGGCGAGATGACCGGGATCAATCCCGGCACCATCATCTTCTTGATGGCGGCTTGCGTCACGATGTCCACACAGGTGCCGTATTCGGGCTTGCCGGTACCTTCCATGATGCCTTTAATCGTCCGGAACTGGCGGCGCACTTCTTCCACCACAAGACCAGCCGCCTCGCCCACCGCTTTCATACAGAGGGCGCCGAAAATAAACGGCAACATCCCACCCAAAAAGAGTCCGACCAGAACAGAAGGATTAGAAAGGTCGAAGGTGCTTGCCCCAGCCCCCTTGGCGACCTCACGCGCATACTCGGCAAACAACACCACCGCCGCGAGACCGGCTGACCCGATCGCATAGCCCTTGGTCACGGCCTTGGTCGTATTCCCCACCGCGTCCAACGGATCAGTGATGTCCCGCACTTCCTTGCCGAGGTGCGCCATTTCCGCGATGCCACCCGCGTTGTCTGTAATCGGACCGAACGCATCGATCGCCACCACGATACCGGCCATCGATAACATCGACACCGCCGCCACCGCCACGCCGAACAATCCACCCGATGCTGCCCCGCCACAGATCGAGTAGCTCGTCAAAATCGCCGCTCCGATGACCACCACCGGCCACGCGGTCGCTTCCATTCCCACCGCCAACCCTGCGATGATGTTCGTCGCATGGCCGGTCTCACTGGCCTTGGCAATCGCCTTCACTGGCGCATAGCTCTTGGAGGTGTAGTAATCGGTAATAAAGACCAACGCCAAGGTGACCGCCAAGCCGATCAAGGCCGCGAGGTAATAACTGATCCCGCTAACACCGCCCACGCCCTCCATGATCGCGCTCGTCACGGGATAGAAGGCGACTGCCGCAATCCCGCCCGCCACAAATAATCCCTTGTAGAGCGCAGGCATGATCTCACCGCCCGGACTCACCTTCACGAAGAGGATCCCGATGATGGTCGCAAAGATCGTGACGCCGCCCAAGGCAAGCGGATAGAGAATCGGCGCACTCACGCCCTTAAACAACGTGAAGGCTAAGACCATCGCCGCCACGGTCGTCACCGCGTAGGTCTCAAAGAGATCCGCGGCCATACCGGCGCAGTCGCCGACATTGTCGCCCACATTGTCCGCGATCACCGCCGGATTGCGAGGATCGTCTTCCGGAATGCCCGCCTCCACCTTGCCCACAAGGTCCGCACCCACGTCCGCCGCTTTCGTATAAATACCGCCGCCCACGCGGGCAAAGACCGAAATCAAGCTGCCACCGAACCCGAGACTCAGCAAGGCATGAATCGCCTTTTCCTGACCGGCGATCGATTGTGCGATCGTGTAGAACCCAGTGATCGCGAGCAACCCCAAGCCGATCAACAGGAGACCTGTCACCGCACCGCCGCGGAAGGCGACGGTCAACGCAGAGTTCATGCCATTATGGGCCGCCTGCGCCGTCCGCACGTTCGCGCGCACCGCGATGATCATACCCACGTACCCCGCCACCGACGAAGCGCCGGCACCGATCAAGAATCCGACCGCCGTCAATAATCCAAACTTATCGGAGACCGCCCCCGCTCCCCACAAGAGGACGAATAATACCGCGGCAACCATTCCGACCGTCTTGTACTGACGATTCAGATAGGCGCCAGCGCCTTCTTGAATGGCCTTCGCAATTTCCTGCATCTTGGCGTTTCCGGCGTTCAACTTGAACACCCACATCGCCAGATACAGGCCATAGACAATGCCCGCTACTGCCGCAATCAATGCAAAGGAAATAATGGCTGAGTCGCTCACGGGTTCCCCTCCTAGTGGTTAAACGACCGTTGAATGTCGCTCACTACCCCGTGGCCTTCAACCCATCCGAAGGACAAATCCGAGAAGAAGTCCGCAGGGTGGTACAGGTGCCGCTATGTTGCTAACTAGCCGAAAAACTGGGCCATTCTATACAGATGGTGGAAATGGATCAAGATGAAATTCGGCACAACTGGATATTGGAGTTTCCAATTTCCTGTCGGAATACCATCGTCCTGTAAATGATGACAGCCAATAGAAAGTCGTCTTTGCAGTCAATAAAGAGACTTGCTATAGTCCGCGCGAGTGGAGGGACGTATGGGACTGGAACCAAACTATATCGTGATCGATGGGCAGACGTTCAGCAAGGCGAAGCTGGCATTGGATAACCACGTCTACAAAAACTGCCAGATCGATGATTGCGATCTCTACTACAGCGGCGGGCAATACGAACTGCTCGACACCCACATCACCAACTCACGCCTCATCCTCAATCACCCGGCTAAGGGCATCTACAGCGCGCTCCAGATCTTCAAGATGAAGTCGCCTGGCTCGCGGATCGTCTTCGAATAAGCAAAATCGTATCTCGTGAGGCGTCGCTCGCCTCTCGTATGACCGGAGGCCATTCAGCCTCCACCCACGAGTACGCTTCACGAGCGACGGGATACCGTTACTTATTGACCGGGATATTCTCCGTCCGCTTGACAATGTCGATGGGTTGGAAGACGGGGTCTTGCGATCCCTTGGAGGATTCGGCTTCGACCCGTTGAAGGAACGATGCGGAACCGGTGATTGGCGCGTAGTTGAGGATGACTTCGACGTCGAAAGTCTTCGTATCTTTCGGTGTGGGAAAAGTGAAGGTTTCCACGCGGATCTCTTCCGGCTTTAAGACGGTATCTTCCAGCACCTTCACAGCCTCGAAATCGAAACTGGTCTTCTGGCCTTTGGCGTCCTGATAGACCCGCCCGTACACACGCTTGTCGGTAAAGACGGTCTTCAAATTCTTGCCCTTGATGTCCAGGTCCAGCGCGACACTGGCCCAGGCCGGATGGGTCGTGGGCAGATTATGCGGCACGAGGCTCTGGACCGTCACGGTCACCGTCGTTTTCTCTCCCTCTACCTTCGTTTGCACATCCAGCTTAGCCGCTTCCTGCCTCAGCTTGCCGATGCGGCCGGGGAAGGTATGGTTGGCGGTCTTCCGCTTCTTCTCTCCGTTGGCCGACTCGCCGACCTGCTCGGGCATGTGGCAGCTCTGGCACTCTTTGCCTGACTTCACCGCTTTGCTCTGGTCCCAATTCCCCAACAGATCGTTGGCCTTCCCCAGATTCAGGGCTGACGGCACAGACTGATGGCAGTTCAGGCAGAGATCGGATTTCTGAAACAGCCCCAACTCCATCGACTGGTGCGCCAGGTTCTGCACAAAATCTTTGTAGGGCCCGTAGAGCGTCTTGCTGCCCAGTTCGTATTTCGGTTCCGGCGGATGCTTGGCGCGATCCACCTGCTTGATCAAATGACATTGCGCGCAGGCCACGCCGTCCAGCGAAGGATCACCCGACTTGGCTTGATCAACAAAGAGCTGTGCCTGATCGGGAAACTCGCGTATGTGCGGCGCGTGGCAGCGGAAACAGAGCGCTTTATCTTTGCCTGCCGAGGAATTGAGATAGGCATCGAGCGAGGCCCGAAACGCGGCAGAATGAATCGACTTGGAAAGAGGCGAGGTTTCCCACTCTTCAAACACGCGCTCGTGACAGCGCTTGCATTTACCAGAACTCGGGAACGCCTTTTCGATGACTGCCTGCGACTTCGCATTCTGCGCATAGATGACTGGTTCAAACCCACCCCACACCAGCAAGACAGCCACCAGGGCCATTGCTCCCACGATGACCTGTTGCATGCGTCCGGACAGCCCCACGTCGATATCCTTTCTCACAAAGTCTTGGCCCGATAGGTCAAGAGGCGCGGCTGCGTGTATTCCTCGATTACAGTCTTCGCCTCAGCGCGCTCTTTGTCGTTTGCCAAGGTCGCCAGATACTTGTCGCGCAACGCCGGTTCAGGCGTAGGGATTAACGCATAATTCAGCACGGCTTCCACCGTCGCTGGTACGGCGCCCGCCGCCAGCGGCAGCGTGAACGGCACCTTACGCGTATGGCCGCCTTTGATAAAAGGATCGGGAATCGGGCCGCGGAGAATCTTGTCATAGGGCAATCCAAACCGCTTGGTCTCTTCGGCCAACACCTTGCCCTGCGCATCCTTGATTGCGATTATCAGCATGAACTGCTTCAACACCGGATCGCCATCCGGGAAACTATGCGGCAGGCTCCCCACTTTGACCAGCGCTGTACCCTCCACCGCGCCGCTGGACTTGGTCACGTCGATGTCGACTCGTGGCATCCACTCGGCTTGCAGGTTCCGATTTTTCAAGAGAGTTCCCGGAATGACGACGCCTCTAAACCAGTGGCGCCCGATCGCACGGGTCATCGACCCGCGCCTGGAAGTCGAGCTGCCCGTCGAGGGCTCCATGTGGCAATCCTGGCAGACCGTTCCCTGCAGAATTTCGCCAGGCAACTCCTTTTGAGTCACGTCCTTCACTTTGTCGAAGTGGCAGGAGGCGCAGTAGTTAGCCCCTCGAAACAATTCTGATTGCGCGCCGACATGGACAAGATTCTCTTCCGGATCCGCAAAGGGACCATACATGGTCGTCCCCGGCGACAGCTTGAAGGTCGGCGGCGGCCCCGGTGTCTTCTCTACGGCATTGATCATATGGCAAGAGGCGCAGCCAATGCCCTCGACCTGCGGCTTTCCGGCTAGGATCTGCGCCGTAATCTTTTCGACATGCTGCGGAAACACCGTGGTCGATGGGGCATGGCAGGCAAGGCAGCGGCGGCGCTCGTCGGGCGTGGGGTTCGTCTGCATCCAGAGGCCCAACACCGTGCGAAAGACCGGGGACTCCAATGCCGTGCCGTGCAACAGGGCCGCATCGACACGGCCGAACGTTTTCAGGTCCGGCGTCTGTTCGCGTACGCCTTTCCACTCTTCATAGTGACGATCATGGCATTGCTTGCAGTCCTCTGATCGGATAAAGACCTTTTCGATCTCCTGAACCCACTCGGCCGGCGCTTCGCCATCGGCTTTCTGCGCAATGGCCCGTTCGTGAGGCAGCGCCTGAATCCCTATGGCACATAGCAAGAAGAGCCCGGCGGCCAATCGTCGTATTGGCATCGTTCGTTCCTAGTCCCGCTTACAGCCCACAAAATGAAAGTTCACGCCCCATCCGACGGGATCGCCAGGGTCTGCCGACTCATAGGTGCCGACAGTAAAGTTGCATTCCTTCATCGCCTTCTTAATCGCCTGCCCAAAATCCGCCATGTTCCGAATTTCGCGCTTGTCGATTTCCTTGATGACGGATCGGACTTTGATTCCCGCGTAGTCGGCGCGGGAGTTTCCGATCACTTCAAACACGGCCACGCCCTGCGGGCGCTGCAACTTCAGTTCTTTTTGAATGTCCTCATCAACCGCCCCGACAACAATGCCGAATTCTTCGCCCAGTCTCGCAGCCTCTTCTTCCGTCATCTCCGGTTCAGCTGTTTCGGCTTGAGCGACACCAGCCAAGCCAAGCCATGCAACCAACACCATGGCCACCCAGCCCCAGCGAAGCGCAAACTGTTCGCAAGACATGATTCTCAGATGATGCATCTCTAGAGCTTCACCGGATCAATCGCTAACTGAAACCACGGTGCGACGGATTTTTGCCCGTTGCGCTCTTTATTTTCCCCATTCCAGACAGCGAACGAAATAGTCTGCACCCGGCCCGGAATCAACTTGGCCTCATTCTCTTGCTCCTCGCTCGACAGCGGGCGGCGCATCACCACATGCCAGACGCCGTCTTTCCATTGAGCTTTCCCCTGAATACGCCCCTGTTTTTCTTTCGTGGTCAGCGTGCTGAATCCGCCGCCGATCAAGTCCTCCACCGAGGACACCCTGCGAGGGATGACTTCAAACGTGCGCACACCGCCCTCTTTCTTTTCCGATTGGCGCGCGGCGCGCCGGTCGATGTCACTCTGCCAATCCGCTTTCCAATGCCAGATATTGATGTAGTGATCCAGCTGCCCCATGCAGAAAAATGCGGGGGCATCGCCAAGCGGAAGGCCGATGGCCACTCCGTCACGGAAGGTACCAGGCGTCAACCGGTCATTTTTCGTATTGTCCTGCCATTCAAGCAAAAAGGCGATCTCGGTGCCGTTATGCACGGATCTAACCGTCAGCGCCCTCGCCGTCGGCTCTGGCCAGACCGGACGGGTGATGACTTGTCCGCTGAGCGGAAGCGTCATCGGCGTCACTTTGGACCAGGCTGCGTCTTCTGGCGCCGATGGCAGCTCGCCTTCGACCAGATGGGAACGGATAATCATCCCTTCTGAACTGACCAGTGGGATTCCCCATCCGCCCAGAACGCTGCCAATTACGAGGAGAGCCGCAAGAAAAGAATACAGAAGAGGGCGGGAACGATTGAGATTCGTCATTCGCACCATGCAGAAGATCGGTAAATCGACGGCATCCGTCGAGATGATTGCCCACTATCACAAAGCCCGCACGAGACAAATTGATTGTACCGTGGCACAAGGGCTTAAGGAAGCTTCACCCGGCGAATTTTATTTTCACCCCGCTCGCACATATAGAGATGCCCCTGCGAATCCAGCGCCAGGCCCACGGGTGAGTTGACCACCGCTTCCACGCCCAACAATCCATCCCCATGCTTGACCGTTCCGGCGGACTCTTTCGCCACAAAGCGGGCGGCGCCGCAGCCCCCCATATTCTTATCTTCATAGCCGCTGTCGCCATTCCCGGCGACGGTCGTGATGACGCCTGTCTGCGCATTCACTTTGCGAACGCGATGATTCATCGTGTCGGACACGTAGAGATTATCCTGCCGGTCGAACACGACGGCTTCCGGCGCATGCAGCATGGCCCGGATAGCGGGTTTGTCGTCCCCGTCGAAACCATAGCGGCACACACCGGCCACGGTCGAGATAATCCCGGTTCGAGCGTCGATCTTTCGGACGCGATTGCTGCCCTTATCGACAATGTGCACATCGCCATGGCTGTTGACCGCAATACCGACCACATCATACAGACGGGCCTCCACTGCCGGCTTGCCATCGTCCAGATACATTGACATATCCAACCCGTCCGAGCAGACCGGCATGAGCCAGCCATGGTCATCGCTGAAATCGATGCCGATGGCGTCACCGGAAAGCACCACGAGATTACGGGCGACCAAGGGCTGTTCGCGCGCATCGTCCTCGGCTGTCCACGTCCCGGCGATGGTGGTCACCACGCCGGTTTTTGCGTCGTAGCGCCTGACTTTATGGGCCTGGGTATCGGCGATATACATGACATCGTCACGATCGAAGGCAATCGCGGCAGGCCACGTGAGATTTACCTCAAGCGCCGGACCGTCTCCATTGAACCCGTGCTGGCCGGTACCGACGACGGTCGTGATGATGCCGGTGTCCCGATCCACCTTGCGGATACGGTTGCTCCCGGAGTCGCATATATAGAGATGATTCTGTGAATCAAAGGCAACATCGAGCGGCAGATACAAACCGGCCTCCCCGCAAGGGCCCTCATCGCCGCTGTAACACGTTTCGCCGATGCCGGCGAAATTATGCAGCGTACCCTCTTGGAGATTGATGCGGCGGATTCGATCGGATCCGGACTCGGCAAAGTAGAGCCACTTTTCCTCTTTGTCCAGCGCCACATGGTGGGGAAGCGGAATACCGGCCTTCACCGCCCGCTTGCCATCGCCGGTGCTGCGAGCCTTCCCGTTGCCCGCAAAAGTTTCGATGTACCCGCCCGCCAATTGCAGTTCTGTGTCCATGCCCATCCTTCGTGCGTCTGGCCGCCGCCATGTTGCGGTCGATTAGGCGCGCGTGGCCGGCTGCGCCACCGCAGCCGACTGATCGACGGTGATCGTGGCCTGCGCGGGCGCGGCCGTGATAGCCTGAGCCGGCGCCGCGGCCTGCTGTTGCGCCGCCTGGGCTTGTGCTTGCGCCTCGGCCTCGATGGCATCGGCTTCATGCACGGACTTCTTAAAGCCCTTGATCGCTTTGCCCAATCCTTCTCCGAGCTGCGGCAACTTGCCCGCCCCGAAAATGATCAACACGATCACAAGGATGAGAATCAACTCTGTAAATCCGAGACTCCCAAACATGATGGACTCCTTCGTGAAGGTAAATCAGGAAGCGGAACTCTCTTTGGTTTTCTTCGCGAATCGTTCTTTCAGCCGCTTGCGGGCCTCTTCGGCCTGCTCAAACATCTTACACTTGTCATACACACTGATGAGGTTGTAATAGGCCAAGGGCTCATCGGGATTATGTTCGACGGCGCTTTCCATCACCTTGATCGCCAAATCCGTCTTCTTATGATTCAGCGCGATTTCCATCAGTTTAAAACTGGCCTCCAAATGCTTGGGCTCAAGCTCCAAGGTCCGCAGGTAGCACTGAATGCCCATGTCGATCGTGTTGTAATCCGATACCTGCGGATTATCCAACTCGATATAAACCCCCGCCAGATTGTACCAAGCGATCGGATCGTCCGGCGTAATTTCGACCAGCCGTTCATAATAATCCTTGGCTTCCATGTACTTTTTTTTGTCCGCATAAACGCGGCCAAGATTGAACAACGAGAGGACATCGTGAGGGAAGACTTCAAGCGCATGCTTGAATTCGGTCTCCGCCTCGTCAGCCATATTCTTCGTTGCGTAGATGGTGCCGAGATTCGAGTAATACATCGCTAGCGACCGGTTCATTTCCGCACGCAAGCCCTCGGCCATCTCGATCGATTTCTTGACCTCGGCCAGCGCATCGTCGAGGCGCCCCTTGCTGAAGTATAGCTCGCCCAGCCGGCAGCGAGCCTGAAAATCATCCGGCTCGGTCGCGAGCAATTTCTCGATTTCGACGATTTCTTCGTCCGGTGAGAGCGGCTGATCTCCAGGATCCAGTGCAGTGGCCCCAGGCGTTGGTTCAGAAGTCGGATTTGTTGTGTCCATACATGTACCTTGTGTGTCTGTGATTGAGAGTTAAACCTGTCCTGTCACCAGTCCGTCCGACGAGCCCATCACCGGGCTCTCGGTCGGCACTGCAGGTTCCGCGGCCACCGGCTTGGCCCGATCGAGCGTCAACAACATTACTCCGAGAATCACCATCAACGTAAGA
This sequence comes from Nitrospira sp. UBA6493, assembly GCA_002435325.1. Classification (GTDB taxonomy): domain Bacteria; phylum Nitrospirota; class Nitrospiria; order Nitrospirales; family Nitrospiraceae; genus Nitrospira_D. The sequence goes on along the minus strand of DJMJ01000019.1, from coordinate 10,642 downwards.
TTGGAAAACAGCAATGCGTACCCGGCAATGAACATGAGACCGATTCCATACCCGGCCAGCCGCCCCATATTGAGCAACTTGATGACCGTGTAGGACCAGCACAGCAACCCTCCCATGTAAATCGCAAACGGGAGATAAAAGGTATAGCCCATGCCGAACTGGAAAATCCACCCGATCCCTTGCGAGGCCTGGCGCACCGCCGAGGCCATGGCCGGATCATACAGGCCGAGGAGATAATCGGTAAAGATCAGGGCGGTAAAGATCGTCCCGGTCGTGGCCCAAAACCAGATCGCCCGATTACGCTGGCGGCGGTTCTTCGTGCGGAGCGAAAGCCCCTGGCCATAGGCGACAAACGTCAGATAACTCGCCACCACCATTAACCCTTCGCCGATACGATGCGCCTCGTAGACGAACGGCGGCGCAGCCACCGTGCCGGCCACGCTGTAGGCTGTAGAGACGATCTGATAATACAGCCAGCCCGATATCCCGACGGCGAAGGTCAGGCCCAGAATCCGCTGCGCGCGGCCATGATGAGTCGCGAGATATTCGAACATCAGCAATACCAGCGTCACGAACGCAATCCCGTTGTACACCAGGGAACCCACCATCCCTGGCTGGACCACCAAAAACCCCGCCGTGAGGAGCAACAGCAGCGCGGCACAGGCCATTGCCACCTTGGTGACTCGACCGGTTTCTGGCCACGACCCGCGATTGATCATGGTCACGATTAAGGCGAGAAACAAGAGGATCGCCACAATGTTGAGCAGCCACGTTCCGATTTCGGTGAGCGTACTGAAGGTCGGGGTAATCCAAGGATGGGCCACCGCCAACTTGCTGAGATGCATGCCCAACCGCGACACCAGACGATACAGCACCAGCTCCAGAAATGACGTCAGGAGGACGAGCTTGATCGTATATTCGAAGAGCGGACCGTAATCGCTCACCCTGCCGGTGAGCCGCTCTCCCATCGTCGCCATCTTCATCGCATGCGCTCCGACTGAATCACCCTGAATTATAGCCGTCGAAAAAAAACGCGGTCAATGCCGCCCGATCTGGTACATGCCCCCCTCGATCTATTATGAACCGATCGGTTTCGGCGCCTGCTTCTCCCTGGCGATGTACAGCAAACCATCCGCCATCGAGTAATTGAACGGCAATTCGCACACCACTTCACTGATCCGTTCATAGACATACTGGTACAGCTTCTCCGACTGCTCCGGCGTCATCCCTTCCTGTACCTCATAGAAGAAACCCAAACTGAGATCCTCTGCTGAAGGCCGCATGATGCGGCGGATACCGTACCCGCCTGGGTCGCTCATGATCGGAGCTTCTTTCTCGAGATCGAAGAGGCACGGCTGGCAGGAGAAGCCGAACGATTCGTGCAGCTTCTTATTCTCCACAACAAAATTCATCGTCTCCAGAGCTTCTTCTTCTTTCTCGGTTGGGAAGCCCACGATAATGTAGCAATGGACAGCGATGCCCAAATCCACACAGTCATCGGCGATGCGCCGCACCCATTCCTGTTTGATGCCCTTCTTCATGAAATCCATGATACGCTGGTTGAACGATTCCAGCCCGAACACGATCTTGAGACAGCCGGCATCTCGCATCGAAGTCAGTAACTCGCGCGACAGGTTTTTCTCAAACCGCATCTCGCATGTCCACTTGATGTCCAATTTGCGCTCAATCATTTGCTGGCAGAGCCGCTTGGTCGGAGCCAAGGCGAAGCATTCGTCGGTGAAGAAAAAATACTGCGCACCATACCGTTGTTTTAACCATTCCAGCTCTTCAATCGTCCGGCCAGGATCTTTCTGCCTGAAATTCTGGTGATCCAGCGTGAGGGCGCAGAACGCACAATCTTTGTAATAGCACCCGCGCGAAAACTGCACCGGCAATACCGGTTCCGGCGACAAGTATTTATCGAGGGGAAATCCGTCGTAATTTGGAGCCGGGAGTTGGTTCACATTTTCTGAATAGAACGGTTGATTCACCATAATTTTGCCGTTCTGGCGATAAATCAGATTCGGCACCTTGCTGAAATCTTTCTTCCCGGCCATCTGGTTGACCAGCTCTAGCAGCGCGGTCTCTCCCTCAAACACCACGATATCGTCAGTAATATCAAATAAACTCGGACAGCGACGGATGTTATCCACTAAACGGGTAAATATGCTTCCGCCGATCGTCACGTGCAGATCCGGCGCAGCTTCCTTAATCAATCGGCACAAGGTCAATCCAGGGATAATTTGTGAAGTCGCCGTAATCGATACGCCGATAATGTCAGGCCGGTCGCCGACGATCGAGGGAATGAATCGATCTCGGAAGAGGCTAATGTACGGATTCTGTGCCTCATCCCGAATGACCTTCATCAGATCTTTCGAGGAATAGATGGAATAATTACTGAACTGATTATCGACCACTGTCAGTCTGGTCGGAAAATAAACGGAAGAAATCAGCTCCAACCACTTATCGATCATGAACAGGCTGCCACGATAGGCATCCAGATCGTAAAATCCATCGCTCCGCAGCGTTTCTTTGGCTAGCTCCACGCGATCAATAAGGTAAGAGAACCGATCCAGCGATTCCACAACCTTCGCGTGATGCTCCCGACTTCCTGGCCCGACATCCCCTGACTGCGTTCGTTCAAGCTCGCGTTGCTTGTCCTGCAATTGCTGATATACTTCTGCGCCAAAAGATTTTGTCAGCACCTGATCCAACAATTCGATGCCCAGATCACGCTGAGAGACGTTTGTTACCCCGGCTTGATGCAGAAATCCTGTTAATGATGGAAGGCTGAGATACGGTTGTGAAGGGTGCCATGTCGGGGGGAAAAGCAGCGAAACTTTCATAGAAGACACTTTCTAATATCTTCGGAAAATCAGATAGTTTCGAGTGATTTGACCATTTGGTTATACACTCCCGCATTTGCCAAATGCAACCCTACCACCATCCACAATTGAACTAAGACAAGGACCTATTTTGTTCCATTTATATCGCAAAAAAAGAAACCCCGGATCATCTCGTTGCTTACGCGACGATGACCCGGGGCTTCTCTATTTCACGACGCTCTACGCTTTAGCAAAGAGCGTTGGCCTCTCCAGAGACCGGTTCGCTCACGGAAGCTTGAGCGTGAACCAGGTGGAGAGCGCCTTCATACCGTTGCGCTCGACGTTGTTTCCATCCCACACCGCAAACGCGATGGGCACAGACATTCCCGCCTTGAATTGGGTATCGTTGGCATCGCCGGTCTCCAAGCTGCGCTTGATAACCACGCGCCAGGTAGGACCGGAGTAGCCACCGCCCTTGACGGAACCTGACGGCTCCCACACGCCATTCCCGATCACATCCTGATGGGCCTGGGTGGTCAAGGTGCTGAATCCGTTGGCATTCAGGTCTTCAACCGAGCTCACGCGGAGCGTCGGATCTGACATGATGTTACCGGACCAAATGCCTGAATTGAAGGGCCCAAGGCTACGACCGATCCGGTCAGGATAGGTCACGCCGCCAGCCGGCTCTTCAAAGTAGTAGTCCCAGAAAATACCGGGATACTGATCGTCCACGTCCCACATACCAGCGCTGTCCTTACCAAGATCCTTCTGCCATTCCGCGTTCCACCGCCAGATGTTGGTGGTTCCGCCTGATTGGCCCATGCACTGGAAGGGCGGCGCCCCGGCGGTATTCACCGGGAACATGATCGCAGCCTGGTCGCGGAAATCCTGCGGACCAATGGCTGTATCATTCTTGGTCTGATCGTTCCACTCCACCCGCAACCCAAGTTCCTTGCCATTGCTCATGGCCTTGACGAACACCGACTTCACGGAGATGTTCGGGTGCATCGGGGTGGTGATCAGCTGACCGCTCAAAGGAACCACGACTCCAGGCACACTCTCCCAAACGGGATTTGCGCCATCCATGGGAATCGGGCCCTTGACCGCCTTCGCCGGAATCGTGACCGGCTGGCTTACGGCCAATGGGACTTGCCCAATCGTCAGCATAACGCCGACAACGAGGGCAGAGAGAAGAATGCCAAACACCAATTTCTTGTTGGTCGTCTGCACAACTCTCATACGACTAACCCCTCCTCTCAATTAAAGATTAATGACATCGCCCAATATGACTGCCGACTAGAAAAACTGAAAAATGAATACTTGCACGGAACCTATGCGGTTCCGACCGGTCCACCCTCCTCTTTATCCTTGTCTTTATCCTTCACATCCATAAAGGACTGCGCCCCAACTTCGTTCAGGAGCATGCTCAACTCATTACCCTGATCTTGCGCACCACACTCATAGGTCTGACCTTCCGGCGAATTGAATGTAGCCGGACGATAATCGGTCTCTGTATAAGGCTGCGGTGTCACACCCAGAAATGCCGTCTCAAACTCCATCCAATCGGATGTCATATCGGCCACGATTTTAAAGAGCCCGGAATCTGACTTTTTCGTCAACATGCGACAGAAGAGCGGAACCCAACGTCCGACATGGTTCTTCACAAACTTCTTTTGCGCATCGACGACGATCTGAGTTTTTTCCGCTCCATCATGGCAACGCGAATACGACTCTTTATAGGCAAGAAAATGCATGAACTCGAATTCAACACTGAGATGATCGAGCCGCTCATGGATATCCTTCGACAACTCGACTCCAAAGGCTTTGTAAAAGCCCGCGATATCGCCCATCACATGCGATTGCGCGAAGACGTGATCGTTGCCGAAAAGAGTTTCGTAGGGGGGACAATCGAGGGTAATGACATTACTAAATACCCGACGGTGCTCAGACTGAAGATCGCTCAATTGCCAATTTACACATTCTGAGGCGATCAGCTTTTCGATATGGTCGAGCTGCTTTTTGAGTGCGACCAGCTTCTGCTTCGCGCGGTCACTCCCCTGGCTCCCATCAAGCGCAGCCTGCAAGGCATCCAGTGCAGCACGGCCATCCTCGACAAACTCTCCACACTGCAGGTAATCAAGGAACTCCTCATCCTCTGGATACAAGAGGCTCCAGGAGATCAAGAGATAGAGCTTGCTGCGGTTAAGAGCCCGCTCGACAGCAGGAGAGTCCTTAATGGTCGGAGTAGTCGGAATAACGGCAGCGGCCGTGTTTGTTGCGCTCTGTACCGGTTGTTTACTCGTCATGGCAATTATCTCCTGGATGTCGGAATCAACCCAGGCCTCACAGCTCACACAAGCCCCGCATTAACTACTCAGGCTACCTTCACGGGCCTGCGTATGATAGGTAAAGGCCGCATGGATGTCAAGCAAGAACTCCCGCACGAACCAGTAAAAGCAAAAGAACGGAAATCTTCTTTCATTCTCTGAAATTTCGCGATTTTCTTCCGGTCACACCCTGACATCGTCATTACTTTTCACCACAATCCGACCAAATGCCGAACCGGTGTCACCCGAATAGCGACATGATCATTCACCGTCTTACACACATGTTCGCAAATGCCGCAGCCGACGCAACGTTCAGAGGCAACCACTAACCGCATATCACCAAAATCCATCGCCAAGGCATCGACCGGACACTTCGACACACACGCATGACAACCCTGCCCTGCAGTACAGAGCCGATGCGTCACAACGGCACTACCCATTCGAATATCTCGCACATGGCCAACCGGCTCCAGCGCCTCCTCTGCACAAGCGGACACGCAGGGCAGATCTTCGCAGAGCAAACAGGGCGACTGATCGGCATATAATACTGGCGAACCATCCGCCGGATGGCACACGATCGCGCCCGGATCACAAGCTTTCACACAATCCCCGCACTTGGTGCAGCGCTCCAGAAATAGCGCCTCCTCAACCGCACCGGGCGGACGCAACCAGTCTGTCCGCAATACCGGAGCAGGCGCTTCCTGTGTCACCTCAGTCTGCTTGGAAAATTCCTGGGCGGCCTTGGCCACAGACAGGACAGAGTCCTTGAGGAAATCGCGCCGCCCATAAGATGGATCAGAAGCCATATGCGCTCAACCTACATGACGCCATCGGCACGCAGCTTATACACTTCCACGCAACGATCGCAGGCTCCATACTCGATATCCCACCCAGGATGATTTTCCCGAATGAAGTCCAATACGTAGGGCTCCAGCTTCGTGCCCATATCCTCGACCCACGAATAGGTCGGGAAGCGGCATAGAGGACACGGGAACCCCGGCATCAGCATCACTTTATTTTCGGATTCCGGCAGCTCTCCGCCCTCAACATCGACGGCGCGATCCATGACGCGCAACGTATCCGTCGACATTTCAATCAACTCGGAATGGGTGAAGTACGACGTCTGCCACAATCCCTCGAACACCGACTTCAGCTGAGGGGGCGGAATCTTCCGATACCACGATCGGAACTCTTTAAAGCGATCCTCCTTGCTGAGCATCGGCTCCTTGCCAGCGGTGCTCAACCGGCTATCGACACTCACGCTCCAGAGCACGCGGTACCGCTGAAGGATCAGGGTTTCCTCTCCGGGGTTCTGCCCTACCTTCGTATCGGGATCGTAGCCGAACACCGGATCCAGCATATCGGAGATGTGCATCAGCTCATGGCGGCAATAACGCGTCAAGGCAGGATCATAAAACCGGCGGGGAATCAACTTGATGCCGACACCCTTCAGACCCTTTTCCTCGAATTGCTTGGCCAGCTCCTGCTCAACAGATCCCCATTTGCGCAGGATGTCGACGCCTTCCTGATCTTCCTTCAACACACCCTTGACCAGCACGATGCCGACCTTGTCCTTCAACAACGGGTATTCATTGAACGAGTCGCGGATAATGTCCGAAAATCCCCAGGTGCCGAACAGATACTGATAGAGCTTCTTAAACTCCCCTTCCCGATCCTCCAGAATAAACTTCTCGTAGATCGGATCGGCATACTCGTGGAACTCCTTATAATAAGTCGGATCGCCCTCGCGTTCCGTCTTTTCCACAAAGGAGTCAATGACCTCTTGAAGCAATGCGGGCTGAAACCTGATTTCCATTGGAAGCCTCGAAGCGTTGGGGTTGCGTCAGATCAAACCGGAAAACCAGCCGAGTCCCTCGGATCCTCATCACCGGCAGCTGGAGCCACCTTGACTTGGCTGCTGAGCATCTCTTACGATCTCTCAGATTCGGTCGAAGTATACTGGCCTGAAAAGCCGATTTGCAAACTAAGGGGGACCGAGAGTGTATCCCCGGTTACTGGAGACTCTATGCCTGAACACACGATGACCCCACCGATGCCGAATGCCGTCCCGGGAACACAGCCAAACACGACACCGACCGCGCCGATCGATTTTCTGGATTACTGGAAAACCGATTTCCGCGAGATCAAAACATTTCGCGGACACTCGCACGGCGTCTGGGCCGTAGCGTTCTCCCCTGATGGGCTGACACTCGCCAGCGGTGGCGCCGAACGCCTCGTCCGCATGTGGGACATCGAAACCGGACGGCTTCTGCGCTCGCTCCGAGGCCATACCAATGACATCCGCGCCATCGTCTATACCCCGGATGGCCAAACCATCGCGACGGCGAGCGAAGACCGGACCATTCGCCTGTGGAATCCAAAAACCGGTGAACCGACGAAATTGCTTTTTACCCGTTACGATCACAACGTATGCAGCCTCTCCCTGTCGCCCGACGGGCTCATGCTCGCGCGCGGCAGCCACAACAAAGACATCAAAATCTGGGAAGTCACCACCGGCACCGAGCTGATGACATTGCTGGGCAAAGACCAATACGACCACCACTGGTCCGTCTGCGTCACCTTCTCTCCCGACGGCATCCACCTCGCCAGCGGCACTGACATCGGCAAGATTAAAGTATGGGAAGTGCTGCCGAGCGGAGAAGAAAAGGTCCTGCACGACGGCCATTGGCAGCGCGATGCCGACGACTCGACCGAAACGCGCGGCTATTTTATCGAAGACGACGGCGGATTCCAAAAGCCCATGGATTACTGGATCGGCGCCATGATCTATACCCCGGACGGGAAAACCCTCATCACCGGGAGTCGCGATACGACCATTAAGTTCTTTGAGATGCCGAAAGTCGTCGAGCAGCGTTGTCTGAAAGGCCACACGGGCTGGGTCCGATCACTGGCCGTCTCGCCGGACGGAAAAGTGCTGGCCAGCGCCAGCGACGATAACACCATCAAGTTTTGGGACATCGCCGCCGGCCGCCATTTCAAAACCGTGAAGGGCCATACCGGCGGCGTGCGCTGCATTACCTTCTCCCCAGACGGAAAGCGCCTCGCCAGCGCCTCATGGGATCGCACGATTAAGCTCTGGGAAGGCGGAGCGGAATCGGCTGAATAGACATACCCATCCTGCGCGTCCTGCGCCATAATAAGTTCAGGACGCGCCGATCCTTCCTCAAACCTCCGAGAACACGTTCACCTCTTCCGTTTTTAGTAGCCCATTACTGCTAGGATAGGCGCGACAATGGATGCACCCGCGACATTGAGAACTGTGAGTCTGCCTTGAACATAATGAAACTCATTACCGCAGGCCTCCTCATCGCCCTGATCGGAGCCCCTAAGGTATCCATTGCGACAGCAACAGGCGGAGCTGGCAGCAGCGACTCCGGCCTGTTACGAGCCAGCGGAAGCCTGGGAGTGATCACCAGTTCCGCACAGGCCACCGATGTCGATACCCCAGCCAATGCGACCACCCCGCGCACCGAGACTCTCAGCTCAGAGGCGATTCTTCTCCTCCTCGTACTCCTCATCGCCGCGACACTCTTCTATTTTCTGAAGCTGCAGCGACCGTCCCTCCCCGATTTCTCCGGACTCTCTGAACGCCGCCAGGTCGGTAACACCCTGTCGGGAACACCGCCCCCCGCAAGCAAACAGCCCATATCGGTGGATCACATCACCTCCGCCGACAAAGACACCTTTCAACATCTCCTACTCGACATTCATGCGGCCTGGAGCAGGCAGGATCTGACCGAATTACGGCAGTTCGTCACACCGGGAATGGCACAGTATTTCAGCGCAGCCCTCGCCGACAACACCAGTCAGGACATCCGGAACCATATCGATGATGTCTTGCTCCTCCGGGCAGAAATCCTTGAAGCCTGGTCTGAACACACTACGCAGTACGTAACAGCCAAACTTCGCTGGAGCAGCCTTACCTACACCATTTCTCTGACAAAGCAGCAGGGAGAACCAGGGTATCTTGTCTCAGGCAGCGAAAAGACCCCGACTGAATCAGAGGAAATCTGGACCTTCATGCGTCCCGAGAATGGCCCATGGATTTTGTCTGAAATCCGGCGTTAGAAAAACAGCCTGCTGTCCAGCAAGACCACCCGCTTAGTCCATGTTTCTACGGCACAGCTATATACGAGCCGCCATTCCCCGGCAAAACTCCTACCGAATCCAGCGCCGTTCATTAACCCACCCGCTGAGTGCCACATCGGCGGCGAGAACACTAACCGGACGCGTTGCCTTCCTCGATGCAGAGCAGCTCCCTTATCCCTAGTTCATGCCACACCATTACGCCGGCGAAAGGAGGCGGACCTCATGTTGCGGGAAAGGAATCTCAATATGCGCGGCACGAAACCGCTCAATGATGGCTTGATTCAGCTCCCCTTGAACTTTCACGTAGTTGACGACCGACGTCCAAGGCTTGATGGAAACCGTGATGGCGGAGTCGCCCAACTCTGAGATCCCGATTACGGGGGCGGGATCCGAAAGGACGCCTGGATTCTGAGCCAAGATCTCCCGCACAACCACAAGCGCCTCGCTCAAATTCGTGCGATACGCGACGCCGACCTGAAGATGAAGTTGCCGGATCGTGCCGAAATTGTGCAGGACTTCCCCCACAATTTTGCGGTTGGGAATCACCACGCGCGAGCAATCGGGATGCAGGAGCGTGGTCGAGAAGATCCCGATCGCGACGACATCTCCCTCCACACCGATCAGCGAGATATGTTCACCCACCCGATACGGTTTCGTGAATATAATGGAAAGGCCGGCCACGACGTTGCTCATGACTCCCTGCAGAGCCAACCCGACGCCGAGGCCGGCGACACCGAGGCCGGCGAGCAAGGGCGCAATCTGTACGCCCAGCTGACCCAGCGCCGCCATGCCGGCGAAAAGCAAAATTACAATCTGTACAGCCTTGGGCAGCAACATCCGAACCGGTGGCTCCATGTCCTGACGTTCGAGCCACTGCCGCATCAACTTGCCGACCCACCGGGCGACCAACGCCCCAGCCGCAAAGACAATCGCCGCGCCCAGCATTTGAAACCCATAGCGGATGATGTATTCCATGAAAAAATCCACTCCCGGCATTGCAGCACCTCCTCTTGAGTTCGAGCAATTCTACACATCGCGTCTGTCCTGGTTGCATCACCCCTTCACGCTGGCTTGTCCTCAGGGTCTCTCCATGTCGATTGATGCTCCTGTCCCATAACAGATCATGCACCGGCCTCCCCCACAGCCGACAAAGAACGTTGGCGGTCGTTATAGGTGAGGGAGATGGTGAAGAAACAGACAACGCAAGCACGCACGACCCTGTTCCAGGTCATGGTCATGGTCCTTCTCCCCACTCTCGCTCAACTTTTCACCCACAGTTCAGTCGACCATACACACGCTACCGACTCCCCTAGGTCGGCCACTTGCCAGACTGCCCTGTAGCCTGACTCCCTTCAACTACAGGTAGACAGTTCACTGATT
>DJMJ01000029.1 GCA_002435325.1 Nitrospira sp. UBA6493 | reverse complement strand
TGACTCGCCGTGACGTAGAGATCGTGGAGGAACCTGTGTTTATTGACCTTCCGCCCGACGATGGCCCAGGCTTCTTGCTCAAAGGCCTCAGGGGAGTAGCGGGTGATGGCAGCCGGACAGGGAAAACGGTGGAGCAGGCGCGTGAACCACTGTGCATGTGAATTGGTGTAGGAGCGGTCAGCCTCCGGAAAATACAGCGGGAGGTAATGGGTCATGATGCTGTGCTGCACGCGGACCTTGCGCAAGGAGACCTGATAATGCGTTTGCGCGAACTCTTGGAGGTCATTCACCGCATGGACCAGGTGATCGTGATAGCGCTGGGTGACCTCGGTCTTCAGCAAATGTAGCAAGACCTGCGTATCCTTGAGGTCGTTCTTATCCCAGGAGTTATAGAGAGCATCGCGTGTCCGGGCCACGGCCAGCGAGGAAATCAGGCGCAGTTCAAATCCGCATTGCTGCAGAAAGTAGGCGAGCGGCCGGTGATAGGTGCCGGTGGCCTCAAATCCGATACGGACGGGAACCTGAAAGCTTTGTAGGCGCTGGCGCAGCCCCTCATAATCCCGCTGGCAGTTCACCATGCGCCACCGCTGACGGCCTCCGGTCGGGGGCTCAATCAGCACCTCATGGATTTGCTTCGCCACGTCGATGGCCACGAAAAGGACTCCTGTCGAGGACTCGGACTTGGGCGTCATAGGTGGTCCCTCCTGCTAGAGTGAGTAGGCATCTGCATTCTAGAGGAGAGACGCACTGCGCATGGCGCTGCTTCCGCATATACTACGGCACCGAATTCCCGCTGGCCTTTGCTCTGGCGGTGCAAGAAGCTGGCATCCGTCTGCGGTATATCAAGCCGCGTCGGCCTGAACAGAATGGGAAGGTGGAACGCAGTCATCGCATCGACGAAGAGGAGTTTTGAAGTCGCTCGACGTTTGACGGGTTCACCTCGGCGGCTCAGGCCCTGCGCCCCTGGGAGTACCGGTACAAGCACGAGCGCTTTTGCATGGCCCTCCAGGGCCTCACACCCGCCGAGAAATTGGCGACATTGCTCGCGCCACCGGCACCACCATCACCATCTGAACCATGCAGGCACACGGGGGCCACTGCTTGACAAGCCATTACATCTTCGAAGATCGAGGCGAAAATGCCGTTTTCGGTCAGGCGCGATGCTTCGACCCGGCCTCCGACGTAGGTGACCTGGAGCGATAGCATGGCTTTGCGCAGTTCTTCGATCTCGACGGAGAGGCCGTTCAGTTCCTTCGCCAATCCTTGAAGCGATTCGTCCGTCCGTTCGATCGTCTGGCAAAAGGCAAAGCGCAGACCGGCCAGCCTGCCCAGTTGCGAGGCGGCCGCCATTTGCTCGCCGTACTCGGCGAGCAGGCCCAGGATTTCCTGGTAGTAGACGATCACCATTTCGAACTGCAGGCGGGCCCACCCGAGGCAGAAAATGGTCTCTCCGAGCCAGCGCGACATTTTGGCTACCTGTGTGGTGAGCTGGGAGACGATGTCGGCAACACGCGAAGACGCTTCGCCCAGGTGTGTGGAGATGACGCTCAGGGTATGGCCGGTATCGCCCAATCGGCTCGATGTGACCGTCAGGTTGAGGCAGATGAGCCGGAACTCGCCGGTCAATTTTAGGATCGCGTGGGAACGGGCACTGAGCTGCTCATTGAGCCTGGCATACTGGTCCAACTGGGCATACAGGCCGTTGATCTGCCCGTATACATGTTGCGACTCCCGATACAGCTCGCGCAGTACGGCGCCGAGTTCCCCTTCGTCGGCACGGTGGGGCGGCAGCGTGGGAAACATGCCGAGGTGCTCATGCGCGAGGATGCCGTCGCGGCTCTTCAGCTCCTGCAGGAGCATCGCTTGCATGAAGGCGTCGTAGTCGGCGAACCCCTTGGCCTGGAGGATCTCGCCCAGCCGGACTTCGGCAGCCTGCATGCCGGCCTTGGGGCCCTCGCCACGATCTTCGTGCGCCTGTTCGACGGCGCGCAATTCTGCCTAGACTTCTGAAACGATGGCAAACAACTCGCTTGACGGCTTGAACCGCACGGAGAGGAAGCCGCCATCCTCGACCGGTGCGGCGAGCGCAAGGACCCAATAGTAGCGTCCGTCCGAGGCCATGTTCTTGACATAGGCGGCGATCGGCTTTCCTGCGAGGAGATAGTCCCAAAGCAGCTTGAAGACGGCGCGCGGCATATCCGGGTGCCGGATGGTGTTATGCGGCTTGCCGATCATCTCCTTGATTGGATAGTGGCTGACACGGGCGAATACGCCATTGCCGGAGGCGATGATGCCCTTGCGGTCGGTCGTGGAAAAGAAGAGTTCGTTGATCGCAAAGTCTCTGGGGGCATTGATGGGAACGATTTTGCTTTTGTGGTTCATGTCGCCTGTGTCCAATTCGGTTGTGTGTTGGAAATGATGCTGGAATTGTGGTGGTCTATTGCTTGGGAGTGGTAATCATTGTTGTGCAAGCCTATTTCGGCATAAGTATTGGAAACTTGAAGGGAAATATGGATTGGGTGGAAGAGTCTTTTGCCCTTGTTGCTTAGGGATGGGTGACCCTATTGAGGCGATTGTCAGGGGGTGTGTCTGAGCAATAGGCGACGGTTACTATGAACTGGTGCCCGTTTCTGTTTTTGCAGCCAAGAGTTCGTGCGGGGCAGGAATTTGCGTGAGGAGATCGGGGCGGACTTGGAAGACGCCCTGGAGCCGTTCCCCTGTGGCATAGACGAGGTTGTTGACCTGATTGCCAAGTGTCAGGCGTCCCGCGACTTTTCCGTTCCGTCCTGTCGCCACAAATTCGGCCGTTGGGGCGACCAGCCCGTAGGGCGCCAGCGGGCCGGCTTGCTTGATGACCCGTTCTTCCGCGGGCAGATTGGCGACACGGCTGACAAGGAGGTTCGCCGCTTCCTGGTTGACTTTTGCTGTGGGCTGATCTTCCAGGACCCAATCGCCGTTTTCGTTGATCAGGACATAGTGTTTATCGCGCGTCTTCACGGAGAGCATGGCGATGTCATCAGGAGCGACGCCTAGGAGCCGTTTGTCCTGGAGTGCGAACAGGTCGCGCGCGAGATCTTTGATGACCATGGGGTTGATGCGATAGAGCGGCGCTTCGGGGCTGGTTTCGGCAAAGGCTTCGCCGCTATCCGGGTCCGGCTGGTAGAGCTTCACGGTTTGATCGCCATCGGCGGTATGGAGTGCAATCTTCAATTGCGGAGTGGTCAACGTCTTGGCGATGGCGTCTCGCTCGGGACCTGGATCGACCATACCGAGGGCCTTCAGGTCCTCAAGCTTAAAGAGGAGCGAGCGGACTTCGATATGATCCGCCTCGGCTTCGATGGGATAGCGGATTTTCCAGTTGGGTTTCGGTTTATCCTTCGACAGGTTGTAGAGGACGATTTCTGTGGTCGGGTATGTCAGGCGCACGCGTTCCAGTTCGGCCTGCACGAAGTGCAAGAGGTCTTTCCGACGGAAGGTGAGCAGGGTCTTGTTCACGAAGTTTTTCGTGGTCAAGTCGGTAAGGACTACGCTATGGGAGGATTGGCGCAGCACGTAGAGCGTGGAGGAGAGGGGGCCGTTGTCGCCGATGGCCAGGGTCTCCTGCTGGGGGCCGGCCGTGACGGTGATAGTGGTCACGGGCTGCTCCAGGCCAAACGGTGTGAGCGTCCCGGGCTTCTCTTCGATCGTGCGGATGATTTTTCCAGTGACGAGGGCGCGGATCATCGCCTGCACCTCTCGCGCGTCGGCCTCGGTCTGTAACGGGGCGGTAATGGTCCATCTCCCCGTGTCGTTCCGTTTCATCTCCACGGTGCCTTGCGGTGTGGTCACGCTCAGTCCGTTGATTTCGGATTCGGGAAATGACAGGAGGGCCTGTTGCGCGACGGCCTGTTTCTCCTCCGTCTGCTTGGCAGGGAGCTCGACCCAATAGAGGTAGCCTCCCAAGCCTGCGAGAATTACCAACAGTAATATGGTTGGCCAGTAGCGCATAGCCTGTTACAAACGGCGGCGTTTTCTCCAGACCATGATGCCGGTCACGAAGGTCATGATCGGGAGGAAGAGGACCTGAATGTACAGCAGGGTTCGCTCTTGCGTGGGATTGGGAATGAAGGGCCGGAGCGCCGGTTCTTTGGGCGCGATGGATATGAGGTCTCGTTCTTCGGCCAGCCAGCCGGCAGTGCGGAGGAAAAAGTCGCTATTGCCGGGGAAGTTAAAGAATGCATTCGTGGCGAATGCGGAATTGCCGACCACGACGAGAGCCGGTCTGGGCTTCCCCTCTTCCGGTTCTTTCTTCGGCGCGAGTGCCGCCGCCATCGGCAATGGTCCTTTAATATCTTCGCCCTCATTGAGACTGACGACACGGCCCTGTAGATTCGTTTCAGCCCAGCTGTTCGGCGAGGTTCTGGCCAGCGGCACATAGTCCCAGTCCTTGCCTGCTTGTTCATCAAAGGTCAGGTGTCTGGACAGAGGAAAGAGCACCGCCGAGGTCAGGTCCTGAGTGATTTCATGTTCCGTGAATGTGCGGACCAATAAGGCGGTCAGGTCGCCCTGCGCCAGCCGGTCTTGCAGGTCTACGAGCACACCGGAACCGAGTCCCAGGCCGTAATGCGCGAGCAGCGGGCCCAACTCCGTTTGGGTATCGGGATCCACCATCAAGAGCAGATGCCCGCCTTTGTCGACATAGGATTGAATCCGGTCCTGCTCGTCCTTGGTGACTTGGCGCTGAGGCCCCGCAATCACGAGCACCGACGTATTCTCCGGCACGGCCGTTTCCTTGAGGAGCGAGACGGTGCCGATGTCATAACCTTGCTTAGTCAACGCTTCTTTCGCCGCCGAAAGGCCGTTCCGTTCCTTATCTTCCAGGCTGCGCTCGCTGTGGCCTTCCAGGAATACGATGCGCTTCTTGGCGTCTTTAGAGATGCGCAGCAGTGCGCCGGTGAGTTCCACCTCGGAGGGCGAGGTGACGCGGATGGTCTGGCCGTTGCTCTCGAACACCGCGGTATCGGTTCGGAAGATGCCGTAGTTCTGCGCGATCTTCGGTTGCCGCTCAGGATCGACGAATTCGACGGTCAGTTTCGTCGCGGCCTGGCGGTAACTTTCCAGCCGTTCTTTGTAGCCTTGAAAGCCCGGATCCTTTTCCCGCGTGAAGACGGTAACTTTCACGTCGTGTGGCAGATTGCGCAGGACGCGATGGGTTTGCGGCGCCAGAGTGAAGTTTTGATTCTCCGACAGGTCCCATCGAATCGAGTGCCGTGAGGCCAGGAAGTTGACGATCACCAGAATGGCCACGACGAGCAGGATCATCAGGATGCTATTGGCGCCCATATGGGTGGAGCGGCGTGCGGAGAAGGCTTTCACGGCTTCGAAGTGGAAGATGAAGAACAGCATCAGGCAGAGCAGCCCCAGCCCCTCGGCGATGGTGACGGGCCAGAGCCAATCGGGCCTGAGGCTGTAGCCCACGAGGCCGGCGACTGAGAGGAGAATGCCGATGATGCCGAGCGGCAGAGTTTTGAATCTCATTTCCACCGCGACGATTCCACCACCCGGTGGGTCAGAAAGAGCATGAGCACGAGGCTGCTGAAAAAATAGACCAGATCCTTGGTGTCGATCAGGCCGCGCACGAGCCGGTCGTAATGTTCCATGAATGACACGTAAGAGATCACTTGTCCGAGCGTGGTATCGCCCATGAGTGTGCCCAGTCCGGAAATAAGCCAGATGATCAGGAGCATGCCGAAACTCAGGAAAGCCGCCACAATCTGATTTTCCGTCATGGCGGAGGCTAGAAGTCCGACGGAGAGAAAGAGGGCGCCGAGCAAGGCCATGCCGAGATAGCCGGTCCAGATGGGGTTCCAGTCGAAATCGCTGAAGAGCATGAGGACGGCCGGAACCAGCCCGGTCAATCCCAGGAGGCCGAGGAAGACCAGGAAGACGCTGACAAACTTGCCGGCCACGATCTCGTTGATTCCGATAGGCGAGGTCATCAGAAATTCAAATGTGCGCAATTTGCGCTCTTCCGCAAACAGGCGCATGGTCAGGATTGGCAGAATAATGAGCAGGACGAAGCGCATGCTGGCAAAGAGGTTGCGGAAAACCAGATCGTTCAGATTCAACTGCGCCTGCCCGCCTTGCATCTGCATGAGCTGAATCGCTTGATAGCCGGCAAAGACGACGTAGAGATACGACAAGAGTCCGAAGATCAACAGAAAGATGGCGCCCACGACGTAGACGATTGGCGAGACGAAGTAGCCGCGCAGTTCCTTGGCAATTACCGCTTGAACTGGGGTCATAAGGTGGTCTCCTGTGCAGCGCCGGTGTGCTCGACCACGCTCTGGACCGGATCGGAAACGCCCTCTTCATGCCTGGTGAGTTGGAGAAAGACATCTTCGAGCGTCATGGAAATAGTCCGCAACTCAAGGAGCCCCCACTGGTTTGCAATGACGAAGCGGGCGATCTCATCGCGCTTGTCCTGGCCCAGGGCGCATTCCAAGAGAAAGGTGCCGGTCGGCTGGGCGGAGAAGACATGGAGAATGCCCGGGATCGTCTGGAGTTTGGCCAGGCAATCGTCCGGAGGATTTTTAATGGTCACGGAAATCTTTTCCGAGTGTCTCAGCCGGGCTGAGAGTTGGTCGGGCGTATCTTCAGCCACAATACGGCCGCCGCTGATGATGACGACGCGCTGGCAGACGGCGGTGGCCTCGGGAAGAATATGGGTACTGAGAATCACCGAATGAGAGCCGGCCAGGCTCTTGATCAGTTCGCGAATTTCGATGATTTGTTTCGGGTCGAGCCCGACAGTCGGCTCATCCAAAATCAGCACGGGCGGGTCGTGCAACACGGCCTGTGCCAGGCCAACTCGCTGACGGTACCCGCGTGACAGATTGCCGATTAGACGATGCCGGACGTCGCCCAGCGCCAATTTCTCGATGGATTGCTCAATGCCGGAGGTCAAGGCTTTCCCCGTCATCCCGCGCAGATTCCCGACAAAGGTCAGATATTCGGAGACGGTAAATTCCTGGTAAACCGGTGGAGTTTCCGGAACATAGCCGATTCGCCGTTTGACGTCCATCGGTTGATCGGCGCAGTTGAACCCCGCCACGCGGGCCGTGCCTTCCGTGGCCGGCATAAAGCAGGTGAGGATGCGCATGGTGGTCGTTTTTCCGGCCCCATTAGGGCCCAGAAAGGCCAGCACTTCGCCTTTGGCCACAGAAAATGTCACTCGGTCGATGGCCGTGATGTTTCCATACCGCTTGGTAATGTTGTGAACTTCGATCATGGATGTGATGGTTCTGTGATCAACGCTGAGGGATTTGGCAGTTAGCTCGCATTCACCCTGCGGATCTTACTGAGTCCGCGGGACTCAGTCAATACGGGGCTGGTCCGATGGCGAACCGGTCCGGATCGGACAATCTTTACAGGCAGAGAGCGTCCTGCTACAGTTTTTCCCGCGCGAATGTGCGAATAAGTCGAAGGAGATTCTCGCCATATGGTCATCTCATTTTTCGAGAGGAGGAGGCATCTGTGAAACACTTTGTCTTGGGAACTGTTCTGCTGAGTACCCTGGTCTGGTTGAGTGGATGCGCAAGTAAGGGCGATGCGGTGCCGATCAACGTGGGTATCAAGCCACCGGCCGCACCGTCCGGATCAGCTCCCGCCAGCGGGGGCAAGGTTGCCGTGATCCCCTTCCAGGATGACCGATCTGATAAGACCAAGCTGGGAAACCGGCACTCATTCTGGGGGACTGACGAGCCGTATTCTGTCAAGAATGGAACGGTGGGTGAGGCCACGGCCAAAGCCCTGGCCGAGTATCTGGCCCGTAAAGGGTGGCACGCATATTATTCATCTTCGTCCGGTGAGGCCAGCGGGGCCGATGTTGTGATTTCAGGCAAGATCCTGGAACTCTCCACTGACGCCCATGGGGCATTTGGATCCACGGACATCGCTGCAAAAAACAAGGTGACGATTCATGCAGCCAATCAATCGGATCGAAGCTCTATTACCAGCACGACCAGCCACACCGGAACATATACGGTGTTTTGGTATGGCCATGAAGAGGGCGAAGAGATTCTCAGTGAGGTAATGGAACGGAATTTTGAAAAGTTTGTGGGACAGACAAAGTTTGATGGCGTCGCATTGCGGTTTCGATAGCGATATTCTGGGGAGACGGAATGAACCAATCCGTCTCCCTCACCCGTCGAAATCCCTATTTCGACCCAGGCTGCTCGTTCTTGTCGGTTGACTCTCGGCGCCCTCTCCATTTATATAGGCGAGACTCGTTTCATCTATTTCGCCCTCGGCTTGTTCATTTTTGTGCCGTTCCTGGTGTTTTTCTCTCCATACGAAGGTAGGGAAAGAGGCCACACAGTCGGTATTGTTGGGACCTATTGGCCTCCCGTAGGCTGTCTGTCGTGCATCGTTGAGTCAGCCTGCAGGGGAGGAAGTACTGTGATGATGAGTCTAGTTCAACAGAGATGCAGACGGACCTATCACCTGATCGCGGCACTCTGCTGCCTATCCCTGGGTGCCTGTTCGTGGGTTCCCAAAGGGGAGTCGCAGCTGGATATTGGGATTAAGGAACGCGGGATTGCATCCTGGTATGGAGAGCAGTTTCACGGAAAACAGGCGGCAAATGGAGAGATTTTTGACATGGGCGCCTTGACGGCGGCTCACCGGACCCTTCCTCTCGGGAGCATGATCCGGGTCACGAATCTGACTAACGGGAAGCATGTGCGGGTTCGCATCAACGACCGGGGACCTTATGTAAATGGGCGCATCCTCGATCTCTCCCTTGCGGCCGCTGATCGATTAGGCATGGTGCATGGGGGCTTGTCCGTGATTCAGCTCGAGGTAATCGGGGATCGCCGTCCTGACTTCATGCTTGCGGCCGAGGAGTCGGCGCCTGTCACGTCTCCATTGTTGACCGTGCATCGTCTCAACCAGCCGGAGTGGCGTGTCCTGCCGGTCTTCGTGCTTGCCCATGCGGACCCCACGATGACGCCGGTCCATCGGCTTCCTCCTACGGATGTCCTCCTTCAGCGTCGCCTCAGACGGGTGGGGTCGATGCTGGCCGCCGATCATACCGCTCATACGGAAAACGTCATGTTGATCCTCGGCTAGCCGCGGTTGACAGTACCGGAACCACTCCTCTACACTGGGTCGCCTGCGTTCAGACGGGTGGGGACCTCAACCGGTATCGATTCGATTACAAGGAGTCAGACGGTATGGCGAAGAAAACCGCAGCAGAATCAGACGAAACCAGATTGAAAAAGAAGATCAGTACGACTGGCAAAGACAAGCCTAAGAGTGATGCCGCTGTGCGGGCATTGCGCAAACGCTTAAAGCGGGAGCAGCGCCGCCGGCGGGCGCTCGCGCTGCGGAAAAAGCACGCAGCCGGAAGCAAGGGCGAGGCGAAGGCCTCAGCATAGTCATTGTTGAGCAGGACTACCATGGAACACCAAGACAACGATTCTCCGACAGCCAATCCCTCTTCAGCCACCCCTGCGAGCGATGAATTGACCGATCAGGTGGCCGACGCGCTTGCGCTCGGCGAGACTCCTGAGGGCGCAGAAGCGGCAGCTACGGCAACCGACACAGTGGCGCTCGAAGAAGAAAAGGTCAAGGATGAGATCGAGATCCAAATCGATCTTCTCAGTGATCCGGATTGGGTCGTGCGCCGCGAAGCGGTCATTACGCTGGGCGAGATGGGCGATGAGCGCTGCGTAGAGCCTTTATCCCGCGCGCTTCGTGACGGCGACTGGCAGGTTCGTGAAGTTGCGATTGAGGCTCTCGGACATGTCGGCTCTCCGGCCGTCGATACCTTGCTGAAGTTGCTGCGCGACTGGGATGTGCGTAAGTATGCGATTGGAGCGTTGGGCAAGATTCGCGACGAACGCGTCCTGGATCCGCTCATGCAACAGCTCAAGAATGATGAGTTTAAGGACGATGCCCTCAATGCGTTGGTCGAGCTCGGCGCTCCCTCGGTACCCAAGCTGGTTGCGGCGCTAAAGGACAAAGATGAAATGGTCCGCCAGCAGGCCGTCTTGGGGCTTGGCCGGATCAAGAGCGGAGAGGCCATTGATCCCTTGATTGCCATGTTGCAGGATAAAGATTGGTTTACACGCCTCACGGCGGCGGCGGCGCTCGAGTCGATTGGCGATGAACGGGGGCGTGAAGCGATCAAGCCGATGCTCAAGGATCCGGATATGGTCGTGAAGATGCGTATCGAGCGGATTCTGGCAAAATGGAAGAAGACGCCGGTTTCGCAGCCGGCGAATGCCTAGGGCTAGTTGTTGAGCTGCCGGTCAAGCGCCTGTTGAAGTTCGTCCAGTTTCTTCAACGGGATCAGGTTTCCCTTCGTCACATCCCCGCGTAGGGCTTTCATTTTAGCGGCAAGGTCACGCATCGCGGCGGTCGCGTTGTCGGGTTTGTCGTCTTTCACGGTTTGTTCAAGTGCCTCGCCACCCTGGGCCAGTTCCTTGGCCGCTGCTCCAAAGTTCCGATCGAGGATTTGGATTTTCGCCTGCACGAGGTGAGACTTGGCTTCGACGAGTCCTTGCCGGCGGCGAAGGTCCTGCTCGATTCCTCTTGTCGTATCCATGACATCGTGTGAAAGGTTTTTGATCGATTGCTGGAGATCGGCGATCGTTTTCTGGGAGACCGTCCAACGCTCCGAGAGATGGGAAACTGTTTGCTGGAGCGTGCCGACGGGCCGTTGTCCATAATAGTAGCCTGCGCCGAACGAGGCGGCGAGCAGCATCAGGAACAGCAGGAACTTGAACATAGGTCTCTCATCCTTATGGGTGGCGCGTCGATTGCGCCGCGCGGGTCGTCTGCCGCAAGAGGCTGCCGGCGGCGGCAATCCGTACGGCTTCGTCAGAGTCTTGCAGCCCTTTCAAGAGGATCGGAATGACCGGACCTGAGACCTTTCCCAGCGCTTTCGCGGCCATCAGGCGCGGCAAAGGCTGCTGATCTTGCAGCAGCGCTTGCAGTACGGAGAGGGCCTGCTTGTCCGAGGTCGCGCTGAGGGCTTGCGCGGCTGCGCTACGGATCGACGGATCGGGATTGCGCGCGAGATCTGCGGCCAAGAGCAAGACGGATGAGTCGCCCAGGCGCAAGAGGCTTTCCGCCGCGCTGGCTCGAACCTGAATGCTCGGATCAGTCGTGAGGGCTTGCAATAAGGGGCGGTTTTCTTTGATGCCCAGCCGGCCCAGGCTCCCGGCTGCCACGCCCCGGACCATGGCTATGTCATCGCCGAGGGCATGCGTCAGCGGAGCCACTCCGCCGGGCGAGCCAAATTCTCCCAACGCTCCAGCGGCGAAGGCGCGGACAGAGGGGTTGGGATCGTATACGGCTTGGCTCAGAACCGCCAAGCTCGCGGGCCGTTTCAATCGGCCGAGGACGCCGAGTGCCGCCATGCGCACTTCCGCATCCGGAAGCGTGGCTGCATTGGTGATATCGATTAGCGTATCGGTTTTCCCCAGTTTATACAGTGCAGCATAGGCAAAGATGGCTTCAGCGCCTTCTTCGGTGCGGCCGATTTCGATCAAGCGCGGTTTGATGTCTGCGACGCGGGCGTCCCCAAGTGCGTTCATGGCCGCGATGCGGACACTGGGTGCTTCGTCGGCGAGGGTGCGTTTCAACGCGCCGGATTTTGCAGCCAGTCCGGCTCTCCCGATTGCTTCTGCCGCGCGGGCGCGCACGAGCACCGAGGAGTCCAGCAAGCCGTCTTCCAGCACCGATGAGGTTTCCGGCAGCCCCAGCTCCGCGAGCACGGTGTAGGCGGCGATCCGTACATGCTCTTTCGGATCACGCACGCGGCTTGTAATCAGGCTGAGTGCAAGAGGACGCAGGAGGCTTATGTCATCAGCCTGGCTTTCGCCTTTGATTCGAGAGTAGATCTTGAGGGCGTCTTCGCCGCGTCCGAGTTTGACGTAACTCTGCAAAGCCACCCGGAGGAGTGCCGTTGAGGGCGTGGCCTCAGGCGGAAGGCCTTGGAAGAGGGTGACGACTGCGGGATAGTCTCCTGATTTAAAGAGGGCGGCAGCCTCCTTTTCAGGAGTTGAGGCGGCGAATGCGGGGGCACCCACCTCTGTTCCGAACGTCAGGATCAGAGCTGCGACGAGGCCTGTCGTGAAAGAGGCTGTAGTCGCATGTCGTGAGCCGTCCCGCATGCTGAACCTTACCATGAGCGGGGGGGGCGTGCCGAGGCCCCGCTGTACATGGTGCCGACGTAGTCCTTGACCATGCGCTTGGTGCAAAATTGCGGGGCCACGGTTCGGATGCATTCTTTCATCATCTGCAGCCATCCGCGTGGCGTACCGTCGAGGTCTCGCTGATAGTACAGGGGCACCACTTCCTCCTCAAGCAACCGGTAGAGCGATTCGGCGTCGTGCTCGTCTTGTTGTTGTTGGTCGGCCGATGGCGGCAGCGGGTCAATGCCCCAGCCGTTGGCGCCGTTGTAGCCTTCTTTCCACCAGCCATCCAGTACGCTGCAATTGATTACGCCGTTCAGCGCCGCCTTCATGCCGCTCGTGCCGCTGGCCTCCAGCGGAAAGCGGGGAGTATTGAGCCATACATCGACACCTTGCACAAGGAACTTGGCCATATGCATGTCGTAGTCTTCGAGGAAGGCGATGTGCCCGCCGAGCTTGTGGTCGTGGCAGAAATTTACGATCTCATGAATGAAGTACCGCCCCGGTTCATCCGCTGGGTGGGCCTTCCCGGCGAAGACCAGTTGCACCGGCCGCCAGTGATTTTGCAGCAGCCGTTTGAGCCGCTCCAGGTCGCGAAAGAGCAGCGTCGCCCGTTTATAGGTGGCAAAGCGGCGGGCAAAGCCCAGCGTGAGCGCTTCGGGGTCGAGCAGCGTGCCGCGGGCAATGACTTGCGTGGGCTGGAGTTGGCCGTGAATCCAGCCGGTTCTGGCGCGCTCGCGGATGAAGCGCATCAGTTTGCGCGTCATGGTTTTCCGTACTGCCCAGAGGTCGTGATCCGGAATATCGCGTACGCGTTGCCACATTGTTATGTCGTCGCACCGCTCGGCCCAGTCCGGTCCGAGGAACTTGTTGTACAACTGGCTCATTTCAGGCCCGATCCAGGTCGGGGCATGGATGCCGTTCGTCACGCTCCGAATCGGCACCAGATCCGTCGCCAGTCCCGGCCACATGTGGTGCCACATCTCGCGGGAGACCTGACCATGTTCGCGGCTGACCCCATTGACATGGGCCGCCAGGCGAATGGCAAGGGCGGTCATGTTGAATCCTTGCCCGCTCGACTCCGGCGTTTCTCCCAAGCGCAAAAATTCATCGCGGCTCAGTCCGAGCTGCTCCCAATAGCCGGCGAAGTAGCGATCCATCAGGTGGTGCGGGAAGACGTCATGGCCGGCCGGAACAGGCGTGTGTGTGGTGAATACGGTGCTCTGCCGGACGAGTTCGCTGGCCTCTGCGTGCGTTGAGCCGTTCTGGACGAATTCACGAATGCGTTCGAGGGTGAGAAAGGCCGAGTGCCCTTCGTTGGCATGAAAGACGGCAGAGGCGATGCCCAGCTCTCTGAGCATGCGGACCCCGCCGATGCCGAGCAGAATTTCCTGGCATAGACGGATTTCCTGATCACCGCCGTAGAGGCGCGCCGAGAGCGCCCGGTTCTCCGGGCTGTTTTCCGGCACATCGGTATCGAGGAGATAGAGCGCGACGCGGCCTACCTCGACTTTCCACACCTGCGCGGCAACGGTGCGATGGCCCATGACCACGGAAATTTTGCACGGGGTGCCGGACGGGGTAAGCGCCGGGCGAATGGGCGACTCCTCGCGGTTAAACGGCGCATAGGCCGCTTCCTGCCAGCCTTCGGGCGTGATCCGTTGGCGGAAGTATCCCTGCGGATACATGAAGCCGATCCCAACGAGGGGCACACCCAGGTCGCTCGCTTCTTTGCAATGATCGCCGGCGAGAATGCCGAGGCCGCCGCTGTAGATCGGGATAGAAATGTGCAAGCCGAACTCAGCCGAAAAATAGGCGATAGATGGGCGCTGCGGCTGGTTGTAAGTGTTGCCGAACCAGGTGTTTTTTCCCTGACGGTATTCATCGAAGGTTTTCATTACGGCCGAGTACTGCCGGAGGAACGTCGGATCTTGCGCGAGGTGTTGAAGCCGTTCCGGTGGAACTTCCGCGAGCAACCGAACGGGATTGTGGTGGGTGAAATACCAGAGCGTCGGGTCGATCAGTTCGAACAGCTGCCGGGCTTCCAGCTTCCAGCTCCACCAGAGATTTTGCGACAGCTCGGCCAGCCGGATTAGCGCAGGCGGCAGCTGCATTGGAATAGGATGGGTCATTTCAGTAGTATCCACTCAGGCTCCTTTAGTGAATGAAGCGCTTGGAGAAGGCTGCGATCATTGGGATGGAATGCGCCGATTCTGGCGAGACGCGGTCAGGCGTGTCCGGCTTTGTGCCATGAGCTCCACTCCTCGGAGAATGCCACAGCAGCGTAGCGTTCGCCAAGGATTTTAGATACTCGGTTCAATAGCTTTGTGAGCTGTTGCAGTTCGCTGGGCGACAAATCCTGGCGAAAGCGCGGGTGGAGGCCCCAGCGGGTTTCCACTTCTTCGCCGGTGACGGTGGACATGAGACTGACAAGCTTGATGTCCTGTCCAGTTGGGCCCTTCTTGACCGGTTCCCCGTTGCCGGATGCTGTCGCTGATTGCTGAACCGGAGTGGACGGTGCGGAGGAGGGAGGCGCTTGGCCTTGAAGCACGGCGTTGATAGCCGGAATGATTGCGCTGGCGCAGAGCGTCGCCGCCGCGATGACCTGGCCATTTTGCGGGGCGCCGATCAATTCGGCGACGCGTTCGGAAAACGTCTGGAACATCTCTTGTTTGGTCTTGGAGTCTTCGGTGATCAGGAATTTGTACTTCTCGTAGGTCTCGCGGCTTTCCGCCACGGCGTTGCCTATGGTCAGCAGAATTTCCATCTGGTCGGCATTGTTGCCGAACGCCGGTTCAAGCACGGCCTTGAGCTGAGAGGCCACGGCGTCTTCGAGCCCGTTCATGAAGTCCAATTGGTCTTTGATCGGGATGTGCAGGGCCGAGAGCCGGTCTGTCACATTGAACATGATCTTCAGAAATTCGAGATAGATGCCCCATTCATCCTGCCGCTTCAACTTGAGCGCTTCTGCAGGGGCACTGCGTTTCATCATAGAGACGGATTCGCCCGAGACGGCAAGCATGAGTTCGGCGACGGCGCGAAGTTGTGATTGATATTCTTTATTGGCGGTTCCCATATGTGCTCCTATTTCAAGAAGTGCGATTATAGCGGAGGGAGATCCGGCTATCCAAGGGGCGGTTTCGAATATGTCCGTTCAAGGGGGGCGCATTGAGAAGGGCTCGGACGGTATGTTATACAGCCAAACCGCCTGATCGGCGGTTCTTCAACCTTTCTTCCCTTCAGGCTCATGGAACGAGAAGTCAAAACTTACGTCCTCAAACGCTCGGACGATGACGCTGTGCCGCGCAAGCTGTCGATCGACTATGCTGCGGCGTTGAATCCGCAGCAGTTGTCCGCTGTTACGGCAGGCGAAGGCCCATCGCTGGTGATTGCCGGTGCCGGCAGCGGTAAGACGCGCACGCTGGTCTATCGCGTGGCCTATTTGATCGATTCTGGAGTCGATCCCTCGAATATTCTCCTCCTGACATTCACGCGCAAATCGGCACAGGAAATGTTGCAGCGGGCCGGTGAATTGATCGGCGCGCGCAGCGAGCGCGTGTGCGGAGGGACGTTCCATTCCGTGGCGAATCTCTTGTTGCGCCGCTATGGCCGGTCGATCGGCGTGGAGCCGGGGTTCACGATTCTGGATCGCGGCGATGCGGAGGATTTAATCGCGCTGGTCCGATCGCAGCTTGGGCTAAATGAAAAGGATAAGCGCTTTCCCCGCAAGGGGACGATCATGGAGATGATCAGCAAGAGCGAGAACACGCTTCGCTCGCTGGAAGAGATCATTCTCGAAGAGTTCAGCCACTTCGGCGACCATATGGACGACCTGAGCCGTCTGAAGAATGCCTATCAGGCGGCGAAGCGGCAGAAACAGCTGTTGGATTATGACGATCTGCTGGTGATGCTGCGCCAGCTCTTGCTGATGGATGAATCGGCGAGGACGACGATCTCGCGGCAGTATGGTTATATTCTCGTCGATGAGTATCAGGATACGAATCGGTTGCAGGCTGAGGTCGTTCGGAAGCTGGCGGCGTCGCATAACAATGTGATGGTGGTCGGCGATGATTCGCAGTCGATCTACGCCTTTCGCGGAGCGACGTTCAGGAACATTATGGAGTTTCCGCAGCTGTTTCCCGGCACACAGATTTATAAGCTGGAAGAGAACTATCGTAGTACGCAGCCGATTCTGAATTTGGCGAACTGTATCATCGAGGAAGCGGCGGAGAAGTATACGAAGCGGCTGTTCACGCGGAAGATCGACGGGCCGCTGCCTTCGCTGGTCGAGGCGGGGGGGGAGAATGCGCAGTCTCGGTTTATTGCGCAGAAGATTCTGGAGCTGCGCGAGGAGGGTGTGCCGCTCAGTGAGGTGGCGGTGCTGTTCCGTTCCAGCTTCCATTCGTTCGATCTGGAGATCGAGTTGTCGCGCAAGGGACTGCCCTTCATCAAGCGCGGGGGCGTCAAGTTTATAGAGACGGCGCATGTAAAGGATCTGCTAGCCCATGTACGGGTGATCGCCAATCCGCTGGATACGGTGAGCTGGAATCGAGTCTTGATGCTGGTCGAGGGGGTGGGGCCGAAGAAGGCGCATGATCTGCTGGCGGCAATTGTGAAAACCGGCCAGCCGTTCGAGGTGTTGCGAGGGGTTACCGGCCGGTCCGGGCAAGGGCTTAAGAATCTGGCGAATACGCTGGAGAGTCTCTCGGGGGGCGAAGATCGCTCGCCCGCCGAACAGGTGAATCACATCTATGAATATTATCTGCCCCTTCTCAAGGAGCAGTACGACGATTACCCCAAGCGCACGCGGGATCTCGATCATCTTCACACCATCGCGGAAGGGTACCCTGCAGTGGATGCGTTTTTGGCGGATCTCGCGCTGGAGCCGCCGGACGGGAGCGCGGTGGATGTCGAGGCGCCGGATCGCGACGACGAGCGGCTGGTGCTCTCCACGATTCACTCAGCCAAGGGGCTGGAGTGGCAAGCGGTATTTGTAATCTGGGTGGTGGACGGCAAATTCCCGTCGGTCTATTCCTTCGTGGCGGATGAGGATTTGGAAGAAGAGCGGCGATTGTTTTATGTGTCTGTGACGAGGGCCAAGCGACATCTCTTTCTAACCTACCCGATCAACGTCTACGATAAGACCAGCGGGATGCTGCTGTCGAAGCCTTCCCGTTTCCTCGATCACGTCCCATCGGATCTTTTCGACGCGCTCGCGTTGGTCGAGGAGGGCGGGCGGGGTGATTGGGGTAGTTATCGGGATTCTGACTATTAGCCTGGGCGTTTCTTCTCCGTCCTCGGTCGCAAGCCAATATGACGATGCCCGAGTATGTGACTCATCTAGCCCTGAAGATCTCGGCAGCCGTACTGCTTGCTGTGGCGGCAGCTTGTCCTCTCTGGGCAGCTCCGGCAGGGGAAGAAGTTGGCGATACGGCCGCAGGCCGGATGTGGGACCAGTTGATTGGTGGCGCGGTGAGTCTTCGTCTGCCAGTCGGCTTTCTTAAGGCGATGCCATCGGATTTTGTGCATTTTGAATTCGACGATCTTCGGACTTATGCCGCTGAGTATCATCCGGGCGAGCATCGCATGGTATTGAACCGAAGCCTGTCGTTTCATGCGGCTGGTCGAGATTTGCGGTCGCTCAAGACCATGACCTCCAAAGAGTTGGAGGTGCTCTATCACGAACTGTTTCACGCTTATATGGATTTTCTAGAGTCTCGCGATGCGGAGCGTTCATCCGTAACTGGAGCGTCAGACGGTGATCTACTGGCATTTGCCCGAGAGGTGCAGGTGTGCCGATATCGGGAAGTGGCGATCACTCCGGTGGTGCAGCGGAGTCAGGAGACGGAGGTGCGGTACCTCACCGATCCTGAAGCCTGGGAAGCGCTGAATGAAACCTGGGCGGTCTTTGTCGGGTGGGCTGTTTGGAATCAGCTAGAGATCGAAAAGAAGGGGGGGCGGTCGATGGTGGGGGCGCCGCAACTGGCTGAACGCTGGGTGGCTCGGTTGCAGCATGCCATGCAATCGGGAGAGCTGCGTGGCTATTATGTCCCTCAAGATCCTGAAGAGCGGCGAGTCACGAAGAAGCGGTTTTTAGCGCCCAGTGATCGAATTTCAGCCGGTGAGGCTATGAGGCTGATGAGTCAAGTCATTGGTTTGCCTGATAAATTTGTTGGAAATGCGTTAGGTCGTATGCGCCAGATAAAAAATTTTCAGCCTCGGCACCAATGCGCGCTCGGCATGCTCAATGAAAGAAAAAATTAAGACTGAGCCCCATTCTCCTCTTGACATCACAGGACTTCGTCAATAGAATCGAGCGTTTCCTAAACTAGCCTGGTTCGCCAGATCAGCCGTTCCTCTTTTGTGAAGAGGGGAGAGGGCTGTGTGCGGACAGGCTTACTCTAGTTTTTTGCGTCTGGTTATTGCGAAGAAGTCTGCTGATTTCGTGATGCGTTGAGTGTGATGGATCAGCAGTGACGTGGGATGGGCAGGTACCCAAGCGGCCAAAGGGGGCAGACTGTAAATCTGCTGGCTTATGTCTTCCAAGGTTCGAATCCTTGCCTGCCCACCATTTGAATTATGGTGTGTTCGTTGAGTGCCGAGTGGGACGTGCGCGGGTGGTATCGATATTCGGATGGCGGTGAACTTTCTTGAGAATCAGGGCGGGCGTAGCTCAGTGGTAGAGTTCCAGCCTTCCAAGCTGGCTGTCGTGGGTTCAAATCCCATCGCCCGCTCCATCGAGATGTGCGCAACGGGTGCCGTGAGATGAAGGGGAAGGCCCACGTAGCTCAGTTGGCAGAGCACGTCCTTGGTAAGGACG
>DJMJ01000009.1 GCA_002435325.1 Nitrospira sp. UBA6493 | reverse complement strand
ACCTTTGGGTTATGAGCCCAACGAGCTACCAGGCTGCTCCACCCCGCAGAGGGAGAGTAGCAAACGGTTCGACGGCAAGTCAAGCGAACCGGCGTCACCGTTGCATTCGCGAGAGGGCAGTGCTAAAGCGATAGCATGCGTATTGTCTTCATGGGCACTCCGGAATTTGCCGTTCCCTCGCTTGAAGCGCTGCTCGCATCGGACGACCAGGTGGTGGGCGTTGTGACGCAGCCGGATCGGCCGAAGGGGCGCGGCCAGGTATTGACGCCGTCGCCAATCAAAATCATAGCGCAGCGGGAACATATTCCGTTGCTGCAACCGCTCAAAATCAAAGCGCCAGAATTTCTCGAAGCCTTGGCGGCCTGGAAACCCGATCTCATTGCCGTGACGGCTTTCGGCAGAATCCTGCCAGGCTCAGTGCTTGCGTTGCCTTCCATGGGTTGCGTGAATGTGCATGGGTCGCTGCTTCCGAAATATCGGGGGGCTGCGCCGGTGCAATGGGCGGTGATCAATGGCGAACGCGAAACCGGTATCACGACGATGTTGATGGACGAAGGGATGGATACCGGAGCGATGCTGCTGCAAGAAAGCCTGGTGATCGATCCTGACGACACCGCGGGCACGCTGGCTCCGCGACTAGCGGCCATTGGGGGGCGGTTATTGATTGAAACGATCCGGCGACTTAAGGCCGGCACGATCACACCTTTTCCTCAGGACCATTCACGGGCGACTATGGCGCCGATTTTGAAAAAGGAAGATGGCCTGATCGATTGGACGATGAGCGCCAGCCAACTGTCCAATCGTGTGAGGGGACTATCGCCCTGGCCGGGAGCCTACACATTTCTCAATGGTGAACGCTGGATGATTTGGAAGGCCTCACATCGGGCAATGGATCAGCAGGGAGTGCCGGGCACGATCGTCGGCGTGACCAAGCAGGTGATTCAGGTTGCGACTGGCGAGGGCGTTCTTGAGGTGACAGAGGTTCAGCCGGCGAACAGTAAGCGGCTCACTGTGGCACAGTTTCTTGCCGGCTATCACGTTGCCGCAGGGCAGCGCTTTGATGCCGGACCTTCCCTGCCGAACAATCGCGAGGCGGCGCGGCCCTAAGACCGCGTGGTGTATTCCCGCCGGATGTAACAGCTATGTCATCGATCCAACCTGCTCAGAAAAAGGCCGCCTTCTCCGCCCGGTACCGGGCCTTGTCAGTGCTGCTGGCTTTCCAGAAGTCCGGCGATGCGATCGATGAGATCCTTGATCGGATGTGGACCGGTGAGGTGGGAGATCCCCGCGATCGGGCGTTCGCAATGGAGTTGATCTACGGAGTTTTGCGGCGGCAGGAAACCCTTGATTGGCGATTGGCACCGGTGCTGAGCAAGCCACTGGCGCGTCTTCCACTGGTCATCCAAGTCGTACTGCGGATGGGCGCGTATCAGCTGCTCTATATGGATCGGGTGCCGGAGTCCGCAGCGGTCAATGAATCGGTGAACTTGGCGAAGTCTCATGCGGCCAAACTCGGGCGTGATTGGGGAGGGTTGGTGAACGCGGTGTTACGTGCGCTGATGCGCTCTCCTGAACCGCCCTTGCCGGATCTTGGTCAGGCTCCCGCCCAGGCCTTGTCGCTTTGCTATGCCGTGCCGCACTGGTTGTGTGAGCGATGGGTGAACCGACTCGGGTATGAGGGGGCTGAAGCGGCCTGCAAGACCGTGAGCACCGTTCCTGCTCTTACGCTACGTGTGAATCGACAGAAAACGACACGGGAGGCACTCCTTGAACAGCTGGGAAAAGCCGGCATCGGGTCGCGGCCGACCATTGTCAGCCCCATTGGGATTGTTGTGGAGGGAGGGCAATCCGTGACGGCGCTCCCCGGATTTCGCGAGGGGTGGTTCTATGTCGAGGATGAAGCAGCGCAACTGATTCCGCTCGTCCTTGATCCGCAGCCGGGCGAACGGATACTCGATGCTTGTGCGGCGCCGGGTGGCAAAGCCACACATCTTGCCGATCTGATGGCGAACCGGGGCGAAGTGGTGGCCTTGGACCGGCAGCCCGCGCGCCTGAAACTGCTGGCCGAGAATTGCCATAGGCTTGGGGCAAAGATTGTGACTCCATTCGTAGGAGATGCGCGGCACATCGGTGCGCTGGCATCAACAGGACCTGGGGGGCAACGGGCAGGCTCGCTGGGGAAATTCGATCGCATTCTTGTGGATGCGCCTTGCAGCGGGATCGGCGTGCTCCGTCGGCACCCTGACGCGAAATGGAGCAAAGACACCGGCATGTTTGCAAGACATCAGGTGTTGCAACGCGAGATCCTCGAGCAGGCGGGCTCTGTCTTGCGGCCCGGCGGGGTGCTGGTCTATAGTACCTGCTCAACTGAACTGGAAGAGACGGAAGAGGTGATCGACCGTTTCTGCCGGGATCGTTCAGCGTTTATGCGCGAATCCGTGGCGCCGTGGCTTCCTGCGGCCGCCCTTCCCTTTGTCACCGCTCAGGGGGCGTTGTCCACCTTGGGAAACGGGGTCGGGATGGACGGATTTTACGCCGCCAGGTTGCGAAAGGCCGAGCATGAGTAATCGAGTGCAGATTGCCCCCTCCATCCTTGCCGCGGATTTCGCCCGCCTTGCCGATGAAATCGCCGCGGTTGAACGGGGCGGCGCGGATCTGCTGCACATTGACGTCATGGATGGCCATTTTGTGCCGAATCTCACCATCGGGCCTCCGGTGGTTGAATCGATTAAGAAAGTCGCCAAGCTGCCGCTCGATGTGCATCTGATGATCACCAACGCCGATGCGTTCATCCCAGAGTTTGTTGCTGCCGGGGCGGACTACGTCACGGTGCACGTGGAAGCCTGCCCCCATCTTCATCGGACGATTCAGTTGATCAAAGAGCGAGGCGCGAAGGCCGGGGTCACGCTAAATCCCGCAACGCCGGTCAGTCTGCTGCAAGAGATTTTGCCCGAGGTTGATCTGGTGCTGATTATGTCGGTGAATCCCGGATTTGGCGGCCAAAAATTTATTCCGTCCGCGCTGCAGAAGATTTCCGCCGTCCGCGAGATGTTGGATCGTCTTCACAGCCCGGCCTTGCTCGAAGTCGATGGCGGCGTAAAAGTCGAGAATGCCGCTCAGGTGCTGGCGGCCGGGGCCGATGTGCTCGTTGCCGGGTCGGCCATTTTCTCCAGCCGGGACTATGCCGGGACCATTGCCGCATTACGGTCAGCCGGTCAGCCGGCTTCCTCAACCATGGCGCATGCCGCACTCCATCGATAGGCCATCAGGGTGGATATTTCCGGACTCATCGACAGCCTGCACCCCCTCGAAATCAAAGTCCTCACGGCCTTTGGCGCGCGCCCGTTCGGATCGGTGCTGGGAACCGAGCAACTGGCCGCCGCCGCCGAATTGGAGCCATCCCAACTGAGCATGGCCATCGAGTGGCTGTTGGCCAAGTCGCTGCTCACGGTGCATGCCGAGACGGTGACGCCGGTGGTGTCGCTGACGAAGCTCGGCGAGCGATATTTTGAAACCGCTTCCCCGGTTGAGCGGGTATTCACGGCCGCGCGAGAAGTCGCCAGCACGGGCAAGCGGCTGACGATCCCCGACTTGCAGGCGCAGGACGGGTTGGATCCCTCCGATGTCAGCAAGGCCGTCGGCCGCCTGAAAAAGGAAGGCGTGCTGCTGATTGTCCAGGGCGGCTGCATCGAAGCGACCGGACGCCCGAGTCCGACGGTTGAAGCAATTCGCACCTTGCTCAATGAAGTTCACGAGTCTGCCAAGGACTTGACGAGTTTCTCCGAGCCGCATCGCCAGATTATCGAAGATTATGCCGTGAAGCGCGGCAATGCTAAAGAACCGTTTCGAGTGGATGACCGTGTTACGCGCTCCTTCACGCTTTCGCCTACCGGGGGTACTGCGGCGGAGCACCTTCTGCGCGAAGGCGTGGCGGAAGAAGTCTCCCAGCTCACGCCGGAACTGTTGAAGGATGGCAGCTGGCGGGGCAAGCGGTTCCGTAAATACACGATCAGCCTGCGGGCGCCACGAATCGGCACGGGAAAGAAACATCCCTATCGCGAGTTCCTCGACACCGTGAAAACAAAACTCGTGAGTATGGGGTTTCAGGAAATGCGCGGGTCGCTGGTCGAGACAGAGTTTTGGAACATGGACGCGCTCTTCATGCCGCAGTTTCATCCGGCGCGGGACATTCACGACGTCTACTTTGTGAAAGATCCCACCCATGCCACGAAAATTGATGAGCCGTTCCTGACGCAGGTGACGAAGGCCCACGAGAATGGCGGCAAGACCGGCTCCACGGGATGGAAGTACGCCTTCAATGGCGAACGGGCCAAGCGGCTGGTGCTCCGCAGCCAGGGGACGGCGGTCTCGGCCAGAACGCTGGCGTCGGTTCCGGCTGTGCCGGGGAAGTATTTCTCCATCGCACGCTGTTTCCGCTACGATCAGGTCGATGCGACGCACGCCACCGATTTTTTTCAGGTCGAGGGCATTGTGCTGGGGGAAGACATCAATTTCCGCACGCTTTTAGGCCTGCTGAACCTCTTCGCACGGGAAGTGGCGCAGGCAAAGGAAGTGAAGTTTCTGCCGGCCTATTTCCCGTTCACTGAACCGTCGGTGGAAATGCACGTGCGCCATCCGCGCCTAGGGTGGATGGAACTCGGCGGGGCCGGGCTGTTTCGCCCGGAGGTCACGTTGCCATTAGGTGTGAATGTCCCGGTGATTGCCTGGGGACTTGGGCTGGACCGGATGGCTATGGTGGCGCTCGGCATTCACGATATCCGCGAGCTATTCACCGATAATTTGGACTTGATCCGCACGACGCGGGGAATCTTTTAGCTGCGACCATGCCCACGATTTCTATTTATAAAGACGATTTCGAGTCGCTCCTGGCCTCCACTGGCCGTGCGAAGCGCGCGGTGTCTATCGAACAGGTGGAAGAGTGGCTCATGCTCGTGAAGGGCGAACTCAAGGGGCACAATGCCGAGACCGGCGAGTTGCGGGTTGAGCTGCAAGACAGCAACCGGCCCGATCTCTGGTGCTGCGAAGGGATCGCGCGGCAGATCCGCATCAAGCAACAGGGCAAGCTTAAACCCTATGCCTTTTTCGGTAAAAAGCCGAAGTCCTCGCAGCATCTCATCGTCGGGCCAGGCTTGGAACAGGTTCGCCCCTATGTGGCTGCCTGCACGGCCAAGGGCTATCGGGTGACAGAAGAAGGGCTGGCCCAGTTGATTCAGACGCAAGAAAAGCTTGCGGATATTTTTGGGCATAAGCGAAAGACGGTCTCGATCGGGATTTATCAGTTATCGAAGATCCAGTTTCCCGTGACGTACGAATTGGTCAAGCCGGACGAGGCACGGTTCACGCCACTGGGCATGGAGACGGTGATGACCTTGTCGGAAATCCTCATGGTCCATCCCAAAGGTTTGGAGCATGGGCATATTCTGGCGGGACAAAGCCGGCTGCCTCTTCTGCGTGACGCGAAGCACCAGCCGCTGTCGTTCCCGCCGATCATCAATAGCCGGGAAGTCGGGGAAGTACGGGTGGGCGACGATGAGTTGTTTGTGGAGGTGACGGGGACAGACTTGCCGATGGTGGTGCTCACGTTGAATATCTTCGCCGCCAACCTCGCCGATCGTGGCGCGGCTATCGAGCCGATCGAAGTGCAGTATCCGAAGAGTACCCCGCTGGGGAAGCGCGTTGTCACGCCGCAAGATTTGGGCAAGCCCCGGACGATTCAGCTGAAGACGATCGAACAGGCGCTGGGCCAGGAGCTCGGCGTCAAAACCGTGAAACAAGCCCTGGAAGTCTATGGGTACGATGTCTCGGCCGGAAAGGGCACGGTCAAGGCGAAGTTGCCGCCCTATCGGCAAGACCTCATGCACGCGATGGACGTCGTCGAAGATGTGGCGGTCAGCCGGGGCTATGGGGAATTTGTTCCGGTCATGCCGGCGCAGTTTACCGTCGGCGGATTGTCGCGCATCGAGCAGACGTCAGACCGGGCGCGGGAATTGATGGTGGGGCTGGGATTTCAAGAGATCATCTCCAACATTCTGGGATCGCCGGACAACTATCGCAGCGCGATGCGCCTCGATGGGACGGACTGGGGACGGATGGTCGAAGTCGAGAATGCGATGGCCTTGACCTTCTCCTGTCTGCGCCAGTGGATGCTGCCGTCGCTTTTGCGCGTCGAAGCAGCATCAAGCCGGGCCTTCTATCCGCATCGCCTGTTTGAGGCCGGTGAAGTGGCGATTCCCGACAGCACGCACGAATTGGGATCGCGCACAGAGGTGGTGCTCGGCTCACTCATTGCCCATGCGGGCGCCCATTTCTCAGAGCTTCATTCGTGCGTCGATGTCTTGTTTTACTATTTTGGGAAAGACTACAGCCTGGATCCGGTCCAACATCCCTCCTTCCTGGAAGGCCGTGCCGGTCGGATCGTCGTTGCGGGGAAACCGCTAGGCGTGATCGGCGAATTCCATCCTGAAGTTCTGGAGCGCTGGCAGATCGCCGTGCCCGTCGTCGCGTTTGAAGTGAATCTCTCTCAATTGGCAGAGCTGGCCTAATGGGGAGAGCGACGATGCGTCGCCCTCCCATATCTAAAACCTAGCAGGCTGATGACGAAATATATGCCGTGGCGAGATTATGCCGCGACAGGGGTCAGATGCTGCTTGGCGAGGCCGACCAACTTCTCAAAACCAGCGGCGTCCTTGATGGCCATGTCCGAGAGGACTTTGCGGTCCAGCAAGATATTCGCTTTCTTGAGAGCATTGATAAACCGGCCATAGGTGAGACCCTGTGCCCGGACTGCGGCGCTGATGCGAGCAATCCACAACTGCCGGAAGTCCCGTTTCCGGTTCTTACGACCAATGTAAGCGTAGACCTGGCCTTTATCTACACTCTCTGTTGCCGATCGGAACAGCCGGCTCTTTGCGCCGTATTGGCCTGATGCCAGCTTGATCCGCTTCTTTCTCCGCTGTCTAGTTTTCGATCCACCTTTTGCGCGAGGCATGATTCCGTCTCCTTTTACTCGTGAGGCAAGCTCTCAGGACATTAGTTATACGGCAAGAGGCGATTCAAAGACAAGGTGGCCGTCGGGTCTACTGGCTGGCTACCGCTCAATCGGCGCTTTTGATCGCTCTTCTTGTGGGTCAGTAAATGGCGCTTGCCGGCTTTTTTTCGAACCAATTTCCCTGTGCCGGTTCGCTTGAATCGCTTGCTGGCTCCCTTGTGTGTTTTGGCTTTCATGAGATGCTTCCTCTTGGTTAATAGCGACGGTTCTGTTCGGTTAATTCTTCGGAGCCACGATCATAATAAGGCTGCGTCCTTCCATGCGCGGGGCATATTCGATCGTCCCGGTTTCCGTTAATTCGGCGATCACGGAATTCATGACGGTGCGCCCCATCTCCTGGTTGGCCATTTCACGCCCGCGATAGGTCAGCGTGACTTTGGTCTTGTTTCCGTCGGCCAAGAATTCCTTGATCTGACGGACCTTAATCTCCAGGTCATGCTTATCGGTCCGTGGACGGAGCTTGATTTCCTTTACCTGCGTGGACTTCTGATGGCGACGGCTCTGGTGGTCTTTCTTGCTGAGCTCGTATTTGTATTTGCCATAGTCCATGATCCGGCATACCGGCGGGGCGGAAGTCGGGGCGACTTCGACGAGATCGTAGCCCCCTTCCTGTGCCTGCCGGAACGCATCCGCGGTCGGGAGAATGCCTAGTTGCTCTCCTTCCGGGCCGATGACCCGAACTTCTCGAACTCGGATTTCACGGTTGACACGCAGTTTGGGAACGATAAGCCACCTCTTTAGTGCGTAGGTTGAAGATCAGGCTGTGTGCGAGTGACGTCATTTCTGAGCATCTCGATCACCGCAGCCCCTGTCATATTGCCAAGATTGGCCCCGCTTCGTCCTCTGACGGAAAGGGTGCCGCTTTGAACTTCACGGTCGCCCGCCACCAGCATAAACGGAATTTTGGCCTTTTCCGCTTCGCGAATCTTGAACCCGATTTTTTCATTACGCAGGTCCGCTTCAGCCCGGAAGCCAGCGGCTTTCAGTTGAGAAACGACAGAGGTGACATAGTCGCGCTGGTTATCAGTGATCGCAATGACCACGGCCTGCACCGGGGCGAGCCAGGAGGGGAACGCGCCGCCGTAATGTTCAACCAGGATTCCGAAAAACCGCTCAATCGATCCCATTAAGGCCCGATGGATCATGATGGGCTGATGGGATTTCCCGTCTTCACCGATGTAACTGAGGTCGAATCGTTCCGGGTTATTGAAGTCCACTTGGATTGTGGAGCATTGCCAGGAGCGTCCGAGGGCGTCCTTGATCTTGATGTCGATCTTCGGGCCATAAAATGCGCCGCCGCCTTCGTCTACATGAAAATTGAGACTGCGCGATTTCAGTGCGGCTTCAAGCGAAGTGGTCGCCAGAGCCCAGTTTTCGTCCGAGCCGACGGATTCCTTCGGCCTGGTCGAGAGGAAGATCTCAAATTCAGCAAAACCGAATGTCTTCAGGATAAAGAAGGTGAAGTCGATGACACGGCTGACCTCGTCCTGAATCTGATCCGGACGACAAAACAGATGGGCGTCATCCTGCGTAAAGCCGCGCACGCGCAGCAGGCCATGGAGCACGCCAGTCCGCTCATAGCGGTAGACAGTGCCGAGTTCCCCATACCGGATCGGGAGATCGCGATAACTTCGTAGGTGCGACTTGTAAATCATGATGTGGTACGGGCAATTCATCGGCTTGAGCTGGTACTCGCTCCCCTCCAGTTTCATGGGGGCGAACATGTTGTCTTTGTAGTAGTCGACATGGCCGCTGGTTTTCCAGAGGTCGAGTCGCGCGACATGGGGAGAGTAGACCAGTTCATACCCGTCTTTGAGATGCTGCTCGCGCCAGAAGTTTTCGATCAACAGCCGAACCAAGGCGCCCTTCGGGTGCCACAAGACCAGGCCTGGGCCGATTTCGTCCTGGATGGTGATCAGGTCCAGTTCTTTGCCGACCTTGCGGTGGTCTCGCCGTTTGATTTCTTCCAGCCTGGCGAGGTGGGCCTCCAGTTCTTTTTGCGTAGGGAAGGAGGTGCCATAGATCCGCTGCAACATCGGGTTGCGTTCGTCTCCACGCCAGTAGGCGCCGGCCGTCGTGAGGAGCTTAAACGCGCCGACATGACCGGTCGTCGGGAGGTGCGGGCCGCGGCAGAGATCGACAAACTCTCCTTGGCTGTAGGCGGAGATCGGTTCACCATCCGGGAATCCATTGATTAATTCAACTTTATAGCCTTCACCGCGTGCTTGGAAAAACTCAATGGCAGACTGTTTCGAAAATTCAGTTCGCGTGACGGGCAGGTTTCGCTTGATGATGTCCCGCGCGCGATCCTCGATCTTTTCCAGGTCTTCGGGAGTAAAGGGGCGGTCGAATGCGAAATCATAGAAGAAGCCGTCTTCGAGGGCCGGGCCAATCGTCATCTGAGCCGTGGGAAACACTTCTTTGACGGCCTGCGCCATAATATGGGTGCTGCTATGGCGATAGACCTCGCGGCCTTCGATGCTGGCAAAGGTAACCGGTTCAACCGTTGCATCGCCAGTCAGAGGACAAGACAGATCGACGACCTTCCCGTTGACTTTGGCGGCAAGGACATCTGTGCCGACCTTAATCCCGCAGGTCTTCAGTGCGGCACCGACGGTATGCCCCTGTTCGACTGTTTGGCTTTTGCCGTCTTGTAACGTTACGGTGATCACGTGGGTGTTTTGCCCGATCCCAAAAAACAACAAAGGCACTCCGCCACCGAAAGGCAAGCGGATGCCTTCAGCCGAAATGGTAGGCGCGGACGGTCTTGAACCGTCGACCTCTACCGTGTCAAGGTAGCGCTCTCCCCCTGAGCTACGCGCCCATAGTCCGGGTGCGCATGCTAATATAGGCTTGCCTATAGTGTCAAGAAAAGCAAAAGAGAAGACAACCCCATTCCGATCATCAGAAGGGGGGTGCCTTCCTTT
This sequence comes from Nitrospira sp. UBA6493, assembly GCA_002435325.1. Lineage (GTDB taxonomy): Bacteria > Nitrospirota > Nitrospiria > Nitrospirales > Nitrospiraceae > Nitrospira_D. The sequence goes on along the minus strand of DJMJ01000009.1, from coordinate 26,135 downwards.
TTGAATATGTTGGCGCGGCAGTGACCGGCTACTTAACTGCGGAGCGCAGTTCTTTACCCGCAGAGAACTTCGGAACCTTGGCGGCTGGAATCTTCAGGGATTCGCCGGTTCTTGGATTCCGACCCATCCGAGCCTTTCTTTTTGAAATCGTGAAGGTGCCAAAGTTGACGAGCGAGACGCGCTGGCCCTTCTTCAGGGAAGAGGTAACGGCTCCGGTAAAGGCTTCTAGGGCTGATCCTGCCGCGACTTTGGTGATTCCTGCTGAAGCGGCCATCTTCGCGATGATTTCTTCCTTGGTCATCAATCTCCTCCTTGTGTGAGAATGAATATCGGACGTCAGGTAATTGGCGTCCACCCCGGTAGCAATTCTCCAAACGTCGGCGCTATGGATTGTGGGCCGTCTTAGCCCGCTTGCGCTGTAAAGGAATATGCAAGTCGCTAATCTTTTTCCTCAAGGTGTTTCGGTTGAGACCTAAGAGTTCGGCGGCTTGAATTTGATTGCCCTGTGTTTCGCGCAGCGCTGAAGCAATGAGAGGCCGCTCAACGGCGGAAATCAGCATGGGGTGGAGATTCTTCGCCGCGCCGCTTTGCATCCCCCTCACAAAATCGCCAATTTTTAAGTCGATATAATCTTCCAGCGAGAGGTCGCGGGTTTTCCCGTTTTGCATCGCGTACGTCGAGCGACATAATTGCTGGAACATCTGCAATGCTCGGATAAGCGTGGCCGGAGATCCGGCAATGACCAAGGTTTGAGTGGGATCGACATAGGCTGGGAGCGCTATGGCATGGCCTTGCCCTTCCGGCGACTCTACCACCACGGCATCGAAGGGAGGATTCGGGGGATCGGTAGAAAGTGTGAGATGGTCCGAATTGATCGTAATTGAAGCCTGCGGAAACGCCAAGGTAAATTGTGCCTGGACGTCAGGGTTCGCAGTTAGTAAGAGTATAGAGAAGGCAGACATAGGGGCAGACATGTAGCACCACACGAAGAAGAGGCGGCGATTATTGCCCAGCGCTGTAGTGATGTCAAATGCATCATTTCTCGTGTTAGGAGCTGGAAAGTACTGAACAGTCCTTATTCAGAGCGTGTGATGATAGCGATGACGCTCAATCTCGTTCCAAGGAGCAAGCCTGAATGGGGAGGCGACTATTGTGAGCCTTGACAGGATCACGAATCGAACGGTATATGTACAATTCTTAATTCCAATCGGAATATTCAAGAATGAGAGTTTCGCATCGTGCAACCTATGGAATTATGGCAGCTGTTGACCTGGCCATGAACGGGAGTAGTGAGCCGATTCAGGCGCGATCGATTGCGAAACGGCAATCAATTCCGGTTCGGTTTCTTGAGCAGGTTCTTCACGCGATGAAAAAGGCCGGACTGGTGGACAGTATTCGGGGCGCGCAGGGTGGGTACCTGTTATTAAAAAACCCCGCCGAGCTTTCCGTAGCCGATATTCTTGAAGCACTCGATGGGCCGGTACTCCATGGAGGGGGACTCGACGGACATGTTCAGCAAAAACGGGAGAGCCGACAGCATTTGTTGCTCGGACAAGTCTGGGAGCAGGTCGAGCAGGCGGAGCGGGCGGTACTGGAAGCGATTACGATAGAGCATCTGGTTGAGCGGCAACGGGCGCTCGATCAGCATCAAAACCCGATGTACCACATTTAATTTTCAAGAAATTCTATACAAGTTGCCCACTGTCCCGGCAGGGAATGGGGCAATCACAGATAGGGAGCACATCGCCATGAGCCCTCAGGACCAATTGATCGTGCCCGAGATTAACACCATTCCAATTCCAGCAGCCATTCTCGAAGAAATCGAAACTTTTGAGAATGAGGCGATGAAGACCTTGGCCGGAGAGGTTTCTAACGATCTCTTCAAACCATTCCGGCTGCAGTATGGGATATACGGTCAGCGACAGCCCGGCGTGCAGATGGTCCGGATCAAGATCCCCTTCGGTGGAATTTCGGCGAATCAATTGCGGCGGGTTGCCGAACTGGCGGACCGCTATGCGACCGGTGTCGGTCATGTGACCACGCGCCAGGACATTCAGATGCACTTTGTCGAATTGAAGGATGTTCCCACGATCATGCGTAGTCTGGCTGAAGTGGGCCTGACTACCCGTGAAGCCTGTGCGAACACCGTGAGGAATGTGACGGCCTGCCATCTGGCCGGAGTGTGCCAGGGCGAGGTGTTCGACGTCACCCCCTATGCCAAAACCGTTGCTTATCATCTGCTCCGCAATCCGCTGAATCAGAGTCTGCCGCGGAAATTCAAAATTGCGCTGTCCGGGTGCAAGCAGGACTGCGCACTCACGCCGATTCACGATGTGGGATTGCTTGCGGCTAAACGGGCCGATGGCGTGATCGGCTTTCGCATGGTGGCGGGCGGCGGACTGGGCTCTGCTCCGCGGATTGCGCAAGTCTTGCGAGAATTTACTCCAATGGAAGAACTGCTCCCAAGTATCGAAGCCGTCATCAAGGTATTCGACACGCTGGGGAACCGGAAGAATCGCAACAAAGCTCGCATGAAATTCGTGATCGAGAAGCTCGGCTTTGACGAGTTCAAGCGGCGCTGGGAAGCGGCCTATGAATCGATGGGCTATAAGAAGCCGTCGCACGAGCCGATCAAGCTGCTCTCGTATGCCGACGAGCCCACTCCCTTGATTATGCCGACTCGCAACGGATCCGGGCCTGTCACGGCGAACGGTAATGGTCATGCCAATGGCATAGGGCATGAGACGCCGTTTCAGATGTGGAAACGCACGAATGTGGTGAAGCAACGGCAATTTGGTTATGTTACAGCTGCGATCAAGCTCTTTATGGGAGACTTGACGTCGGAGCAAATGCTCTGCGTCGCGGACCTCGCCGATCGCTACGCCAACGGGAATATCCGCACCACGATCAATCAGAATATGGTGATCCGGTGGATTCCCGAGACGCAGCTCGAATCGCTGCATACGGACCTTGCCGCGCAGGGCTTGTCCGACCCTGGGGCCGAGCTCGTCGAAGATATCATTGCCTGCCCAGGCACCGATACCTGCGGCTTGGGCATTACCTCATCCAAAGGCCTCGCGCGGGCCTTGGGCGAAGTGTTTCCGGCGGGTCGTGTTCCTGAGGACCTTTCGGACGTCAGTATTAAAATCAGCGGGTGCCACAATTCCTGTGCGCAGCACCATATCTCGACCATTGGACTCCATGGGGTCGGGAAACGGCTGGGCGACCATGTTGCGCCGCATTATGAATTGCATCTTGGCGGCCAGGTCGATGGCACGCCCAAGATCGGGCAGATGACCGTCAAGCTGCCGGCGAAAGCCGTTCCGGCGGCGCTGTCGCACCTCGTCACGGTGTATCGGCGTGACCGGCTTCCGAACGAAAATCTGTCCGCTTTCATTGCGCGAGCGGGGAAGATCAAACTGAAGGATGAACTGATTCCCTACACCATCGTCCCGGCCTTTCAAGACGATCCCACCTTTTACTATGACTGGGAGGGGGAGTCGGAATTCATCTTAGAGGATTTAGGCCCTGGCGAGTGCGCAGGCGGGGCGTTGGAAATGATCGAAAACGGGATCCTCGAAGCGGATCAGGAGCTGTATCAGGCCAAAATACTGGTCGAAAAGCATCAATATTCCGTGTCGGTCAATAAGTCTTATCGGGCGGTATTGGCGGCGGCGAAGGCCATGCTGGTGACCGAAGGCCTGGATCCCTCGACGGATTCGGAAATCTTCCTGGAGTTCGAGCAACGGCTGGCCGCCAAAGGTGTAGTGCCGGCGACGTATCGAAACCTCGGGAAACAGGTAGGAGACTTAGGCCCCAAGGATACGACGGCACAATCCGCTCTGGCCAAGATGGAATTTGCCAAGGGATTCGTCGAGGCCTGCCGGGCCGCGACCGAGCAGATGGGGAAAGATCTGAAGCTCGCGCCAGTGGCAGAGGCGCCGGTTCTGCTGAAGAAAACGGTTGTGGCTGCTGCTCCTCTTGTGCAGCCCGCAGTCGCTCCCGCGGCTTCCGCGCCTACCGGAGCGCCGGTTTATGACCTCCGTGGGGTGGCCTGCCCGTTGAACTATGTGAAGACGAAACTGAAGCTCGAAATGATGGACGCCGGTGAGAAGTTGGAAGTGTGGCTGGATGCGGGCGAACCGATTAAGAACGTGCCGATGAGTCTGAAGAACGATGGACACAAGGTATTGCTCCAAGAAGCGCTGGAGCCGGAGGCCGCCCATTACCGTGTTTTGGTCGAAAAGGTTGAAGGCTGAGGAAGTGACGGGAACACGATGAGTAGGGTTGGAAGTTCAGAGATGATTGCGGAGTTGAAACGCGTGAGCGACGCGTTCGAGTCCCGGCAGCCGCAAGACCTGTTGGCGGAAGCGGTCAAGCGGTTTGCGCCGAAGATCGTTGTGGCCTGCAGTTTCGGCGCGGAGGATGTGGTGCTGGTTGATATGGTGCAGCGCATCGACCCATCGATCCCGTTGTTCTACTTGGATACGGATTTTCTCTTTCCTGAAACCTATGCGACGCGGGATCGGATCGTTGAACGGTATGGGCTCAAACCCGCGCAGGTGATTCAGGTGAAGTCGCTGCTGACGCCGGAGCAGCAGGCGGCTCAATACGGCGAGGCGCTCTGGTCCACCGATCCGGATCGCTGTTGCCAGTTGCGGAAAGTGGAGCCGCTCACGCGTGTGCTCAAAGGCTTCGATGCCTGGATTACCGGGATCCGTCGGGATCAATCTCCGACTAGGGCCAATGCGTCTATGATTGAGTGGGACGGAAAATTTGAATTGGTGAAGGTGAATCCCTTGGCTCGCTGGACCTGGGCCGAAGTCTGGACGTACATCAAGGTCTATGAAGTGCCGTACAATCCCTTGCACGATCAGAATTATCCCAGCATCGGATGTACGTATTGCACGGCGCCTGTGGCGCCGGGTGAAGATCCGCGTGCCGGCCGGTGGAAGAATTTTACAAAAACGGAGTGCGGACTACACAAAGCGTAATATGCCAATTCAAGACTATCTCGCAAAAATTGCTCAAGGTCCTAAGGTCTCGAAGGATCTGACGTGGGACGAATCCAAGCAGGCCATGAAGCTCCTCATCGAGGGCGGGGTGACCCCGGCTCAGGTCGGGGCCTTTCTGATTGCCATGCGGTTCAAGATGGAGTCGGTCACGGAGCTGGCGGCGTTCACCGCGACCGCGCGCCAATATGTGCCGCCTCTGTCGATTCCGAAGTCGTTGGCGTTGGTGGATGTGCCGACCTATGCCGGCAAACAGGATACGTTTCATGCGCTCATCGCGGCGGCTATTGTCGCAACGGCCGGCGGGGCGGCGGTGTTGATGCATGGCTACGATGGCATTCCGGGCCGTCCCGGGAGCGCCGGGGTGTTGAAGGCCATGGGAGTTCCCATCGATCTGGAGCCGAGAGTGGCGGCAGAGGAATTGACGAAGAAAGGCTTCGCCTATCTCGACATCGGCCTCTACCATCCGCCGATCTACCGGTTTTTGGAAATGCGCCAGGAATTGGGCGTACGCAATATGTTTCATCCCATCGCGCGGCTGCTCAATCCGGGACGCGCGTCCGCGCAAGTGGTCGGGTTGTCCCATCCGCCGCATTTCGAAAAGACCGCCGAGGTGCTCCGCATGCTGGCCTGTCCACGCGGATTCGTGATTCGCGGGGTCGAGGGAGATCCGGAATTGTCCGGCGCCGCGGCGACCAGGGTGTTGGAATTACGCGACGAACGCATCACACCGCTGGGCATTACCCCGAAGGATTTCGGCATGGGCCTCTGTACCTCCCGCGAGATGGCGGGATTTCCACCGGACCAGCGCGACAAGGAAGCCGATTTGCTCCGGCGGTTGATCCAGGATCAGGTGCCGGGCGGGCAAAAAGATTGGGTGCTCATGAACGCGGCGATGTTGCTCTATGCCGCCGGAAAGGGGACGTCGCTGCCGGCTTGTTTGCCGATCGCCCGTGCGGCCCTCGAAGGCGGCGCGGCAGCGCGCAAGCTGGATGAGCTGGTGCAGGCGCCGCTTGCCTGTGGCAAGCGGGGATAAACGGAAAGGGTCGGCAGTCGTGAAACATCTTCGGCAATTGGAAGATCAAAGCGTCTACATTCTTCGGGAAGCCTACAAGCATTTCGACAATCTCGCGATGCTCTGGTCGATGGGCAAGGATTCCACGGTATTACTCTGGCTCGCGCGCAAAGCGTTTTTCGGACATGTGCCGTTTCCCTTGCTGCATGTCGATACGAGTTACAAGATTCCCGCCATGATCGAGTATCGGGACCGGTTGGCGCGCGAGTGGCGGCTCGATCTGGTCGTCGGGCAAAACAAGGAAGCCTTGGCCGCCGGGATGAACCATACAATGGGCCGGGTGGCCTGTTGCACTGCGCTCAAGACGAACGGGCTCAAGCAGCTGATCGAACAGAAGGGCTATACCGGGATCATCCTTGGGGTGCGGGCTGACGAAGAAGGGACGCGAGCAAAAGAGCGGTATTTCTCGCCCCGCGACAAGCATGGCGACTGGGACTTCCGTGATCAGCCGCCGGAACTCTGGGATCAGTATAAAACCACGTTCCCGCCCGGCACGCATATCCGCATCCATCCGTTGTTGGATTGGACCGAAATTAATATCTGGGAATACATCAAGTACGAGAACATTCCGTTCATCGACTTGTATCTCGACAAGGGCGACGGGACGCGCTATCGCAGCCTCGGTTGCGCGCCCTGCACGACTCCGATCAAATCGACGGCGAAGAGCGTCGACGACATTATCGATGAATTGCGCCACACGACGGTGGCCGAGCGATCAGGCCGCGCGCAGGACGAAGGGCGCGGGATGGAGTTACTCCGGAAGGATGGGTACATGTAGCCATGAGTGTAGAAAATGTCCCCTCGAAACCATCTGAAAATCTGAACATCGTCATTGTCGGGCACGTCGATCACGGCAAGTCCACGCTGTTGGGCCGGCTCTATGCCGATACCGGCTCATTGCCGGACGGCAAATTGGAGAAGGTGCAGGCCATCTGCCGCCAGCAAGGCAAGGAATTTGAGTACGCCTTTTTGTTCGATGCCTTCCTCGAAGAGCAGGAGCAGGGCATTACGATCGATACGGCGCGCACGTTCTTTATCTGGAGAGGACGCCAATACATCATCATCGATGCGCCGGGCCATAAAGAATTTCTCAAGAACATGATTTCAGGCGCGGCGCGGGCGGAAGCGGCGCTGCTTCTGATCGACGCGCTTGAAGGGGTCAAAGAGCAGTCCAAGAAGCATGGCTATCTATTGTCCCTCCTCGGCGTCCGCCAGTTTGCCGTGGTCGTCAATAAAATGGATCTTGTCGGGTATCGGCAGGATGTGTTTGACGGGATCGAAAAAGAGTACCGGGAGTTTCTCGGGCAGTTCAAGGCGGTGCCGGAGCGGATCATCCCGGTCAGCGCCAAAATGGGCGACAACATCGCCAATCGCAGCGACAAGATGCCATGGTATAAAGGCCCGACGGTGCTGGACACGCTGAGCCTCTTTAAGAAGGAGCCGCCGCGGTCGGAGCAGCCGCTGCGGTTGCCGGTCCAAGATGTCTATAAATTCGATGCTCGACGAATCATCACGGGACGCATCACCGCGGGTACCTTGAAGGTCGGCGATCACGTGGTGTTTTCTCCTTCGAACAAACGCGCCAATATCAGCTCAATCGAAGCGTTCAATATTGACCCGCCGCTCACGGCATCGCACGCCGGTCAATCGGTCGGCATAACCCTAGACGAACAGATTTTTGTGGAACGTGGAGAAGTCGCCACGCATCAGGAGGCACTGCCGCTGGTGTCCACCGCGTTCCGCGCGAATTTATTTTGGCTGGGGAAGCGGCCGCTGGAACGGGGCCGGAAGTATCAATTGCGCGTCGCGACCAAGGAGGTGGACTGCGAAGTCTCCGCTATCCACCGCATTATCGATACCATGGATCTGGCTCAACAGCAGGGGAGCGCGACCGTCAATAAGAATCAGGTGGCGGAACTGACCTTGCGCACGAAGGCCCCGGTTGCCTTCGATCTGTCTGCCTCGTTTGAGGCCACCGGCCGGTTTGTCCTGGTCGATGAGTACGACATTGCCGGTGGCGGCATTGTGACGGAGTTGGTGCATGACGATCAGGAATCGCTCCGCGAGGAGGCCCGCCGTAGAGACTTTGCCTGGGTCAAGGGCGAGGTCGGCGTGGAAGATCGCGCGCAGCAGTACGGCCATCGACCTGCGATCGTGCTTTTTACCGGAGGGCGGCATACGGGGAAATCCTTCCTCGCCAAAAAACTGGAAACTCGCTTGGTCGCAGATGGCCGCCATGCCTACTTACTCGACGGGGAAAATCTGCGGCGCGGACTGGATGCCGATCTGTCAGAGGAAGAGCGGGGTCAGACTGATGAGATGGCTCGGCGTTATGGCGAAGTCGCCCGTCTCTTGATCGACACAGGGCTGATCGTGGTGTCAACGACGAATCCATTCGGATTGGCCTATCAAGAAGCCGCCCAGGCGATCAGGACGCTGGTTCATCCGGCCCCCGTGATTGCCGTGCATATGACCAAAACGAACGAAGAGCCGCCTCCGAATACCGATATCGTCTTGAGTGGTCCGACCGACTTTGATGCGGCCACGAAACAAATTATGGACGAGCTTAAGAGGCGGGGTGTGCTGGCTCAGGCGATCGGCGCTAAGCCGACGTTCCAGTATTCGATTTAAAGAGGAAGGGAGAAGGGAGTGACTCACGAGGTCGTTCCCATAACGATACCCTTCTTTTGCTAGGTTTGACTCCCCAGAAACCGCTGTGTTACGGTACCGTTTCATCGATTTAGCCCGCATAAAAAGGACGTATTATGGCTCCTGAAAAGGACCTGAAAACCATCCTCGGCAAGCTCAAATATTCAGACGACGCCAAGGTCGTCCAGCAGATTACCGAGCAAACCAAGCAGGTGCATGCCCGCATGGCGGGTATAAAGTACAAGATTGCCGTGATGAGCGGGAAGGGCGGTGTCGGCAAGAGCATGACGACCGTCAACCTGGCCCTGGCCTTTGCCCGCCAAGGGGCCAAGGTTGGGTTGCTCGATGTGGATTTAAACGGTCCCTGTGTCCCGCGCATGTTGGGTTTGCATGGCCAATCCCTGACCATGACGCCGCAAGGAGCTATTCCTCCAGTTGGTCCATTGGGACTGAAAGTTGCCTCGATGGACTTCTTTCTCGGCGATTCGTCGCCGGTCCGGTGGAAGGGCCCGATGGACGTCAGTCCGGTCTGGCTCGGGCTGATGGAAATGAACGTCATCCGGGAGTTTCTCGCCGATGTCATCTGGGGCGAGCTGGATTACCTGCTGGCCGACCTGCCTCCGGGAGCTGCCGCAGATAAGCCGCCAGTGATTGCGGGATTTATCCCGGATTTGGCAGGGGCGATCGTCGTGACGACGCCGTCGGAAGTGGCGTCAGACGTGGTGCAGAAATCGGTGACCTATGCCCGTGACATGGGGATCAAGGTCCTCGGCATCGTCGAAAATATGAGCGAGTACCGTTGTCCGTCCTGCGGTGAAGTCAACGAGCTGTTTGAAGGCAATACCGAAGCAATGTGCGAGGCGCTCGACCTTCCGCTTCTCGGGAGGGTTCCATTCGACCGGAAACTCGCTCGCACATTCGACAAAGGGCAACCATTGCTGGATGAAGCCTATCCAACCATTCAACGGTATCAAGAAATCGCCGGTCGTATCCGCACCTTGCTCGATTACAAGAGGGTGTTAGCGGATAAGCTGTAATGAGAGGGATGCGGGAGGAGTTACTATGAAATTCGTCTGTTTGAATTGCGAAACCTATATGAATTTTGAAAAGGTCGAGAAGCCCGGCGAAGGGTCGCTCGGCGTTTTCTTCGGCTGTCCATCATGCAATGCCAAGTTCTCCATGGTTACCAATCCTGGCGAGACGCAAATGGTCAGTTCCCTCGGAGTGAAATTAGGCGGACGGACGGTTGCCGCCGAGCCATTTGAAATGACCAGAGGGACGCTTAAGGATGAAGCTCTCGCCGGCGCCGGGCAGATGGGCGCCTATCTGAACGAGAAGATTCAAGGGGGCCAACCGGTGGCTTCAACGGCGGCTCCGACGGCTGCCAAGCCGGGTGAAAAGGCCAGCGGTGGCTGTCCCTTCTCCGCCATGGTTGCGGAAATGGGGCTGACGACTGGCGGTAAATCAGGTGCGACCTCATCGGCTGCATCGGAGTTCACCTGGACCGCTGATGCCAAAGAAAAGCTCGACCGGCTGCCGGCCTTTGTGAAGCCGATGGTGCAGGGCAGTGTCGAAGCCTACGCGAGGAAAAATGGGTTCACATCCATCACCCTCCAAGTCATGGATGACTCCAAAAATGATTCACCGAACGGCATGACCTGGTCTCGCGAGGCGGAGCAGCGACTGGACAATATCCCTGATTTCATCAGGCCGATGGCCAGGAAAGAAATCGAGCGAGTGGCCAAAGAGCGTGGCTTGGCCACGATTACGGCACAAGTTATGGACGAGACCAAAGACAAGTTCATGAAGTTTATGTAAGTGTGACGGCTATGCAGAAGGGCTTTCAAAGGCCCATCCGGCGGTCCGGATGGGCCTTTCCTTTACCATCTTTCCGATATTCTCCCCGAACGAATCCGTTCGTCTTCTGGGCGCTCGCCTGTTCGCTCTTGCTGGCAGCAGTGTGCCTGAACGGCGGACTGTTGTTTGCTGAACCAGCCGCGCAAGAACATGGGAAGGCGCATGATCTTTCGCAGGGGCAAGGGCATGGACATCACGGATTCGAGGGGGGCGCAAGCGGCTGGGAAGGATCTAAAGAGGGCATTGCCTATTCGGAACGCAACCACCATCTGGCAGGTTTTTTCGTCCTTCTGGTCGGTGTTTCTGAATTGCTACCGAGCATCCGGGTTTTGTCCGTCAACTGGGCGCGGATGCTACTGCCCGGCGCACTTCTTCTGATGGCGATCTTTCTATTAGTTTGGAGCGATCATCAGGCGTGGCCGATCGGTCCCTTGAGCTTTGTGGAAACATTTTTCGGAATCGATCCTGAAATAGTCCAGCATAAGTTGTACGGGATCCTGTCATTGACCGTTGGGCTTATCGAAGTCTTTCGACGGCTCGACCGTGTCGTTCATGCCGGCTGGATGGCCCCATTACCTGCCTTTGCCATTCTCGGAGGGCTGATGCTATTTGCCCATTCGCATGGTGACCACCCATCGGCACAGAAGATCGCTTTTGACCATGCGATCTTGGGAACACTGGCCATATCGGGGGGGGCGACAAAGCTGTCTTCTGCAGGGCTCTCCTCACTCCTGGGCTGGTCCCGCACAAAAGGGGATATTGTCTGGGCCTTGTGTATTCTTGCGGTCGGCGTGCAGCTCCTCTTTTACTCCGAATAGTCTCAGGAACCCCAGCGTTGCCGAGCCGATTGACACCCTAGAAAGCCCTATGCTAGGTCTAGCACATTGGGGCGATTGAGGCAGTAGGCAAGCTCTAATCAGCCAAATGGTCGCTGACTTAGAGGAGGAGTTCTTTATGGGTGGCCATAGTCATTGGGCAACAATTAAACGGCACAAAGGCGCGCAAGACGCCAAGCGTGGGAAAATCTTCACGCGAATTATCCGAGAGCTGACCATTGCCTCCCGCTCCGGCGGCGACCCAGACGGGAATCCCCGTTTACGGCTGGCCATTGCCAAGGCCAAAGAAGCCAATATGCCTGGCGATACGATGAAGAAAGCTATCCAGCGCGGCACGGGGGAGCTTCCCGGCGTGACCTATGAAGAATTCGCACTCGAAGGCTATGGGCCAGGTGGTACAGCCGTCTTTTTGGAAATCACCAGCGACAATCGGAACCGGACCGTGGCCGAGATCCGAAGCCTCTTTACCAAGAACCATGGGAACATGGCCGAAGCGGGGGCGGTGGCCTGGCAGTTCCATAAGAAGGGTCTGATCACGATCGAGAAGGGAAAAGTGGACGAGGATACACTCCTGACCCTGGCGCTCGACGCGGGGGCCGAAGATGTGAAAGTCGGCGAAAAAACCTTTGAAGTCATCACCGATCCGCACGATTTTGAAGCCGTTAAAAAGGCGTTAACCGAGGCCAAGATCGAATCGACGACGGCTGAAATCACCTATATTCCCCAGAACACGGTCCATCTGGAAGAGAAGGCCGCCGAGCAAATGCTCAAGCTGATGGAAGTCATGGATGAGCATGATGACGTGCAAAAGGTTCATGCAAACTTCGACATTTCCGACGAGGTAATGGAGAAGATCGCGGCAGCCGTAGCTGGATAACCACCGTCCACCTGATTCAGGAGCCCCCACGACTGACGCATGATCGCCTTATTGACAGGCCGATTGGCCTTTAAGGCGCCGACGCACCTGGCCCTTGATGTCCAGGGAGTCGGCTACGAAGTCTTCGTCCCCCTCAGCACATTTTATAACCTGCCCGAGCTCAATCAGATCGTCTCACTGAGCATCCATACGCATATCCGTGAGGATGCCATTCAGTTGTTCGGGTTTGTCACGCAACAGGAAAAAGACGCATTCGTGCTGCTGACAAGCGTATCCGGAATTGGGCCGAAATCGGCCTTAGGTATTCTCTCGGCCCTGCCCGTGTCCGATCTGGTCTCCGCGATTCAATCCGGGGACGTGGATAAGCTGGAAACCGTGCCGGGGGTCGGCAAAAAAACCGCGGGCCGGATCGTGCTGGAACTCAAAGACAAAGCGGCGAAATTGCATCCCGCGTTTACGACAGCTTCAGAGATGTCGCCGTCCGGACAAGATCCCACGTTTGAAGATGCCCTCTCTGCGTTGACGAACCTTGGATACCGGGCTCAAGATGCGAAAGAGGCGTTGAAGCGTGTGCGGAAATCCACAGGTGAATCGCTCACCTTACAGGAACTGATCCGTGAGACCTTGAAAGATCTGGCAAGGGGGTAACGTATGATCGTGACATCGTTGCGCACGGGAACTGTCTTCCTGATGTTCGGCGCGTGGTTCATGCTTGCGCCGCATCTTGTGTTGGCGGATGTCGTATCGACAGAGCCGAAAAGCATTCGGAAAACCTGCGGGAAATGTCCCGAGGGTTATGCGATGTCGGGCGTGACCGAGGCTCCGAGCATTTGTAAGGATGGAGATCCAACGTTGGTGCAGTGTGTGCCGCTAGGGGCGAACCTCTTATCCGTCTGCGGCTCTTGCCCAGAAGGGTACCGGGAAGTTGGAAGTTCCTCCGTCCCGGGTCGTTGTGGGAACCAGGACGGTGGGCGGCTCTCGCAATGCCAATTGGAGCGGATGGAGTCAAGTTTCCCAGATGCGACAATGGGCGGGAAAATCTGTCCCCCCGATTGTGGAAGCACGGCGACGCCGGGACAGGGGGCCTTGCCGGCGCCTCCAAAATATCAGTACATCCCGCCCGCTGAAAAAAAATAGCGCGCCGCTACAAACTCCGGGATCTATGAGCGATCGAATTCTAAACGCCCAGTTGACTGATGACGAGCGCAGCATCGAGCAGACTCTGCGCCCGCAGACGCTCGACGAATACATCGGCCAAGAACGGATGAAAGAGTCGCTTCGGGTCTGCATCGACGCTGCCACGCAGCGAGGCGAGACCCTCGACCATACGATTTTCTACGGCCCCCCGGGGCTCGGAAAAACCACCATCGCCCATATCATCGCCCGTGAAATGGGCGGAACCTTGCGGGCCACCTCCGGGCTGGTGCTGGCCCATGCTGGCGATCTTGCAGCGATCCTCACCAATCTGCAAGAGCATGACGTGCTCTTCATCGATGAAATCCACCGCCTGCCTGCCTCAGTCGAAGAGGCGCTGTATCCCGCAATGGAGGATTACCAGCTTGATCTCGTCGTGGGGCAGGGGCCTGCCGCAAGAACCGTGAAGCTCGATCTCCCTCGTTTTACCCTTGTCGGAGCCACGACCAAAGCCGGGGCCCTCACCTCGCCGTTGCGGGATCGCTTCGGGTTGGTCTATCGGCTGGAATTCTATTCGCCAGCGGAATTGCAAGTGATCGTCATGCGGTCGGCCGGGCTGCTCAATATTCCAATTGATCCGGAAGGTGCCCATGAAATCGCCTGCCGCGCCCGAGGCACGCCCCGCATCGTCAATCGGCTGATCAAGCGGGTCCGCGACTTTGCCCAGGTCAAAGCTGAAGGCCGGATCACGCAAGCGGTAGCTCATCAGGCCTTGGCCTGGCTCGGTGTGGATTCAGCCGGGTTCGACGAGATGGATCGCAAAATTCTCCTCACAATCATCGAGAAGTTCGGCGGAGGGCCGGTGGGAGTGGAATCCTTGGCGGCGGCGGTGCAGGAAGATCGCAGCACCCTCGAAGACGTGCATGAGCCCTATCTGATCCAAGCCGGCTACCTCGACCGCACCGGCCGCGGCCGGCAAGTTACCAAAGCAGCCCTCGAGCATTTCAACAAGCCGACGAGCCGGCTGTTCTAAAGATCGGAAGTTGTGTGCTGCGCGGTTGCGAGGGGGAAGCCGCAAGTTCTTGAAAGACCAGGAAGTCTCCTTGCAATAACCGATTCTGTTCCTGTATCATCTATTGTTTGCTCGCACTCGTCCTGCCTCTGGACGGTCGTCCAACTCATGAGGCACGAGTGGAGGGGGTTCGTTCATGCCTGGTGACCTTTCCGATTATCGGAAGGAGATTGATCGTATCGACGATGAGATCCTCCGTCTGCTCAACGAGCGGTCGAAGAGTGTCATCGAAATCGGTCATATCAAGAAAGCACAGGACGCGGACGCCAATCTCCATACCCCCGCTCGCGAAGCCGCAATCATCGAACGGTTGATCCGCCAGAATACCGGTCCATTTCCTTCTGAAGCCATTCGCCCCCTGTATCGGGAAATCATGTCGGCCTCGCTCTCGCTGGAAGGCCCGCAAAAGGTCGCATATCTGGGGCCGCGCGCGACGTTCACGCATATGGCCTGCATGCAAAAATTCGGATCGTCGGCTCAGTACATACCGGTCCATAGCATCAAAGAAGTGTTCAACGAAGTTGAACGAGGCCGCGCGAATTTCGGCGTCGTGCCGATTGAAAACACGACTGAAGGCGTGGTGAACCATACGCTTGACATGTTCGTTGACTCGAACCTGGTCATTTACGGGGAAGTTTTGCAGGAGGTCTCTCATCATCTGATGTCGAAGACCGGGGTGGCTGAAGAGGTAAAGAAGATCTGCTCGCATCCGCAGGCGATCGCGCAATGCCGCAACTGGCTCGAAACCCATATGCCGCATGTAGCCGTGTCGGAAGTCGCGAGCACGGCCCGCGCGGCGGAAATGTGCCAGGAAGATGGCACCATTGCCGCTATTGCCTCGGAACTGGCGGCCCAGCTCTACGGCTTAAAAGTCATCAAGGCCCGCATCGAAGACAACATGAACAATTTCACCCGTTTCCTGGTTCTGTCGCAAAAGCCGCCGCAACGAACCGGCAAAGACAAGACGTCGTTGATGCTCTCGATCAAGGACAAGGTCGGCGCGCTGTATGACTTGCTCCGGCCCTTTGCTTCGCATGGGATCAGCATGACGAAGATCGAGTCGCGGCCGTCCCGACGCAAGGCGTGGGAATATATTTTCTTCGTCGATGTGGAGGGCCACATGGAAGAAGAGCGTGTGAGTCGGGCGATTGAAGAAATCAAAGGCCGCTGTCTCTTTATGAAGATTCTGGGCTCCTATCCGGCACACAGTTAGGTCTATGGCACTGCGTATTCATCCAGACATTGCCTCACTTCATCCCTATGTTCCGGGTAAGCCGATTGAGGAGCTGCAGCGGGAGATGGGACTCGCGCGGGTCATCAAATTGGCCTCGAATGAAAATCCGCTGGGACCCTCGCCGAAGGCGCTGGTCGGTCTCGCCGGGGGGCATGAAAACTTGCATCGATATCCGGATGGAGGAGCCTATCGGTTGCGCCAGGCGCTGGCCGATCGATGGAAGCTTACGCTGGACCACATCATTCTTGGCAATGGGTCGGACGAAATTCTCGGTCTGCTGGCCAGGACGTTCCTGGCACCGGGCGATGAAGCCGTCATGGCTGACCACACTTTCGTCATCTATAAGATGGAAGTGACGGCGGCTCATGGCAAGGCGGTGATCGTCCCGTTGGTCAACTGGACGCACGATCTCGACGGCATGGTGAAGGCCATCACCCTTAAAACCAGGCTGGTATTTCTCTGTAATCCCAACAACCCGACGGGGACCATGGTATCAGCCGAAGCTGTTGCCCGGTTTATGGCGCAGGTGCCCGAGGATGTGATCGTCGTGTTTGATGAAGCCTATTTTGAGTACGTGCGCGATCCGCATTTTCCGGACAGCCTGCAGTATGTGACGCAGGGGCGGAACGCCATTGTGCTGAGAACCTTCTCGAAGATCTACGGATTGGCCGGGCTGCGGATTGGCTATGGCATCACGACGCCGGAGATTACCACGTGTTTGAATAGGGTTCGCCCGCCGTTCAATGCGAACACACTCGCGCAGCGCGCGGCGCTGGCGGCACTGGGCGATGACGATCATGTAACGAAGAGCCGCGCGGTGAATGCCGCCGGCATGCAGCAGCTGGAGAACGGGTTGCGGAGGCTTGGTTTTACGACGATCCCCAGCCAAGCCAATTTTCTCTATTTTGATGTCAAGCGTGACGGTCGGGGTGTATTCGACGCCTTGCTGCGCGAAGGCGTTATCGTGCGGCATATCGAGGGCACGATGCTGCGCGTGACGATCGGGCAGCCGGATGAGAATGACGCATTCCTGGGCGCATTGAAAAAGGTCTTGCAGTCGTAGCGGAGGTATAGAGAGGGCATCATGATTATCGTCTTGAAACCTGAGGCATCGGAACGCGAAGTCGATCGCATTATCGACCGCTTGCGTGAATTGGGGTTGAAGTCGCAGCTCTCTACGGGGCAAGAGCGAACGATCATCGGCGTCATCGGCGATGATCGGATTCTTCAGAACCAGCCGTTGACAGCGCTGCCCGGTGTCGAGAGCGTCTTGCCGATCCTGGCTCCGTGGAAGCTGGTGAGCCGTGAGTTCAAGCGCGAAGGCACTATTATCGATGTCGGTGGAGTGAAGATCGGCGGCAATAAAGTCGTGATCATGGCGGGGCCATGCGCCGTGGAGCGGCTGGAACTGACGGTCGGGATCGCGCACGAGGTCAAATCGTCCGGCGCCTCGATTCTCCGCGGGGGCGCCTACAAGCCGCGTACGTCACCGTATTCGTTTCAAGGGCTCGGGCGCGAAGGACTGGACTACCTGCTGGAAGCGAAAAAACAAACGGGCTTGCCGGTGGTGAGCGAAATTCTCGACACGCGGGATATCGAACTCTTTCTTGAAAAGGCCGATATCATCCAAATCGGCGCCCGCAATATGCAGAACTTCGAGCTCTTGAAAGAAGTCGGCGCGTACGACAAGCCGGTGCTGCTTAAGCGGGGCCTCTCCGCGACCATTAAAGAGTTTCTGCTCTCGGCGGAGTACATCATGTCGCGGGGTAATCGCAATGTGATGCTCTGCGAACGCGGCATCCGGACGTTTGAAACCCAGTATCGCAATACCTTGGATCTCGCGGCGATCCCGACGTTGAAAGAACTGTCGCATCTCCCCGTGATCGTGGATCCCAGCCATGCGACCGGCAAGTGGAATCTTGTCGCGCCTATGTCGAAAGCGGCTGTGGCGGCAGGGGCCGATGGGTTGCTGATCGAAGTGCATTCCAATCCGGAATGCGCTCTCTGTGATGGAGAAGAATCGATCCGGCCGTCGAAGTTCAAAGAGCTGATGCAGGACTTGCGAAAAATCGGGACTGCCGTCGGGCGGGAAGTCTAGGGCGTAACGGATTGGCTATGACCGTTCATTTTAAACAGGTGGCCATCATCGGGGTCGGGCTCATCGGCGGGTCGCTGGGTATGATCCTGCGCCGCAAGGGATTGGCCGATCAGGTGGTCGGTGTGGGACGGCGGGTGGAGAATCTGAAGACCGCCGTTGAGCTGGGCGCCATCGATCGCTATGTCGCCGATCCGAAAGAAGGCGTGCGCGGCGCGGACCTTGTGATCTTGGCGACGCCGGTGGATACTTATGACCGGCATCTGAAAGAGTGGGCGGGTTGTTTGTCGCCCGGTGCTATCGTGAGCGATGTCGGGAGTGTGAAAGGGACGCTAGTCGAACAGTCGGAAGCCAGTATGCCGGCCGGCGTGCATTTTGTCGGTGCGCATCCCATCGCAGGGAAAGAAAAAACCGGCGTGGCGGCGGGGACGGATCAGCTTTTCAAAGGCGCCCGCTGCATTCTGACCCCTACATCCAAGACCGATGCGCAGGCATTGGAACGGGTGCGAGTGCTGTGGCAGGAGACGGGGTCGGTCGTCTTGACGATGGATCCTCATTTGCACGATCAGATTTTGGGTGCAGTCAGCCATCTGCCACATGTGGCGGCCTTTGCGCTCATTACAGCATTAGCGGATTTGCGCGATCGCGAAATCCCCCCGCTCGATTTGGCTGCCCATTCCGGCGGGGGCTTGCGGGATACGACGCGTATTGCGGCGAGTTCTCCAGAGATGTGGCGGGATATTTTTCTGTGGAATCGCGACAACGTGGTCCACTTCATTGACGTCTATCAACAGGCGCTTCAGAATCTCAAGCTCGTGATTCAAGCCGGAGACGCAGCCGGTATTGAGAAGGCATTGGAGCGGGCAAAGGGTGAACGGGAGAAACTCAACCCCCGGCCGCCCGTGTCAGCATGAAATGGCTATGGCATCACTGACTGTCACACCAGGGTCTGCACTCTCCGGAACCATTGCGGTGCCCGGCGATAAGTCGATCACGCATCGCGCGATCATTTTGACGTCGCTCGCGGAAGGCAAAAGCCTGGTTTCCAGTTACTGCCGCGGCGAAGATTGCCTGAACACCATGCGCGCATTTCAGGCTTTGGGCATTCAGATTGAGGAGCAGCCTGAGGCTCTCACGGTTCATGGAAAAGGCTTCTGGGGATTGCGCGAGGCCGGAGCGCCGATCGATTGCGGCAATTCAGGAACCGGGACAAGGTTGTTGACGGGGCTGCTGGCCGGACAGGATTTCTTCACGATTCTCACGGGCGACGAATCGATTCGCCGCCGGCCGATGGGGCGCGTGGTGAAGCCGTTGAGGGAAATGGGGGCGATCATTGCCGGGCGCAAGGGCGGGGAATTGGCGCCGTTGGCAATTACCGGCACGCGCTTGCACGGGATCGATTACACCTCGCCGGTCGCCAGTGCCCAGATCAAATCGTCGCTGCTTTTTGCGGGCCTCTTCGCCGACGGAGTCACCAGATTTCGAGAGCCCCGGTTATCGCGCGACCATACGGAGCGAATGTTTCAGTTTTTCGGGATTCCCTTGCGGCAGGAGGCCGGTACCTTGGTTTTGCAAGGCCGTCCCTCGGTGGGCTGGACCGGACGAGACATTGTGATTCCCGGCGATTTTTCTGCTGCGGCCTTTTTTCTGGCCGGTGCGACGATTGTGCCAGGCTCAGATGTGACGATCCGCAATGTCGGAATGAATCCGACAAGGACCGGCTTACTCGACGTGTTGACGGCCATGGGGGCCAAGATCCAGATTCTCAATCGCCGGGATCAAGGGGGTGAACCGGTGGCGGATTTGCGCGTCACCTCCGCGTCGTTGAAAGGCGTGGCGGTCGGTCCCGATCTGATTCCGCAAACCATCGACGAATTCCCGATCCTCTGTGTGGCCGCAGCTGTGGCCGAGGGAGAGACGACAATTTCCGGCGCGGAAGAATTGCGGGTGAAGGAAAGCGATCGCATTGCGACGATGAGCGCCGAACTGCGGGCCATGGGGGCGCAGATTACCGAGAAGCCCGATGGCATGGTCATTCGCGGGTTGGGGCGAGCGGGACAGAACGGACATTTGACCGGCACGACTCAAGGCCGGAGTCATGGCGATCATCGGGTGGCGATGTCCTTGGCCATCGGCGGGTTGACGGCTTCGACCCCCACCAGCATAGAGGACACGGGGTGTGTCGATACCTCTTTTCCCAACTTCGATCGGACGTTGGCCACATTGTTGACGGCGGGAGCGCGAAGACTATAATGCAGCAGGGTTTCGATACCGCGGTAATAAGGATGCGTCTGTGATTATCGCCATTGATGGACCAGCCGGAGTCGGCAAGAGCACGGTGGCCAAGTTATTGGCTGCCCGCCTGGGTTATCTCTATCTCGATACCGGGGCGTTGTACCGGGCGATTGCCTGGCATGTCTTGCGTCACGGGATTGATCCGTCAGATCGGGAGCAGGTGGCCGCGTCCCTTCCGACGCTGTCGGTTCAGATGCTGTTTCACAATGGATCGATGCGGGTGTTGGTCAATGATGCGGATGTGACCGGTGAATTGCGCACGCCGGAAGTCACAGCCGCCGCTTCTGTGGTATCGGCCATTCCCGAAGTCAGAGAATGGTTGTTGCCGGTGCAACGCCAAATCGGGGAGCGCGGATCGGTGGTGGCGGAAGGCCGGGATATCGGGACCAGGATTTTCCCCTCCGCGCCCGTGAAGTTTTTTCTGGAGGCCGATCCGACAGTGCGGGCTGAGCGCCGCCATCGAGAGCTGGTGGCCGCGGGACATGGCGGGCCGATGGAGAAAACCTATCAGGATCTGTCCGGACGCGATGAGCGGGATCGGAGTCGCGCCGTGGCCCCGCTGGTGCCGGCTCCCGATGCGCGGTTGATCGATACCTCCTCATTGCAGATTGAGGATGTGGTGGAACAGATGCTGGCCGTGGTGGCAGCCGCATCGTGAGCGGGTTTGTGTACGGGATCCTGTGGGTCCTGGTCCGGTCGGTTGCCTGGGTATTCTTTCGGTATCGGGTCGAGGGCGAGTTGCCGAAGACCGGCGGTGTCCTGGTTGCCGCCAACCATGCCAGCTATGTGGACATCCCGCTGTTAGGATGCGGGATGACACGTCGGGCCTGGTATCTGGGGCGTAGCGACTTGTTTCCCGTTCCGGTGCTGAATCAGATTTTGCAGTCGTTAGGATGGATCCCGCTCCGGCTTGGACGGTTGGATCGAGAGGCCTTCGGGAAGGCGATCAGCCTGATTCAGGCCGGCAAGGTAGTGGTAATTTTCCCCGAGGGGGGGCGGACGCTGGACGGCCATCTCAGGCAGCCGAAGGCCGGAATTGGAATCATCGTTTCGCAGACCGGTTGCCCCGTGGTGCCGGCCTATCTCAAGGGGACATTCGATGTATTGCCGACGGGGGCCAAATGGCCGCGATTTCGGCCCGTGACCGTAAAGCTTGGGACTCCCCTGACATTTGAAAATGGGCACCCTAAAGAGCACGATAAGGGAGACGCAAAACGGTTTTATCAACTAGTCAGCCGCACGGTGATCGCACAGATCGCCGCTCTCGGAAATGTGCCGCCTCCGATGGTGGGACACGAGGGTGATCCTGTCGCGCCGGAGCGGTCGGCTGCCGACGCTCGCAACGCTGAGTGAGCGCGGTTTCATCACCATCAGCACCCGGCGCAAGCCGGAGGATTAGGACTCGCTATGAGTACCGCATCGACAGGAAGTGACGCACAGTTGGATCGCGCGGCCTTGGCCGCCCTTTATGAAGAGACCTTCAAGAATCTTGAAGAAGGCACAATTACCGAAGGCCGTGTGGTCGCGCTGACCAAAGACAAGGTAGTGGTCGATATCGGCTACAAGTCCGAGGGCATGATCCCCAGCGATCAGTTCTCGCCGGAGGATCTCCAGAACATCAAGGTTGGAGATGCGATCCAAGTCTACATCGAAGAATGTGAAGACCAAGATGGCAATCTGGTTCTGTCGAAAGAAAAAGCCGACAAGATGAAGATCTGGGAAGAGCTGGAGAAGCTCTTCAAGGATGAAAAGAGCATCGACGGGAAAATCATTTCGCGCATCAAGGGCGGCATGATGGTCGACATCGGCGTGAAGGCGTTTTTGCCCGGTTCGCAGATCGATCTCCACCCCGTACGGGATTTGGACGGTCTTGTCGGTAAGACGTTCCCCCTGAAGATCATCAAGATCAATCACCGCCGTGGCAATGTGGTGGTCTCGCGTCGGGTCTTGCTCGAAGAGACTCGCGATAAGAAGCGGCAGACGACGCTTGCCAACCTGAAGGAAGGGCAGCTGATTCAGGGTATGGTCAAGAATATCACCGATTACGGAGCGTTTATCGATCTTGGCGGTATCGACGGATTGCTCCATATCACCGACATGTCGTGGGGACGCGTGGGCCATCCCTCGGAAATGTTCACGGTGGGCGATCGCGTCGAAGTCACCGTGTTGAAGTACGATCGGGAGACCGGCCGTATTTCGCTGGGCTTAAAGCAGAAGAGCGCGGATCCCTGGACGAACGTGGCGGGCAAGTATCCGATCGGTACCCGCGTGCGAGGCCGGGTGGTGAGCCTCACGGACTATGGCGCGTTTATCGAGCTCGAGCCGGGTGTCGAAGGGCTGGTGCACGTCTCTGAAATGTCTTGGACCCATGAAGTGCGGCATCCGTCGCGCGTCGTCGCGGTTGGTGACCAGGTTGAAGCGGCAGTGTTGAATGTCGATCCGGGCAGCCGGAAGATTTCGTTGGGGATGAAGCAGACGGCCCCTAATCCCTGGGACATGATCGAGAGCAAGTATCCGGTCGGCACCAAGATCGAGGGCAAGGTGAAGAGCCTGACCGATTTCGGCGCCTTTATCGGTTTGGAAGAGGGCATCGACGGATTGATCCATATTTCCGACATGTCTTGGACGAAGCACATCAAGCATCCGTCGGAGCTGTTCAAAAAGGCGCAAAAGGTTGATGCGGTTGTGTTGCGCATCGACAAGGAAAAGGAACGGCTGTCCTTGGGGTACAAGCAGCTGGCCCGCGATCCCTGGGACGATGAGATCCCGGCCCGTTACCATGTCGGCGATTCGGTGACCGGTAAGGTCAGCAAAATTGCCGATTTCGGGATTTTTATCGAGCTCGAGGGCGGGGTCGAAGGGTTGATCCATGTCAGCGAGGCGGCGCTCGAAGGCGCCGCGAAGCTGGAAGAGAAGTATAAGCTCCAGGATGACGTGACGGCTAAGATCATCAAGGTCGACCGCGAAGAGCGGAAAATCGCCCTCAGCTTGCGGGAGCATCAGTCGGATGCCGATCGTCGGCAGGTGGATGAGTATCATGCCGCCCAGGGCGGGTTGGATCAGAGCCTCGGACGGGCTGCCAAACAGAGCCGGAAGAAGTCTCAGTCGGACGATTAATCGCGAAGATGTGGGATAAGACCGTTCTTCGTGTGAGGCATTATGGCCGATGACCATATAGAGCCTAGTTCCAAACGACGCCCGTTTCGCACCTTCTTGAAGGTGGCGGGCGTCGGCTTGGGATTGTTGCTCTTGTTTAATATCTTTTTCCCCGACGTCGATTTTTCCGGCGAAGATCGGATTGCCCTGATTCGTGTCGAGGGTGTGATCATGGATTCGCAGGTGACGATCGACGAGCTGAAGCGGTTCAGCGAAAATCCGACGGTCAAGGCGATTGTGTTGCGCATTGATAGCCCTGGCGGCGGAGTCGTGCCGTCACAGGAAATTTATGATGCGGTGCGGCGGGTGCGCAATAAAAGCAGCAAGGCGGTCATTACGTCGATGGGGAGTGTCGCGGCTTCTGGCGGATATTACATAGCGTCGGCGACAGACCGGATCGTGGCCAATCCAGGGACCCTGACCGGCAGTATCGGGGTTATTATGGAGATGGCCAATGTCGAGGGGTTGCTCCAGAAGATCGGCGTCGAAGGGGTGGTCGTCAAGAGCGGAAAATACAAGGATGTGGGATCCCCGCTCAGGAAGATGACGGACGAAGAGCACGGTTTGCTGCAGAACGTGATGGATGATGTCCACAAGCAATTCATCGAGGCCGTGGCCGAGGGCCGTGCGCTTGAGGTCAGTGACGTCCAGGCGTTGGCTGACGGGCGGATTTTTACGGGCCGCCAGGCGAAAGAGGCCAAGTTGGTCGATGAACTCGGCAATCTGGAAGATGCCATTCAACTCGCGGCCGATGTGGCCGGGATTGAGGGCGAGCCGAAAGTGGTGGAGCCTCGGCACCGGTTTTCGATTCGCGATTTGCTGGAGTCCAGATTATCGGCTATGTTACCCAAGCTGGATTTTCATTCCGGTGTGAATCTCAAGTATCTGATGGCCTATTAGTATCGGGCGCGGCAACGCGCAGGGGCATTCGTCCATCAATGGTGCGAAAGGGGATCGGACATGACGAAGGCGCAAATCATCGAGCAGATTTCCGAAAAGGTGACGACGCTGACGAAGCGGCAGGCCGAAGTGGTCGTGAATACTATTTTCGACTGCATTCGGGATTCGCTGAAGAATGGCGATAAGACCGAGATACGCGGATTCGGGAGTTTCCGGCTTCGCGCCAGGCGCATGAAAGAGGGCCGCAATCCCAAGACTGGTGCGACGGTCTCGGTACCGGCCAAGCGGGTTCCGTTTTTTAAAGCGGGCAAAGAACTCAAAGAATTGTTAAATCAGCAATAAGGTAGAAGGAGTCCTCCCCATGTCATCCCCCGATGCATCCGAGTCAGCCACTACGGAGATTCGCTGGACCGATGGTGCGCTCAAGCGAATGGAGCGCGCGCCCATTTTTTTGCGGGGCATGGTGCGTCGCTTGGCCGAGAAAAAGGCCCGCGAACTGGGGTACGACGAGATTGATGAAATCAAGCTGGACCAGTTCAAGGGGCAGATGATGGGCCGGATGGGTGGTGAGGAGGGGATGGCCTCCGCCGCTGATGCAATGGAAAAGGGACAATTGCCGTGGACGGCCGCTGCCAAGGCTCGCCTTGATGCGGTGCCGGATTTCATGCGCGGGATGATCAAGCAGATCGCCGAAGAATTGGCGCGAGAAGGCGGGCATATGGAGGTCAACATCGATCTCCTCGATCGCGTCGAGTCGATAGGAGATCTGCGTGAACGCGATTTGCCTCCCTTGGAGTGGAGCGACGCAGCCTTAGCGTTGCTCAAGCAGAAGATTAAAGATTCCCCGCCGATCGCGCTGGAGTTTGTCAGCGATATGATCCGGCACGACACCGAAGAGGCGGCAAGAGAGAAGGGGTTCACCCGGATTGACGAAGAGAATGTCCGGCAGTTATGGGATGCGCCGCAACAGCGGGTGGCCTGGTCGGATGAAGCGTGGAAGCGGCTGCAAACGTCACCGGATTTTGTCCGCAGCGGGATCAGGAAAGCTGCCGAACGGCGCGCGCGAAAACTGGGCCTGGCCGAGATCGACTCCGATCATCTGACGACGTTCCGCAATCAAGCGATGATGAAGGCGGTGAAGCGGATTCGTTCGTTTGGGTACAACGAACTGACATTTGACGCGTTTGACACAGCCCTCACGAAAACCAAGCGGCTGCAGGGGAATGATCAGGCGGAAAAACGCCTGCAGGAAATTCGCGGCCATTTTGCCGATCCCAATACCAAGAAGCCTGAAGGCGGCACTCTGGGTGCCGATCTGATGGGACGGTTTCGCAAGTATCTCAAAGGTGAAGAGTCGCTCTAGCGCCTGCTCCACTCTTCTGCTTCCTGATATATCCTGGGCATAAGGATACCGCTCTGCATAATGCAGCAGGTATTGCTGTGTCTTGTGTGGGGGGGCAAGCCCCGGAATCGCCAGCGCAATTCCGGGGAACACCTTAGTGAGCTGCGACGGGTTTCGGCCAGAACTTATGCCGAATTTGGGGCAGCGGCTCGTTATCAAAGTTTGGAATGTCGTAGAGGCAGCGGTCGATGAGCGCGACTTCCTCTTCAGTCAGATCGAGAGTGACTTTCTTTTTCCAAAATTGATCGAGCGTAAAGTAGTCAGCTGATTGCGGCTTTTCCTCGAGCAGGGCTTTCATCTTCTGGAAGCCTTCTGTATCGACTCCCTCAATGCGGCCCTTGTTTCGAGTGTGGCACCAATTCAAGACCTCGGCGATGCCGTACATCGTCAGGTCAATCTTCACACGATTGCTCATTGGATCCTCCTCAAAATGAGTGCGCATTCTAGCGCACTTACAGTCGGCTCGACAAGGTTCTTTCGGCGGAGGACTTAGTCCGTCAAAAGGCCTAATCTCTCGACCTGTCGAGCCATCTGGAAATCT
>DJMJ01000018.1 GCA_002435325.1 Nitrospira sp. UBA6493 | reverse complement strand
ATCACGGACCGGTTCCTGCCGGATAAAGCGATTGATTTGATCGATGAAACCGGTTCGCGCGCCAAGCTTCAGACCTACGCGTTGCCCTCAGAGTTGAAGGCAATGGAGCAGGAATTGAAGAAGGTGTCCCGCGATAAGGAACTGGCGATCTCGATGCAGAACTTCGAGGAAGCCGTGCGCCACCGGGAAGAAGAGGAACGGCTGCGGAAGCTGCTTGAAGAGTCTAAGCGCGAATGGAAGAAGAGCCAGGAAAAGAATAAGCCGACGATTACGAAAGAAGATGTCGCCTACGTTGTCTCGAAGATGACAGGCATCCCGCTCTTCAAGTTGGAAGAAGAAGAGTCCAACAAGTTGCTGCGGATGGAAGAATTCCTTCACAAGCGCGTGATCGGGCAGAACGAGGCCATTTCGGCGATCTCCCGCGCGATCCGTCGCTCCCGTGCGGGGCTCAAGGAGGCCAAGAAACCGATCGGCTCCTTTATATTCCTCGGTCCCACCGGTGTCGGGAAAACGGAGCTGGCTAGAACCTTGGCGGAATTCCTCTTTAACAGTGAGGACGCCTTGATCCGGGTTGATATGTCAGAATATCAGGAGAAGTTCACCAGCTCACGGCTGTTCGGAGCTCCTCCTGGGTATGTGGGCTATGAAGAAGGCGGCCAGCTAACCGAAAAGGTTCGCCGCCGGCCTTATTCCGTGGTCCTCTTCGACGAAATCGAGAAAGCACACCCGGACGTGTTTAACGTCTTGCTCCAAGTCTTGGATGACGGGGTGTTGACCGATAGCCTGGGCCGAAAGGTCGACTTCAAGAATACCGTGGTCATCATGACGTCGAACATCGGCACGAAGATGATCCAGAAAGGTGTTTCGCTCGGTTTCCAGAGCACGGACGGGGAACAGGCGCGCAAGAAGAAGGAAGAAGTGTTCGGTGAATTGCGCCGCTCCTTCAGTCCCGAGTTCCTCAACCGGATCGACGAGATCGTGATCTTCCATCAGCTGGACAAGGAGCATCTCAACAGCATTCTCGATATTCTGCTCCGCGAGCTGAACGGACGCCTTGTCGAAAAGGGCGTCGAGATCGAGGTCGATGACGAAGTGAAACAGTGGCTTATTAAAGAAGGCTATGAACCGTTGTATGGCGCCCGTCCGATGAGGCGCACGATTCAGCGGGCGATCGGAGATCCTCTCTCCGACGAGCTCATCAAAGGCCGCTTTAAGGAAAGTCGCAAGATCAAGGTGGTGCTCCGTGATGGCGCACCGGCCTTTATCGAGCAGGAAGCGATGGCTGGCGTCTAAACAGCAGTCTATCAACGCGGGCCTGCTCCCGTTAGGTCACTCGACACCCCCTGCGGCCATAAGCCGCAGGGGGTGTCTGCTTTCATCCAGGTATGTGATAGTGATATGAATAATCTCCATGACGTCTAGCCTCACGGGAGATACTATCTGTTACGAATCCTGGGCCCCTCGGCCCATTCTCGGCATCGAATCCTCGTGCGATGAGACGTCTGCTGCCGTCCTCGATGAGCGTGGTCAGGTTCTCTCCAATATTATTGCGTCACAAGATGCGGTCCACCGGAAGTATGGCGGGGTGGTTCCTGAGCTGGCTGCCCGCGCGCATCTGGGAACAATCGATCGCGTGGTCACGTCGGCGCTGATCCAGGCCGGGATGACAACGCGCGATCTCGGGGCGATTGCGGTGACCCAGGGGCCTGGTTTGGCAGGAGCTCTATTGGTGGGGGTGAACTATGCCAAAGCTTTCGCCTATGCCTTACGGCTTCCTCTGATCGGGGTAAACCATCTCGATGGCCACATTGCATCGGCCTGGCTGGCTGATCCAGGGTTTCCCCTTCCCTGTGTGGTGCTGGTGGTATCAGGCGGGCATACGCATTTGTATCGGCGGGAGGCCGATGGCCGAAATATTCTTCTCGGATGCACGCGCGACGATGCCGCCGGTGAAGCGTTCGACAAGGGCGCGCAGATGCTGGGGTTGGACTATCCTGGCGGTCCCGCCATCGACCGTTTGGCACAACAGGGCAATCCACGCGCCATTCGATTTCCGCTATCGCGTTTGCGAAAAAGTAGTTTGGAATTCAGTTTTAGCGGCCTAAAAACCGCACTGTTGTATAGGCTGCGTGACATGGAGTCTACGGCACGAACGACTCAGGCGGCCGATTTGGCCGCTGGCTATCAGGAAGCTATTGTGCGAGTCCTCGTCGATCGCGCCTTCGTTGCGGTTCAATTGTCCGGCACGAAAGCGCTTGCCGTGGTCGGCGGCGTGTCGGCTAATTCACGTCTGCGGACGCTCCTCAAGGAACGTGCTGCATTGGAAGGCGTTCGACTCGCCTTGCCTCCGATGACCTATTGCACGGATAATGCGGCGATGATCGCCTCAGCCGGCCGGCAATTGCTGCTTAGCGGGCGCCCCATCGGTCGCAAGATCGATATTATTCCCACACTCAGGCTTGGGACTCAGGCGAACATCGCCATGGGTCAGGCCGGATCATAACGAGGCTCCGTATTTCTGATATCCACGGACAGATGACCGGACTTCGCGCCAGCCACGTCGCCGCTCTTGAGCGCCTCTATCGCCGCCGTGTTCCCGCCAACGAGGTTCTTTCTCTGGATTTAGCCAAAGCGGCCGCACAGCTCGCGCTCGAAATCCGCCGTCCTATCTCGATTCTGCTGACAAGGCGTGGAGTAGTGCAGGAAATTATTGTAGGAACGGAGATGGTGTTATCGCCGACGACTCAGGCGAAATTCAGGACCGGTCCGCGCTCTCTCCGGGGCCTTCGGCTCATTCGAACCCAACTGCAAGATCGGCCGTTGAGTCAGGAGGATCTGACGGACCTCGCCTATCTGCGCCTCGATCTCATGGGACTCTTATCTGTCGGCCCTGACGGCACACCCGGCAATATCTATCTCGCGCACCTCCTTCCGCCGGATGGCAGCGGCGAGCTCTGTAAGATTTTAAAGCCCTCACCGTTGCCGCGATGCCCGATCGTTTTTGATCAGTTTATCGAAGACCTTGAGACGGACATTCAGCAGGCACTGAAGCACCATGCGGTTGGAGGGAAGCAGGAATCGGCGATGTTGGTCAGTGCCTCGTCACGCAGCCGCGCCGAACAGGAGGACCGTCTTGCCGAGCTCGCCGAGCTGGCGGATTCAGCGGAAGTGACCATCGTGGATAAGATGGTTCAGCGGATTCCAGCCGGTCATCAGCGCTATCTGTTGGGGAGCGGAAAACTGAAAGAAGTCCTGATAGAAACCCTCCATAAGGGCGCAGATATGCTCATCTTCGATCAAACGCTTACGCCTGCCCAGGCGCGAGCGATTTCAGAGATGACCGATATCAAAGTGATCGACCGGACTCAGTTGATCTTGGATATCTTCGCCAGACGGGCGCATAGCCGGGAAGGAAAAGTCCAAGTCGAACTGGCCCAGCTCCGGTACTTGTTACCACGCCTCTCCGGTCACGGCACGCAACTCTCGCGGCTGGGCGGCGGAATCGGGAGCAGAGGCCCAGGTGAGACGAAACTCGAAACGGATCGCCGGCGCATTCATGACCGAATCACGCACTTGGAACGTGAGATTAAGGATTTCGCCCGCCATCAGGATCAACGCCGAGCCCGGCGTGAACGGCATGGGCTTCCGGTGCTCTCGCTGGTCGGCTATACCAACGCGGGAAAATCGACGCTCCTCAATGTATTGACCAAGAGTCATATCTCGACGGAAAACCGGGTTTTTGAAACGCTGGATACCACGAGCCGCCGTTTGCGCTTTCCTGAGGATCGGGAAGTGATCGTGACCGATACTGTGGGGTTCATCCGAGACCTGCCGCAAGAACTCGTCGGGGCCTTCCGAACCACGCTGGAGGAATTGCAGGAAGCAGATCTGTTGCTGCATGTGGTCGATGCGAGCGCTCCCGATATCGATGTGCAAATGAAGGCGGTCCTGGACATTCTTCAGGAGCTTGGGCTTGACCATATTCCCCAAGTACTCATCTTCAATAAATGCGACCGGCTGCCGGCTCAACAAGCCGACGTGCTGTGTCTGCGCTATCATGCCATCGGAATTTCGGCACTGGATCCTGACACAGTGAAGCCGTTGATCGAGCACCTTGCCACACGTATGTATGCGATCACCAGCGGGCGCGATACTGCCTCTCCAGACTTGCAAGCCCCCGATCCGGTGCTTGCATCTCCCGTCTAACCACTGCACAATTGCCCGCATCATCCATGAACTCAAGACCCGCTCGCTCCAAAGCTTCGCCTGACCGATTTGCCAGAATCGCCCGCACATTGATTCAGCAAATCCCCGTGGCCCGGATGGAATTGACCCATCGTTCCCCCTGGGAACTTTTGGTGGCGACCATTCTGTCGGCTCAATGTACGGATCAGCGGGTGAATCAAGTCACCCCTGCATTGTTCAGGCGATTCCGGGAACCTCACGACTTCGCTACCGCACCGCAGCCTGAGCTTGAAATGCTGATTAAGTCCACCGGGTTTTACAAAAATAAGGCGAAACATTTGATCGGCTGTGGCCGAGCGGTGGCGGAACGTTTCGGCGGCACAGTGCCGCAACGTATGGAGGAGTTGACGACGATTCCAGGAGTGGGGCGCAAGACGGCCAATGTAATCCTGGGAACGGCGTTCGGGAAGCCCGCCGTCGTCGTTGATACGCATGTTAAACGAGTCGCTAATCGGTTAGGCCTCACCACATCGGACGATCCTGAAACGATTGAAGAGGATCTGCAGCGACAGTTCCCGCAATCACAGTGGACCGATGTCTCCCAGCGCCTGCTCTTGCACGGACGCTATGTATGCCTGGCCCGCAAGCCACAGTGCGCGCCATGCTGCCTGTATGCCGAGTGCCATTGGAAAGGAAAAACTCCGCGATGATTACGAGTATGACAGGATTTGGAAGACGGCAAGGCACCTGGGAAGACAGTCACGTCACGGTCGAGATACGGTCGGTGAACCACCGGTTTCTGGAAACGGGAATTCGCCTGCCGAAATCGATGAATCAGCTTGAGGATTTGTTTAAGAAAGCCATTCAAGGCCATTGCCGGCGAGGGCGAGTCGATCTCACAGTGCTCGTGCAAGGCGGGAGGGGAGGGGCACGCGCACTGCAGGTTGATGCGGTCCTTGCGAAACAGTACCATCAGGCGCTTCGCACACTCCAACGCACGCTGAAGCTCAAAGGATCCATCGATGTCGGATTGCTGGCCGGCCTTCGCGATGTCATTACGATGACCGATCAACCGGCAGACGATCCGCAGCTCGCCAGGCTGGTCACCAAGCTCACCACCCAGGCCATCCAAGACCTGGCTAAAATGCGCAAGAAAGAGGGCGCCCTCCTGGCCAATGACATTCAGGCCCGTCTCGACATCTTGCGCGGCTTGAAAGCCCAGGTGTCGGCCAAAGCCCCCCATGTCGCACAAGAAGCCTTTGATCGGATGAAAGGGCGGGTTGAGAAGCTATTATCGGGTGAAGCGCCGGATCAGGCCAAACTGCACCAGGAATTGGCAGTCTTTGCCGATCGCAGTGACATTACAGAAGAATTGGTCAGACTGGATGCACATATGATACAGTTTGAGCAGACACTGCAAAGTGCTGAGTCCGTCGGCAAAACGTTGGACTTTCTCATCCAGGAAATGGGGCGGGAGATCAATACGATTGGCTCAAAAGCCAACGACCTCACCATCACTTCTTCGGTCGTCCAGATGAAGGCCGAACTCGAACGGATCAGAGAGCAGATCCAGAACGTGGAATGACAATTTCGATGAGCAGCAATGGCATGACCGCAACTCCCGAAGAGGGGTACCATACTCCGGAGCGCCGGGGTATTCTCTTTATCATTTCCGCTCCTTCAGGGACAGGCAAGACCACGCTCTGCAAGCAAATTGCCGCAACCGTTCCGGGGATTTGGCATTCCGTTTCCTATACCACTCGCCAGCCACGCCCAGGAGAAGAGAACGGGCGGGAGTACTTTTTCATCGAAGAAAAAGTCTTTCAGGACATGGTCGAGAAAAACGAGTTCATGGAATATGCCCATGTCTATGGCAATTGGTACGGCACGCCGCGAAAGTCGTTGATGGACAAGATGGAGCGGGGCATCGATGTACTGCTGGAAATCGATGTCCAGGGCGCCCTCCAGATCAAGAAAAAGTTTCAGGATGCCGTGTATATTTTTATCCTGCCCCCGTCAATGAAGACATTGCGCACCAGATTGCAGAGCCGGGCTTCGGATACGCCTGAGGAAATCATGCGCCGGTTGCAAAAGGTCAAAGAAGAAGTCTGGAGTTATCGCGAGTACTATTACATCGTCAGGAATGACGACCTGGCTCAGTCCTTGCGCGAACTGCAAAGCATTTTCCTGGCCGAGCGCCTGAAAACCAAGCGGCTCGATATGAATTGGCTGGAACAGAATTTCATTCTGGAGAGAGAGTCCAAATCGGGAGAGCGCGACGCGTCTTCCACTACCAAAGGGAGTACCGTTCACCATGATTGACATGCTTAATTTGCTGCCGCAGTATAAGATCGGCCAGTTCGATTCACGCCACCGGCTGGTCATCATCGCCGCTCAGCGAGCCAAACACCTG
This sequence comes from Nitrospira sp. UBA6493, assembly GCA_002435325.1. Classification (GTDB taxonomy): domain Bacteria; phylum Nitrospirota; class Nitrospiria; order Nitrospirales; family Nitrospiraceae; genus Nitrospira_D. Next base: position 29,395 of record DJMJ01000018.1, on the reverse strand, counting down.
ATTCAGGGCGCCAAACCGTCAGGGCCGCTGCGGTTTGCGAAAGAAGCCACTTCGGCGCTGGATGAAGTGTTGCGTGGCCAAGTGAAATATCTGACAGGGAAAGATGCCCGCGATGCCATGAAGGAAGCCAAGCGCGGCAAAGAAGGGGAAAGCGAACGGTTGGCCATGATGACCGGCGAAGACGCCCGCGAAATCAAGAAAGAGTTGAGTGTCTACGTCGATGATACGGTGGCGCCGGTCGCGAAGGAAGCTGAAGAGTAGGAGCACTCCTTGGACGCCGACATTCAACCGCACCCATTGACCGGTAAGCGGGTGGCGCTCGGCGTCACCGGGAGCATTGCCGCCTATAAGGCCGTGAGCCTCCTCCGCGCGCTCACAAAGGCCGGGGCATCGGTCTCGGTCGTCATGACCAAGGCCTCGACCAAGTTCGTGACGCCGATGACGTTCGAAGTCCTCTCGGGTCAATCGGTCACCACCGATCTCTTTGAAGCTCATCAGGAGATGAAGCATCTGTCCATTCCGGAACAGGCCGACGTCATCATCGTGGCCCCGGCGACAGCGAACTTTCTCGCAAAGGCGGCGGTGGGCCTGGCCGACGATGTGCTCTCGACCATGCTGCTCACGTCACGCTGTCCGTTGATCGTCGCGCCGGCGATGGACGGCGATATGTGGACACATCCCACCGTGCAGGACCATGTCCGCACGCTTCGATCCCGAGGGGTGTTCGTGCTGGATCCGGAAGAAGGGCCGTTGGCTTCAGGGCAGGTGGCCCAAGGCCGGCTGGCCGGCGAATCCCGCATTCTTGAGGCCGTTGAGCAGACCCTGTTTCCGCAACTCGACTTCACGGGACAGCGGGTGCTGATCTCTGCCGGCCCGACACAGGAAGCCATCGATCCGGTGCGGTATATCTCCAATCGTTCATCGGGGAAAATGGGGTATGCGCTGGCAGAAGCGGCGAGAAGCCGTGGCGCCGAGGTAACGCTCGTCACAGGGCCCACCGCATTGACTCCGCCCGCAGGGATTCGGGTGATTCCGGTCACCACCGCGCAAGAAATGGCCGCGGCGATGGCGGCTTATTTTGAATGGTCTACCGTCGTGATCATGGCCGCCGCCGTCGCCGATTTTCGACCGAAAGAAGTCGCATCGCACAAGTTGAAAAAAGGCGGGCAGGCCGTCCCGACGCTCGAGCTAGAACAAACTTCCGACATTCTGGCCATGCTCTCGGCCAAACGAACCTCGCAAATCCTGGTGGGATTTGCGGCGGAAACACAGCATCTCCTGGCCCATGCCCAGACAAAATTAGCCGCCAAAGGGTTGGATTTGATCGTGGCGAATGATGTAACCCAGGAAGGGGCCGGGTTTGGCAGCGACCGGAATGCCGCCGTCATCCTCTCCCGCACCGGCCAGCAATGGCCATTAAGCCTCAGATCAAAATCACAAATGGCTCACGATATTCTCTCCGTTATAGTAGACTTTCCCAAGAGTATGCAGGGGACCCACACGCCCACAGTCATATCCTAAGGGGACGACGATGGCTTCAGGATCACAGGCCGGTAATGCCGCGGAAATCGATCGCCATGCCTTGGCCTTGGCGAAAGATCCCGGCTCAAAAGCCTTTATTCCTCTCGCCGAAGAATACGGCAAAGCCGGCATGTGGGCGGAAGCCGCAGGCGTCCTTGAAGACGGACTCCAGCATTATCCCGGCTTCATTACGGCGATGGTGGCTCTCGGACGGGCCTACGACCAGATGGGGCAACCCACGAAAGCCAAGGCCATTCTGGAAGAGGCCATTAAGATCAGCCCGGAGAATCTTCGCGCCCATCGAACGCTCGCAAAAATCTACGCCGCTGAAGGGGCCTCAGAAGCCGCGCTGCGTTCCTGCACAGTCATCCTCGCAGCCAATCCGTCCGATCAGGAATCGCTGTCGATTCGTGCGTCGTTAGGGGTTCAGCCACCACCGATTCCTACAACAAAGTCGAGCAAGCCGGTCGCAATACCTGCCATGGCTGATTCTCAGAAGGTCCTGCCGACTCAGGAGGCGCCGGAGGCTGCGCCACTCATTGAGCCTGTCGAGCAGGACGCCAAAATTGAAGAGCCCTCCTTGGTCGCGTCAGGCGCCATTGAAAGCGAGTCCGCTGTTGTGATGGGGAGCGAATCCACCGAGAACAGCCAACCCCAAGAGAGCGCTCATGCCGATCCGGTATCTGAGCCTGACCTCACGCCAACCGTGACAGCGGCTCCGGCTCTCAATCAGGCCACGGTGGAGAAACTGGAGCAATGGCTGCGCTTCATTCAGATCCGCCGCCGCGACCGTCCGTCCGCCGAAACCGCAGTGCCAACTTCTCACGATTGATCAAAGGTTTGACCCTCCTTTGCAGGGCTGCTAGAATACCTTCGCTGCTCGCTGACTACAAGCTTGCAACCTTCTTGTTCACGTCGGAGGCGATTCGTACCTGACATGGTTCGCGTCCTTGTCTTGCATGGTCCTAATCTCAACTTGCTAGGGACCCGAGAACAATCGATCTATGGCTCGACCACGCTCGATGCCATCGACGCCGCTATTTCGGAATTAGCCGAAGAGCTGGGTATTGCCGTAGACATTCGCCAGTCCAATGTCGAAGGGGAACTGGTCACCTGGATCCAGGATGCGCGCACCGGCTATCAGGGGATCATTATAAATCCGGCCGCCTACACGCATACGAGTATTGCCATTCGGGATGCGATTGCCGCAGTGAACCTGCCGACGGTGGAAGTCCATCTCTCAAATATCCATCAGCGGGAAGAGTTTCGTCACCGGTCTTATATTGCCGGTGTGGCACTGGCACAGATTGCAGGATTCGGTCCCACAGGGTATACCTTGGCGTTGCGCGGCCTGTCCGAGCATATCGCCGCACAGGGGACCAGAGCGGGAACAGCAGGATTGAAACAGGCGCGCCGCCCTCGGCGTCGTGCCTCATAAACGAGTATCTTGATTCACCGTGCCGGGATGAAGGGGGTCTGGAGTGATTTCGACTGTTGATTTTCGCAGTGGCGTTCGTCTGATGGTTGAAGGCGAACCGTATTACATCGTTGATTTTCAGCATGTGAAGCCTGGCAAGGGCGGCGCCTTCGTGCGCACCAAACTCAAAAGTTATCTGTCCAGGAACCTGGTGGAACGCACGTTTCGCTCCGGTGAACGGTTTGAAGAGCCGGATCTTGAAGAACGGGAAATGCAGTTTCTCTATGCAACCGGCGACGACTACACCTTCATGGATACCGAGGCCTACGACCAGCTGACCTTTCCCAAGGATCAGCTGGGCGAGAATGCCGATCTGATCAAAGAAAACATGATCGTGAAAATCCTGGTGTATGAACACCGGCCGATCGATGTGGAATTGCCGAATTTCATCGAACTTAAAGTCGTCGACGGCGAACCGGGCGTGCGCGGCGATACGGCATCCGGCGGCACCAAGCCCGTCGTGGTCGAAACAGGAGCCACCATCAAAGTTCCCCTCTATCTGGAGGTAGGCACCGTGATTAAAATCGATACCCGCACCCGATCCTACGTGGAGCGTGTCCGGTGAGCACGCGGCGGCCAACACGTGCTAAAAAACAGGGCCGTCCGATTATTCTTCCGCAGACCTTTACCGGCGAACAGGCGGGCTCCGACGCCTTACTGACGGGGAACCAGACCAAGCAGATTCAGGACCTCATCGATCTGCTCCGCCGGAATAACCTGACCGAGTTGGAACTCGAGCGGCAGGGCGTCCGTATCCGGGTCCGGCACGAAGTCGGCGTCAAAACCGTCACGACCTCTGTGCAGGAATCGGCTCCGGCGACCGCGCAGCAGTCCTCCCCGTCATCCTCGTCCTCCGGACCATCCGCCGAGGACACTGCCGGGATGATGACGATCACCTCGCCGATCGTCGGCACCTTCTACCGCTCGCCGTCTCCCGATGCCGATCCCTATGTCGAGGAGGGCGACTATGTGAAGAAGGGCCAGGTCCTCTGCATTGTCGAAGCGATGAAGCTCATGAACGAGATCGAGTCCGAAACGGACGGGCGCATCGTCAAAATTCTAGGAGAAAGCACCAAGTCGGTCGAATACGGCCAGGCGCTCTTTCTCATCGATCCCAAAGCCACCCCATAGTCCGTCTCAGTCAAGCCACATGGGAGCCATTGCGTGTTCAAGAAAGTTTTAATAGCGAATCGTGGAGAAATTGCCTTGCGGGTGATTCGCGCCTGCAAGGAACTCGGCATCAAGACCGTCGCCATCCATTCGGAGGCGGATGCCGCGAGTTTGCACGTTCGCGCGGCCGATGAAAAAGTCTGCGTGGGGCCGGCGGAAGCCGCCCTCAGCTATCGTAATATTCCGAACGTATTGAGCGCTGCTGAAATCACCGGCGCCGATGCCATCCATCCCGGCTACGGATTCCTGTCCGAGAATGCCCACTTTGCCGAAGTGTGCGAATCCATCGGCATCAAATTTATTGGCCCCGCGTCCGAACACATTGCCATGCTGGGCGACAAAGCCAAAGCGCGCGAAATTGTGATGAAGCGAGGCCTTCCGGTCACACCCGGCAGCCCAGGACAATTGAAGAGCGAAGAAGAGGCATTGCAGGCCGCGCAGAAAATCGGATTTCCCGTTATCATCAAGGCCACAGCCGGCGGGGGCGGGCGCGGCATGCGCGTCGTCAACAAGGCCGAAGACTTGGCCCGCGCGTTTCAGGCAGCCCAGGCCGAGGCCAAATCCACTTTCGGGAACGAAAGCGTCTATCTCGAGCGATATTTCCTCGAACCCCGCCATATCGAAGTGCAAGTCATGGCGGACCATCGCGGACACGTCATCCATCTGGGCGAGCGGGATTGTTCCATCCAGCGGCGGCATCAAAAGCTTTTAGAGGAAACCCCGTCGCCGGCGGTCGATGACAAGCTGCGAAAAGAAATCGGGCGTGTCGCGGTCGAAGCCGTCAAGGCCGCCCATTACCGGAACGTGGGCACCGTGGAGTTCCTCCTCGATAAGGATCGCAATTTCTTCTTCATGGAAGTGAATACCCGCATTCAGGTCGAACATCCGATTACCGAAATGGTAACCGGCGTCGATTTGATCAAGGAACAGATCCGTTTGGCCGCCGGCCTGCCGTTGACTCTCCGGCAGCAAGACGTCGTCATGAACGGCCACAGCATGGAGTGCCGGATCAATGCCGAAGATCCGGAGAAGTTCACCCCGTCGCCGGGGCTGATTACAAAATACAGCCCGCCAGGCGGCTTCGGCGTACGTGTCGACTCCGTCATGGAATCAGGCGCCGTCGTGTCACCGCACTACGATTCGATGATCGCCAAGCTGATTACCCACGGCCGCGACCGGCAGGAATGCATGGCCCGCATGCGCCGCGCCCTCGACGAATTCGTCATCGAAGGCATCAAGACCACCATCCCGCTCCACCGCCGCATCCTCGACGACCCCGACTTCCAAAAAGGCCACGTCTCCACGACGTTCCTCGAAAGGTTCCTGGCGAGTTAGCAATAGGCCGCATATCTTTCTTCGTAATTTTCAACGTGATCAACGGGAGTATTGGTATAACGCCCTTGACTAGCCTCTTAGGAACAAAGCCGGGTACAATTCTGCATTATGTCTGAGTCTCGCTTCTCCCAGATTCTTTCAGGTCTTTACCTCATCCTCGATCCTTCAGTGTCACCGACCACGTCGTTAAGTGATGCGCTTCGGCAAGCAGCACAGGCTGGGGTGCGAATCGTTCAGTACCGCAACAAGACGGCCTCGATGAAGGAGGCCTATGTGGAAGCCTTGCCGCTCAGAAAGCTTGCGGCGGAGTTGGGCATGTTGTTCATTACAAATGACCGTTGTGACCTGGCACTGGCGGTGGAAGCGGATGGCGTGCATCTAGGGCAGGGAGATCTGCCGCTCGATTTAGCGCGAAAGGTGATGGGACCGGACAGGCTGATCGGGATTTCAACGCACAATCCAGCACAAGTGCGAGTCGCCAGTGCTGGCAAGCCGGACTATCTCGGCTTTGGCCCGATCTTCAAACCGGGCTCAAAACAAGATCACGATCCGGTGGTCGGCATTGAAGGGCTCCGAGCGATTCGCGCGCTCACGGCGCTGCCGATCTTTGCCATCGGCGGGATTACCGTCGAGAACGTCGGAGAGGTGATGAAGGCAGGAGCGAACGGGGTGGCCGTCATTTCAGCCATTCTGAAAGCCCAAGACATCAAGCAGGCGGTCAGCGACTTCCTCGCACAGATGCCAGCACCAGCTTCGTAAGTTTCTTTATCTCACCATTCACCGCCATCTTTGACAGAGTTCGTTCAAATCCCGTGTCTGCTCCAGTCAAATATGGGAGTGGCCCGATCACCGGCACCCCGGAAGAATCTCGTAGTAACTCCACCGTCGAACGTTCCTGTCGTCGTGCCACAGAAGTCTTTGCTGGCACCGTCCGATTGAGCACCAGTGCAAGAATTGGGATCTTTCTCGCACGCAACGCCTTGAGCGTGAGCATCGCATGATTCACTCCGCCAAGACCGGCTCGTCCAACGACCAACACAGGGGTTTTCAGCTTTTCGATCAGATCCAGCACATCCATCGATAGAGTGATCGGTACATGCACCCCGCCAGCGCCTTCAACCAGTAGCAAATCATGTTGTGCTTGCAGCGCACGATAGGCCTTCATGATCTTCGCGATCTGAATGGATCGTCGCTCAGGCCTCGCTGCATCCAACGGCGCAACCGGGAGGCGGAAGGCATAGGGCCTGATAAGGTCCAGCGAATCCGAGACTTGCGCCGCCTGCTGAAGGCGAGTGGCATCAGAAGGATGGCCTTTCTTCGCGCCGGTTTCGACAGGCTTCATGACGCCGACATCGAGTCCTTGTTGCTTCAGGCTCCAGGCAAGGGCCGCAGTCACCAGCGTCTTGCCGACCGCTGTATCGGTCCCTGTGATAAAAATCCTATGCGTCACGCTATCAGCCATAAGCCATTCGCTCTCTACTCTTTTCTCACAAGTCCCGGCTATCGCAATTCCACACCTGGCCCGACATATCGTCGAGCTGAGCCACATAGAAAATCGTGCGTGCCACTTCCTCAATGGCCGGGGGACGGCGGAGCGCATGGTCTTGCCAGTCTCGCTGGTCAAGGTTGGCATCCTCGGACATACTGGTCTGTTGCCAGCCGGGCAAGACGAGATTGACTCGCACGTTCTGCGGTCCCCATTCTTGCGCCGCTGTTTTGACGAGTCCAATCAAGCCGGCTTTCGACGCGGCATAGGCTGCTTGTCCGGTCGATCCATGGAATCCCGCACGCGAGCCGATGACGACGATCGAGCCGCCGCCGTGTGCCAGCAGGGGAGGCGCCATGGTCTGAAAGCAATGGAAGGCACCGGTCAGATTCGTCTGTACCACGTCGGCCCATTGATCGTTGGATTGACGTAAGAGAAGGCTGCTTGCCGCGATGCCCGCATTACAAATAAAAGCATAGGGTGATGGCACCTGACGACAGAACGCCTCGACCATGCGGCGAACCGGTTCAGACTCACGGATATCGGCTTCATAGAGCGAGCCCGTTCCCCCCGTGACCTGGACGGCTTGCAAGGTTTTTTCTGCTTCGGCCTTGCGACGATGATAGTGCACGCCGACATGCCAACCGGCTGCGGCAAAGGCCTGGCATACCGCCCGCCCGATGCCGCCTGATGCTCCGGTCACCAAGACCGATGGGCGAGTCTCGTGTTTCGCTCGGACTGTCCGTTTGGGAGAAGCCATAGGGAAGGGGATTATGAAAGCAGGCCATCCGCAACGCAAGTCTGTGCCACATGATATCAGGCTCTTCTTGCTGCATCTGTAAAGCCTATGGTACCGTCCTTTTCAACGGAGGAGGGGACGCATGCGGCACAGATCAGGGACTTTTTTCGCATGGGCGCTTACTGGACTGCTCGTAGCCATGGCGGCCTTCGATGGCCGCCTCAGCGCGGCGGCTGAAGAGGCGCTGCCGATTGCCCAATCCGCCGACTACTTCCCAGACCAGATCGGCAATCGCTGGCAATATCGCGGGCAGATCTCAGAAAGTCCGATTCAAACGATCGACCTCAAATACTTTTCAAATGTCTCTGAAGTGACCGGCACGAAGAAGCTCAGCGGCATCACCGTCACCGTCTTTCATGACAGCAATCCCGGCAACCATGGCGAATCGGAGAGCTACTATCGCCGCGATGTCGTCGGTATTGTCTATTATGGTTCCGATCCCGGGACGCCGCTTGAAAAGCAGATCACCCCCTATCAGATCGTCCGGTTTCCGATGAAGGCCCCCTCATCCTTTCAGCAGTTCGACCGGACAGGACTGGATTTCGGCGCCGATATGGATCGCGATGGGACCGATGAAACAGTTGATGTGAAGGGCTGGACCAGCGTGGTAGGACATGAAAGCGTGACGGTGCCGGCCGGCACGTTTCAAGACGCCGTCAAGGTGGAAGCGCGCATGACCATGCTGATTCATTTGTCGAGCGGGGAGAAGTCCGCACGTGGTACCGACGTGATGACGGCCTGGTTCGCCAAAGGGGTTGGACTGGTGAAATACGTCGAGCGGCAAGAACTCTCGGCGGTGAAGGAAGACCGGGGAGTCATGACTGAAATTATGGAAGAATTGGAAGAGTATTACATTGCGCCCGCTCCCGGCTCAGTCAGCCGCCTCAAACCCGCGACGGAGGGTGTTTTCACTGATGATCCGGCTGATCATGAATTGTGTCAGGTAGTCCTCTCCTCCCGCCTTCGCCCCCACTCCTGAGAGCCGGTGTCCGCCGAACGGCTGGCGGCCAACTAAGGCCCCGGTGATCGGCCGGTTGACGTAGAGGTTCCCCACATCGAATCGTTCCCGTGCCAACGCCAGGTTCGCCGGACTGCGTGAATAGATGCCGCCGGTGAGCGCATAGGTCGTCGCATTCGCCATCGCAAGCGACTCTTCCATATCGGCGGCTTTCATCACCGCCAGTACCGGGCCGAATATTTCCTCTTGTGCAAGACGATGGTGGGGCTTTACATCCGCCACCACGGTTGGTCCCACGAAATAGCCGGGCCCTTCTGTCAAGCGGCGAACGACCAGGCGGCCCTCCTGCGCTCCTGCCTCAATGTACTCCTCGATGCGCTGTTTGGCTCTGGCATCAATGACCGGGCCGACCTGTGTGCCGGCATCAAGCGGATCGCCGATCGTGAGACTCGTAACGGCGTCTTTCAAGCGAGAAAGAAATTGGTCATACACCGACTCATGCACAATGGCTCGCGAGCAGGCCGAGCACTTCTGGCCCGCATATCCGGTGAAGGAGGCCACCACACCCAGAATGGCTTCATCGAGATCCGCCGAGTCATCCACGATGATCGCATTCTTCCCGCCCATCTCCGCAATCACACGTTTGACGTGCCGTTGTCCCGGCTGGATAGCCGCCGCACCGGAGAGAATCTGAAGTCCGACATCTTTTGATCCGGTGAAGGCAATGGTTGAGACATCCGGAAGGGCCACCAGTGCCCGGCCGATCTCCGGCCCGCCTGGCAGGCCCAGCAGCACTCCTGATGGCACGCCTGCATCGATCAGAATGTTTGTCAACAATCGGCCCATTAATGGCGCCCGTTCCGACGGTTTGAACAGGACCGTATTCCCGGTCACCAGCGCCGCCGCCACCATGCCGGTGGGAATGGCGAGGGGAAAGTTCCAAGGTGCGATCACTGCCGAGACGCCGCGCGGTCCATAAATCCGGCGATTCAGTTCTCCGGGACTTAAGCCTAATTTAAGAGGGGTGGACAAGCGTTCCATTTGGGCTGCATAGAACTCGAGAAAATCGATGGCTTCGGCGACATCTGCATCCGCCTCCCGCCAGGGCTTGCCCACCTCGAAAATTTCCCAGGCCGCCAGTTCAAAACGCCGGGTACGCATCAGCGCCGCCGCTCGCTTCATGATGGCAATCCGCTCCTCTGCTGGGCGGCGATGCCAGGTCTCCGCATGGGACAGGGCCAGATATATAGCCGATTGGATATCCTCCTCTGACGCCGTTCGCACAGTGGCAATGACTTCACCCGGGCGAGCCGGATTGCGTGATTCAATCAGCAAGCCACTCAGGCGAAGGTCGTCCCTGGCTGATTCCCAAGTGTGACCTAGATTAGATCGCACCGCCGCGATAGCGTCCTGCATGGCGGTCAGGACAGAAAGGCCTGAGAAATCACTGTGCGGTTCATTGCGAAACTCGTCTGATGATATGGGGCCACCCGGTTGGCTGAGCATAGCCGGTGGCGCCAAGAGCGTCGCGAGCGACTGAGACTCGACATATTCTTTCCTGAGAAATGATTCGTTCGAGGTGTTTTCGAGCAGGCGACGAACCAGATATGCCATGCCCGGCAGCAAGCGTCCCACTGGCGTATAGAGCCGCACTCTGCGGCCGAGCGTCACCATGGCCTGTTGGAACGGTTCGGCCATGCCATAGATCATCTGATATTCCAGCGTATCCGGTGGAAGATTGAGCGACTCCGCCACCGCCTCAATCACGGCCAGCGTGCGCAGATTATGAGTCCCGAAAGCAGGACGGATGAGCTGGGTTTGTTGCAGCAGCGTAGAGATCAGCGATTCATAATGGGCATCGGTTTCGGCCTTCTGCTCGAATAGCGGGACCGGCCAACCGGCTTGGCGGTACCGGACTGTATCCGAATCCCAGTAGGCTCCTTTAACCAGGCGGATAGTAATGGGAGTCCCGCGTCCATTTACCCACGCCAGCAGATCCTGAATGTCCCGTTCGGTCTCGCGATGATAGGCTTGCAGCGCGAGACCGGCATAGGGATAAGATCTATAGGCCGGTTCGGCAAACAATCGTGTAAAGATCGAGAGAAGCAGGTCTTTCGTGTCGGCCTGCTCCATGTCGAAGATCAATCCGCAGGTTGTCCTGGCCGCGAGATCCACGATGGGGCGAAGCCTGGCTGCCACGGCACGATAGCAGCCGTCGGGATCAATGGGATCCAGCCGCGAGGTCAGCGCAGAAATCTTGAGCGAGAGCTGTACTCGCGGCAAGGGGCCAAGATGATCACACTCCAATAGCGGGGAGGGTGGCCAGGAGGCCGCCGCGTCGCTCAGTATAGACAGTGCGCTTAGGCAGTGATCGCGGTAATGATCCGCCTCGGTCTCGCTGATCGTCGCTTCGCCCAGAAGGTCGACGGACGAGGCCCGCCCCTCCGTCCATAAACGCGACAACCCAGACTCCGCTTCCTCAACCGTGGCTCCGGCGATAAAGAGGTTCGCCATCTGCTCAACTTGGTGACGAATCGTTTTGCCGGTCAATCGCGCACCGATCCCGGTCGATGCAAGAGTCTTCAAGCCCCACTGGAGGCCAAAGAGGTCGGTATCAACGTGACCGAAATACTCCTCGGCCAGGGACACGACACGGGCATCGTCGGTGACCGCTGGGAGCACATCGATAAAATGAAACAGGTGCGTTTTGAATGTGGGATCCTTCATGGCCAGGTTGATGGCAGCATGAGACCACCACCGGCGTTCAAACAACGTCGGCGAGAGACCAGCGGAAAGTTTGGCGAGATGGGTGCCGATCCGATAAATGGCCGGTTCGAGCGAGTGTGACAACGTCATCAAGATCTCCTCATCACAGCTCCGGAATCACACCAGTATACGCTATCTCTTTCGGTTCATCTCACGTTTCCATTAACACGTTGAGACAATGTCTCACTGCGGCATTGTTCCCCTTTGCCAAAATATTTCGCCCAGGCTGATGGGATCACCCAGATGATTTATCATCAACGCATGCGGATTATGGTTGTCTACGAGAGAGGGAGAATGATCAGGAAAGGGTTGAAGAATTCCATCCATTTCGTTAGCATATGAAGAATTAATGGGTGTTCACCAGAGACCGGCGAGGTGGACTGTATGAATCTCATTCTCAGGAGGACGAATGACCGCGACCCGCCAGCCTGTCTCGACCAATCAGAGTGCCATCTCCTACACAAACCTCATCCTCTTTTGTAGCGTCGCCGCAGCTACACTCATCGGCATCCCGATCTATGGATATTTTATTGGCTTTACCCTCTTTGACTGGCTCCTTTTTTTCGTCATGTATGTCGTCACCGGTTTGGGTATTACGGTGGGGTATCACCGGCTTGTGGCGCACCAAAGCTTTGAGTGTCCCGATTGGATCAAACGCGTTATTCTGATTGGAGGCGGCTGGGCCCTTCAAAATTCCGCACTGATATGGTGCGCCGATCACATCCGGCACCATGCCAAGACCGATACGGAGGAAGACCCCTACAACGCAAGCAAGGGGTTTTGGCATAGCCACTGCGGCTGGCTGTTTTACGAAACTCCACATCGCACCGACAAGTATGAAATCCGGCTGCGCCGCGATCCGGTGATTCTCTGGCAGCACCGCTATTATTGGCTGATCGTCCTCTCCGGGCTGGCCTTGCCTTTTGCCCTCGGCCTCTGGTGGCATGGCAATCTGACGGGGGGAATCAGCGCGCTTCTGATGGGCGGGCTTCTGCGCATGTTCTTGGTGCTGAATTCGACGTTTACGATCAATTCCCTCTGCCACATGATCGGCAGCCAGCCGCATGGGACGCAAGACAGCAGCCGCGATAGCTGGCTGATTTCCTTTGTGAGCTTCGGAGAGGGGTATCACAACTATCACCATACCTACGCCCGCGATTATCGGAACGGGCCTGAATGGTACAACTTCGATCCCTCGAAGTGGATCATTTATACGCTGTCATTGGCTGGACTGGCGACGAATCTGCGCCGCCTCGACCCGACGGTATTCTGACCTCCAGACGAGTCTTCCCCGGTCGGGCCATTCTATCCCATGGTCCGACCGGCCCATTTCCTTTCCCGTACGCCATCGCTTATGATGCCCATCATAGAGCCTAGGATTCTGACGGTCAGCGCCTCCTATGGCGCGCTGCTGCACACATATAGATCAGGAGGAGTGGTATATGGCTGACGAACATCCTGGTGGAGCCCCGCAGGGGCAACCGAAAGACGCCCTTATTTCCGGCGTAAAACATATTATTGCCGTCAGCAGCGGCAAGGGTGGTGTGGGCAAGTCCACGGTTTCGGCCAATCTGGCCTGCGCCTTAGCGCTTACCGGCGCCAAAGTCGGCCTCTTGGACGCCGACTTATACGGTCCGAATATTCCTATGATGATGGGGAGCACCACAGGCCCCGAGCAGAAAGACGGAAAGATCGTTCCTGTTGAAAGTTACGGCGTGAAACTGATCTCGATGGCTTTCCTCGTTCCGGAAGAAGCGCCACTCGTTTGGCGCGGGCCGATGGTCCACCAATATCTCCAGGCTTTTTTTAGAGACGTGCTCTGGGGCGAACTGGATTATCTCTTGATCGACTTGCCGCCAGGCACCGGTGACATTCAGTTGTCGTTATCGCAAATGGTTCCGTTGGCCGGCGCCATCACCGTTACCACTCCGCAGGAAGTGGCGCTCTACGATGTGCGCAAGGGCATGGCGATGTTTCAAAAGGTGAACGTGCCGCTGCTCGGCATCGTCGAAAATATGAGCCACTTTGTGTGCGGCCACTGCGGCGAGCGGACGGAGATCTTTTCCTACGGCGGCGGCGAGCGCGCGGCGGAGAAGCTCGGCATTCCGTTTCTGGGCCGCATTCCGATCGACCCGGCGATTCGTGACGGCGGGGACACCGGCCATCCCATCGTGACGGCCAATCCGTCCTCGCCCCAGGCCGCCGCATTTCGTGAGATCGCGCAGAAGATCATGGCGGCGGTCGGAGGCCCTGCCGACCAGGGCAAGCCGTCGATCGGAAACTTGCTCGACAAGCTGAAACAACCCTTTACCAAAAGCTCATAATTCGACGGAGGCGTCAGATGGGAGAGTTCGTACGAGTAGCCGGCACAGCCGATGTGCAACCGGGCCATGGCATTGTGGCGGAAGCGGGCGGCAAGACCCTCGCCGTATTCAACGTGGACGGCACGTTTCACGTCATCGATAATACCTGCGTGCATCGTGGGGGACCGCTTGGCGAAGGCGACGTGGAGGGGTCTGTCGTGGCCTGTCCCTGGCACGGCTGGCAGTTCAACATCACTACGGGCGAATGCGTGAAGAATCCCTCTGCCAAAGTTGACGTCTACCAAGTTAAGGTCGAAGGGACTGACATCAAGGTCTTGCTCTAGTGGAGCGAGAAGGAAAGGGGGGCTATGGCCACCTCAGCGAAAGAACAAATCGAGATCGCGGCCGCACTGGTTCGCCTTTATGTGTTTCTCGCGCAATATCTTGACCGCTGTTTCGACGAAGCGGCTCGCAAGAGTTATCCGGACTCAGAACTCCAGGCTCACCTGACGGAGACGAGACGGCAGCTCATGGAGATTCTTTCGGTGAATCCCGTGGTGAAGAAAAAGCTCGGAGAAGAGTGCGACCGCATTCTGGCGCTCGGCGCCTCTTGCCTGAAATCCGCTGACGATTCCAAGCGTGAGACCGTTCAGGCTGAGCGGGCGATTCTCCGCCACAAAACGCTGGCGCTGAGCGATTTGGTCGCGGTGTACCGCGCCTTAGAGTAGCCACCCATGGACCAGCCGGGACTTGATAAACATCAACTCGCCGGATTCGATGTTCGACTGCGCGGTTTCAGCCGTCCGGTCGAATTTGAGCAGAGGAGAGAGGGCTACCGCGCTGTCTTTCGTTATGAAACGACCCGCGTTGAAAGCCAGCCGCAAGCGACGCAGGATGAGGCGTTGACGCTGCTGATCCAGACTCTCCACACTCAGGGGTATCGACAATTGCGCACGCAAATCAGTTTTCGAGGTGGTGTCTATCTGGGTTCGCAGGAACTCTGGGTCGAATATCCAGACCCTCCGTCTGAACCGGAGCCGGTAGGACTCATCGCAAAAATGATGAAGTGGTTTCGTCCACGGACCGCGCAAGAATAGCCATCAGCCATGAGCTTCATCTCTCTTGATCAGATTCGGTCTGCTTCGACTATCAGCCGTCCCAGGCTCCCATCCTGGTTCAAGGTGGAGGCCAAGACCGGCCAGGACTATCTCGACATCAAGCAGACGATGGAGCGGCTCAAGTTGCATACGATCTGCGAAGAAGCCCGCTGTCCCAATCGCTGGGAATGCTGGAACGCGCGCACGGCCACCTTTCTGATCCTCGGCGACATTTGCACCAGACGGTGTCATTACTGCTCGGTGGAAACGGGGAGGCCCCTCACGGTCGATCACGAAGAACCACAACGGGTCGCCGAGGCAGTACAGGCGCTTGCCCTCCGTCATGCCGTTATCACCTCAGTAAATCGTGACGAGTTGCCAGACGGCGGCGCCGCGATCTTTGCTCAGACCATCCGTGAGACGAGACGGTTGAGTCCCGCTTGCACGATTGAAGTCTTGATTCCGGACTTTGAAGGGAATGAGGCGGCGCTTGCGACCGTCTGCTCCGAGCAGCCGGAGATTCTGAATCACAACATTGAAACCGTCCGGCGGCTCTTTCCATCGCTCAGGCCTCAAGGGAAATATCAACGATCACTTGAACTTCTTAGACAGGGCAAACAACATCGCATGACGACTAAGTCTGGTCTGATCCTGGGTATGGGGGAGACAATGGATGAGGCCCGCGACGTCATGCGCGACCTGCGAGCAGTCAGCTGCGACATCATCACCATCGGCCAATACCTCCAGCCGACGCGAAACCATCTGCCCGTTGCCAGGTATTACGATCCTTCCGAATTTTCGGCTCTGAAAGAGGAGGGGCTGGCGATGGGATTTACTCACATCGAGTCGGGACCACTCGTGCGCAGTTCCTACCATGCCGAGCAGCAGATTGTTTCGACCTAGATTCTTTTCCATCCCGACAGCACACAGCGTTGTGCGATCAGCGGGACAAATTGAGGTACCTGCTCTGCAATCCCGTTCATGAACTGTTCGGCCAGGCTCTGATCCTCAAAACATTCGTACACATCGTCGAGGAACCCGCCACGGAGCAGGGGATGAAAGAGAAATTCTCGGCCTGGTCCAGTCGCGACTTCCAGCGGGTATTCCACCGCGTCGATTCTCTCAAGCCCGAGCGACTCCAGCCAGCCACGTGCGTCATGCACGGAGGGGCGCTCGGTCAGGTACTCCTGAAATCTCGCTCGTTCCCTTGCCAAGTTCCGCCGGACCATTTGCTGATCGACGCGCTGCCAGAGCGAATCAAAGGTGCCCAGGGAAGGAAACGTCAGCACGATTTGCCCGCCGGGTGTGAGGTGTTCGATCAAACAGCGCACAGCGGCAAGCCGGTTGGGCCGCAAGAACATGACGGACAGATTGCCGGTGATGCGATCAAACATGGGAAGGTCGACAGGCAGCGCGCGCATGTCGGCGCAGTCGAATCGCAGCCAAGGGAGCTGTGAGCCCTGAATGGCTCGTGCCCTGGCCACCTGATGCAGGCTCAGATCGACGGCCAGAACCAGCCCTGTCTGGCCAACCTGTTCAGCCAGATAGAACGCAGGAATACCGTGGCCGGACGCGATGTCGAGGATTCGCACCCCCTGCTTAAGATCCAGGTGCCGGAGTAATGATTCCGCAAATGGCGTGGACCAATAGTCGTGTGCGGGAAGTGGCCAGCGGAGAGTGCGTTGGGTCATTCTCTCTCCCCGTCATACCCGGACAAAATAGGGGATTGCTGTTAATGTGACGCCGATCGCCACGAGGACATACACGTTCGCAATGAAGTAGGGAACGATACACAGCGCGACGCCGACGCATAGAGGGACAACGGCTCGTTGTTTTTTTCCATAGAGACAGAATCCCACACCGATCGCACCGAACAGCAGCCCCCACATCAGCACAGCGGTACTGCCTAGTTCAAACATTCATATACTCTGTCCGCTAAACAACAAGATCACCTGAATCCTATTTGGCAGAAACTAACGCTTTGCTGATCACTGCCTGAGCCTCCTCCTGAATCTGCTTGAGGTGAGCGGTTCCCCGAAAACTCTCCGCATACAGTTTGTACACATCTTCGGTCCCTGACGGACGGGCGGCGAACCAGCCCTGTTCAGTAACCACCTTGAGCCCTCCAATCGCCGCGCCATTGCCGGGAGCGGTGGTCATCATGGCGACGATTTTATCACCGGCCAATTCGGTCGCCTTCACCTGGTCTTGGGACAGCTTGGAAAGAATCGCTTTTTGTTCAGGTGTGGCTGAGGCATCGATACGTTCATATACCGGTTCACCTAACTCACCGGTGAGATCGCGGTAAAGTTGTGCAGGATCTTTGCCGGTCCTGGCCATCATCTCAGCTGCGAGCAAGTCCATGATGATGCCGTCCTTGTCAGTGGACCAGACTGTGCCATCGTGCCGCAGGAACGAAGCCCCCGCGCTTTCTTCACCGCCGAACCCCAGAGAGCCATCCAGTAGACCGCTGACAAACCATTTGAAACCGACCGGCACCTCGACCAGCTTCCGTTTGAGCTTGGCGGCCACGCGATCAATCAGACTGCTGCTGACCAAGGTCTTGCCGATGCCGGCATCCGGCTTCCATCCGGGACGATGGGCAAAGAGATAGGCAATCGACACGGCTAAATAATGATTTGGATTCATCAGGCCTGCCGTTTTCGTCACGATGCCATGTCGATCATTATCGGCGTCGTTGCCGAATGCGACGTCGAAGCGATCCTTGAGCGCAATCAAGTTTGCCATCGCATAGGGCGAGGAACAATCCATGCGAATCTTGCCGTCCCAATCCAGCGGCATGAAGCGGAAGGTGGGGTCGATCGTCGGATTCACATTTTCGATGTTCAATCCGTAGAGATCGGCGATCGGTTGCCAATAGGCAATGCCGGAACCACCAAGAGGGTCGATGCCCAGCTTTAGCGTGGAGGCTTTGATTGTCTCCATGTCGATCACATGCTTGAGATCGCCGACATAGGCGCTGATATAGTCGTGCGGGTGTGTCGTACTCGCACTGCGCGCTGCGGCGAGAGGCATGCGCTTGACGCCTTGCAGGTTTGCTTCGAGTAACGCATTGGCCCGTTCTTCGATCCACTTGGTGACCTGCGTATTGGCCGGTCCGCCTTGCGGGGGATTGTATTTGATGCCGCCGTCTTCGGGAGGATTGTGTGAGGGGGTGATGACAATGCCATCGGCCAGCCCGTTTTGCCGACCCCGGTTGTAGGAGAGAATGGCGTGGGAGATGACCGGCGTCGGGGTATAACCGCCGTTCTTTTCGATCATGACGTCCACGCCATTGGCTGCAAGCACTTCCATCGCTGTAACCCAGGCAGGTTCGGAGAGGGCGTGGGTATCCTTGCCGAGATACAGCGGCCCGGACGTGTGCTGTGTGAAGCGGTATTCACAAACGGCCTGAGTCACAGCAAGAATATGCGATTCATTAAAGTTTCCCTTGAAGGATGACCCGCGGTGGCCAGATGTGCCAAAAGCCACCCGCTGGCTTCGAATCGACATGTCTGGCTTAAGAGTGGTGTAGCGATCAAAAAGCGTCGGAACATCCGCGATCATGGATGCCGGTGCGGGTTTGCCTGCAAGTGGATGGAGCGCCATAACGAGATCCCTCAACTCAAGATAAATGTGCTATTGAGGATGTATCCCTCATGCTCGTGTAGTGTCAACTGAATGATTTGGGAGTAACGGATTAGATTGTCAGGCGAGGGCCTTGTGAGAAACCTCCTTTTGCCCTAAGAAGGGATGTAGGAGTGATCCGGTGAGGCATCCTCCACGGCAAAATTTGATGATGAATGAGTGAAGAATCAGCTATGATCCCCTCATGTTCTTTCCAAAAGGGGCGATGCTAGGGAGCATTAGAAAGGACCTGGGTGTGAGTCATGGCTGAGCATACAAGCCATCTCCTGTCAAAACCGTCCTTCCAGCAATTGATCGATGTGCTGCGCAGCAGCGGTTATCGTGTGGTGGGCCCGATTGTGCGAGACGGAGCGGTTGTCTGGGACACCGTTCAGCAGACGGGAGATCTTCCAATCGGATGGCGCGATATCCAGGAGCCTGGCCGGTATCGTCTCGAACAAACCGGCGATGACCGCATCTTCGGGGTGGTGCATGGGCCGCAATCCCTGAAGCCCTTTAGCTTTGCGCCGCGCGAATCGCTGCTCACCATCGAGCGAACGCAGAACGGGTTCGCAACGACCCCCACGATACCACAGTCAGAGAAAGTGGCAGTTCTTGGAGCCCGTCCTTGCGATGTGGCGGGTTTGGCGATACAGGACCGGGTGTTCCTCCGCGATGCCTACGCAGATCCCTACTATCAGGCGCGGCGCGAGGGACTGTTCCTGGTGACCGTGCATTGCACCAGAGCGCTCTCCACCTGTTTTTGTGCCTCCATGGGGACCGGTCCACGAGCAACCAGCGGCTTCGATCTCGCGCTCACTGAATTGCCTGAGGGCTTCGTCGTTGAAGCCGGGAGCTCGGCAGGAGAAGATATTCTTGCGAAGCTCGAGCGCAGGCCTGCCACCAAGGAAGCCATCAACGCGGCCAATTCACGCATCGCCTCCTGCGCGAAGAGCCAGATGCGAGCCCTCGACACTTCCCACCTGCCGCAGGCGCTGTACGATGCGCATGAGCATCAGCGGTGGGATGACGTGGCGGCGCGTTGTCTGGCCTGCGGGAATTGCACGATGGTCTGTCCCACCTGTTTCTGCCATGCCGTCGAAGAAACGCCGGATTTGGACCGCCAGCGAAGCGAGCACACAAGACTCTGGGATTCCTGTTTCACACAGGAGCACGGATACATTCACGGGAAAAACGTCCGTCCCACGATCAAAGATCGCTATCGCATGTGGCTTTCTCACAAGCTGGCGTCATGGATCGATCAGTTCGGCAGTTCCGGTTGTGTGGGATGCGGGCGTTGTATCACCTGGTGCCCGGTGGGGATCGATCTGACAGAAGAGCTACCGGCTCTCCTGAAGCCGGATGCACGGAACACGAATCGTCAGACGTAGAGGTAACGGATGGAATCTCACGCTCAACCAGCCTCGTCGGCGTCTGGATCGGCCTTTCATACACAGGCGCCGATCAACCCGTATGACATCCACATGGCGACGATTGTCGAGAAGCGCCGGGAGACAGAGGGCATCGAGACGTATCGGCTGAAGTTAGTGGATGAGAAGGTGCGCCATGCTTATCGATTCTCCGCCGGCCAGTTCAATATGGTGTATGCCTTTGGAGTCGGCGAGGTGGCGATCTCGATTGTGTCGGATCCGGATGAGCCTGAGTTTCTGGACCACACGATTCGGGCCGTGGGACGTGTCACAAACGCGATCGCACGGCTGCAATTGGGCGACGCTCTCGGTATTCGAGGACCATTCGGGAAAGGGTGGCCGCTTGAAGAGGCCCAAGGGAAGAATATCGTGATTGTGACCGGCGGACTTGGCTGCGCCCCTGTCGTGGGCGCAATCGAATATATCTTCCGCCGGCGCAGCCAGTATGGCGCCGTGAAAATTCTGCATGGGGTCAAAACGCCGCACGATCTGCTGTATCGGGAACGGTTCGATGCCTGGCGGCAGCATCCCAATACCGAAGTGCTGTTGACGAGCAACCAGCCAGATAAGACCTGGCACTATCACATCGGCGTGGTGACCGAACTGTTCGAACAGGTGGCGGTGGACCCGGCGCGCACGGTAGTGCTGATGTGCGGTCCCGAGATCATGATGCGCTTGGGCGTGCCGATCTTGATGCAGCGGGGGATTCCGGCGAGCGCAATCTCCGTCTCACTGGAACGGCACATGGAATGCGGCATCGGCTTGTGCGGTCATTGCCAATTGGGCCCCTACTTCCTCTGTAAGGACGGACCGGTCATGTCGTACGACCGGGTGGCCTTCTGGTTGAGCCGGACGGGGGTCTAACCAGTGGGGATAGGATGACATCGTGATGAGTAACAAGAACCGAGTTTGCCCCATCGTGACGCCCGTGCGGCCCACACTCGCTGTCTACAAATTTGCCTCCTGCGATGGCTGCCAGCTCAGCATCTTGAATCTAGAAGACGACCTGCTTGCACTCGGCGAGACGTTGGACATCGCCTACTTTCCCGAAGCCTCCAGCGAGATGAGGGATGGTCCCTACGATATCGTGTTAGTGGAAGGGTCCATTACGACGCCTGACGACGCCCATCGGATACTGGCTGTGCGCCAACAGGCCAAGACGCTGATCACGATCGGCGCCTGTGCGACGGCGGGAGGAATTCAAGCCCTGCGAAATTGGTCTGATGTGGAAACCTTCAAGCAAGTCGTCTATCCCAGCCCGCAATATATTCACAGTCTCAGTACGTCTACACCGATCTCGGATCATGTTCGCGTCGATTTCGAACTCTGGGGTTGTCCGATCGACAAAGGGCAGTTGTTGCGCGTGCTTACAGACTTGCTTGCGGGGGTGCAGCCGCGTCTGCCGGCCGACAGCGTCTGCCTCGAGTGCAAGCGCCGCGGGCACGTCTGCGTCGTGGTGGCCAAAAGCCTTCCCTGTCTCGGGCCTGTCACGAGAACCGGTTGCGGAGCCATTTGCCCCGGCATGGGGCGGGATTGTTACGGCTGCTTCGGTCCGACCGAGGGAGGCCACGAAGGCCCTGGCGTGCCCCCCAATACCGGCTCGCTGGCACGGCAGTTCAACGAAGAGCTCAATCTGATTCCGGTCGAGGTGGTCCGTCGATTCCGGGGAATCAACGGATCTGTCGGATCGTTCGAACGGGAAAGCGATGTCTGGGACAAGAAGACATGAGGGTGACCCGCGATGAGTGAGGGGAAGGACAATAACTTGCCGGAGAAGGAACCGCAGACCAGGACCATCGCGATTGGGACAATCGCCCGAGTCGAGGGAGAGGGGGCCTTGCGCATTACAGTAAAAGACGGCGAGGTGCGCGATGTGGAATTGCGCATCTTTGAGCCGCCCCGCTACTTCGAGGCGTTCCTGGTCGGACGGCACTATGCCGAGGTGCCGGACATCGTGGCGCGCATTTGCGGGATCTGTCCCGTGGCCTATCAAATGAGCGCGGTCCACGCGCTCGAACAGGCGTTCGGCGTTCAGGTTTCAGGCCCCCTCCGAGAATTGCGCCGGCTGCTCTATTGCGCGGAATGGATCGAAAGCCACGCGCTGCATGTCTATATGCTCCATGCGCCTGATTTTCTCGGCTATCCGAGCGGGATCGAGATGGCGAAGGATCATCGGGACGCGGTCACGCGCGGACTGAAACTGAAGAAGGCCGGCAACCGGCTGCTCACGCTGTTGGGCGGCCGGTCGGTCCATCCGGTGTCGGTGAAGGTCGGCGGGTTCTCGCGCGTGCCCACGCGCCATGAATTGCAGGGGCTGACGGATGAATTGTTGTGGGCACGCGATGCCGCGGTCGAGACTGTCCGATGGGTCGCGGGGTTCGAGAAGCCGGCATTCCGTCAGGACTATACAGTAGCCGCGCTGGCGCCAGAGGGGGAGTATCCCTTCAATGAAGGTCCGATCAAATCGAATCACGGCTTGCACATCGACGCCCCCCATTTTGAGAAACACTTCGTAGAGCGGCAAGTGGCCTATTCGACGGCGCTACAGAGTACTTTGGAGGGCGAGTCGTACCTTGCCGGGCCTATGGCCAGGCTGCAGTTGAATGCCGCCAGACTCTCTCCGCTCGCGAAACTGGCATGGGAAGAGACTGGCGTAGGTCTCCCCATTCTCAATCCGTTCAACGCCATCGTCGCCCGGTCTGTAGAAATACTCTTCGCGTTCGAAGAGGCTCTCCGCGTCATCCGGGAGTATGAGCCGCCCCGCGAGGCCTCGGTCCCGGTTGTGCCACGGGCGGGGGTGGGAATGGCTTGCACGGAGGCGCCGCGGGGACTCTTGTATCACCGCTATGCGGTTGATAAGGACGGCATCATTCAGGAAGCCAAAATCGTTCCGCCGACGTCACAGAACCAGCGACGGATCGAAAACGATCTTCGCGCGTTTGTCCCTCAGGTCTTGAATCTCTCCACCAAGGAAGCGGCGTTGGCCTGCGAGAGGATCATTCGTTGTTATGACCCCTGCATCTCCTGCGCAACGCACTTTTTGCGATTGGACATCAGCGAGGCCTCTGAGTGACGGAACAAGTCCGCAGAGAAGCCATCCGTGTGATCGGCGTGGGGAACGCCTGGCGAGGAGACGACGCCGTGGGGCTCCTGGCGGCCCGTCGTCTGCGCGACCAGCTGGATTCGTCGATCGAGGTAATGGAAGCGGAAGGCGACGGCCTGGCTCTTCTCGACCTGATGGAAGGCGCCAATCATGTCCTGCTCATCGATGCGATAAAAGGAGGAGGGCGTCCGGGAACGTGCGTGCGCCTCGATGTCTCGACCGAATGCCGTTGGGGACCGGTCGTCCCTTCTTCGACCCACGCCATGGGGATCGCAGAGTCGATCGAACTCGCGCGGGCCTTGGATCGATTGCCCAAGCAGGTGGTGGTATACGGCGTCGAGATTGAGTCCGTCGAATCCGGCGCGCCCCTTTCCCCAGCCGTCTGTGACGGGCTGGACCTTGTCGTTGAGATGGTCATGAAGGACATTGAAAGGACAGGGTGCACGAACTGCATCTAATGGCTCAGGTCGTGAAAGCGGTGGACCTGGCGCTTCAGCAGATCGACGGGGCGAAGCCGTCGGTAGTCCGGCTGAAGGTCAGCGCCCTCTCGCACCTCATGAGTCATGACGTGTCTTCGCTTCAGACCACCTTCGACCTGGCGAGTCGTGGCACAACAGCGGAAGGGGCAGCGTTGGAGATTCTGACGGTGCCGGTCGGCGCATCCTGCCGCTCTTGCGGTAATTGGTCCGAGGTGGATCAGATCGATGCGAATTGTGCTGTCTGCGGATCATCGGACATCGAGCTCGCCACAGTACCTGAGGTGGTCGTGCATGAAGTCGTGGTGATGGAATGATGACCGGATCGGCCCGCCGCGCACAGATAAAGGTTGAAGGAACGGTACAGGGCGTCGGCTTTCGCCCGTTTGTGCTGCGTATTGCCCAAATGCTGGAGCTCACAGGTTGGATCAGGAACGGATCCGATGGTGTGGTGATTGAAGTGGAGGGTGCGGCCGGCGCAATTGACCGGTTGCTCGAACGCCTGCGCACCACTGACTCTGCTGGCATGAGGATCGATCACTTGAGTGTTCGTTCGATTCCTTCGCAGGGCGATCCCGCGTTTGCCATTCTCGCTAGTTCCGAGGAAGGTGCGAAGCACCTCGCCGTGTCTCCGGATCTGGCCACCTGTGCCAACTGTCTCGCAGAATTGTTCGATCCGGCTGACCGGCGTTTTCGGTATCCCTGGCTCTCCTGCACGCAATGCGGCCCGCGCTTCAGCATGCTCACAGGCGTGCCCTATGACCGGGCGAATACGACCATGGCCGGATTCACCCTGTGCAAGGCCTGTCGAGCCGAGTACGATACGCCGGCCGATCGCCGATGTCATGCCGAATCCACGGCCTGTTCTCACTGCGGACCGGGACTGGCATTATGGAACGCTCACGGACAGGTGGCGGGGGATGCGGAAGAGGCGCTGCAAAAGGCCTGTGACATCATTCGAGACGGCGGCATCGTCGCGGTGAAAGGACTTGGCGGATTTCATCTCTGGGCCGATGCCACGTCTGACGCAGCAGTGTGTCGGTTGCGTGAGCGGAAACAGCGCCCGCACAAGCCATTGGCTGTGATGTTTCCGTCGTTGGCATCAGTCAGGACCCACTGCCTTCTGTCCCCCGCGGAAGCAGAGAGGCTCACATCGCCTGAAACGCCGATCGTGCTCCTTCACCGATTGGGAATGACATCCCTCGGGCCGGGAGTGGCGCCGGGGAATGTGACGGTCGGGGCCATGCTGCCCTACACGCCACTGCATCATCTGCTGATGCATGAGTTGGCAATGCCCGTCGTGGCAACGAGCGCCAATCGATCGGACGAACCCATTGTCACGGATGAACGGGAGGCGTTGAAGCGGCTGGATGGCTTGGCCGATGCGTTTCTGTTTCACGATCGCCCCATCGCGAGGCCGATGGACGATTCGATCGTGCGAGTCGCAAAATCCGGGACGATGGTCTTGCGACGGGCAAGGGGATTGGTTCCACGGACCATTCGCCTTCCTGCCGCGATGGCTGCTTTAATGGAGGGGCCGGTGCTGGCAGTGGGTGGCCATCTGAAGAACACGGTGGCGTTGTTGGATCGGGATCGTATCTTACTGAGCCAACATCTGGGTGACCTTTCGACGATGGAAACAGAGTGCGCGGTTCGCCAGGCCATCGAGGATCTGCAATGGCTGCTGGGATTGACGCCGCGCGCGATCGCCTGCGATCTCCATCCGGACTATCGTTCGACACGCCTTGCCGAGGAACTGGCTGGTCGATACGGGATTCCACTCATCCGGGTGCAGCACCATCACGCGCATGTGGCCGCCTGCATGGCGGAGCAGGGGGTGACGGGCGAGGTGATGGGGATCGCCTGGGATGGGACAGGGTATGGCACGGATGGCTCCCTCTGGGGTGGTGAATTCCTTGTCTCGACGTATCATGACTATCGACGCGTGGCCCATTTGCATCCTTTTCGGTTGCCGGGAGGGGAGCAGGCGGTGCGTGAACCGCGGCGGGCAGCCTTAGCGCTCGGGTGGGAAACGTTCGGCGCTCAGGGTTGCCATAGTGAGACAGAAATGGAATCCGATTGGAGCGAGCAATCGCGGCTCCTCGTGGCGATGCTTGAGAAGCACATTCAGTCGCCGGTCACGACCAGCATCGGACGGCTCTTCGATGGAGTGGCCTCCATGCTCGGTCTCTGCCAGGTGGCCACGTTCGAAGGACAGGCAGCCATGGCGTTGGAGCAGGAAGGAGTGCGAGCATCGGATCACGTCAAGGATGAAGCCTATCCGATCCCGCTGTTGCCACAAGAAGAAGGCGCGCGGCGGTGGATCGCCGATTGGAGGCCGATGATCGCGCTGATGGCCGATGATCTTCGCCGCGGAAACGACCGGTCTCGCATCGCTCACCGGTTTCACGAATCGCTGGCCGAGTTAATCGGTCAAATGGCCGAGCGAATCGGCTTGAAGCAGGTTGTTCTGACAGGAGGCTGTTTTCAAAACGTCCTCCTGGTCGATTTGGCCAGGGCGCGATTGGAATCAGCCGGGTTTGTCGTACTGACACATCGAGCCGTTCCGCCGAATGATGGAGGGTTAGCATTGGGGCAAGCGGTGATCGCTGCAACTCAATTAGGGCGGATGAACCACACCTCCTTATCCATATAAAGGCAGGACATTATGTGTTTGGCTGTGCCAGGGCAGGTGGTGACCATACAGAATGATTCGATGCGCACCGGAACGGTTTCCTTTGCCGGCGTGACGAAGTCAGTGTCTTTGGCCATGGTGCCCGAAGCGGAGGTGGGGGATTATGTGATCGTTCACGTTGGGTTTGCCATTAGCCGCTTGGACGAAGCGGCGGCTCGTCGCTCGCTGGAACTCTATCGAACCATGGCGGAGCAGCAGGGACCGTCTGAAAGGGGACCAGGAGAGCCGTGAAGTACGTCGATGAATTTCGGGACCGTGACCATGCTGAAACCTTGGCCAAGGCGATTACGGCGATGGCGACAAAGCCCTGGACGATTATGGAGGTTTGCGGAGGGCAGACCCACTCGATTGTACGGTTCTGTCTCGATGAGTTGCTGCCCAAGACCGTCAAGTTGGTGCATGGACCCGGTTGTCCGGTCTGTGTGACGCCTGTCGCGTTGATCGATCAAGCCATTCGACTGGCCTCGATTCCGCGGGTGACTCTCTGCACCTTCGGCGATATGCTCCGCGTGCCCGGCTCCCATCAGGATCTTTTCGCCGCCAAGGCCGGCGGGGGCGATGTCCGTATCATCTATTCGCCGCTCGACGCTCTTCGTTTGGCCCAATCCCTTCCCGATCGGGAGATCGTCTGCTTCGCCGTGGGATTCGAAACGACAGCGCCCGCCTTTGCCATGGCCGTTCAACAGGCACAGAACATGGGTCTCCAAAATTTTAGTCTCCTGGTTGCCCATGTACTAGTTCCTCCAGCGATGGAGGCGATGCTCTCGGCGCCAGGCTGTCGGGTGCAGGGGTTTCTGGCCGCAGGCCATGTCTGCACCGTCATGGGCTATGAAGAATATGAGCCCCTGGCGGCACGCTATCGGGTGCCAATCGTCGTGACAGGGTTTGAACCGGTCGACATTCTCGAGGGCGTACTAATGGTCGTCACTCAATTGGAAGAAGGACGCTCTGTCGTCGAAAATCAATATGCACGGTCTGTCCATCGCTTGGGCAATCGTCAGGCGCAATCGCTTGTCGCGGACGTTTTCGAGCCGGCCTCTCGCACATGGAGAGGGATCGGTGCCATTCCGTTGAGCGGTCTGACGCTCAATCTGTCCTATGCAAGGTTCGATGCCGCTCAACGCTTTCAAGAAAATTTAATGGATTGCGACACAGAGGGAATCGACGACTCGGCCTGCCAAAGCGGGCTGATTCTGCAGGGGCTTCGTAAGCCAAACGACTGCGAGGCCTTCGGCACACGCTGTACGCCTGAACGTCCGCTTGGCGCGCCAATGGTCTCCAGCGAAGGTGCCTGTGCCGCCTATTACCGGTATCGTGGGCAAGCGATGCATAAGAAATGAATTTATCCGGCCTAGCGTTCGAGAGAGAGACTGAATCAGATACGACGCGACGAAGGATCGACTGTGACCTATCACGACCCTGTTGAGCCAACCTGTCCGTTGCCGAAGATGCCAGGGGATACCGTGCAACTCGCCCATGGGGGCGGTGGGAGGTTGATGCAGAACCTGATTCGAGACGTGTTCGTCCGGTCGTTCGGCGATCCTCTCTCCACGCATCTGCATGACGGTGCGACATGGTCGGTCTCCGAAGGGACCTTAGCCTTCACAACCGATTCCTATGTCGTACAGCCGCTGTGTTTCCCAGGCGGAGACATCGGGAGCCTAGCCGTACACGGAACAGTCAACGATCTGGCCATGTGCGGGGCTCATCCGCTGTGGCTGAGTGCCGGGTTCATTCTCGAAGAAGGGTTGTCGATCGCGATGCTCCAACGGGTCGTGGACTCGATGGCGCAGGCGGCGCGGGACGCCGGTGTCTCCATCGTGACCGGTGACACCAAGGTCGTCGATAAAGGGAAAGGCGACGGCATCTTTATCAATACGGCAGGGATCGGCGTCGTGCCTGCTGGCGTGATCATCGGACCTCAGCGGGTCAGGCCCGGCGATGCGATTCTTGTGAGTGGCGATCTGGGTTCGCATGGAATCGCGGTGCTCAGCATGCGGGAAGGATTAGACTTTGCCGGCAACATTGTGAGCGACTCAGCGCCGTTGCATCGGGTGGTGGCGGATTTACTTGCCCATAATATCGAGATCCATTGTCTCCGGGATTTAACTCGCGGGGGGCTCGCCAGTGCTCTCAATGAAATCGCAACGGCCGCGGGCGTCAGGATGTCGGTTTATGAACGCACGATTCCCGTGAGGGATGAAATTCAGGGGGCTTGCGAAGTATTGGGACTGGATCCGTTGTTCGTCGCTAACGAAGGACGTTTCGTAGCGTTTATCCCGGAGGCTCACGCCGATCAGGCCGTCGCTATTATGCGCAACCATGACGTGGCAAAGGCGGCTATGCGCATTGGCGGCGTCATTGGGCATGAATCCGGCGCTGTTGTTCTGAAAACGATCCTAGGTACACACAGAATTCTCGATCTCTTATCGGGGGAACAATTGCCCAGAATTTGCTGAAAGAGATCAGTGTGGCATCTCGATGATTCTGTCGCTATATGTTGGAGGAACTAAATTTGTTTACATCCTCTCCATCGTAAGTCATTGGAGTCTATACATCTCCTATTGGGAAGTCACGAATGTCCACGAGAAATTCTGCGAAGTAAATCTGCTGACAGAGGGGCGGCTGGAAGTAAATCTATTTACATAGGCGCGGATGGCGCGCACTTTCGTGGATTGCTGTCCCATCAGTTCCATGGTGAAGGCAGAGACTTGTCAAGATTGGGGGGCTTTGTCAGCACTGTCTCACTGCAAGACTCACTAACGGGTGCGCAGAAAACTTGTTTGCTTTTTGCTAATTATTTCGACAACGAATCGAGCTACGTCGGCTGGTAATTGTTGAAACGTAGTCAGGAGAGAGAGCAGGAGGGTGCTAGATTTCTATAACTTTGTAGGTCGTGTGGTGATAATGGACAGAATCGAACTGTCGACACCAGCCTTTTCAGGACGTGGGTACTCATTGTAATGGGCTGAAACTGCTTGTGTTTTCCCACCGTCGTGCGCGCGGGCAACCAAATGGACAACCGAGTGATGGGCAAGTCCCCAGGTAATGATGAGTTGGAGGAGTCTTTGGTCGGGGGGTAGCTGTACCTGTGTGTGGCCAGAAGACACGTGTGGGGCAGCGCCCTCGCCTGTCGAGCCATCTGGAAATCT
>DJMJ01000030.1 GCA_002435325.1 Nitrospira sp. UBA6493 | reverse complement strand
TGGTTGGTCGGCTCGTCGAGCAACAGAATATCCGGCTCCTGAATCATGAGGCGGCAGAGCGCCACACGCCGCTTCTCACCGCCGGAGAGTACGCTGATCTTGGCATCAGCTGGCGGGCAGCGCAGCGCGTCCATGGCGATTTCCAGCTCGTTCTCCAATTCCCAGCCGTTGGCCGCTTCGATCTTTTCCTGAATCTGCGCCTGCTTGTCGATGAGTTTTTCCATCTCATCGGGACCAACTTCCCCGATCTTGTTGCTCACCGCTTCATATTCTTTGAGGAGCGCCACTAGCTCGGCTTTGCCCTCCTCGACAACTTCCTTCACGGTCTTATTCGGATCGAGCTGCGGTTCCTGTTCGAGCAGGCCCACGCTGTAGCCCTTCGACCGGGTGATCTCGCCGGTGTAATTCGGATCCACGCCCGCAATGATCTTCAACAACGAGCTTTTGCCTGACCCATTCAAGCCCAGTACGCCAATCTTGGCGCCGTAGTAAAATCCGAGATAGATCTCGCGCAACACCTGCCGCTTCGGGGGATAGATCTTCCCGACATTGACGAGGGAGAAAATAACTTGCTTATCGTTCGTAGTCGCCATGAGCCCTGCCACCCTCCTGATTCATAGGGTCTACCGTGTAAAAGAGGCACCATACCAGACAAACCTTTTCGACCACAACCAGCCATGACGACAGCTCTCGCCCCTCATGTCTTAGGGAGAAATTCCTGACCGATCGGCCGGTCTGTTGCATAAGGCTCTCCAGCGCGGGAGAATCGAATTGAGTTCGTGAGGCTTCAACCTGGGAGGATGCACGATGGTTTTCTCCACTCAACTCGTCAGACCCCTGGCTCTCTCGTTCGCCTTTTTCGTAGTCATGATTTTGGGGCACCCCTCTGCGTCAATCGCCGATGAGGGCGAACAAAAGGACCTGGTGGACAAGTCTCGAATGACGCTGGATGGCTTCCTGGCCGACTCCAATATGACCTGGCTTCGCACCCACATCCCAGATGCCAAAGGGATCTTTATTGTGCCGCAACTGCTGAAGGCCGCCTTCTTTTTCGGGGGAGAAGGGGGAAGCGGGGTGTTCCTCGTCAAAGACGAAAAGACCGGTGAATGGAGCGATCCGGCGTTCTACACGATGGGGGCGGGCAGTTTTGGATTTCAATTCGGCGCGCAAGCGTCGGAGATCGTGCTGCTGGTGATGTCTCGACGCGGAATCGAGTCCCTGCTCACCGATACTTTTAAGCTGGGCGCCGACGTCTCGGTCGCCGTGGGTCCGGTCGGCGCCGGCATCGAGGGCTCCACCGCCTTGAATCTCAGCGCGGACTTGGTCTCATTCGCCCGGGCAAAAGGTCTGTTCGGCGGGATCTCGGTGGAAGGAGCCGTCATTGCCACCAGGGACGAGTGGAATCGTGACTACTACGCCAAAGATGTCAGACCGATCGATATTCTCATGAAACGGACGGTAACGAATCCCCATTCAGCAAGCTTGAAGACCGCCCTTGATCGGGCCATGGCCGGCAAGCCCGCAACGGTTCAGACCACCGCGCCCGCACAACAAGAATAGCGATCAGCCTCCCCCGTTCACGCCCTCTCCATCCCACCGGTGCGCTTCACGCCCTGACCGGCCTGACATCTCGGGGGACAACGCCCCGAGAGCCGGCTCCCCGTCTCAGATAATTCAAGGCTCCCACCCAATTGAGAATTTCTTGAAACCGCCTGAAAAGACGGGTATCGTAGGCCGTATACGGAAGGAGAATTGAAGGTGTTTCGAGGGCTGGTGTGTATACTGCTGAGCTTGATCGCATCCGGTTGCGGGGCGGTCGCGGCGGGTCTCTTTTCGGCCGGCGCAGAAACGGCGTCGGCGACCGGCGTATCCTACACAATGGATAACATCGCCTATAAGACGTTCGTGTTGCCGGTCGACCCTCTACTCAAAGAAACCTTCACCACCCTCCACACCATGGGGTTTCCCATCGAGAACTCCGAATCCCATGTGGCCGGTGTCCATATCGTCGCCCATGGCCCCAACACCGCACACCCGATGGATATCGAAATCGATCTGGAAACGCTCAGCCAAAAGACGACGCGCATGCGCGTCGTCGTGAAGCGCGGCATGGTGCAAAAGGACGCCGCCACCGCCGGCGAAATCATCGCCGTGACCACGCAACGATTGCACTACCCTCCCAAGGACCTGGCACCAACTGGGCTCTAGCTGATCTTCCCTCGTTTGACCTTTCACACCTCGCGTTTCACGGGTCCTGAACCCGCCAATGGCAGACATTTTCAACGGCCCGTTAGATGCCGAGTTCTTGCGACAGCCGAAGTTCCGATTCGTCGTCGATTTCTTCCAGGCAGGTGAAGCAGGGAAACGGGAACCGGTCGATGGGAATCGCACAGACTTCGCCGACGGGGGAATCGTCCATCGCCGGGCCGCCGCACTCTTTATGAATCACCGTCAGCATCGTAGTCCCTCAGGGTTGTTCGAGAACGGCTTGACGAAACCATTCCATGTGCTCGGGGCTGCTCAAGCGATGATCGCCGGTGATGAGATTGAGTGCGATCGGAAACAAGGGATCTCTGGCTAACAGTGCTTCCGCAAACCGCCTGCTGCCTTCCGGAAGAATGATCGTGTCTTGTAATCCATGGAGGATCGTTGTCTTCACCGGTCTGAGCCGGTCGAATGTTGTCTTCCAATAAGACTCACTCTCTTCCACCCACTTCCATGACAGCGGCCAGTCTTTGTGGAGGGGCTCGTCGTCCCAGGGCATCCAGCCTGTCGTCTGCCAGGCTTGCCGCCGATCCGGAGAAATCTGCTTCGCCCGCACGCCCATCATATTGAACGCGGGCGCAATCAGGACCACCCGCTCGACTTCTTGAAACTCCTGCGCCAAAAGCCAGGCGATCCAGCCGCCGAGAGAATTGCCGACGATCGTAATTGACGGACCCTGCTTCAATGCATTCAAGACCAGCCGCGCATCAGCAATCCAATCCGATAGAGTGTAGTCCGTGAATGTTCCATCGGACTCGCCGAACCCGCGCACATCGTAGCAACAAAATCCCCAGCCTTGTTCCTCACACCATTGCGCCAGGGCCTTGCTCTTGTTCCCCCAGCGCTTGGAAAGAAAACCCGTGATGAAGAGAATCTGACGATCCTTCCCCAACGAACGATCGCCACGGATGAGCCTGCCGTCGGCTCCCTTTAATTGAAACCGGTTCATCCCGCTCATGGATGTGCCAGGACGTTGGTGAGAAAGAGACCCAAACGCTGAACGACCGGTTCCGGAATTTCATGTCCTCCACGGAAACGGTGCCATTCGACGGCGAGGCCGGCCTGGCTCAGCGCGTCGCGGAGTCGCTCGGCTCCGATGTACGGCAGAATCTCGTCCTGCAGGCCGTGGCTTTGAAACACCGGCAACCCTTTGCGCTTCGGCATCAGCGGCCCCCACAGAGGCTGCGCGAGCAGATTGCCGGACAGAAGAATGAGTCCGGCGTAAGGCCGGTCACTGTGGAGGACCGCATCGCAGGAGAGCATGGCTCCCTGCGAGAATCCTCCGAGCACGGTCTTGCGCGGATCTGCGCCAAGCTGCTGTTCGATCTCTTTTAAAACGGCCAACAGCTTCTCCCGCATGGGCGCCAGGCCTTTGGGAATGTCTTGCGACAGATCGCGCACACGACCGGCAGCGCGATCCTGCGCAATGCGCGCCATGTCGATCATCCACCAGGCGCGCGCCTCGCTCGGCCCGAAGCTCAACGAGAGCGGCCCTTCCGGAAACAGCCAGCGTGTCCCGGCCGGAACATCGATCACCTCGGCCAGCGGCACCAGATCGTCGCCAGGCGCGCCGAGGCCGTGCAACAGGACGACGAGCGGACCCTGACCGCCGCCGTTGCCATCAGTCCCCCCGCTCAAACGCACTGTGAGATCGGCCACTCGAACGGTCCGCATCCGGCCAACTCCTCCCCGGTCAATTCAAATAGAGATATTGCAGCAACGCCAGTCCGCCATAGAAGGTGGACTCAACCACAGGCTGCTGCCAGAGGGGCACAAAGGCTCCCTGGCTGACGGCTTCAATGTCCTCAATCACCTGGCGAGTCAGTTTGACATCGGGCTCACCCGCTACGCCGCGATCCAGTCCTTGCAGCACCAGGTGATTGAGACGCGCCACGCTCGCATCACGGGCCTGTTCGGCCGCCCGATACAAGAGCAGCGCCGCGGCGATCGCCAGCATGACGTTCACCGACCAGCCCACGACCATCGTGAGGGGAAAACTCCAGTTGTCGAAATAACTGTTCCGCGCCACCATCATGATAAGGAGGACGATGAAGGGATACCGCACAAGTCGATTCACCACCTCGGTCCGTTTGGCAATCAGTTCGATCTTCATCAACTCCCGGGCTTTCGCCACATTCTCGGCGGATTGCAATCTGAGGCGCTCCGTCAAGGCTGGAGGCCAGCCCTCCGCCGCCTGCGCCAGCGAGCCGATCCAGCGCCGGCAGAGAAGCACGGCATCGAACACGAACAGATTGAGCACGACCGCGCAGACATAACTGGCCAGGACGAACACCAGATCCAGACGGCAACTGAACGACCCGCGGCACGGACCCGAAAAATCCTCGGCGCCCATGACTTTCCAGAGCAGCACAAACGAAGCCCCATAGACCGCTACGAGCAGGAGGATACGCGGCAATCGATGCCTCCCTGACCCGGCTTCCCGATAGAGGCGCCACAGGTTATCGACGTGCACTTCGCTCCGCCCTCCACGAGGAGACAACACCCACTGCGCGGTCGCCAGATACCGCCGCCACCCTTCCGACCGGGTGTCTTCGGCTTGCGCGCCCAATCCATACCGCTCTGCCATCCAGTCGCAATTCGCCCGAAGATCTCGCCAGCTCTTGACCAAGAAGATGAGCCCCAATACAGTGGCCAGTCCACGCAAAATCTCCGTCGGCCAGAGACTGACCCCTTCCAGCCAGTAGAACGGTTCGCCCTGGTCATGGTGCTGCAACACGACATCGAGGAGCATCCGATCGACGAAGAAGGCGAGACCGAACACGCCCAGCGCCCCGACTAACAGGATGCCCGTATGGGCCATCATCCACCGGTGGGACGTCGGTTTGATCCATAGCATGATGAATCCGATCAGGTAGGCCAGCCCGGCGCTGCCATAGATGACGCCGGAGAGCGGCCGCCGCCCGGTCGTTTGCGGAGACTCTTCGGAGAGGTCCACGCGGGGCGTATGCAAGGTATATCCCTCTTCGATCGCGCCGACGGAGAGATCGACCGCGCCGTGCCGGCCGACTTCATACAAGCGGGGCGGTTCCACCCCGCTGAACCACACATGATCGGCCGTCAGGTTGGCCTTATAGCCGCAGGGCGACAAGGGCGATTCGGACGGCGCGGCCAACGGGCCTAGGGGGCCTGGCGGACACGTAGCGAGCGGACGGACATGTCCCAGCGCCTGGAGCGTGGTGAAGTAGGCCGACGTTTGATAGCTGGTTCGGAATGGAGGCACATCACGCTGCAACATGCCGTACAATTCCAACCCGTAGTGGGAGGCGATCACGAGATTCCTCGTCCAGTGGTACTCGTCCGCATAGACCAGCCGGGTATCCAGATCCGTCGTGAAGAACACGGCGCCTGGAAATCGCTCCCGCATGGCCTGAAGGATGAGCAGCGCATCGTAGGCATCGCTGCCAAGGATGCCGATAGCGGCGACTGGATTCTGGTTGTCATCCTCTTCTTCCGAGGGAGCGTTGGCCACTTCGGCCATGTCCCGTTCGATGCGGTCGGCCAGTCGTTGCGCATAATCGAACTGACTCGTGCCGACCGGCCGCTCAAGAACCCGGCTATCGAACAGGGCACTCTTGATCACCTTTGATCCGTTTCCCTTCGCCGCCTCTCCTTTTTCTCCACCGGGTACTTCTCCGTCCAGCCCACGCAAGTAACTGTATCGCCAGACATTCAGGCCGAGCCCTCTCGTGCCAACGGGGCTTCTGACTTGCAGCTCAATCGCCTGGTTGACCGTGGCACATTCGGCTTGAATACGGCCCAATCGGTCCGATTCGATCGCGCGATTCTCCATGGCCGACCGATGGGCTATCCGATGGCAGACGGCAGCGGTAAATTCGACCGGCAGCACCCGGCCATAGAACGAGTCCCACTCCGCGATGAGAATGACGGCATCCCGTTCGAACTTGACCCGGCGGCGCTCGAGCTCCTGCGTCAAGGCGCCGAAGAGCTGATCGTCCGACCCAATGCTGTGTTTCAATTCGATCCCCGCCTTCAGCAGGATCCAACAAAGTTGTTCCCGGCTCGCGTCGGATGAGGCGCATTCCAAGGATTCCGACGGCTTGGCGGTGACACTGAGGCCTTGGGTGAGCAGTTTCGGCATGGCCGTGGCCCAGGGCGAGTACAGTTCCACGCGACCGCCCGCGTTCGCCCAAATCAGGTGATCGTCGCGCCCCTGAACCGTGCTCGTCGCCTCTTCGAGGAGATTCCTGAAGCCCGAGGAACTGCGTGGCCCGATGATCTTAAAGTGCAGATGCTGTTCCCGGCGAGGATCGAGCAATATCGTCCCGTCCCGTCCCGTCTGGCAGGCATGTCGCCCAATGGCGCTCTCTTCGCACAGGATGGACTGTGTCAGTCGCTGCAACGTCGCAATGGGATGGTCGCTGGTAATCTCACTACTGATCCACAGCACGAGGACGGACTGAGCCCAGGTTTTTTCGAAGGAGCACTTCCGCGGCCCTTCTCCGTACCACTCGTATGGCAAAACCCGGCTCGCTCCGGCCCGGTCCCGCCATTCGACATAGGACAGTTGATCTTCGTTCTGGGGAATATAACAGGCAATGCCGAGAGCGGAGCCGATCGCATACCGATCCCGGATGCGGGTCTCCCGGCTTTCCCCGGACGATCCTCCTTCGGCCGTCACCAGCAGGACGGTGATGGGGCGCCCCCGATGCTGGTCGATTCTGTCGTCCACCTCCTGACGAATGGCTCTGACCCGATCGACATCATCCTTTACATCCCCAACCGCCGATCTGACCTCGCCATCGAACGTTGCGACACGACGAGCGGCTTCCAGCGGGTCCTCCCATAAGCGGGCCTGTACGACACCTTCTGCAACATGCGTCTTGAGTTCGCCCCCCATGGAGGGCGGGCGCGTGCTTTTCAGAGGTTGCTGAACCAGCAGCACTCCAGCAATCGCTAGTCCCAGCGTAATGGTCCCCGCCACCGCCAGCTTGGAATCTCCGCGCTTCTTGGCCATGTCATCGTCCTAGATGGAGGTTGAGGCGCAGGCTCAGGATAGGCCGCGCGTCTGGTTTGTGACTAACGGGACCTATACTTACTGAATAGACGAGGACGGCGCAAGCATGAGGCCGTCATCCAAAGCGCCATGCACTGGACTGATCGCTCACGATGAGCAACTGACCGAGAGATGTTTGCCCCAGTTCGGCGGCGCGGCGGCATAGGTTTCCATGCCCGGCTGATCGTCGAACGGATTCCGGAGAAGCGTCAGCAGCCGGTCGATCTCGGAAAAGTCCTTCTGTTGGGCCTTTTCGATCGCCTGTTGGGCTAGATAGTTGCGCAGCACGTATTTCGGATTGACGCGCTGCATGTGCGCGCGCCGCTCCTCGTCCCGACTCCCTTCTGCACGTAGCCGCTCCGCGTAGCGGCGGCTCCAGCGATCGAAGGCCTCGCGATCGAGAAAGAAATCGCGTAGAGCCTCGTTCGTATCTCCGGCCGTCGAACGAAACTCGCCTAGCCCGCGGAAGAAGGTCGTGTAATCGACATGGTGCTGGGCCATGAGCGCCAACAGATCGTGAATCAACTCCGCATCGTCGTCCTGTATCGCGCCCAGTCCGATCTTGGCCCGCATCAGCTCCATGTAGCGCCCTTCGCAGAGCGACGTGTAGCGATCCAAGGCGGCTTTCAGTTCGTCCTTCCCGGCCAAAGGCAGCAATGCCTGAGCGAGACAGCTCAAATTCCAGAGACCGATGTAGGGCTGCTGGTTGAAGGCATAGCGGCCGTTATGGTCGGAATGGTTGCAGATGAAGCCGGGATCGTAGTCGTCGATAAACCCGAAGGGACCGTAATCGAGCGTGAGGCCGAGGATCGACATATTGTCGGTATTCATTACGCCATGCGCCCAGCCCACGGCTTGCCATCGGGCGATCAATTTGGCGGTGCGCTCTACCACCTCGCTGAAGAAGCGGGCATACTTGTCGGTCCGCGCTGCCAGATGCGGATAATGACGGTCGATCACATAGTCCGCTAGCATTTTCAGCTGCTCGTGCTGCTTGCGATAGTAGAAGACTTCGAACGAGCCGAACCGGACATGCGAGGGCGCCATGCGCAGCACGATCGCGCCGGTCTCCACCTGTTCGCGATAAACCTGATGATCGCTGCCGACGATGCAGAGCGCGCGCGTGGTCGGAATCCCGAGGCCGTGCATGGCTTCGCTGCACAGATATTCGCGGATGGTGGAGCGCAGCACCGCGCGGCCGTCTCCGTCCCGTGAAAAGGGCGTCATGCCGGCGCCTTTGAGCTGTAACTCCCATGTCTCCCCCCGGTCGTTCCGCACTTCGCCCAGGAGAATGGCGCGCCCGTCGCCGAGTTGCGGCACATAGGTGCCGAATTGGTGGCCCGAATAGAGCATGGCCAGCGGCTCCATCCCCGGCACAAGCAGGCTTCCGCCGAACACACCGACGAATTCTGGCCGCGCCGCTTCAGCCGGATCGAGGTCGATGAGTTCGGCTGCCGCGGGATTGAAGCTGATGAGATAGGGGGGCCTGGAGAAAGGGGTGGGGTTCAATTTTGCGTGAAACGATTCGGGCAAACGGGCGTAGGAATTATCGAAGGCCAGTTGCTCAAGCGCGCGCATGATTGTGCGTCATTTCGGATGTTATTTCCGTTTTCGGTGGACGCTACTCGACCGGAGTAGCGAGTGGAACGCATCTTCCGCGAAATCGTAGGCCCACACGTCGCCGGTTTCGATGGAGTAGACCCACCCATGGAGCTCCAGCGACTGATTGCGCAGCCGTGCCGCGACAACTGGATGGGTTTGCAGATGTTTGAGTTGAATGCGGACATTCTCCTGCGTCGTTGCCACATAGAGCGCGTCACCGGTCAGGCTGCCGTAGTTCTCTCTCACGACCCGCCTGGTGGCCTCCGCCTGAAGCAGCCA
Organism: Nitrospira sp. UBA6493; assembly: GCA_002435325.1. Classification (GTDB taxonomy): domain Bacteria; phylum Nitrospirota; class Nitrospiria; order Nitrospirales; family Nitrospiraceae; genus Nitrospira_D. The sequence continues at coordinate 19,248 of DJMJ01000030.1, read as the reverse complement.
GGATTTCACGGCAGGAAGATCCCCCACCTGCTCCGGTTCGAGGATGGCTTTCACCACTCCGCAATCCGTGTGGCCGCAGACGATGATGTTTTTCACGCCCAACACACCGACCGCATATTCAATCGTGGCAATCGTGCTCCCGATCGTGGTCCCGTAGGACGGCACCAAGTTGCCCGCGTTCCGGAGAATAAAGAGTTCGCCGGGTTCGGTTTGGGTGATGAGACAGGGATCGATGCGGGAGTCCGAACAGGTAATGAAGAGAGCTCGGGGATGCTGCCCGTGAGCGAGAGTTTTGAACAGCTCTCGCTTGGCCGTGAAGACTTCACGCTGAAACTTCTTGAAGCCCTCGATCAGTTTTTTCATCTGTCCCTCGATTCAGGTTATCGACCGAGGCTTTCCAATTCTCGATCCATGGTGAAGGCGAGGACTTTCTCGCCGATCTGGACATCGATATCGGTGAAGAGGGCCAAGGCCTTGGCGCCGGTGATGTCGTTCACTTGTTCGAAGAGCCGATCGCGTCCCTGGGCGATGAGCGTCTGGCGTACTCGCTTGACCATGTCGATGCCTTCGGCGGTCTTGGCCAATTGCCGCTCCGCTGGTGTCAACACGCCTTTTAGGCGGACCACGACCAGATCCCGCACGATGAAGGCTTTCACGTCCTCCGGCCCACGCCCCATGAATTCCTGCTCGAACTTGATGATGGCATTGCGAATCGCCGATTCGATTTCGCCTTTGGTCAGTCCTTTATTCATCACACCGTTTTTCCGGTCAGATCGTCGCAGCCAAGTATAGAGGTACTTCTATGGAGGTCACAAGGGCAAACCAGCAGCTCGGCGGTCCAAAAGGCATGACGCCTGGGCCCGAAGGCCTAGAGCGTAACGGGCAATGTACCCGATGGCTTGACTCCTCCCGGACAGATACTTGATAAGAGGGTTCTATATTTATCTGGAGGGTGTGGGCTGTTCGCCACGGTCGCACGGGAGAGGCGGAACCACCACGATGAACACGACAGAGGCGGTAGGGTGACCGGCTCGTTTCGGGCCGGTTGCAGTACAAGCCAACCGTGGTGCGCGGACATGTCGTTGCGTAGCGCGGTTGGCTTTTGTTTTTCCGAAACCGTGAGGTGCCTGTGTACGCCATCCTGCTTCCCTTGCTCCCGCTCCTGACGGCGCTGTTGGTCGCGGTCGGTGACGAACACTCGCGCCGCACCCGTACACAGCTGGCTGCGTTCCCGATCGGGACGGCGTTCTGCGGCGCAATCGTCACTCTCTATATTGTGGCCACGCAGGGACCGATCAGTATCCGATTCTATGATCCTGCCTCAAGTGCTTTGCTCACGTTTCCGATCGGCTTTTATATCGACCGGCTCAGCGCCGTCATGATGGTGCTGATCTCGGGCATCGGCACGGTCATCTACACGTATTCCCTCGGCTACATGTACCAGGACCCTCACGAACACCGATATCTTGCCCTCATCGGCATCGCGACGTTCGTTTTGCTCTGCATGGTCTCCAGCGCGAATCTGATGATGCTGTTTCTGTTCTGGCAACTGCTGAGTTATCTGCTGTATCTCCTGGCCCATAACCATACCCATGCTGGCACGCTGGAAGGCGCCTTCAGGACATTCACGCTGTTGCGAGTCGGGGACATCGCCTTTCTTGCGGGAGTCGTCCTGGCCCATACCCTTTATGGCACGCTGGAATTTCCGGACCTGTTCTCCGCAGCCGCCGAGTCGACGGCCGCGATATCTCTGCTGCCGGGACTCGAGGTCAGCGGAGTCACGGTCGTGACGCTCCTTCTGTTCATCGGCGGCATGAGTAAGTCCGCTCAACTCCCGTTCCATATCTGGCTCCCACACTATCTCTATGCCCCGACGCCCGCAACGGCCTTGCTCCATGCCGGGATCATCAATGCAGGGGGCTTCCTGATCAACCGGCTGGCGCCGCTCTTCGGCCTCAGTTCGACCACCCTGCACGTCGCCTTTGTCGTGGGCACGCTCACTGCCATCCTGGGCGCCACCATGATGCTGGCACAGAACGACATCAAAAAGACGCTCGGGTTCTCGACGATCGGCCAGATGGGCTACATGATTATGGAATGCGGCCTGGGGGCCTTCTCCCTGGCCGCCTTTCACCTGATCGCGCACGGTCTCTTCAAGGCCACGGTGTTCCTGAACTGCGGCAACGTCATCCACAAAGCCCGTCAGGAACCGGAATCGCCGCATGCCGACCCGCGCGAGGACGAAAAGGAGTTCTCCCCGCTGACCTGGTCGACGGGCTTTATCACGACGCTCCTCATCCCGCTCCTCATTCTTCTCGCGACGCACGGCGTGCTGCGCATTCCCCTACTCGAATCCCAGGGGACCGTGATCTTCCTCTTCTTCATCTGGATCACATCGTCGCAGGCGATCCTAACCCTCACCCGGTTGCGCGCCATCGCCTCCTGGAAAGTCTCGTCGGCGATGTTGCTGACCCTGCTCTTCATCGTCTTTGTGTACCTGTTCGCGGTTGAATCGTTCACCGCATTTCTCTATCCGAATCCGGACGTCGTTGCCGCCTACATCCAAGCGGCCCATCTGCCCACTTGGATGTTCGAGGGGATCGTCCTTCTGGCTACGATCCTGACGGTGGTGAGTTGGGGCTATCTCTACATGCGGGCCCATGGCCAGACGCTGTGGGTCCCGGGATGGGTCAAGGGGCTGCGCTTTCGCCTGTATGTCGTGTTCCTCAACCGGCTGTATATGGATGAGCTCCATCAGGCGCTGGGAAGAGGAGTGATGCGCGTCGTCCACAAAATCGACAAACGCGATGCGAGGTGGTCGGAGTGATTACCCCGATGATCGCCCCATGGCTCGTAGCCGCTGTGCCTCTACTGGGCGCCCTGCTGGGGTTCACCGTCTGGTCCCGGCCGGAGAAGCTGAAGACCTGGTCGGTCAGCGTCACGCTGTTGAGTCTGCTGGCCGTGGCCGCGAGTTTCACTCATTTGAGAGGGTCGACGGAAGGGCTGCTCTTCGTCGTGCTCCTCCCGCTGGCCGCCTGTGTGTCTCTCCTGGGTCAGCCGGTTCACAAGGAACATCGGCTGGCGTGGATCATGACGCTGGTATCGATGGGTTTGGGCTTGGGTATTCTCACGAGCCCATCCTCTATCGGCCAGATCGCGCTCCCGCTGCTTCTGGGGCTCATCACGTTCCTCCTGTACTGGCATCACGATCCGTTCTGGGGGCCGTCATGGCTGGGCATCGGCACCTACGGACTGGGAACGCTGTGCGCGGGGATCGCGGCCATGACTGATTCGCTGCTGCCGTCGCTACTGGCCTGCGCCATCCTCCTGCCGCTGGTCCCACTCCATCACGGCTATGTGGCGGCGCTCACGAGGCTGCCCGGCAGCCTGCCCCCTTTTACCGTGCTGCTGCTTCCCGCAATCGGGCTGCATCGAATGGCCACAGTCGCTCCAAATCTTCCGGATACCGTGGCCTCGACCTTCATCATGCTAGCCTTGTTAAGCGCTCTCTATGGCACCATTAAAGCGCTAGCGCAGTCTCGGGTGCGGCTGCTCCTGGCCTATGGCAGCCTGTCGTTCTTCTCCATTCTCTGGTGGTTTGTGACGGCCGCGCGAACGGTCCGACCGCAGGCTGCCGTTTTTCTGGGCAGCGTGGCGCTTGTCACAGTCGGACTGCTGCTCGCCTGGCAGGTCATTCGGACACGCTATGGAGATGACGTTGATCCCCGGGCCATCAGCGGTCTGGCCGCCCGGATGCCGCAGTTTGCCGTGTTGATTTCCCTATTGGCTTTGGCGGCGATGGGACTGCCCCCCTTCGGCGTCTTTGCCGGTTTCATGGGATTACTATTGACCGCCTCGCCGACGCTCTCGATGGCCCCGTTCATCATTGCCATCACGTGGCTGGCCGCGTCCTGGTATATCCTCGATCTGGTGCAACGGCTGCTCTTCGGCCGTAAGCGGCCCGATCTCCGCTACGAAGATGTACAACGGTCCGAATTCGCCGCCCTGCTGATTGTGGTGCTGTTTCTGTTTGCGCTGGGGCTTGCGCCAACCAACTTGTTCGGAGGAGCGGGACCGCCAGCGCGTGCCGGCGTCATGGTGGAGTCTATCTCATGGACCCGATGATTACGTCCGTCGATATTGAGACACGGCGCATGGAACTCCGGGGCGTGATCCGCCTCGCGAGCGAGGTCATCGCCCAATATTGGCCGATGCGGACCTTCGTGCACCACAATCCACTCCACAGCCTCGAATATCTTCCGTTCGAAGAAACCGTCACGCGCGGCAAGCAGTTTCTCGGGGGCCAGGGGTATTTGCCCAGCGACGTCTATCGCCACTATCTGCGCTCCGGCCGGATTCAATCCCGTCATGTGGAAATGGCCGTGACGCCGTTGGCGCGGCCTGACTACGTGACTATCGGCTTGCATCGTGTCTCCCACGGCGAAGTGCTGCACGCCTGCCTCGCCGAGGGCCTCTGCACACCGGTCGAGGAACCATTGGAAGCACGGTGGGAGCATGATCCCTATCACCAGCTCGACGTGTCGATCGCCGACCGTTTGGACGCGGTGTTACCCAACCCGGATGTGGGGGAACGCGTACGCGGCATGGTCCAGTGCGACCAGGCCTCGCTCGCCAAATGGATGACCCTCTCACATTGGTGCGATCAGGCGCTCGGCACCACCATCGTCGATCAGATCAACCGTGAGCTCATCAAGTGGTGCGAGGCCTTTCTTGACGAAGGGCACGCCACCTGGGCCATGCCCGGACGTGAGCATGGACTCTACCTGGCCTGGAAAGCCCTTGCGGCTCGCGAATGGTCGCCCGTCGGCATTCCCGACAGCAGACGGAAGATTGCCCGCCTGCCCGACTATCCCGAAGACGCCCTCTTGGAAAGTCTGGACGCCCTCGGCATTCCAGCCGCACTGCGGCAGGATTATCTCGCCTTGCAGCTCACAGCACTGCCGGGCTGGTCCGGGTTCATCAAATGGCGCGCGGAAGAGCGCGACTACGAATGGCAACAGGCCTATCCAGTGGGGGTGGTCAAGTATCTCGCGATCCGGGTCTGGTATGCGCGCGAACTGGTGCAGAAGGCCTGCCGGGAAGAACTCGGCATCGCCGGGAACTATCAGGCCATTACCAACTATATGCAGCGCCAATCCAACGAGTATTTTCTCCGGAGGGAACGAGTCACCGGACGACTCCCCGCGATCTATGCGGAGGAAGTTGACCGTCTGCGGCATCAGAAGAAAAACGGCTGGGACGAATTGCTCGCGCGCTACCGATCGGACGTGGCCCCCCGCCAGGTCCGCGTTGCCCGTCATGGCGCCGCCAAGCAGTTGCGCGCCCTCGCGCTGGCGCTCCAGCTCAATCCCGCTACGCTGCTGACGACGGCACCAGCCGAACTCGTCCGTCTCGTTGACTGGATGAAAGCATTTCCCGAATCGGCCCATGGACCGGTCTGGCTCAAAGCCTTCGAGATGGGCTATCAGGAACGGCTCCTCGGCACGCTCGCGCGATCGCAGATGACTCGCTCCACGCCGGGCGTCGAACAGGAACTCGTCCGGCCTCATTCCCAATCGGTCTTCTGCATCGATGTCCGTTCCGAACCATTCCGACGACATCTTGAATCCAGCGGCGCGAATGAGACCTACGGATTCGCCGGCTTCTTCGCCGCCTTCATCCGCTATCGCGCCTGGGGCAGGGAACACGACACGGAACAGTTCCCCGTCATCATGCGCGCCAAGAACGAGGTGCGCGAGATCCCCCGCAGTTATCTGGACCATATCATCCCGAAACACGAAGCCCGGACCAGAATAGTCCATGCCGGCCATACACTGTTGCACGATTTGAAAGAAAATGTCGTGACGCCCTACGTCATGGTGGAATCGCTGGGCTGGTTCTACGGGCTCCCGATCGTCGGGAAGACGCTCCTGCCCGCGCTTTACCGGCGCTGGACCTCCTGGCTCCGGCGCCTCTTCGTGCCATCGATCGCCACGACACTGACCGTGGACAAGCTGGCCCCGGCCGAAACCTCCGAGATGCTTGCGGCCGAGCAACAGGCCACCATCCGGCAGGCCCTGCAAGAGCTCACCGGTCTGCGCAGCTCCCAGATCACGCCGGCCCTGGTCGAATCTTTGCGGCAACGGGCCTTGAGCGGCGACGGAGAACCTGACGCCACGCTCGTCGCCGCCGCTACCCAGGCGGGGCTGTCGCCAAATGAGCTCAACAGCTTTGTGGCAACCTTGCGGCAACGCTACGACATCAATCAACGATCGGCCTCGCGGCAGAAAGAACGGATTACGCGCACCGGCTTTACGATCGAGGAGCAGGTTCTGACCGTGGACACGGCCTTGCGGATGATGGGGCTCACACGCAATCTGGCGCGCCTTGTCCTGTTCTGCGCGCACGGCAGCACGACGGAGAATAATCCGTTCGAATCCGCCTTGGACTGCGGCGCCTGCGGAGGCAACGAGGGGAAACCCAATGCGCGTGTCCTCGCCATGATGGCCAACAATCAGAAAGTGCGTGAGCGCCTGGCGAAGAACGGCCTCGTGATTCCCTCCGACACGCACTTCCTGGCCGGCCAGGTCGATACCACGACCGATGACGTCCAGCTGTTCGACTTGGAGGATGCGCCAGCGACCCACCGGGCGGATATCGCGCGGCTCGTCGAGGACCTCAAAGAAGCCTCAATGCTCACAAGTCTGGAGCGCTGCACGCGCTTCCCCGATCTCACTGAGCCGCTGCCGGCTCCGGAGTCCGTCGAGCACGTGCGCCAGCGCAGCATGGACTGGAGTCAGGTGCGGCCGGAATGGGGCTTGTCGAGCAACACGGCCATCGTCATCGGCCGGCGGGATCTTACCAAAGGGATTGATCTAGGCGGCCGCGTCTTTCTGCAATCGTACAACTATCGTGAGGACCCGAGCGGCCGCTTGCTCGAAGTGCTGATGACCGGGCCGCAGGTTGTGGCCCAATGGATCAACATGGAACATTATTTTTCCACGGTGGATAATGAGGTGTACGGCAGCGGAAGCAAGATCTATCATAACGTCGTGGGACGCTTCGGCATCATGTCCGGCCCCTGGAGCGATCTCCGGCTCGGACTCGCGCTCCAAACCGTCATGAACGGCGACGTACCGTACCATGAGCCGATGCGGCTTCTGTCCGTGATCGAAGCGCCCCGCGAACGGATCGTGAAGCTGATCGGACGCCATGAAGTGCTGCAGCAGTACTATCATAATGAATGGGTTCACTTAGTCGCGCTGGAACCGGAAGACGGAGCTTTCTATCGATATCGGCCGACCGGCGAGTGGGCCAAAGTCGACTCAGGTACGGGATTGTGAATTTAGGAATCACTACGGAGGCCATCTACCAAGGAAGGAGCTGAGCTGTGGGCGCGTTGACATTGCATCCGATGAAGGAAATCCGGGTGATCGTTGCGGGGGAACATCGGGCATTTGTGACAGAGTTGCTGGACAGGGTTAAAGCGACCGGCTACACGATCATCGGCAATGTGTCGGGCAAGGGACACCATGGGGTGCGCGAAGCGCATTTCATGTTCAGTGAACAGGAAAGTCTTGAGATGGTCATGACGGTCGTGCCGGAGGAAAAGGTCGAGCCCATCCTGGCGGGATTACGCCCCCTTTTCGACCGCCATTCCGGAGTCATGTTCGTGACCGATGTCTCGGTCAGCCGACAGGAGTATTTCGGAAAATCCGCTAAATAGACCAGCGGATGAAGGAGACCGGGTCCGACCCCTGCGCAGTGACCAGTCCGGGGATGCAATCCCCGGCTGGATCGCTCCGCTCTTGTCTTCCACGCCAAGACTTGTCTAGAATGGCCCCTCTTGCGAGGGGAAGGGAGCATGGCATGAAGGGCTTACGATTTGAACGGATCGGTCGGGAACGTTACTATAACGTCGTCTTTCACATCGGGAGCACTTACATCCCGGTGAGCGATGACACGGTCGAAGAACTCAAGACTCAAAGCCTGCTACCGGCCGAACGGTTCCTCGATCTCCTCGTCGACCGGGTCGGCTATTCCTCCTACCTCAAAGACCAAATCCGTACCGAGCTGAGATCCACCGGCGATCCTGTGACACAGATTACAGTTCTCCAAGGCGCAATCCGCGAACTGTAGCCGGCTGCTGAACCCTCAACCGGTTCACCCCCACACCTTCGACGTACCAGGCCGCGTTGCCGGCTTGCCGATAACGCGACCCCCACAGACACTATCCGCAAATTTCTGAGTCTATCACCGACTGTTCGTTGAAACGATGTGGGGAATCACCCACACCTTCCTGAACCATGTCGAAACGGCAGCCTGGTATGGCTGTGAGATTGCGGGACTGGACTCCGCACTACGACCGTAGTGTTATCGTCCCAATTAACCGAGTTAGAGTTAGAATCTCTTAGAAAAGGTTGGTGCCGAAGGCGGGAGTTGAACCCGCATGACCTTGCGGTCGCTGGTACCTGAAACCAGTGTGTCTGCCATTCCACCACTTCGGCATTCGGGTCGAAAGAGGGATTATCCTGAATTATCGCTACCGGCGTCAAGTAATAGTCACGTGAATTTCTACGACGAGGCGGGCTGAGCCTCCGACATCGTCCAACATCCTGCCGGTCCGACATCGCGAATATCGCCGCTCAAGACAATGCGCTCCCGGACCAGTCCTGAGGCGGCAAACAGCAGAGCGGTCTCGATCCACGGCGCGTCTTCCGCGATCAGCACATCAAACCGCACGCGGCTGAACAGCGGATCGCTCGCCACGCGAGCCGGCGTCGCCACAACCAGTCGTCGATTCTGAATAAAGGCCTGCCGGTTTGTATCTTCTTCGGCCGCCAATAATTCGCGAATCTTCTTGGTGCCGCCTAATTTCTTGATGTCCTCTTTAAGCTCCTCGAATTCCGGGCGCAGATCTTTCGGCACCGCGGCTTCCGGCACAAGTTCCTCAATGCGCACTTTGGCAATATCGAGCTCTGCGGTCAATTCACCAATCTGTTTTTCGTACAACACACGGTACTGCTGCAGCGATTCCACATTTTTCCCCATGGTCTGCATACCCAATCGCCGCCAGAGGGGGAGATTTTCATATTCCGTAAGAATCGTGGTTACATCCTTCACTTTGGCCTGCAACTCGCTCAATTGGGTCAGGAGGCGCCATTCCAGCAATCGCACTTCATCGAGATCCTTTTGCTTTTGCCCCTTATAGGCCAGCAACGGCGTAAGTTCGCGAAACCGATCATACTTCCGCCTTAGCGACGCTTTTTCCGCCCTGGACTTCGCGTAAAACTGATGCATTTGGGCCTCGAACCCCAGCTCGTGAATCGACAGACCGGCCATCTGGGACACAGTCGTCATTTCATACCGGCTGATCCAGGTCTTGTAGGTCAACCCGCTGGCTTTCATGGCGCGCGCGACTATCCCGGCCAGCTCGTCGCAGGCGTGATGGTCGGGACTGATCAACAGTATGCGTTTGTTGGCCCGGATCAGCTCCAGCACCAGACTGGCCAGCTTCTGCCGGCGTAGCGCGCGATCCTCCAACCAAATGGTTCCGAGAATAGCGGAAGACCCTTGATACACCTGCTCAGGATCGCCTGCCGAGAGAAGGAGCGGGACCAACCGTTCTGTCGGGCCAAGATTATAGGCATCGGCCTGCGTCATCATCTCGACCAGCCGCTTGGCCACGGTCTGCAGATATCCGGCCCGGTCTGGCACCAGGGTCGCTGATGGCACCGATGAACCGATGGCATCGACTGCCTGCACCCTTGCGACCCCCCCGTGGCAACTGATGACGACGCCCTCGGTCGCCTCCAGTTCCTCCTCGGGAATGATTGAAACGGGAAGGTCAACGGCCAGCGTACAACCGGCAGGAAGCGTAAACTCGTATAGGTGAAGCGCTCCGATCGTCTGGATCAATCGCCCTTGGGTGACCAGAATGGGCGCATCGAAACCAGCCTGCGTCAGCTGGTGGCCTTCGGCCTCCAGCCGCACGGCACAGGTTTCAAGACATTCTCTCGCCGTCAGCGCCATCAAACTCCTCAATTCTTTCCTGAGAATGGATCATGATAAAGGGGCATGAGAGCCCCTGTCCAGCCGGATGGCGCCTTAAGGAAAAGGACTTTGAGAATTGACTTTTGGCCGCCACCCCAGTATCTTCTTTCTCTTTCCAACAGAAGGAGTTAGGGGTATGAAAGTCATTCTACAAGAGACCCTCGAAGGGGTCGGACACTTGGGCGACCTGATCGATGTGTCCACTGGGTTTGCCAGGAATTTCCTCCTCCCGCGCCGCAAGGCCGTGGAGGCGAATAGCCGCAGCATCAAGGCTTTTGAACACGTCAAGCGCGTGGCCGCGGAAAAGGCGAAGAAGGAAAAGCTCGAGATTGAAGCGCATGCGAAAAGTCTGTCAGCTGTGACGATCACGATCGAAGCGCAGGTCGGCAAAGACGACAAGATGTTCGGCTCCGTCACCAACAAGGACATTGTGGACGGCTTGGCCGCTCAAGGCTTCACCGTGGATCGCCGCAAAGTGCAACTCGCCCAGCCGATCAAGGAACTGGGAACGGTCACCGTGCCGATCAAGATGCCGCGCGAAGTTACCGCAACTGTCACGGTGCGTGTGGTGAAGAAACAGGAACCGGAAGCCCCTTCCGCTTAAGAGTATAGAGACGCTTGGAGGATCGATGCGGGACGCGATAGGGTCGTTGGAAGCGCTCAAGGCGACAGATCTGGATGTCTATGCTGCCATTGAGGCAGAAGAAACACGCCAGCATGACAAGTTATTGTTGATCGCCTCAGAAAACTTCGCCAGCCCAGCGGTCTTGGCTGCTCAGGGCAGCATCATGACGAACAAATATGCGGAGGGGTATCCCGGCAAGCGCTACTACGGCGGATGCCAGCACGTCGACACAGTCGAAGACCTCGCCATCCAACGGGCCAAGGAACTCTTCGGCGCCGACCATGTCAATGTGCAGCCGCACTCCGGTTCGTCCGCTAACATGGCGGCGTACCTGTCCGTCCTCAAACCAGGCGACACCATTCTTGGGATGGACCTCGCCCAAGGCGGGCACCTGACACATGGAAGCAAAGTCAGTTTTTCCGGGATGATCTTCAAGGCATTCTCCTATGGAGTGGACCGCCAGACCGAGACCATCGACTACGATGCCGTGCAGAAAATCGCGGAGGAATGCCGCCCCCGCATGCTCGTCGTAGGCGCCAGCGCCTACGCACGCGTGCTCGACTTTCCGCGCTTTCAACAGATCGCCAAATCTGTCGGCGCCTATCTCATGGTCGACATCGCCCATATCGCCGGACTGATCGCGGCGGGACTCCATCCGAGCCCGGTTCCCTATGCCGATTTCGTCACGACGACTACGCATAAGACGCTTCGCGGTCCCCGCGCCGGCATCGTCATGTGCAAAGCCGAGCATGCCAAGGCTGTCGATAAGATCATCTTCCCGGGCCTTCAAGGCGGGCCCTTGATGCACGTAATTGCGGCCAAAGCCGTAGCGCTCAAGGAGGCCTTGTCGCCGTCCTTTAAGAAATACCAGCAACAGGTCATCGCCAATGCCCGTGTCCTTGCGCAAGGCCTGCTGGACCGCGGTTATAAGATCGTTTCCGGAGGCACCGATACCCATCTCTTCTTGGTAAACCTCAGCAACAAAGGCATTACGGGAAAAGAAGCCGATGCGGCGTTGGACGCAGCGGGCATCATCGTCAATAAGAATGCAGTTCCCTATGATGAAAAGCCGCCGGCTGTGGCCAGCGGCATCCGGATTGGATCGCCGATCGTTTCGACGCGCGGGATGCGCGAGGCCGAGATGAAGGAGATCGTGGAGCTGATCGATCGCGTGTTGCAAAACCGGCAGAATGCAGCCGTCCTGGAAGAGGTCCGTGCGCAAGCCAAAGCACTCTGCGGCCGCTTCCCAATCTTCCACTCCTACTAGCGCCCATCGTTGTTAGGGCAGGGTCACCACCTGTGAAATGTCCGTTCTGTGACAAACTCGAAGATAAGGTGGTGGACTCGCGCATGGCGAAAGAGGGCGAGGTCATTCGCCGGCGGCGGGAGTGTCTCGGCTGCAAGCGGCGCTATACCACCTACGAACGCGTGGAAGAAATTCTTCCAGTGGTCGTGAAAAAAGATGGCCGGCGCGAGTCGTTTGATCGCACGAAAATTCTCTCCGGCCTCAAGAAGGCCTGCGAGAAACGTCCGATTAGCACCGCCACCATCGAGACTGTCACGGATCGGATCGAGAAGCGCATTCAAGAGATGGGCGAGAGCGAAATCGAGAGCCGGATCGTGGGCGAAGAAGTGATGAAAGAGCTTCATCAACTGGATCAGGTCGCCTATGTTCGGTTTGCCTCCGTCTACAGAGAATTCAAGGACATCGACCAATTCATGGATGAGCTGAAATCTCTGGCCCAACAACGCCGTGAGCGGTAGCACGGAAGGCCTCTCGTTGCCCTGCTTTTGCTGCCTCGTTCGTTCTCTCCTCCCGGTCCAGCAGCGCCATCGTCGGTTACATGCAGCCATCTGAACACAGGTCAGACATTCATGGCAGCCACCAAATTGCGTTCCCCTCGATCCAAGAGTAAATCGTCCAAGGTCGGCGCCACCACCGTAGCCATCATCGGGGCCGGCCGTGGCGGCGCCGCCCTCATGGAAATTTTTGCCAGCGATCCCCTCGTTCAAATCGTCGGGGTCGCGGAGGTCAATGGGAAAGCCCCCGGGATCGCCCTCGCCAAACGACTGCGCATTCCCGTCACTCGCGACTACCGGAAGCTGCTGGCCATGGAGCAAGTCGATCTCGTCATCGACGTGTCGGGAGATGCCGATGTGTGGCAATTCTTACAGGACTTCCATCGCATGGGCGTCACGATCATCGGTGGCGCCAGCGCCAAATTTATGTGGGAGCTGATCGAAGCGCGCATCCGGGCCACGGCTGAGATTGAAAAGACCCTCAATAAATATCAGTCTCTCTATCGTCTCTATGTCAAGGAAACCGGGGCTGCGGTGACCGAAGAACGAACCAGGATCGCCTGTGAAATTCACGATGGACTGGTGCAGAGTCTTGCAGGAGTGAACTTCAAACTCGATCTCTGCCAGCAACTCGTTCGGAAGGACCCGGCCGCCAGCCTGGCGACTATCAAGGAGAGCAAAGCACAGCTGAAGCTGGCCATTCAAGAAGCCCGGCAGGTCATCTTTAATCTGCGTCCGCTCCACTATGATAAGATGGAGTTGATTCCAGCACTTACTAATTATCTCAAATCCTACGAAACTCAGTCGCATATTCAATCGCAATTTTCGGTCACGGGGGATGAGGCTATCCTATTTCCCCGTACCAAGATTTTTCTGTTTCGCATCATCCAGGAAGCCCTCAGCAATGTTCAGAAGCATGCCAAGGCTGATCGCGTTTCCATTAAACTGGAAATCGATCTCGAAATGTTGCGGGTTACGATTTCAGACAACGGGATTGGCTTCGATATGGACACCGTGCTTCGCGATCCTGACAAGTGGGACCACTTCGGCATTCGCGGGATTATCGAACGGGCCCGGCTCGTCGGAGGAGAAGGTCACATTGAATCGAAAAAAGGGCGGGGCACCACCATCATCGTTGAAGTACCCCTCGTGAATAAGGAGACTGTCGACCATGGAAAAGATTAAGGTTTTAATCGCCGACGATCATCGGGTCGTACGCGAAGGATTGGCTGCCATACTCAAAACCAAAGAAGATCTCCATATTGTGGGAGAGGCTCAAGACGGGATCGAAGCCGTCGAAAAAGCGCGCACCTTGGAGCCCGACGTGATTCTGATGGACGTCAGCATGCCGCGCATGGGAGGCGTCGAGGCCACGAGGCAAATCAAGCGCGAGTTTCCCCACATCGGCATCGTCGCGCTGACGATGTACGAGGAACAGCAATATATTTTCGATCTCGTCCGCGCCGGAGCCACCGGGTATCTCTTGAAAGACTCGGAATCGTCACAGATCGTGGCGGCTATTCGGGCCATTTATCGCGGGGAGTCCCTGATCCATCCATCCGTGGCCAGCAAGATTTTGGCGGAGTTTTCGCTGATGGCTCAGAAAAAAGGCAAGAAGCCAGGGTGGGTTGAGCACGATTTGACTGAACGGGAAATTACCGTGCTTCGGCTGGTCGCCGATGGCAAAACCAACAAAGAAATTGCCAATAGTCTAGACCTGAGCGAAAAGACTGTTAAAAACCATGTGCGAAACATCTTCCATAAGCTTCAAGTGTATGATCGGACACAAGCAGCTATTTTAGCGATTCGTAAAGGTCTTATTGAATTAGATCCTCGCCCCTAACGCATCTGGTTTATGACAATATTTAAGGAAACTTTTCTAAATTAAGGAAACTTCTTAAAATTAGGGAAACTTTTACTATTCTGCGGACTCTACCTGTCTTTTCCGCCACTAGATCTTCCCGATAATCTCTGTAAAAGGTCTTGTACAGCCACGGCTTCCGCCGCACAGAAGTATATTTGCTGCCTTGCTATGCCAGAAATTCGTCGCACGTTTGGTAGATATCTCCGAGAACTTCGACAAAGCCGAAGCCTCGGTCTCCGAGAAGTGTCCCGCCAGGTGATCCGACAACCAGGCGCCCGTGGCCTTTCACCTGCCTACCTGAGTCTCATAGAGCGCGGACATGTTGAAATTCCCCAACAGCATATTCTTCGTCACCTCAGCGCGGTTCTTGGAGTTGACGAAAATCTGTTCGCCGCGATCGCCCAGGGGCTACGAATCGTAACTCTGTCAGATCTTCTAGAACAGTCATCGCTACATCATGCAATCCTAGTCGAGTTGCGATCTGGGACTGCCCGATACCCCGCAATCATTTCAGCTATTATCGAAATACTTCAGGCGTCTCCAGGGGGATTCCAGGGATTGCGCGCCATTCATTTTCAGGAAGGCAAGGTCGATGGGTTCCTATCCTTCGATCCGAAGTTGAGGCGCCGCCGCCGTTAACAGCAAAACTCACCAACTGAGCTGGGACCTCTTGACTTCTGAGTGTTTAATTATATAAACAGTTGGTACTTTATAGAAAGATTCCGCGGATGAGATTAAAAGTCCACATTACGCAGGAACTCATCGACAAATTCCTTCGCCAGGGCCGAGGGCAAGGAGAGCTTGGGCGCTATTTTCCATGGTGGACCGTTTTTGATATCCCTTCCAAAGGATTGCGGACACGGGTCCGAGGCATCAAGACAGGGCGGACGCATCACTTCCTGAGCCTCCTTGAGCTAACGTTTTTCTTCCTGGCCGAGTTTAGCGATTCAGTACTTGATATCCGCGAACAGTATCCGCTCCTGCCCCAACATGAAACCCTCGCCATCGCGAGTCAGTTAGGCATTAAACACCCTGTCGACCGCCTCACACGCTTTCCCATAGTCATGACCACCGATTTTCTCCTCACCGTGCGACACGGCGCTGCAGATGTTCTCCAAGCATGGTCTGTAAAATACCTCAAAGACCTTCGCAATCGACGCACCCTCGATAAAGAAGAAGTGCAACGACGGTGGTGGGAGTCCAAACATATTCCCTGGAAACTCTTTACTGAGAAGGATGTGACGCCAGCCCAGGCGCATAACGTTCGGTTTCTCTTCCCATATAAGAAGTCGCGTGCCCTCAAAGGAATACCGAGAGACATCATTCGCCATGTCTCGGATTATCTCCAAGATAATGTTCGTCCAAATGTGCTTCTGAGGGACCTGTGTGCCGACTATGAACAACGCTACACGGTTGAGAAAGGAACCGGGCTTCTTGTCGCCCGGCATTTGTTGGCTAATGGACAATGGCCTATCGACATTTCGCAACAACTCTCTCCTCATGAACCGTTGCGATTCCGCCCTCAACCTCTAATGTCCGGGAGACTGCTTCCCCATGGAGCTTCTCAACAATTCATTACTAGCTTGGCGTAATCCGTCCAACATCGAAGAAGTGCAGTCGATCGAGCGGATCCTCTACTTCGCCTCTAACGGTGAAGAGGCTTGGATGATCAATCTGAGCAAGAAGAAAGGATTGCCCCATTCTCGTCCCATGGCTCAAGTCCGCACGGCCATCCAGACCGGTGAGGCGACGATCGTCACCGAGGACCCTTACGCATACCTTCGGACAAGTGATGCAGAGCTTTCACACGAGAAGTGCCAGGTGCGGGACCATTTGCATGCCATCCTTGGTCCGTATTTGGAGACCTACAGGGAGGCCCTGCTGCAGAAGTCCCGCCGCGGGGCGATTATTTTGAAGATCACGCAGGAAACGAACTGGAAGAAAAAGAAGATTTACAAGTATCTGCGACGCTATTGGCAATCCGGTCAACTCCGCAATGCCTTTTTACCTGACTGGCACCTGCGGGGTGGGAAAAACGTCACGAAAACGTGCACGCAGGGTAAGAAGCGAGGACGGCCCAAGCAGGTCGTCCAAACGAATCGAACAACCGTGGTCGGAATCAACGTCGATAAGGACATGTATCAACGTCTCAAACGAGGGGTCGATGACTGGTATCTCAAGACCGATCTCTCCTTCGCGGCTGCCTTTCACAAGATTACGACCACCCAATTCATTGACGGACTCGAGTTTGTGAATGGTGTTTGGGTCCCACGGCCGTGGTCATCCGACAGACTGCCGACACAACGCCAAGCCTGGTACGTCTATGAAAAGGAGTTTCTTCATAAACCGGAGGCGCGTAAGCGCAAAATTGGTTCCCATCGCTGGAATCTCGAAGAACGTGAACTTACCGGGGATACCGCGACCTTGGCACCCTGGCCCGGTAGTTTGTACCAAATTGATGCCACGGTTGGGGATATTTACTTGCGGAGCCAATTAGATCTGAATCGGATCATTGGACGACCTGTCATTTACTTAGTGGTCGATGTCTTTAGCCGCATGATTGTCGGATTCGCCGTATTGATGGAAGGACCCAGCTGGATGGGCGCACTGCAGGCTCTGGAAAGCGCCTTCATGGACAAAGTGGCCTTCTGTAAATCCTTGGGGGTCGATATCCAGCCGGGCGCTTGGCCTTCTGCTGGTCTTCCCGAGGCGATCACCGCGGATAATGGGGAATTCTTGGGCTACAACGCTACCAGCCTGAACAGCCTTGATATCCTGCTGCATAACACGCCACCCTACCGCCCAGATTGGAAATTTCTCGTGGAGTGCTATTTCCGGACTGTGCAGGAGAAACTCCGCTGGGTCCCGGGTTATCTCCATCCAACGCGAGAACGGGGAGACAAAGACACCCGCCTCGATGGTGTACTGACACTCAAAGATCTGCGCCAACTGCTGATTTGGTGCATTATCCAGTACAACAACCACCGCTTGTTGGAGAACTATCCCGTCACCAAATGCATGATCCGCGACGATCTCGATCTCTATCCATCGGAGATCTGGCGTTGGGGCCTAAGCGCCAATAGTTCTCGGCTTCGCTGGGAAGACCCCAAGCAAATTCACGCTATTCTGCTCCCTCGCAGCAAAGCGAGAGTCACGCGCCACGGCCTGAAGTTCAAGAATCTGTACTACTCCTGTGAAACCGCTCGGAACGCCCACTGGTTTTCCCAGGCGTCGGCAAAAGAATGGGATGTGGAAGTCTCCTATGATCCACGGAGCCCCGAGGTGCTCTATCTTGTGAAAGAGGACGACAGGATGGAGGCGTGCACACTGTTGGACCGGATGCATGAAGACACATTTCGCAGCCATGACTGGTATGAGGTCGAAGACTACCTCGCGATGCGGGCAATGAAACAATCCGAGGCTAAACTCACGGAAGTGCATCGAGCCGTCGTCCCGCGGACCATGCAGGAAGCGATAGTCCGCGCAGCCCAGGAGAATCTGAAAGAAGTGCAGGTACCACAGAGCAAACGGGCAGCCCTACAGGGCGTCAAAGACAACAAGCGGACGGAGCGCGAGTATGAGCGCGCTCTGGCCACTGGCCAAGACCCCGTCGCACCTACTGTGGAGGAGGACGCAGAAGAATACATTGGCATCGATGAACCGGCCGAGTTGCTGCGCACGGCCGCCGTAGTGAGGACAGCATGAACGTGCACTTACATCAATTTCCTCTAGGACTCCCGTGAGTGTTGAGTCTCAATGGCTCAGACTCGCAAGCGCTTTGCAGAGGGACACGCCTCACACTCTCATACTAGGAGGAAGCCATGGCCAATCCCGTCAAACGGAGCAAGAGAGCGAAACCAAACCTGAGCGCGCTCATCCGTCAAGGCGCCCAGATTGCCGCCACCTATGACACCAAACAAGAGGTGCCGCTCTACCGGGGCATCCCGACACTGGAAGCCCTAGGGCCTATCCTGTCAAAGGAAGAGGTCATCTCCCGGCTTGCCTCGACACCTGTCTATGATGAACAAGAGCGGTTGCTCAAACCGGAAGCCCTTCTCCACGTAGTTCAAGCTGCATTGCTAAACTGGTTCAGGCCGTTGGCGATGCACATCGATCTCCAACAGCGCCTGGATCGAGTCATTCGCGGCAGCTTGCCGTATCGCAATCCATTGACAGTAGGCTATCACCGCAAGTGTTTCGAGCACATCGATCAGTTTCACGACTATATAAAGAGACCTGCGTCGGCTCCATACCAGCGCACGACGGCCCTGGGCTTCCACTTTACTGCCCCCAGTGGCGCAGGCAAAACCACCTCGATCGAACGAATCCTCATGGAGCTCTATCCTCAGCGTATCCTCCATACTGAGTACAACGGCAAACCGTTCCATTTTGATCAACTGGTCTGGCTCCATCTCGATTGTCCTGGCAATGGTTCGTTGCGATCATTGCTCATTCAATTCTTGCAAGCCGTGGATGCTATCATCGGGAAAACAAAGCTCCCGAGCGGCGAAGAAGTAGGTTATTACGAGCTGTACGGAGGGGATCGGGCGACGGTGGACTCACTGATTTCGGCTGTAGCGACCGTAGCCGCGAATCACTGCCTCTCCGTGCTCATCATCGATGAAATCCAACACCTTCTTCATGCCGATGGCGACGGGGCTGACAAAGTCCTGAACTATCTGGTGACACTAGTGAACACTATCGGCCTCCCGGTCATCTTAGTCGGGACACCGCGTGCGAAACATGTCCTCTCCCAACAGGCGAAGCAAATTCGCCGAGGGACAGGCCAAGGGGAACTCGAATGGCACCGTTTGGACCGTGCAAGTCTCAGCTATTCGCTGATGACGGAAGAGATGTGGACCTATCAATATACATTGAAGCCAGTGACGCTGACCGACCGTATCAA
>DJMJ01000008.1 GCA_002435325.1 Nitrospira sp. UBA6493 | reverse complement strand
GGGTGGGATTCGAACCCACGGTCGAGTTGCCCCGACGCATGCTTTCCAAGCATGTCGATTCGTCCACTCTCGCACCTCTCCGCGCCTATACGAGAGGCGGGATTGTAACATGCGGCCCTGTGAGCGGCAAGGCGCGAACCAGCCCTAATGATGCGCATTTGACCCACTAGGGGCTCTTTCCTATACTGCGACGAGAACTGGAGGTGCAGCATGAAAATTCTCATCGGTCTCGGCGTGACTCTGGTATTGCTAGTTGGGCTGGTGCTGCTCCTCCCCTTTATCGTGGATCTCAATAAATACCAGGATCAGTATCGTCCTCTGATAGAGGAGGCACTGAATCGCAAGGTCACCCTTGAAGGTATCCGTTTGACCATTTGGCCGAGGCTCGGCGCGCGGGTGACGGGATTCACGGTCGTGGAGGATCCGGCCTTCGGGGGCGGGCCGTTTGCATCGCTTGCGTTGGTGGATGTCGGGGTGAAGCTGATGCCGCTGTTGAGCGGGAAGGTGGAGGTCGAAGAGATCACCCTGCGCGAGCCGTTGATTACGGTCATCAAGAATAAGAACGGTGTCCTCAATGCCTCCACGCTGGGGCGTAAGGGTGTGGCCGTACCAGAGAAACCATCGCGCGCGCCGGTACCATCGCCCGACGGGCCGTTGAAGATTCTCGCCCTGCTAGCCGTGGATCGTGTGTCGATTGTGGGCGGCAAGGTGACGTATCGCGATATGTCTCAGCCTCAACCGGTCGAATATGTGTTGCAAGATATGGAGCTTTTACTGCAGTCGGTTCACTTGGGTGAATCGCCGACGCTGCACTTCGCGACGCAGGTTCAGCCGCTGAACCTGCCGGTCTCGCTTGATGGCAACTTCGGCCCGCTGAAAGAGGCGACAGACCTCGATGCAATCAATCTTCAGCTGGCACTGGGGAAAACGGCGTTTACCATCACGGGCAAAACAGCCGGGCCGCAGGCTGCGATTACGGTGACCTCTCCGGCCATCAACACGGCCAACCTGCCGATGACTCTTCCCGTCAAGAAGCCGGTCGAGGCCAAGAATTTTAAGCTGGTGGTGGAAACGAAGGGGCAGGCTCTCGCTCTTCGCGATCTTTCCCTCGAACTATTCGGTGGGACCCTTGCGATGCAAGGCGGTCTCGTCTCCGGAAGCGTGGCGCCTCCGTTTAATGGGAAACTATCCTTGCAGGGGCTGCAACTTGGCCCGGCCATCGACGCAGTTGCCGAGACGCCGATATCGGTCAGCGGAACCGCCGGGGCTGATGTCTCGGTGAAAGGGCAGGGGTTTCGCATTTCGGATTTGACCAATACGTTGGAAGGCGGTGGTCACGTTGCAGTCAAGGACGGCAAGATCGAGGGAGTGAACTTGCTTCAAGAAGCCGTCTCGATTCTAAAGGTGGCCGGTATTGCTGTCGGTGAAGCCAAGGCGACGGCGTTCTCCACGATCGAGACGGACCTGGCCATCACCAAGGGTGTGGTGACACTTTCAAATATGTTGATGGATAGCCACGATTTTCAAGCCACAGGCGGCGGCACGATCCGATTCGACCATGCGCTGAACATGACGGTGAATCTTCGCCTCTCCGAAGCGCTGAGCCAGCAGATTGCCGGGGCTTCGCCGGTAGCACGGCTGGCGATGAAGGACAGGCGGCTCGCATTGCCGCTGCTCATCGGAGGGACGCTGGAAGCGCCGACCTATGGGCTTGATATGAAAGGGCTTATCGGTAAAGCCCAAGAACAGATTCAAAAGAAAGTGGAAGAAGCGGTGGGCGGATTGCTCAAGGGCACCACCAAACCACAAGACCTCGAACAGGAGGGAAGAGAATTGTTGAAAGGGCTATTTGGTCGGTGAGGAAGCTCGGTCGTTTTTGTGGGGCAACAGGGCCGGATTGTGATCGGTTGAAAAAAGGTAGATTCCGAAGGCCTTGATCCGCTTTCGGGCTGGTTGACAGTCTAGCTGTTCCAGTGGTACCTTGGCGCGCTATTTTTCGTGCGCATTGCGCGAAGCTATTTCGTGTGCCCAAAGTAGAAGTGAGTGGACGCAGACAGTGATTAAGACAGCAGTTGCGCGACGTTACGCACAAGCCCTCTTCGAGCTGCTCGACCAATCGAATATCGGAGCCACTCGCACGGCCCTGAATGGCCTGGGTGAGGCCGTCAAGGATTCGGTATCGCTTCGCCATGTCGTGGCCTCACCGGCGTTTGGGGTGGAAGACAAAATTGCAGTGCTTGGCGAGATCGGTTCCCGCCTCGGATGCCCTCCTATTGGCAAGACGTTCCTTGGGCAGCTTGTGAAAAAGAATCGAGTCGGATTCCTGCCGGAAATTGCCGAGGCGTTTGCCAAACTGGTCGATGCTTCCAAGGGCACGCAGCCGGTGACGGTCTCATCCGCTGCCGCCTTGTCGTCCGCCGAGCAAGATCGAATGAAAACCCGCCTTCGCGAGACTCTGAAACGCGAAGTCGATGTCACATTTCAGGTTGATGCAAGCCACCTAGCCGGCGTGCAAATTCATATCGGCAGCGCGGTTGTCGATAGCACCGTCCGCGGGCGCTTGCGGGCGATGCAGAGCCTGTTGACTAAGGAGTAGCCATGCAGATCAAGGCAGAAGAAATCAGTGCGATCATTAAAGAAAAGATCAAGGGCTTCGACAAACAGGTCGATGTTAAGGAAACCGGATCTGTCATCCAGGTCGGCGACGGTATCGCCAAGATCTATGGCTTGGATGGAGCCATGGCCGGCGAAATGCTCGAATTCCCCGGCGGCCTCTACGGGATCGCGCTGAATCTTGAAGAAGACAATGTTGGTGCCGTGTTGATGGGTGACGATGTCGGCATTAAAGAAGGTGACCCGGTCAAGCGCACAGGCCGCATCGCGGAAATTCCGGTCGGTGAAGCGCTCGTCGGACGTGTCGTGAATGCCATCGGCCAGCCGATTGACGGCAAGGGCCCGATCAATTCGCCGCATAAGTCCCGTATCGAAGTCGTGGCGCCCGGCGTGAATACCCGTCAATCCGTTCATGAACCGTTGCAGACTGGCATCAAGGCCATCGACGCCATGATTCCCATCGGCCGCGGCCAGCGCGAATTGATCATCGGCGACCGGCAGACCGGCAAGACCGCCATTGCCGTCGATACGATTATCAATCAAAAGGGCCTCGGGGTGTTTTGTATCTATGTCGCGGTCGGGCAAAAGCGTTCGACCGTCGCCCGCGTCGTGAAGACGCTCGAAGAAAATCACGCCATGGAATACAGCATGGTTGTGGCGGCGACGGCCAGCGATCCGGCTCCGATGCAGTTCTTGGCCCCCTTCGCGGGTGCCGCGATCGGTGAATATTTCCGTGACAACGGCAAGCACGCCTTGATTGTGTATGACGATTTGTCCAAGCACGCGGTGGCTTATCGGCAGCTGTCACTGCTGCTCCGCAGACCGCCGGGCCGCGAAGCCTATCCTGGCGACGTGTTCTATCTCCACTCCCGGTTGCTGGAGCGCGCGGCTAAGCTGAGCGAAAAGCTCGGCGGAGGCAGTCTCACGGCGTTGCCGATCATTGAGACGCAAGCCGGCGACGTATCCGCCTACATTCCAACGAACGTGATCTCGATCACGGACGGGCAGATTTATCTCGGCAGCGACCTGTTCTATTCCGGTATTCGTCCGGCGATCAACGTCGGTTTGTCCGTGTCCCGCGTCGGCGGATCGGCCCAGATTAAGACGATGAAGCAGGTGGCCGGAACTTTGCGCCTGGATCTTGCCCAGTACCGTGAAATGGCGGCCTTCGCGCAGTTTGGCAGTGAGCTCGACAAGGCCACGCAGATGCAGCTCGCGCGCGGCGTGCGCATGGTGGAGCTGTTGAAGCAGGGGCAATACAAGCCGATGCCGGTGGCGGATCAGGTCTTGTCGATTTACGCGGGTGTCAACGGATTCCTCGACGATGTGCCGGTTGAAAAGGTGCAGCAGTTTGAAGCCGACCTGCTTCATTATATCCAGCAGCACCATCCTGAGCTGAAAAAAGAAGTGACCAGCATCGGGAAGATCGACGATAAGGTGGCTCCGCGCATCAAGGAAATCATAGCGACCTTTAAGCAGAAGATGGGATACGGCGCAAAGTAGCCATCAGCATCTCTGCTGATCGCTGACGGCTGAAAGCTCGAAACCATGCCCAGTTTACAAAGCCTGCGCCGCAAGATCGCGGCGTTCAAAAATACGCAGAAGATTACCAAGGCCATGAAGATGGTGGCCGCGGCGAAGCTCAAGCGTTCGCAGGACCGCATCCTGGCCGCCCGCCCTTATGCGCATAAGATGCGCGGGGTGCTGAGCAATCTGAGCCAGCGCGTCAATCGCGCGTCTCACCCGCTGCTCCAGAAGCGGGAGGGCAAGAAGATCGAAGTGCTCGTCATCACGAGCGATCGCGGACTCTGCGGCGGTTTCAACGGCAACATCGTCCGGAAGAGCGCCGAATTCGTCCGGCAGTGCGAAGCGCGCGGGTTGCAGGTCAACGTGAGCATCGTCGGGCGCAAAGGCCGCGATTATTTCCGCCGCCGTACCTGGACGATCCGGCAAGAGTGGACCGGGGTATTCGATAAGCTGAGCTATGAGCATGCCATCGATATCGGCGGGGATCTCACGGACAATTTTGTGAAGGGCACCTTCGACGAACTCTATGTTGTTTATAACGAATTCAAGTCGGCCATCCAACAGCGTGTGATCGTCGAGAAATTGTTTCCTGTGGACACTGCGGCCGAGTTTGGTGCAGCACAGGCCGAGGGCACGACTGGCGGCAGCTATCTGTATGAACCGGAAGAATCGGAACTGCTGAATGCGCTGGTGCCCAAGCATTTCCAGATTCAAACCTATCGCATTCTCCTGGAGTCGGCGGCCGCCGAGCATGGCGCCCGCATGGCGGCGATGGACGGTGCGACGAGAAATGCCGGTCAGCTGATCAAGAAGGTGACGCTCTATTACAACAAAACCAGGCAAGCGGCGATCACCAAGGAACTGATGGATATTGTCGGCGGCGCGGAAGCACTCAAGTAACGTCGTTCTGAGTGCGGAGCGATGCATGCTGAGACATTCTGGCAGCAGGGCCACTCAGCATTGAGCATTTGAGCAAAGGGGTAAAAGATGAGCACAGGTAAAGTGATCCAAGTCATCGGACCGGTTGTGGACGCGGAGTTTCCTCCCGGTCAGCTGCCGAATATCTACAATGCGTTGAAGGTCACCCAGGAAGCCAATGAGGCGGCGGGCAAGCCGGCTGTCAACATTACTCTGGAAGTTGCGTCGCATCTTGGTGAAAATCGCGTCCGCAGCATCGCGATGTCGACGACAGATGGTCTGACCCGAGGCATGGATGTTGTGGATACCGGTGCGCCGATCTCGGTGCCTGTCGGGCGTGAAACGCTGGGCCGCCTCATCAATGTGCTGGGTGAGCCGGTTGACGAAAAAGGGCCGATCAAGACGAAAAAGACCTATCCGATTCACCGTCCGGCGCCGAAGCTCGAGGATCAGGACACCAAGACGGAAGTGCTCGAAACGGGCATCAAGGTGGTGGACCTGCTTGAACCGTACAGCAAGGGTGGAAAAGTCGGGCTTTTCGGCGGCGCCGGCGTCGGCAAGACCGTCATCATCATGGAGCTCATCAACAATATCGCACTGCACCACGGCGGATTCTCCGTGTTCGCCGGTGTCGGTGAGCGAACCCGCGAAGGCAACGACCTCTGGCATGAAATGAAGGACTCCAAAGTCATCGATCCCGATGACTTTACCAAGTCCAAAGCGGCCTTGGTCTACGGCCAGATGAACGAGCCGCCCGGAGCTCGTCTTCGTGTGGCGTTGACCGGTTTGGCCGTCGCCGAGTATTTCCGCGACGAAGAAAATCAGGACGTGCTGCTCTTCGTCGACAACATTTTCCGGTTCACGCAAGCCGGTTCAGAAGTGTCCGCCCTGCTTGGCCGTATGCCGTCGGCGGTCGGCTATCAGCCGACGCTTTCGACGGAAATGGGGCAGCTGCAAGAGCGTATTACCTCGACCAAGCGCGGTTCGATTACGTCGGTGCAAGCCATCTATGTGCCGGCCGACGACTTGACCGACCCGGCTCCGGCCACCGCGTTCGCCCACTTGGACGCCACGACGGTGTTGTCGCGCCAGTTGGCCGAGTTGGGCATTTATCCGGCGGTCGATCCGCTGGACTCCACCTCGCGTATTCTCGACCCGCAAGTCATCGGGGAAGAGCATTACAAGGTCGCACGTGGTGTGCAGTCCGTGCTGCAGCGCTACAAAGATTTGCAGGATATCATCGCGATTCTCGGCATGGACGAATTGTCCGAAGACGATAAGATGGTCGTGGCCCGTGCGCGGAAGATTCAACGGTTCTTGTCGCAGCCGTTCCACGTGGCCGAAGCCTTCACCGGTTCTCCAGGCAAGTATGTGAAGCTGAAGGACACCGTTCGCAGCTTCAAGGAAATTCTCGAAGGCAAGTACGATCACCTCCCTGAACAGGCCTTTTACATGGTCGGTCCGATCGAGGAAGTAATTGCGAAGGCCGAGAAGATGGGCGTGAAGGTATAAGCGCGAATCGGCAGGACGCATCTCCTGCTCGCTGCCCGCGCACGATAAGACCGTGCTCGGTCAATGCGCGCAATCGAGATGCGTCCTGCCGACTGCGCATGAGTGAGTGAGAAGAGGAAGAGACAATGGCAGGAAAGATTCTATTAGAAGTGGTGACGCCCGAGAAGCAGCTGCTGAGCCAGCAGGTGGACGAAGTGATTGCCCCCGGCTCGGAAGGCGAATTCGGCGTGTTGCCAGGCCATTGCCATTTCCTCTCGACGCTGCGCATCGGTGAGCTGCGGTATCGCGTTGGCGATCAAACAAGCCATATGGCGATTCTCTGGGGCTATGCGGAGGTGACTCCGAGCAAAGTGACCATCATGGCCGAAGTTGCGGAGAAGGCCGAAGACATCGATGTCGAACGGGCTGCGGCCAAAGTCGCTGAAGCAGAACAACGGCTCAAGGCCGGAGGCCTACCGTCAGAAGTCAAGGAGGCGGAGATCAGCCTCGAAAAAGCCCGCCTTCGCAAGAAGATCGCTGAACGCACCCGCAAGACCGGCCACGCATAATTTCCCCTGTTCCCATCATTCCGATGCCCGGTCGTCGCGTGCCTCCACATAAGCCGAACCGTATCGGTTTTTACCGGCGGATACTTCCCCCATGCAATGCGCTACTCTGAGTCATTCACATCTCACGGTTAGTTTACTTTTACTTGGGGCGACCCTTTTCTCTGTCGGCTGCGCCGGCCCCGCGCTGACGACCCGCATCGTTCAGGAAGAACCCACTCGATTTGTCAGGCTCGATTCACTGGGAATTGCTGGCGAGTCATCCGTACACAATGACCATCCAGTCGACTGGACGGTCGGCGAATTGTCGGACATTCTTAGCCGACTGCTAATTGAAGATCGCGGTGGCCTTTTGGATAGTGTTCAGCCTCCATGGCCGGTGTTTTCCTTAGAGGAAATTGCGTTTCTGGGGCCGGCTATCAAAAATTCATTCGAAAGAGCATTGCCGAATGAATGGGTGGCTTTCTACCTTACTACGCCAAGAAGCGATGACTTGGCCCTGACATCTGGCGGGATTTTTATCAGCCAATCGCAAATGCACATGGTTCTGGCCAATCACCATACAATCCTTTCGAAGGAGTCGGATGATCTTGCGGAGGTCCGCAAGAATCCGTTCCATTCGGTTAAAGGGATCGGTGGGATATTGTCTTTCGAATCGTTACGATACGTGTTGCGCCGGCAGTCCAATTGGGCCGGAGGTCATCGGGCATCTGCGAGCGAATTGATTCTCGACCATCGGGGATTTCTTGAGCTACTAAGTCGCACGAATCTAGTCGCGACGGCTTCACCATCTGAAGAGGGTCTATCGCTTGCTCTAGCCCCTGCTATAACAAACCAGGGAGAATTCAAACCGGAAATCGATCACCACAAGGAGATTCTTCAACTGCAAGAAGAAATCGGACGGCTAAAGAGAAAAGTAGCCGAACAGGAAGCAGAGATCTCCCGACTCAAAAGACACCGCTAGGCTGTACTCCTTAA
Source organism: Nitrospira sp. UBA6493 (assembly GCA_002435325.1). Lineage (GTDB taxonomy): Bacteria > Nitrospirota > Nitrospiria > Nitrospirales > Nitrospiraceae > Nitrospira_D. The sequence continues at coordinate 12,631 of DJMJ01000008.1, read as the reverse complement.
AATATTAATGGAGTGGAATCCAGCAATACAGTTGAGGAGATTGCTTTTCTCTCCTTCCTCCAGTAGCTTTTCCCCATGCAAACCGAATTTGTAATCACGGCTGGGGAACAGCCGAAGCGCCTCGACGTCTTTCTCGTCAACCGCGAGCCCAATCTATCGCGTTCGGCCATTCAGCGTCTAATCGAACAGGGGCGGGTCAAGATGAACGGGCAAGTGGCCAAGCCCAGCCAGAAAATCAAACCCGGGGATCTCATCGCCTTTGACATTCCCAAAGCCGAGCCTCTGGAGCTGAAGGGGGAGGCGATCCCGCTCGAGATCTTATACGAAGATGAGCATCTCATGGTCCTCAATAAACCCTGCGGCATTGTCGTGCATCCCGCTCCGGGGAATTGGTCCGGAACATTGGTCAATGCCCTGCTCCATCACTTTCAGACATCGGGCGGCACGGTATCCACCATTGGAGGAAAAGAGCGCCCGGGATTGGTACATCGGCTTGATAAACAGACGTCGGGAGTCATGGTGATTGCAAAGCAAGACCAGGCGCATCGTCATCTGGCGGCACAATTCAAGCATCACACGATCACACGGGTGTATGAAGCCCTGATCTGGGGGGTACCTAAAAAGGGCCATGGCCTCATCGAACTGGCGATCGGGCGAGACACCAAGGAGCGAAAGAAGTTTTCAGCCCGCACGACGAATCCAAAAGAATCAATAACTGAATATAAGGTGGACCGGCGGTTCGGAAAGTTGGCGGCCCATGTATTGCTGTATCCGAAAACGGGACGAACTCATCAGCTTCGTGTGCATCTGACCTCACTGGGGCATCCTATCCTGGGAGATCCTACATATGGAGGTCGAAAAGTCAGCGAGATTCAAGGAGTCGAAATTCCACGAGTCATGCTGCATGCCAGGACATTAGGCTTTCAACATCCGGCGAGCGGAGAGAGGCACGAATATACGAGGCCGCTTCCTCCCGATATGGCCGAGGTGATGCAGGCGCTAGAAAAACTGATTCCTCAAAAAGCCGCGAAGAATGCTTGACACACATGGTGAAGTCGAATAGGACGATAGTATGCATACGTCAGATGTCCTCGACGCTATCGGTGGATTAACTGCTCAACTCAAGACCTATGCGGCGAAGCTGCCGCCTATTGTGCATCTGACTGCAGTGCCGACAGGAGTTAGGCCTAAGCCGGAGGCGATCGATGAATATGAGGAAATCGTGTCTCGATTTCGGCAGCAGAGCAGCGGAACAGCCTACAAAGGATTAAACGACTCGTTGATTGAGTCCCTGGAGGCCTTTGAAGTGGGTAAGCTGCTCGGCTCTGTACAGCCATTGTTAGCAGTCCTCGATTATGTCGAGCGGATGCAGCGTGATCAGGAAATAGAAGTGGGGCGTATCGATGAAAAGCGGCTGGCAGAGTACCGAGCCGCTCTTCACAAGATCATGCCGGGGAATAAGCCGGAATTAGATGGATCAGGGCGGGGAATGTGAAGCGGCAGTGAGGAGTCAGGGGTAACGGGCAAGAATTTGAGAAGCCGATGACCGAAATGGAACGTGGTCCTTGCGACACATTCCTGCAATGGCTAGTGTCCCATTTTCGGGCCGGCCGCATTGGCTCCTTCCGAAACCAGACGGAACCGTACGGTCGATGAGCAATGAGGACATTTGGCGCGGACAAAGACGTCGTCCAGGACCTCATACTGATCCGGCTTGAGCCACATCAGCTGAAAGCATTTGGGGCAGCTACGTACTTGCGTTGACATCGGTTTCCTCGTACACTTCGATCCAATCAACGGGACATTCAGCGGGAGATACTTTAGTACACAATGCCCCCCACCCTCAAGACTACGCTTACGTTTTCAGATAAAAAGACTCTCGACCTCCAGCAGTTGCTCAGACTCTTTCAGCAGGCGCCTTGGGCGAAAGGGCGGTCATTGGATGATGCGCGCGAGATGCTGCGCCATACCGATCTTGCGCTTTGCGCCTGGGATGGTGACCAACTTGTCGGGTTCGCCCGTGTGTTGACCGATTTCGTTTATCGGGCGACGATTTGGGACGTCATAGTCGATCAGGCCTATCAGAAGCAAGGGATCGGCACAGAGCTTGTCCAGCGCATCCTGCGCCATCCTCGGCTTAAGAAAGTCGAGCTCGTGTGGCTCTGTACACGCCAGCCAAGCTTTTATGAGCGGCTTGGTTTTAGCTCGCAAGAGCAGACTGGGATGGTCTGGAGCCGCAGTAAAAATACTCGCCTCGAATAGCCTTTGCCTCCCTGCTCTTCGCATCGTGGAAATGGCCGAATTCTTTCAAAGACCTGTGGCCGACCCCGGTGTACCCATCGTCGCCACCGACCGACTCAAAAGAAAAGGCAGGATATCTGGAATGACCAGATACTCTGCCTTTTCAAGAAGAGCCCATGAATGCAATCTAGAAAAACAGCTTCACGCCGAACAGAAACCCGAAGGAGGAGGCGTTCCAATCATCGTTTCTCGTGCTACCCAAAGTCACATGCCCGTCGTTCCTCTTGTAAGCCATTTCCGTGTTGAGGGCGAACTGCTTCGTCAGCATGTAGTCGGCGCCCCACCCTAATCGCCAGGCAAACGTGTTGCTAGGGCTGATCCTGGTGCTGGTATTTTCTCCAAAACTATTTACGTTCACGCCGAAGCTCATGTTGACGTAGGGGCTGACCGGACCAAAGTTGGTGGGACGAAGTTCAAGGGTTGGCAATACCGACACGGTGTCCTGATGGCCCAAATCTCGCAGCGGCCGTTCCTGATCGACCGCATGACGTTCCCACTCCACTATCATTCCGGCCAGCAGCCATTTGTTGAGGCTGTACATGGCCTGAAAGTTGACCAGTGATCCGACGTCGGTTGAATAACCTCCGTGGAGCTCTTGGGTGAGCGGCGCAAATCCTGCCCTCATACCCAGAACCCACTTTCCAGGCTCGATCCCACCGAAATCTTGCTTTGCATCCTCGGCCAGCGCTGTGCCAGTCGGCGCCAGAGCAATGGCGAGAAAGGCCACCGCCAGGCTAGTGAATACCCATTCCCGTAATCTCTTCTGCATGTAGTTCCTCCACGGTGATATTGCATATTACGATAATAATAAAGGATAGGGGGCAAGATTTATACCGAATTATTCATGAAGAAGAAGATCATAAAGCATAGATTTACCAGATGAAATTATCGTTGAAAGGATTTGCCACCCGAAGAGGTGATTCAATAACAACACATATCATGTAGTGGGATGCCTACAGTGTGGATCCATTGCTCAGCGAATACAAAGATTTCTTAATGACGATGGGTTTCCAGACATGGGGTTGCCGCCACACGAGGCTGGTGCTTCGGGGAAAACAGAACGGCCAGAAAAAAGATTGTCGTGGCGAGGAGGACAATGGCCGGTCCGGATGGAATATCCCAGGTCGCCGAGATCAAAACTCCGGCCACGGCGGTGGAGACGCCGATGATGACGGAGTACCAGGTGAGGGTCGTGAGGCTATGGGTGAGCTGGTAGGCGGTTGAAGCCGGAATCAGAATCATGGCGAATACCAGTATGGCGCCCACGGTTTTGAGCGAGACCACGACGGTGAGGGCCACGAGGGTGAGGAGCAAGAAGAAGATGCGCCGTGCCGGGACGCCGGAGGCCTCGGCCATTTCCTGATCGAAGGCGATGAAATAAAGTTCTTTCGAAAAGAGCAGAATCAGGCCTAGTACCAGGATGCTCAGCCCGCCAATCACCCGCAGTTCTTCGCTGGTGACGGAGAGGACACTCCCGAAGAGGTAGCCATAGACTTCTGCATTGTAGGTTTTCATCAGACCGAGAAAGAGTATCGCGAGCGCCATGGTCGTGGTGTAGAGAATGCCGATCGAGACATCGAGCTTCATCCGGCCTTTTTCTTCGACCCAGCCGGTGATCCAGACGGTGGCGAGTCCAAACACAATCGCTAAAAGCAGCGGCGGCCAGCCCATAAGATAGCCCAAGGCTACACCGGCAAAGGCCGCATGCGATGTGCCGGCCCCGACAAATGCTAGCCCTCGTAAGACGACGAATACGCCGATCACAGAGCAGAGCCCTCCCACCATCGCCGCGGCGAGGAGGGAACGTTGCATGAAGTCGTAGGCCAAAAGTTCAAGCATCAGTCGTCAACCGTTAGTGATGGTGGTGATAATCTTCGACGATCACGAGGTCTTTCTCGGTGATGACCAGCTCTTTGCCATAGACCTGGCGAAGGATTTCTGGCTTCAGGACCTCGGCTGGAGGGCCTGAAGCAAAGAGTCTGGTTTTGAGCAGAACCAGGCGATCGACTCGTGAGCGGATCATATTGATATCGTGGGTGATCAAGAGCACTGTCAGGCCCAGTTCTTTATGTAGTTGCGCGACTAGCTCAATGACATTGTGCTGGGTCGTGATGTCGAGTCCAGTGGTGGGTTCGTCGAGGAGCAGGACTTTTGGCTGCTGGGCCAAGGCCCTGGCGATAAACACCCGCTGCTGTTGGCCGCCCGACAAATGGCCCAGTGCTGTGTCTTGATGGTTCTCCATGCCGACGTGCGTCAGCGCTTCGAGAGCGATCCGCTGATCTTGCCGGCCAGCTCGCTTGAACAGACCGAGTGCCCCATACCGGCCCATCATGACGGTTTCTAAGACAGTTACGGGGAAGTTCCGATCCACGACGCCTTTCTGCGGTAGATAGCCGATCTGGGCGCGATGGTGGCAGCGTAGTTCGCCGCAGGCGCAATCCAAAATCCGCAAATGCCCTTCTAGGGGCGCCATCAAGCCGAGCATGGCGCGACAAAGGGTGGTTTTCCCCGATCCATTGGGGCCAATGACACCGACGAATTCACCGGCAGAAATGGTGAGGGAGATATCCTGTAACGCCAGGACGCCGGGAAAACCAAAGGAGGCATGGTCGAATTGGATGATGGGCTCTTTCTGAATCGACACGAGGAACCGGGCTCCTTCCGGCGCTGAGGAGTCAGCGTGATGAGAATAGGCGTTTAGGCCGACTCGAGCGCGTAGACTAATTGGAGCACATTATAGCGGAGCATGTCGAGGTAGGTCTCGGTACCGGGAAGGCCCCCCGGGAGGGTGGTCAAAATGACGACACGCGCGGTTGTTTCTTTGGCCAAAAGACCCGGAATTCTCTGGCTGAGCTGAATTTCCGACGCGATGACTTTGATATGATCACGTCTGATTTTCGAGATCAATGATTGCAGTTGCAACGCCGAAGGCTCCGTGCCAGATTGGGTTTGAATCGTGGCGACAATGTCAAAGCCGAACCGTTTGGCCAGATAGGGCCAGGCTGGATGGTGTGCGACGAAGCGGCGGTCAGACAATCGATTGACGCGATCCGACAGATCTTTCCGCAGTGCCTCTAATTTCAGAGCATAGGCCGTGTGGTTCTGGCGGAACTCCGCGGCGTGCGCTGGGTCGAGCTTGCTTAGTGACTCGGTGATGTGGTGGAGCATGGTCAAGACGCTCTCCGGATCCATCCAGACGTGCGGGTTGCTCTCTCCCTCGTGATGGTGGTGATCGGATGCCGAGCTGTTGGGCTCTGGGGAGTCTTGGATTAAGGGAATGCCTGTCGATGTGGTGACGACCATCAGCGACGGACTACCCGCATTTTTCACCAGCGACGAGACCCACACTTCGAGACCGAGGCCGACTTCGAATAGAACCGTCGCTTTTCTAACTGCTACCAGATCGCTGGGCTTTGGCGAGTAGGTATGTTCGTTTTCATATCCGCTCAGGAGCGAAGTGACGCGCACCTGGCGACCGCCGATCTGTTCCGTGAGATCCTTGAGAACCGGAATTGTGACGACGACGTTAATAGGGGATGCCGAAGAGGCCTCTGTCGTGGACTCAAGAGAAAGAAGGCCGCAGAGGGCCATGGCCAAGATAGGGAAAAAGGGCATGTGAATACGTGCGAACATGAGCGGGGACGGTAACATCGAGGGTGCGTGATGTCAACGCGCCTCGCTGCGCCTGATTTCGACGAATCCTTTGCCTGCTTGACCCGGATCGTGACTTCCATTAGCGTAGCGCGGACTGTGCAGAAGTTGCACGCGATCGAAAGGAAACGGGACTATGAAAGTTGTCGGGCTGATGTCCGGAACATCGGGTGACGGAGTCGATGCCGCGCTGATCGAGATCACTAAAAAGAAATCTGGGCTTCAGGTAGAGATGCTCGCCTTTCATCCGCTGCCCTATCCACGCTCACTCCAGCAACGGGTCTTGACAGCGTCGGTGTCGGGAACCGTATCGGAACTGTGCCATTTGAATGCGTTACTCGGCGAATGGTTTGCCAATGCGGCACTCGGGGTGATACGGAAGGCGGGCCTGCAGCCGAAACACGTTGATCTAATCGGTTCTCACGGCCAAACGGTGCATCATTTGCCGCATGGCATCAAGGATGCCGGAGTCGGATCTATTCGCTCAACTCTGCAAATTGCCGAGCCGGCAGTGATCGCCGAGCGGACTGGCATCACGACGGTCGCCAATTTTCGGCCACGCGATATGGCCGCCGGTGGCCAGGGGGCACCGCTCACGCCCGGTGTCCATGCGCTCCTGTTCCGCCATCCCAGGCGGGCGCGGCTGGTCGTGAATCTCGGTGGCATCAGCAACGTGACGTATCTTCCTCGTGGAAAAGGGGTGGGCGACATCAGCGCATTCGATACCGGGCCTGCCAATATGGTGTTGGACGGGCTCATCTTTCGGCATACGGAGGGGCGCGTGTCGATGGATCGAGACGGGCGCTTGGCGGCGCGAGGGCGTCCTGACGGGCGTCTGCTGGCGAAGCTCTTGGCCCATCCCTATCTTTCAAAGAAACCACCGAAATCTACCGGGCGAGAAATCTTTGGAGCGCCGATGGTCGAAGAACTGCTGGCCGTTCAATCAGCGCGACAGCTCTCGATCGAGGATCTGCTCGCAACCTGCAGTCGATGGACCGCCGAGGCGGTCGGCACGGCCCGGCGATGGATTGATGGCGGAGGGATCGACGAAGTGCTTGTCGGCGGCGGCGGTGTGCGCAACCGCGCCATTATGAATCATCTGTCGGACGTGTTTTCCCCTGCGCCGGTCACGACGTTTGATGCGCTGGGGTGGGATAGCAAGGCTTTGGAAGCCGTGGCGTTTGGCATCCTGGGCTATCAAACCATCATGGAACAATATGGCAATGTTCCGGCGGTGACTGGCGCGACGCATCCGGTTGTGTTGGGCTGTATTGTTCCCGGTGGTCCAGGGTGGCTACGCCGCCTGAATCGCCACTTGTCTGCTTAGACGGTGCACATGACGATGGAGGCAATTCTCATTGGTGTAGTGGCTGCGGGCGTGTTGCTGCTGGTGTTTTGGCAGCGGGATCCATCTCCGGCTCCTGCAAAAGTTCCGGCACCAGTTCTTCCTGCCGGCGTCGCGCTGGCTGCGGCGCCGTTGCTGACTGAGCAGGAGGTGGTCCTCTATAACCTGATGCGACTCGCAGTGCAGGATTATTATCTTGTCTTTTCCCAGGTTCCGCTCTGGGCGTTTGTTACCGTTGATGCGGGGGGAAAGGAGCGCGCACAGATTTTTCGCGAGATAGCCCTCAAGCCGGTCGATTTTGTCTTGGTCCATCCGGGCACAAGGCAGGTGGCGCAGGTGGTTCAGGTCGAAGATATGCCTCGACGCGGACCGCAGGCTGATCGGCATCGGATCGTCAAAGAGGTGCTCCATGCGGCCGGAATCAAGCTGGTTACGCTGCGATCAAAGCAAGCCTATACCGTTCCGGCGCTGACTACGCTGTTCGGTCTCGACCCTGAGGACGCATGAAGAATCGCCGGCTGATGACGGGAGAGTCATCCCCGCGGGGTTATTCCGTTGGATGTGGAGGCGAATCTATTTTTGCGATGGATGTGTTGATGGCTTTTCGCGCAAGTTCAGCTTCTGCGCTATCTGGGTATTGATCCACGACACGCTCATACATCGTGCGGGCTTTGTCCTGATCCCCTAATTTCGAATAGGTCTGGCCTATTTTGAGTGTCGAGGCCGCGAGTTTTTGGCTGAGCGGGTAGTAGGACACCACGTTATAAAAAGATGTGAGCGCATCTTTGTATCGGCCCATCCGGTATTGGCATTCCCCCATCCAGTATTGCGCGTTTGCGGCGAGGATGGAATGGCCATGGACTTCGATGAAAAATCGAAACCCGGCCAGCGCCGCTTCATAGTCTCGGTGCTTGAACTCTTCCATCACCCGGTCGTAGAGACGGCGCGAAGTATCCTGGAGTTGGCCTGGGGTGGCTAGAGATGGAGTTGCGGAGAGGAGCAGGGCGACGACGATTATTCCAATGGTTTCCTGTTTCTTCATAGTCCCCCTCAATGGCATACGAGATGTCCGGGCAAGACTTGTGTGGAACATGATGAGAGACTGTCGCAAGCAGTGTGCCATTAGGAGGCTGTGAGTAGAGGTCTCAAACGGTGATAAACGGAGTATTTCCGACTATGAAACGGAGGAGATTGGAAAAATTTCCGGTGTATGCTGTTCACTAAGACAGAATTGTACGGCATGATCGAGACAACTGTGATGTTTTTGCTGCGTTAGTGGGTACGCTAAGGATTCGTGCGGAGTATGCCGAGTATTGAAGAGCAGGATAGTCCCCTCCCAGCTGGAGGCAGAACGCTCATCGTCGACGCGACGGATGCGCAATGCTATCCCCTTCCAAGCGCCGCGCTTCTTGACGCCGGCGAGTATGATCGCATCTACATTCGGCCGGGCATCTATGAAGATAAAGTGTTTGTGTCCGATCGGCGGGTGTGGTTGATCGGCGCTGGGCGGGATCAGGTGCAAATCTATTGTCGGCGAGGCGGCCCCCTCTACTTACAGCGAGTGTCTGGGGGACGAATTGCCGGCATCACGTTCCGGTATGTGGGGAGCGATCAACATTCGGCAATGAATGTGCTGGATAGTACTTGTGTCATTGCGCATTGCCGGGCGATGGAAGGAATTCTTTCGGGCGTTATTCTGTATGGACCGGAATGCCGGGTGACCTTCTCCGATAATGAGGTGTGCCGCAATCGGGAGTCCGGAATCTTTGTGTTTGCTGGCGCACAGCCGCGCGTGGCCGACAATCGCTGCTTAGAAAATCATCATTTTGGTATCGCCGTGCGAGATGCGGGGTCGCTGCCGGAGATCATCCGCAACCAGTGCGAGCGCAACATGTTGAGCGGGATGCTTCTGTTTCATCATGCCGGTGCGCTGCTGGTTGATAATGTGTGCCGAGACAATCAGCACTGGGGTGTCGTGCTGACGCCCGATACCCATCCCAACCCAGCGGCAGCAGAGCTGCCGATACTGAATCAGTTAGCCGTCAATCCGCGTGGCGCCTGCACGATGACCGATGAGCCCTTGGCGGACATCGGCCGTTAAATGTCTTGATGGGTGGCGAATCCTCGCTGACAGCAGGGTAAGTCGATGGATCTATACGGTCATGCGGTGTGGCGAACGGCTTGGGTGATTGCCGGCGTCGTGGGAGTGTGGACATGGAAATGAAACGCGCAACCGCCTTTCTGTTTGGATTGATACATCGCCGCGTCGGCATGTTTTAAGAGGTCGTCAACATCGTGGTCGTCGGACGGGTAGACGGTGATGCCGATGCTGACGCCGATTGACGCACGATGGTGGCCAAGGTCGAACGGTTCCGCAATCGCGTCCGTAATCCGCTGTGCCACAACAGCCATATCTTCTTCGGACGCACATCCCTCCAAGATAATCGTGAATTCGTCGCCGCCCATACGAGCGACCGTGTCGATCTCTCGCACGCAGGTTCGCAGACGATCGGCCACTAATTTAAGCAGAAGATCACCCACGCTGTGGCCCATCGTATCGTTCACCGCTTTGAACCGGTCAAGGTCGAGCAGCATAAGGCCCAGCAGGCGCTGGAGGCGCTTGCTGCGGGCCATGGCTTGAATCAGACGGTCGCGAAACAGGGTGCGGTTGACCAGGCCGGTTAATTGATCGTATTGCGCCAGATAGGTCATTCGCTCTTCTGCGCGTTTGCGTTCGATGGCATATCGGATAGAGCGGGCAAGCAGATCGGGATGCCCCTGGCCTTTGACCAGGTAGTCTTGCGCGCCTTGCTGGACGGCTTGGATTGACAACGTTTGATCGTTAACCGTGCTCAGTACGATGATCGGAATTGTTGGACTGACGGCTTGCACCTGTTTCAGAGTCGGGATTCCGTAGGCGTCAGGCAGTGAAAGGTCGAGGAGGATGGCATCATAGTGGCCGCGGCCAAGACAGGCAAATGCCTCGCTGAGCCTGGTCACATGCGTGATATCGAATTGTTCAATGCTCCACTCCGCCAGGAGATCCTGAGTAAGGTGGGCATCGACATTGTCATCCTCGATCAGTAGTAGCTTGATCATTACGCGTCAGTCTCTCAGTCGTGGCTAGGCCAAAGTCCGAGAGCCCCGCCTCCTGCGAATGGATCCTGCCTCTATCTTTATGGGGTGAGTATATCGTAACCCATTGGGCGCACAAGGACTTCCAGGTTTTTGACAGGGGAGAACGCCTGGGGGGCAAGATCTGCTCTTGGCAATCGCCTGCGGACAAGGGAGATGAAGGACGTTGTCTATTGCAACTGCGACAGCATGTGCCCCTCTTCGCGTGGATAAACGCCCCGGCGTATGTCTGGAGGGCCAATGGCAGCTTCGCAGTAGTATCCCGGCTCAAACGGCCACAGGAGTGATTGCCCGAATCGCGAGCCCTTGACATGCATATATCGCAAGGTCACGCCAAGTTCATCGGAGTCTTGCTGGATCTGTTGGAGGCAGGACTCCTTTGTATAGGCCCGTCGAGTTAGGATAAGCGGCTCGCCGGTTGACTTATGGTAGGCAATATATTCGTCCGCACATCCGGCTGCCACCAAGACCCACACCATGAGCAGGCCGACACGAGTAGCCATGAATAATCGAGTCATGAGGGATACCTCCGCTTCTTTCTGAGAGGAAGTGTAGCGTATGTGACAGAGATTGCAAGAGGTACTTCTGCGAAGGGAACGAGGGGAAATGGACGGGAGTCAAGGGGGCCAGGATGGAATGTGGTCACCAACTAGACGGGTTTTTCCACGATATATTCAATGTACTTCCAAAACTCCTTGGCTTCATCTTCATTCAAGACTACCGGGGTATTGTTGGCCATGCCAGCCATATAGATTTTGACCGACGTCGCATCGTGCCAGATCTGGACTTCGCAATGCGTCACGTTATCCAAATTCAGTGCGCGATTTCCGATTCGAACGAAGTGAATCTGCCGACACCTCCCGCCTCAGTAAAGGTGGCTTGATGCTACAACAAAGGGAGTGTCAGACAAAGAAACTTGCACATTTCTGATCAGGCGTGGATGGTCGTATGTGACCGTTTGAGTGTAATTCGTTCAATGACCGGCGGATCCTTTTGGTCTTTCTACGTCAGTATGCTGCTGAGGTCAGGCGATCTGGCCAGAGATGTCTTGGCGGGAGAAAATTTGCGTACAGTGGGAGTGCGGCAGAATCGCCTGTCTCGTCACGAACCACAGGATTGATTGAGAGAATAGGTCGGATTATCAGCGCATTACCTCGGGGAACAGTATCCGACATTCCGTTCAAAAGCTGCGGGGGCGAGGGCATTGGACTTGCTCTACTCAGGTCCAACTACTCGACATGGGTAGCCGTTGTCTCAATACCGGAGGTACGTACTATGTGGGCAAAGGTCACAGTGTCGTTTCTTGCTGCCATTCTGGTTTCATCCCCACCGGTCTATTCTGCGAACAAACAAGCATTTCCAGGGGCCAATGGGCGGCCCTTTCAGGCAGTAACCCAATACATTGCCGATCTCCAATCAGAAATGAGCACGTTTACGCAGCAGCTTACGGAATTGCAACAGTTGGCCCAGCAGTTACAGGCGCAGATCGCCTCCTCTGTTACCAATGTCTCTACGCTGCAAGAGCAGTTATTAACGGTTCAAGCCCAAATCGCCATGGTCCAGACGCAACTCAACTTTCTACAGAACGCCTTGAATGCCAAGCAGGGACTGATTACCGGATCCTGCCCCAGCGGTAGCTCGATCCGGCTGATCAATCCCGATGGCTCTGTGATTTGTCAGGAAGACTCTTCGTCTGGTACGGGCACGGGGAAATTCGTTACTAAAATAGGACCGGTGCAGACGGTGTCATTCGGCGAATCCGTCTCTTATGCGGTGAGCTGCCCAGTCGGTTATGTCGTGTCGAATGTAGGCTATAGTTCCAGCGCCTATGTCACTATCAATCAGGTGGCATACCCATCCCTTACGACGGGGTTTGTTGTTGGATCACATTCCAACGCGGCGTTTAGCGACTGGCAGGGATTTTTCCAGCTCTATCTTCGTTGCCAGGGCGTTGCCACTAGTGGCCCTTCCAGTTTCTAAGTCTCTCATCACAGCCGTAAGGCGGAGCGGGCCCCATTTGCAAGGGTGGGGCTCGCTTTTCAAGTTGTAGACCCCACGAGGCGAGGTCGATTTGATCTGTCGAACCGACTATTCTTCAATACCAATAGGCTATTATGACGTTATGCCAATTACCAGATATTTCGCTGAGAGGCTGAGAGATAGATAAAGAAGATAGGGGAACTGATTGGTTGCGGGGAG
>DJMJ01000025.1 GCA_002435325.1 Nitrospira sp. UBA6493 | reverse complement strand
ACCCGTTTAAGGGGGCGAGGTCAGCCGACCGCGAACCGATTACGCGTCGAACCAGGACGCTGGCGCTCGACGAGTTGGTCGCCGGAGCCTTAATTCTCTATCCGACCTATGTGAGCCGCATAACCGGTACGTTCACAACGCCAGAGCAGGCGCTTGATGAATTGCTTGCCTGGCGGCAAGAAGCTCAGAACGGGGTGTCGCTCTGGCGGCAAGCGATCCGGTTTGCGCTTCGCCTGGGGAAGCGATTGTAGGGGGTAGTGTGCTGGCCGGTTTTATTCGGCCTCGATAGCGGCATGGTTGAAAGGCTGTTGCTTTGTGGCGTCAAACCCATAGCGGTTAGTCAATGGAGTGGATCGAGATGTCCGATGCGATATCGCAGGACTCTCTTCGCTCCGGTCGACAGGTTCTGCCACCGACTATGAAGGTGTGGTTGGAACAAGGGGCCTGATGGCAGGACATTCTGCGCTTATTTGCACTCTTTCCCATTGAAATATTTGCAGGCCGATTCGCCGGATTTGACCTTCCAGGTCTTGATCACAGGCATGTCGTTCTCGCCGCGCATTTCAACGACGAAATCCACGAGGCCGGAGATCGGCAGCTTGTCCATGTGAGGACGCGCGGCTTCCGGGACGTCGATATAGAAGACGCCGCCAAGTTTTGAAATCAGGATGCGGTGGTTTTCGAAATCAATGTAGATGACCGGACTATAGAAGCTCTTGTCTTCGGCCAGGCTATGACCGGCCAGGAGGAGAGTGAGAGACGCTGCAAGAAGTATCGTGCGCATTAGTGCCATAACGATCGCTCCTTCTAAAAGGGTCGATGATAGCGGCATTATCGCACTACCGGAAACGGAAAAAAACCCCCTATCCAATTATTGCTGGACGTCAACGGCGGCTTTGGTGACCTGGCCGCCGCGAATCCAATAGGTCTGCACATCCGGGGTGTGCTGCATGAGGGAGACGAGCAGATAGGCGGGGACCGGCAGATTGATCTTGCCCCAATATTCTTCGTAGTCCGTGGCGATTTTGATATCGGTTACGGAAGGACGAGCCGGGTCGTGCGGGTGTGAATGGTAGACGACCTGGAGCGTGAGGCCGTTCCGGCGCATGTCTTTCTGTGCCATAGCCAAGTCTTGCGCATCCATCACGAAGGCGATCTCGGCTCGCTCAGCCGGGCTGAGCCGTTCAAGATGGGCGATTTTGGCCGAATCGAAGGATGCGAGTTGTTGCGCGCCTTCCAACGCTACGACATTCTTAATGCGATAAATTTTGGTGACGGTCTGGTCTGTCCCGGCGAGGAGCCCGCAGCACTCGCAGGGGGCGAGCTCTTTCGCATGGGCGACCATGTCGTCGAGGATGGCTTGTGGAATGACGAGATCAGCCACGATAGTTAAATGGTGCAGCTGACAGTGTAATCCATATTCAGATCTTTGATCTTCGGGTTCGGTCCGCAGAGCGGGCAGGCCGGATCTTTGGGACGGCTGACTTTGCGGAACTTCATGTCGAGGGCATCATAGATCACGAGCTTGTCGGCGATGGTCTCCCCAATGCCCAGTACCTCTTTGATGGCTTCTGAGGCTTGGAGAATCCCCATCGTCCCAGCTAATACGCCCAAGACTCCGGCCTCTTGGCAGTTCGGGACCAAGCCCGCAGGCGGCGGCTCCGGATAGAGGCAGCGATAGCAGGGATAGCCCTCATGCGGCTTGATCGTCGTGAGCTGACCCTCGAACCGGAACATGCTGGCGGAGATGAGTGTCTTCTTCGCAAAGAAGCAGGCATCGTTCACCAGAAAACGGGTCGAGAAGTTATCCGAGCCGTCCAACACGATGTCGTACTGGGAGATGAGGGGAAGAATATTGTCGGCATCGACCAGCTGATGATAGGTATTGATCGTAATCTCCGGATTGATCGCGGACAACGTTTTGCGGCCGGATTCAACCTTTGGCTGCCCCAGAGTGGCTGTGGAATGCATGACCTGGCGCTGCAGGTTGGATAGATCGACGACATCGCCATCGACCAGGCCGATCGTCCCGATTCCGGCTGCGGCCAGGTAGAGCGCAGACGGAGACCCGAGCCCACCGGCTCCAATTAGAAGGATCTTCGCCTTGCCCAGCTTCTTCTGCCCTTTGCCGCCCACTTCGTTCAGGATGATCTGGCGGCTGTAGCGCTGGATTTGTGAATCGGTGAGTTCCATAATTTGATTAAGCGCTCAGCTATCAGCCAACAGTGTCCTGGTATGAGAAATCTTCAGGGCTGAATGCTGAGTGCCGACTGCTGAAAGCTAGTCCCCTTATTCGACGACGTTCAATTCGATCGGATCGACGACGCAGCCTTTCTTGCGGAGGCCTTCAAGGGCCCGCTCGATTTCCGCCGTCTCACCCGAGAGTTCCACGTCCACCCAGCCGGTCGTTTCCCGCACATCGGCGCGGCGCACGTTGGTGACGATGTTGTACTCGCGGCCGATCTGGTAAATGATCGGTTCCTTGACCTTGTCTTCCGGAAAGCGGACATGAAAACGCAAGTGTGACATGGTTAGCCTCCCGCAATTGCCGGAACGATGGACACTTCATCGCCGGCTTTCAAGGCGGTGTCTTTGCCTTTGAGGAAGCGGATATCTTCCTCGTTGACATAAATATTCACGAACCGGCGAAGCTCGCCGCTGTCATCGCAGAGGCGCGCCTTGATGCCCGGATACGTGCTTTCCAAGGTGTTCACCATATCGCCGATTGAGCCGGCCGCGATATCGACTTCGCCTTGGTTCTTGGTCAGCGGTCTGAGCGGAGTTGGAATGCGGACTTTAATCATGCGTCACCACCACCGTTTTTGCCCAGCTTAAAGGTTTTTTCAAAGGCCACGAGGCTCGGTTGAATTCGGGTCGGCCGTCCAACGGCGTCGATGACCGCTTCCTGCGTCTTCAATCCGTTGCCCGTGATGTAGGCCACTGTGACTTCATTTTTCTTGATCACGCCCTGCTTGACCAGCTTTTTCAGCACGCCGATTGTCACGCCTCCGGCGGTTTCGGCAAAGATGCCTTCTGTCTGGGCGAGGAGCTTGATGCCGTCCACCACTTCTTCGTCGGTCACCATGTCCATGGAGCCCTTGCTCTCCGCCGTGGCTTTGAGCGCATAGTAGCCGTCGGCCGGGTTTCCGATAGCCAGCGATTTGGCGATGGTCTTCGGCTTCACGGGCTTGAAAAAGTCTCGCCCCGCTTTGAAGGCGGTGGAGATCGGCGAGCAGCCTTCCGCCTGGGCGCCGTTGAGCTTCGTGCGCACGTCGTCGATAAGACCCACATATTTCATCTCGTGCAGGCCCTTCCAGATTTTGGTGAGTAGCGAGCCTGAGGCCATGGGAATGACGACTTGATCGGGCGTTTTCCAGCCCAGTTGCTCCACTGTTTCGTACGCGAGGGTTTTGGAGCCTTCGGCGTAGTAGGGGCGGATATTGATGTTCACGAAGGCCCACCCGTGTTCGCCGGCGATTTCGCTGCAAAGCCGGTTCACATCGTCGTAGTTGCCTTCGATCTCGACCACGTGGGGTTTATAGATGAGGTTGCCCAGCACTTTTGCGGATTCCAAGTCTCCCGGGATGAAGACGTAGCAATGGAGATTGGCGGCTGCCGCGTGAGCGGACACTGAGTTGGCCAAATTCCCGGTCGATGCGCAGGCAACGGTCTCGAAGCCCAGCTCGCGCGCCCGCGTCAGCGCGACGGCGACGACGCGATCCTTGAAGGAAAGGGTCGGGTGATTGACCGTATCGTTCTTGATATACAGCTCGTCGAGCCCGAGATAGGCGCCGAGATTTTTGGCGCGGACCAGCGGTGTCAACCCGGCATGCGGCCCCACGAAATTGGTGCCTTCGACCGGGAGCAAATCGAGATAGCGCCACATGCTGTGGGGGCCGTCCTCGATCTTCTTCCGCGAAATCGCTTTCTTGATCTCCTCGTAGTTGTACTTCACTTCGAGGGGACCGAAGCACATTTCGCACACGTGGATCGCCTTCGTCGGATATTCTTTTCCGCATTCCCGGCACACTAGGGCTTTCATTTTCGGCATTGCGACACCATCGTAAGAAGTTGAGCACTACGGACGTGCGGCACAGCCCGCGAACGGGTCTCCATCGTCGAATAGTTCGGTGATCGTCGGATGATCACCGCAAAGCGCGCAATCCGGGTTGCGCTTCACTTTGATTTCACGGAATTGCGTTTTCTTCGCATCGAAGTCCAGCAGCCGGTCGGTCAGGGGACGGCCGATGCCCAGGATGAGCTTGAGGGCTTCCGTTGCCTGGATCGTGCCGATAATACCGGCCAGCACCCCGATGACACCCGCTTCCTGGCAGGAGGCCACCAGCCCGGCAGGAGGCGGCTTCTTGAAGACGCAACGATAGCAGGCGGACTTCTTCGGCACAATGGTGGTCACGCGCCCATCGAATCGCAGGATGCCACCATGCACGAGCGGCTTGTCGGCGAAGTAGCAGGCATCGTTGATCAGGAACTTGGCGGTGAAGTTATCGACGCCGTCGATGATGACATCGTACTCGCCGAAGATCTTGAGCGCGTTTCCGGCAGTCAGGCGCTCCTCATACATGTTTACCGCGACATCGGGATTCAAGGCTTGAATCTTTTCTTTCCCCGACAGCACTTTCGGACGGCCGACATCCGACGTGTGGTGGAGGATCTGCCGCTGCAAGTTCGTCAGGTCCACGACGTCGCTGTCGATCAGACCGATCGTTCCGACCCCGGCGGCGGCCAGGTACAGACCGGCGGGCGAGCCCAGACCTCCGGCGCCGACCAGCAGAATCTTTGCCTTCGCAATCTTCTTCTGTCCTTTGCCTCCGACTTCGGGAAGCAGGATATGCCGGCTGTAGCGGTTTATTTGTTCTTCAGTAAATTCCATTGTCTTGTTATCAGCCATCGGCTTTCAGCCATCAGCAAGGAGCTGACTGCTGAGAGCTGAGTGCTACGTTGCTCAGATATTAAAATACTTCTCAATGCTGATATAGCGCTCGCCAGTATCGCAGAGGATGGTGACCACGTTCTTGCCGGGCCCCAGTTCGTCGGCGATCTTTTGCGCGGCGAACACATTGGCTCCGGCCGAGATGCCGACCAGCAACCCTTCCTTCTTCGACAGTTGCTTGGCGGTCTGATAGGCCTCATCGTCCGTCACGGTGATCACGCGATCCAGAATTTTCCGATTCAGCACTTTGGGAACAAAACCGGCCCCGATGCCTTGAATTTTGTGGGGACCGGGGTCTCCACCTGAGAGGACCGGGGATCCGGCCGGTTCCACCGCGATCACTTTCACATTCGGGTTCTTTTCCTTGAACAGTTCTCCGCACCCGGTAATCGTGCCGCCGGTGCCGACCGCAGCTACGAAGGCATCGATCTTCCCGTCCAGAGCATCCAGGATTTCAGGCGCCGTGGTCATGCGGTGCATCGCCGGATTGGCCGGATTCGAAAACTGATCCGGCATAAAATACGTAGGGTTCTGCGCTAGGATGCTTTCGGCTTCCTTGATGGATCCTTTCATCCCTTCCCAGGCGGGCGTCAACACGAGCTGCGCACCATAGGAGGAGAGTAGGCTGGCCCGCTCCATGCTCATGCTTTCCGGCATCACGAGGATCAGCTTGTACCCGCGCACGGCGGCGACCAGCGCCAAGCCGATGCCGGTGTTGCCGCTGGTAGGCTCGACGATCGTGCCGCCCGGTTTGAGCTTGCCTTGCCGCTCGGCCTCGTTGATCATATTGAGGCAGATACGGTCTTTGACGCTGCCGCCAGGATTGAAAAACTCCACTTTGCCGTAAATCGTCGCGGCGCCTGGTTTGGAGAGCCGGTTCAATCGTACGAGCGGAGTATTTCCAATCAGTTCGGTGATTTCTTTGTGCATGATCATCGTCACCGGCCACCCCCCATGTAAAAGAGGAATTCCACCTGATCGCCCTCAGTAAGCTGGGTCGTAGCGAGGTGATCCCGATCGATCATCTTGTCGTTGACTTCGACGGCAACCATTTGCGGTTCAATCTTCTTGATTTTGAGCAAATCGAGGACGGTTCCGCCCTGAATTTCCTCAGCTTTTCCATTGACCTTGACCTGCATGGATTCTCCCAAGTTGGCCCAGAGATTAATGAATTCAAGAAGTTAACAAAGAGCCTTCATTATTGTCAAGGTAACGCCGGGCCTGGGAGTTGCTTGACTTTCTTTCCGGCCACCCTACAGTATGCCGCCTTCTCGGAGGATTGATCTCATGTGGAAGCAGAATTTTATGTTTCGGGCGCTTGACGCCACGCCGTTGAAGGAATCCGAGCAGGAATTGTTTCACGATACCGATCCGGCGATGGATAGCGCGGGCCTCCATCTGGAGAAGTTCTTGTCGGTGTGGATTCAAGGCGACGGTGAGGACGAGAAACCGACGGCCTACACGAATTGCTATGTGCGCACCGCCACGCTGGACTTTCAAAAACGCGTGGGTTTTCTCCAGCCGCTGCAGGGGCGGTCACACCAGATCAAACAACAGCTGACGGCGGGGCAAAAGGAATTTCTCCGTGGCTGGCTCAGTTCTCATGCTCCTCAGGCTTGGGAAGCGTCTGATGATCATTTCCGCGATCTCTTCGAAGCCGAATGACGATGCCGTCCTTGTCGAAGCAGTTCGGGTGGAGTCAATTCGGTGCGGCGTGCCTGTTGATCGCCAGTAGCATTGTCTGTGTGAGCAGCTCGATCTTCGCCGCGACGGTTGAGATCTATTATGCACCTGAAGATGAGCCGCTGACGAGACTGGTGAAATTCTATGATCATGCGACGCGCTATATCTACGTGGCCGTCTATGGGCTGACCTCTCCGCTTGCCGTCAAAGGGTTGGTCGCGGCCAAGAAACGGGGCATCGATGTGCGGATCATCACGGATCGCGAAAGGCTGAACGATCAAAAGCAACAGGCGGCAGTTGAAACGTTGCATTTGGCCGGCATCCCGATCCTGGTGAACCAGCACGATGGCCTGATGCATTTCAAGCAGGTGGTGATCGACGATGAGCTCAATGCCTCCGGTTCGATGAACTACACCGGCAGCGGCAATCGCTACAATGACGAGCGGCTGGATGTAATCCGGGATCACGCAATCTCGCTGAAGGCACGCGACAAGTTTCTGGCGATGTGGAAGGACGGACAGCGCTACCGTCCCTGGAAAGAATAAGGCGACGTTCGATGGCTGGCACGATGATCGACACCGACATCGCGGTGGTGGGAGCGGGAGGCGGCGGAGCTGTCCTGGCCCTCGCGCTGGCGCAGAAAGGCATCAAGACCCTCATCATCGAGCAGGCCTCCGGGCCGCCGCAGGGGTTGCGAGGAGAAATCCTTCAGCCGAATGGCCAGCACGTGTTGGATCGGCTCGGTCTCCTGAGCAAGCTGCCGGCTGACTCGACCAGGACCGTGCGCAAGTTCCACTTCTGCCGTGTCGGCGGCGAACGGCTCTGCACGGTGGATTACGGAGAGTTGCCCGCGCCCTATAACCGGGCTGTCGTGACCTTGCCGAATGTGGCGCATCACGCCATTCTCGATGGCATTCAAGCCGAGCCCTCCGTCACGCTCTGGTATGGCACCAGCTTTCTCCGCCTTATAAGGGAGGGGACGCAGGTGACTGGCTTGGTCGCGAAGCGAGGCGATGAAGAGGTGACGATTCGGGCGAAGGTCGTGGTGGGCGCGGATGGGGCCTTTTCAAAGGTGCGAGAGGCCTTACAGATTCCTGCGGACCTTCATCTCTATCCGCAAGGCTATCTCATCGCGATTCTGGATTCGCCGCTGCCGGTGACCGAAGCAAAGTATTTCGTCGGCAAGAAGACGATTCTCGGACTCTTTCCCGCCGCCGGCGACAAGGTCTATTGTTTCTACATGATTCCTACTGGCACCTATGACAAGGTGAAAGCACAGGGACTGCCGGCGTTGCAGCAGGCCTGGACGGTGATCGATCCTGCACTGAAGCCGCTCTTTCAGCGATTGTCCGACTGGGGTCAGACGGCCTTCATGCCGACCGGCCGTGTGCGCACGCCCACTTGGGTGGCGGACGGGGCGTTGTTGATCGGTGATGCGGCCCATGCGATGAATCCGCACGCGTCACAAGGGCGGATGCAGGCGATGGTCGATGCTATGACCGTGGCCGACTTACTGCCGGAGTGTTTGGCCGAGCAGGATTTCTCCGCCGCAACACTCAAACGCTATGAATTGGCCCGCCGGCCGCAAGTCACCATGTTGCAGCGGCTGGCCGATGAGCAAGTGTTGTTTTGGAACACGGCCAATCCGGTTCTCGGATTTTTGCGGGACCGTGTGTTTCGGACGCTCGACCGGAATCCACGCCTGCGGTATCGCGTCTTGACCACCACGGCGGGTAGGCGAGAAACCGCCCCGTTTTCGATGATCGACCGTATCATGGCAGCGGGTTTTCTTCCCGACCCCTGTGCCAGCAATATCACAGCGGAAAGATGAGGTACGTGCATGGCGCCGGGTGAATGGGTGATTGAAGGATTGCCGGAGGAGTCGCAGGAACAGTTGCGCGGGTACGTGAAAGACGTACGCGCGACCTACGGGGATCATCTCGACGGCATTCTGCTGTATGGCAGCGCTGTGCGTGGTGAATTTCTGCCGGGCCGGTCGAATTTCAACATTGTGTTATTGCTGAAGTCCTATGCGGGTGAGTTGCTCAAGAAATATAGCGCGGTGCACCGGCGATGGGCGAAGGAGCAAGTCGTGGTGCCGCTGTTTCTGACGCAGCGGGATTTGCAGGCGGCCGCGCTGGTGTTTCCGCTCGAATATTTGGAGATCCAGGAACAGCACCGCGTCCTCTGGGGGCAGGATCCCTTTGTGGGGTTCAAGGTGGATCAGCGGCATCTGGCAAGTCAGGTCTTGCAGGGTGTGCGTGGGAATTTGCTACGGATGCGGCAACGTTATGTCGAAGGTGGCGGGTCCGAAGATGCCATTACGATTCTTTTGCCGCTTTCGGTGACCGCGCTGCTTCCGTCGTTGCGCGGTTTGCAGCGAGTGCTGGGGCTCCCCGTGCTGTCACAGGGCGAGGCGGTACTGAGCGCTGTCGCCAGCTATCTTGGATTGGATGGAACCGGCCTGCATGATGCTCTGCTTCTGAAACGCGGTCAAATTTCTCCCGGTCATAAAGAAGTGCCTCGGCTATTCGAGCGCTATGTGGAGAGCCTGAGCCAGCTTGTCGCCAAGGTCGAATTCCTCATCGGACAGAAAAGCTCATGATCCATTCCTTGCGAATCGTCACGCTGATGTTCCTCTTGGTATTGGGCCAGGGATTGGTTTGCCTCGAACTCAGCCAGGCTGCGCTCTACGACCGTCCCAAAGAACGGGCGAAGCTGCCGAGTCCGATGGGCTATGTCAGCGACCACGCGCAGGTGTTGGACGATGATTGGAAAGCGCGCATTCGATCGGTGTGCCAGGATTTGGAGCGCAAAACCGGCGTCGAGATGGTGGTCGTCACGGTGCCCACGCTGAAACCGTTTGAGTCGGCCAATGAATATGCAACGGCGCTCTATGAAAAGTGGGGGATTGGGTCCGCGCAGCAGGAACACGGGGTGTTGGTGCTCGTCGCGGTGCAGGAACGGCAAGCGGCCATGACGCTGGGCCGCCAGATGTTGCCGGTCATCACGCCCGCGATCATGAGCGAAGTCGGCGGGGGAACGCTGCATCCGGCGATTCAGCTCGGGCACTTCGGCGAGGGACTCTATCGTACCGTGGTGGCGCTCGCGACCCCGGCGCAGGAAGTGCGGGTCAGCACGCTGGCCAAGCATCATTTCAAAGGCGTCGGATTTTGGATCACGCTCTTTACCAGCGTCGGGGCGCTCTCCTTTTTCTGGTGGATCAGCCGTCCGGACCTTCGCCATCCCTATCGTCGTATCCAACAAGGCGAGTATTGGGGAACCGGCCAAGGTGGATTCGGCGGCAACTGGGGCGGCTTCGGAGGGGGCACAAGCGGGGAAGGCTGGCGGTAGATAGTTAGATATTAGTGCGCAGTTGTTCGTTCTCGTTTTGGAACCACTCGCCTCTCTTCTAAATCCTGCAAATCGGACCAGGCTGTCAGATCGGTGCGTGAGGGATCGACGGCGTCGCGGAGTTTATTGAAATACGCCTGCTTCTCTGGCGTACTCGGGCCGCGCTTCAACATCATCTCGTTCCACTCGTCCAGTTCAGCTTGCGTGTGAGGGGTTGCGACTCCACGGAACCAGTTGGCCACGCCCTCATCGGTGGGATTCGTCTTCACCGCTGCCGTGAATTGTTCGTCCGTGATCCCTGCGAATTCAAGTAGGCGAAAGTCCATGGGGCAGGGGTAGATATATTCCCCTTCGGTTCCGGCCAGCACAGCCCGGCATTTATCGATCATGCGCGCGACGTGGACATAGCCTTCCATCTTGGCGCGCATGCTGCGTGGAAAATTCTTCCGCAAGTCCATAGTGAGCGACCGATGAGCCCTTCTTGCTATCGCCTCTCCCCGTAAATGGGGAGAGGCTGAGAGTGATAAGGATTAGACCAGCTTGTGATTCGTGAACGTGAGGTTCTTCACGACGACTGCACCGTTTTCATACGTGATGATGCGCCGGGTCGCGGGCAAGTCGGATGAGCCTACGCGCACATGGGTGTCGGTGAAGCTCTCGACATTGTTCAGCTTCCCGTCGGTCGGGGAGTAGTAATAGACGGTATAGCGGGTTGTCAGGTTCTTCTGATCCTGCGTGACGGCGCTTTCTTCGACATTGATCGTAAAGGCGAACGGGGTCATGCCGGGGTGGGCCATTTTTCGATTGATCTGGGTGATCCGGTTATCCTTGACCCGGTAGAAGGAGTTTGACCCGTGGATATCCACCTTCGTTCCGAACGGATGGCCATCTTCTTCCATAGTGAGGGAATATTTCCCGTCCGATTCTTCAAATGTGCGTGGTCCCCGGTGCACGGCGATCATGCCGAGCTGCTCCTGCGCCCACTTCTGGACGTCGGCATCGCCGAGTTGGACGGAGACTTCCCGTGGTCCTTTGACCATGACAGGACCGCTGGTTTCCTTCCCGTTGATGTTGACGGTCAGGTCGGCGGTAAAGCCTTTGAAGTCCGGTTGCCAGCGGGCGGTTTTCTCGAACGCCTGACGGAGTAATTCACGGGCCTTGGGGTCGTCGGCAACGGTCGATTGCGGAGCTGTAGGCATGGACATGGGTGATTCTCCAGTTGATAAGATTAGGGCGATTATACCTACCCGCTTCGATGGGGCTCAATGGGGGCTAATTTTGACAAAAATTCTATAGGTTAAACCACAGGGACAGCCATTTTGAGACCCTCTTCGGATCTCTTATCAAAATATTTCAAAAATCATGTGTTTTCTGATATAGTTCGGCGATTTTTCGCACCTGCCCGGGCGAGCGGGTTCTCGATCGACGGGATGTGCTCAGAAAAGGATGGTGGATCGGCATGGAACGACGCGCGGCTTCCCATACGGAAGAAGAAGAAATGAATCAACGGCGCAAGCTGTTGAATGCGGCGAAGCGGGGCGATCAAAAAGCGATTGCCAAGCTGTTTGAGCTCTATCAAGTGCGGGTGATGAACCCGGATCAACTGACCAAGATCAATAAGGTCTATGCAGCGATGCCGTTGCCGGTGAAAGCCTCGAAGTCCAGCAAGTCCTCGGCGAAAACTGCCAAGCAACCTTCGTCGAAGCCCGTAGCTCCGGTGAAATCGGCAAAGGCCGAGAAACCTGTGAAGTTGGCGAAGCCTGCGCCGCCCGCGAAGGTTGCCAAGCCAGCTTCCAAGCCGGCTCCCAAGAAAGCCGTTAAGCAATCAGCTAAGCGCAAGGCGAAGTAACGGTTGGTTTTCTTCCTTCGCGTGAGAGTGTTGTTACTGGACGGCAACGCGGAGTCCCCCGCCGGCCAGGCCTGACGCGATCTGCTCTGCCTTCTCAGCTTCTCCCTCGAAGACCGTTGCCTCTCCCTCATGATCGATCCGATAGGCCAGCTCAAAGGCGTATGATGACGACATCCCCGGGATGTACCGGCACAGCAGGCTGATTACTTGCTGGTAGGTGTGGCAGTCGCAATTGTAGACGATCACCCGGGCTTCGAGTCC
This sequence comes from Nitrospira sp. UBA6493, assembly GCA_002435325.1. Classification (GTDB taxonomy): domain Bacteria; phylum Nitrospirota; class Nitrospiria; order Nitrospirales; family Nitrospiraceae; genus Nitrospira_D. The sequence goes on along the minus strand of DJMJ01000025.1, from coordinate 21,108 downwards.
GTGGCCGGATCCGGTTCCCGCTTCTTCTGTGACATCTGGTGTGGCAAAGGGCGCGGATGGTTTCGGCATGGAAAAATATTAGCAGAGTCCTGGGTAGAGGTTAATACCCTGTCCTAATCACCAGGTGGTTGGATAGGGTGAGTTTTTCCCTCGTAAGCATTCTGGAAAGCAAATGACAGTGCGCGGACGAGTCTGTCGCAACCGCAAGGTGATGCGTCTCCGCCAAGGCTATCGTATAACGTAAGGCTGCGGCGGTCTTGATGAGCGCCAGGCCATACTCAAATCGATAGGCGGCCTCTCCCGATAACCTGCCCGCACTCAGGTCTTGGACCTCTGCGACAGTAAAGAGGTGACAGTGGAACTCCTCGCTCATCAGGCGCAGCAGGGCGGCAGGGCCTGGGACAAGGTCGCGGCCGATGGGCATGGCATGCGTCGGATCGAAGAGACCCCGTTGAACACGCCGGTCTTCCTTGAAGGCCTGGTGGAAGAGAGTGCGCCAGTCTTGATCGGCCAGATCCCGGTCGATGGCGTTGCGGGTTTCGTCCGTCAGCGGTCCGCTGACATTGTAGCCTTGGACGAGCCGGCCGCTGGCAACCAGTTCAGGAAATGTTCCCCCCATGCGGTCTTCGTAGGCAGTGGTTCCTGAAAAGGGCGTCAATCGGAGCGCCATGTAGTCGCGAAAGTGGATGCGGTAAAAACGGGTGAGCAGACGCGTGAGCGTCTCCTCATGACAGAGGTGAAACGGGTAGAACAACGCGTCGGCATGGAGGGCAGGTTTCATCGACAATCACGCAGTCTCATGTTAGGTTTCGCCCATGAAAAAAATCTTTACGTCCTGGCTTGATGTGCTGCTCGTCTGTATTCCGGTGGTCATTGCGTTGGAATTACTTAAGGCCGATCCGCTCTTTATTTTTATCGTCTCGGCCTTGGCCATCGTGCCGCTCGCCGGCATGCTGGGGCGTGCGACGGAACATCTGACCTCCCATGTGGGGGCCGGTGTCGGCAGCCTGTTGAACGCGTCGCTCGGAAACGCGGCGGAGTTGATCATTGCGCTGGCCGCGTTGCGCGAAGGCTTGCACGATGTCGTAAAAGCTTCCCTCACGGGCTCGATTCTGGGCAACATTCTTCTCGTCCTCGGCGCCTCGATGCTCGCCGGAGGCCTCAAGTTTGAACGGCAGAAGTTCAACCAGACGGCGGCGGGCATGGGGGCCAGCTTGCTGTTGCTGGCGGCCATCGGACTGATTATTCCCGCGTTGTTCCATTTTACGGCGTCCGATCGCGGGGTGGCGATTGAGCGGGAGCTGAGTCTGGAAATCGCGATTGTGCTGTTTATCATGTATGTCTTGAGCCTGATGTTTTCACTGAAGACGCATCGCCATCTATTCGCCGGAGAAGGACACGATGCTGAGGATCTGGGGGAAGCGCCCTGGAGCTATCGCCTCTCTGTGACCGTGCTGACGGTTGTGACGGCACTGATCGCCGGGATGAGCGAATTGCTGGTTGGCGCAATCGAACCGGCGGCTCATCAGCTGGGCCTCACGCAGGTGTTCGTGGGCGTGATTCTCGTTGCGCTGGTCGGCAATGCGGCGGAACATTCGACGGCGGTCATGGTGGCGATGAAGAATAAAATGGATTTGGCCTTTGGCATCGCCGTCGGATCCAGCCTTCAGATCGCGCTCCTGGTGGCGCCGGTGCTGGTATTTGCCAGTTATCTCTTCGGCACGCCGCTGGACCTGATCTTTACACCGTTCGAAGTCGCGGCGGTGACGATCTCGGTGCTGGTGCTTGGCTTTGTCGGGATGGATGGTGAGTCGCACTGGATGGAAGGGGCCATGTTGGTGGGTGTCTATACGATGCTCGCGATCGCGTTCTATTTTTTGCCGGCGTGATCCATACCTTGTTAGATCTTATCCATGTCGATGACTTCCGTCGCATCCCACAAGTTTTTCCACTCGGCATCGGCCAGGTCTTTTTCTCGGTCAGAGGCGGTGTCTTCTCCGAAGGCGCGCGGCGCGGGCTGAGTGTTTTCGGCAACCTGTTCCTGTGAAAGTATTGTCTCGCTCTGACTTTTCCGCCGTTTCTTGGCCGGATCCATATTGACGGGCATAGCTCACCTCACCTGAATTTCATTTTGGAATGGGCTAGTCTCTCTTTCCATCTAGGCTCTTGTCAATGGTGTGAGAGGGGCGGTTGACCATGGTCAGAAGAGTTCTTCCGCCACGTTGTCATGATAGCGCTGGCCGAGAGGGGTGAGTCGAATCCGATCATTATCCATGACGATCAGGCCCTTGGCCGTAAGCTGTTCGATGGCGGGACGTTGGTTGGGATTGCCCAGGGCTATTTCACGTGGCACGCCTGTAAGCAGGCGCAGACCGAAGATCAGGGCATCGCGCCGTTGATCATCGGGAGACAGGCGCACGCGATCGGAGACGGGCAGATGGTCTTCCTGTAGGAGGCTGCAGTAGGTTTCCAGATTGGCGATGTTCCCGAACCTAACCCCATCGATGTAGGATTGCGCGCTCGGGCCGAGCCCGAGATAGTCCTGGTTGGTCCAATACAATTGATTGTGCCGGCAGGCGAATCCGGGCTTGGCGTAATTGGAGATTTCATAGCGGGTCAGTCCTGCCTCGCCCAGTATGGCGTCTGTGGCGGCTTCCATATCGAGTTGGAGCGAGTCGTCCGGCGCCGGCGCGAGCCCCTTGGCGATATCCTGAGCCAACTTGGTGCCTTCCTCGATGGTCAGCGCGTAACAGGACACATGCGTTGGCGAGAGTTCCAGAAGCGAGTACAGGGTGGTGCGCCACGATGCCAGGCTCTGTCCCGGAAGGCCGTACATCAGGTCGAGATTAATGTTGGTGAATCCGGCGGCTCTGGCATCGGCAACGGCTTGTCTGGTCTCGTTCACCGAGCCGGGGCGGCCAAGAGGGGCAAAATCCGCCTGGTTCATCGATTCGGCGCCGAAGCTGATACGGGTGAATCCCGCGTCCGCGAGGATCCGGGCATCTCCTGTGCCAACCGTCGAAGGATGGGCCTCCACGGTGAGTTCCGCCTGAGGTGCCAGCGGGAAAGTGTTCCGAATTCGGTTGAGCAGGGCGGCCAATCGCCTGGCTGGAATGACGGTCGGTGTGCCGCCTCCTAGATAGACGGTGTTTAGGGACCGGCTGCCAATGGCGGCTTGCTCACGATAAAAATCCAGCTCTCGTTCGAGCGCAAACAGGAATGAGTCGAGCCGGTTGCCCTTAGGGATTTCCAGATAGAAGGCGCAGAAGTGACAGCGTTGCCGGCAGAAGGGGATATGCAGATAGAGTCCAATATCCTTCTGTTGTGCCATCGCTTAAATCTTGAATGGTTGAGGTGTTGTAAAGTCTTTCTCAAGCGCTACTTCAATTTCATCTTGAGCGGACTTGCCACGATTTCTGATATGAGCGCTCCAGCCTGGGTGGCTGCGCAAAGATTCAAACACCACTTTGATAATATCCGGCTTCATTCTCGTTTCCCATTCGCGCGTCCAGGCCTGGTGATCGTCATCCCCTTCATAGTCGTCGGGGAAAATTGCTTCGAGGCTGAATTGCAGGGTGAAGGATTTTTCTTCTCGGTACATGGGACCTTTCATTGCGATCCGGGCGCGGCGATTTTATAATGGGGCCAACAGAAGGAGTATGCCGATGCCTATCTTCGAATATGTCTGTGGTGAATGTAAACACCGCTTTGAGCTGTTGCTGCAAGGTTCTGCACAAGCGGCGTGTCCGAAGTGCAAGGCCACCAGGCTTGAAAAGCAAATTTCGTCGTTCGGAGTCGGGGCGACGGGCGGCTGGGCTTCTCCTGGCTCGGGCGGGGGCGGTTCCTGCGGCAGCTGTGGCGATCCGCGAGGCCCAGGCGCCTGCTCGATGAATTGAGTCGCGGCTGATGGACTCTGAGGCCGTATTGCAACGGGCCATCGGGACTATTTCCCAATCGGATCCGATCATCAAGCTCTTGCAGCAAGTGAAACTGGGAAAGATGAAGCCGGCGGATGCCGGCTTACGCGCCATCGTCGAGGCCTGGCTGGCGACATACCAAAAAGTCGTGGCCACTCCCGGTTTGACGAAAGCCGCGCTCAGCCGGATCAATCCTTCTCCTCGAGTGGCCGTGCTGATAGAGGCGGGCGTGCTGCAGGCCTCTCAGCCAGCGGTCCAATCGCTGGAGTCGGCATTCTCCTCCGCTGTGGCTCAAGCCCCAAGCGAATAAGTGTGTGTGCGATGCGGTGCCTGTTTTTTCTCTTAGCGGCGGTTATGCTGTGTGTGGTGCCAGCCGTTGCGGCTGACGCGGTGTCGGTGGATGGGCCGCTACAAGTCCGCTCTCTAGCAGAGTTCTCGAAAACGCTCCCTACAGACATTCGCTTTCTGAGCGATCCTGCCTCTATCGAATCATTCTTGGCTGCATTAGATGGTGAGCCGCCCGATTGCCCGACGGTGTATGGCCAGGGCCATCATGATCCGGCGCACGACGAACGGCTGTTCAACCTGAATCGCGAGCGAGATGCCAAGCGGGAGGGAAATCCCCTGTTGCAGACGCGGATTGCGTTCGTCTGGTCGGGGGAGTTGTCGCGATTCGATTCCGAAGTTGGCGGCTATTCTGTTGCGCTTGGTCCGATCTTCACCGCGACTCGCTGGGGCATGGTCCGGTTCAAGCCGGAGGATGTTCCGGGTGACATGCGTGTGGTCCCCGATTCTCAGCAGGCGATTCGCGTGAGGCAGTCGAGAGAGCGAGGGGAGCCGGTTGAGCTGGCAGTGATCTTCATTGGGCGGCTGATCCCGTAGGAATCGATCGTCTATGATTTCTCACACGATCAGGAAGGATTGGGGCTTATCATGCCGTTTGTGCGTGTCGAGCAGGTGCAGTACCTCCAGGCTCACTAATTGACGCCGCGCTTCGCGCCCATGCCTCTCAGTATGCGTCTTTAGCGCAGCGAAATCCGGTACCGCTGGGCCGGCTATCCATCAGGCCCCAGTCCCGATCGGTGGTTCGCAAACTGACGGCCGGTTTGAGCCAGGAGCCGCCGCGCATGGCTTTGATCGCGCCTCGCACAGGGCCTGGAGGATCGTTCAATGGAGCGGATCGATAGTAGTTGGGGTCGTACCAATCCTGCACCCACTCCGCCGCATTCCCTGCAAGATCGTAGATGCCGTAGAGACTGATGCCCGAGGGGAAACTGCCGACCGGCATGGTCAGAATTTCGCCTCGTACACCTTTCTCCTTCGCGATGCGTGCGCCCTCACTCTTTATCCAGAACGCCTCCCAATCTGCTCCGCTTTGAAAGTCGATCGTGCGGCCTGCCCAAAAGCTGGCGCTGTTTGCCTTGGAGAAGTCCCAATCGTTCCCCCAGGGATAGCGACGGCCGTCGGTTCCTCTGGCGGCTTTTTCCCACTCGGCTTCAGTGGGAAGTCGTTTCCCGGTCCAACGGCAATAGGCGACAGCATCTTCCCAGCTGACATTGACGACGGGATGGGTTTTGATCTGAGGGAGAGGGAATCCGTGAGTCCACAGTGTCGCCGAAGGTTTCGCATTTTCCGGGATGCGATGGCCGGTCGCCAGGACGAACTCGAAGTAGGCGTCGTTCGTGACTTCAAATCGATCGAGATAAAAATTGCCGACGAACACCCGGCGTTCAGGATGTTCATCGGCCAGCCCGTCGCTCCCTTCCGGAGTGCCCATGGTGAATTCTCCGGCGGGAATGAGAATCATGCCATCAGGAAGCTGGGCGCTGATGGCTGAAGGGGAATGGCAGAGGCCAAGGAAGAAGCAGCAGAGAATGCCGAAGAGCTGTCCTCTCATTACCCCTTCTTGATCCCGCAGGCCTTGGCGACTGCGTCCCGATAGGCGAGCCAGAGGCGTAGGCTTTTCTTGAGGCTAGTCTGAACTGATTGTTGCTGGGCCGCGGAAGGCGTGTATTCCGTCACCATCTTATAGGCATCGTGCCGATGGCCGGCCTCCACGAGCTGGTGGGCGCGAATGAGATCCATCGAATCAGGATGGGCGCCGTGAAAACGGACGAGGGGATGATTCTTGATCGTGGTCTCGATCTCTTCCGCCGTTTTCGGTTTGGAGGGTTCGCGCAATTCCTTGCGGTCTTTCACGCTGCCTTCGACGAAGACGGTGAGCGTGGCTGCGCCGAGTACCCATTGTTTGTGGGTAGACATTTGATCGAGCCAGGCACGATAGGCGCGGCTGGCCGGCAGGGGCCGGATATGCTCGAAGTCCTTGGCGGAAAATCCCAGCCCTTCCATCATGGTGAGGAAGAGCTCCGGATGCGATTGGCCGAGCGAGAGTCCGCCGGTATCTTCTTCGTAGATATTCTCCGCCAGCATGCGGCGCACGTCTGGCGGGGGGTTCTGGCCGTGGATGCGCGCGAGGAAGACAGGGAAATCGCGCACGTAGACGAAGTATTCCTGCTGAAAATGAATCTTGAGCTGGTCCTTGGTGAGCCGGCCGGTGGCGAAGTGCTCCCAGGCCCAATGGTGCTTGCCGTCCATGATTTTCAGAAGCGCGTCGAGAAACCGGGCTTGTGTCAGTCGTGCTGTCATCGTACCTTGCCTTCCTGAAGACCGCCTCGTTAGAATCTGGCGACCTTATAAGGAGCTGTGATGAATCCACTTACCATTCAAAATCCGGACGACATTCTCACTCTACTGGCCGACGTCGCGCTACGCGGGCCTGGGTTTTCCACCGAATGCCTGCTGGATTACGTGCTCGAAGAAGGGTTCACCGAACCGATCTTCTTGAACGCCAGCGGCGAAGATCCTGCCGCATTCTACAAGGGCCAGCCGAATGCCTGGGCCGTGTATCAGGTGCGCGAATGGAAACGGGTCTTGACCGTGTCCGGAGGCCCGGGGCAGGAGCGCCGCGCGCGCATTACCGAAACACCCTGACGCAGACCGAGTGTAGAGGGGACGCGGGAAAAGTGCAAATGTTTGCGCGATGAGTCCGGCAATCTATTTCAGTGGAACCGGGTGACCCATGGCGATGCGCTATCTGACCACCGCCCAGGATCTGGGAGAACTCGCGATCATCAAGAGCCTCTGCGAGGCCAACTCGATTTCCTGCCTCTTCCAGCACGAACACATCAGCAGCCTCTATCCCGGATGCTCCGCCTTACTCTGTCAGGTGCTGGTCGACGAGGCCGATTGGGATCGAGCCGACGTCTTGCTGCGCCGTCTCCGGATGCCTCTTCGCGAAGTCGAGCCTGGGGGGTAGCGGGGGAGCTGAGTCCTGCTTTCGAGCCTTCCCATGAATCTTCTGCGTGCGGCCCTTCTATTTTGAGGCGCGACGCTAGTGTCAAAATAAAACTATAGTGATGGCTGACTGTAGATCTTCTCAGATCTGACGATGGCTCTTCATCTTGAAGAGTAACCAGGTGTGATTACCGGGAATGGTTCATGGTGACTCCTAAATCTGCCCTCTCTGCGAAACGGTACACTGTGGATCGATTGCTCTCGAAGCTGGGCATTGCTTCACGTGGCACAAGCCAGGAATGGGTCCGAGCCGGGCGCGTGCAGATCAATGGGCGGGTGGTTCGCGATCCGGCCACCTGGGTCTTGTGGCCGAAAGATGCTATCTCGTTTGATGACCGGCCGATTCAGGATCCGGCCAAGCGGTTTCTGTTCTTTCACAAACCCAAAGGAGTCATCACGACGCATAGCGATGAAAAGGCGCGGAAGACCATCTTTGATGTGTTGCCGGCGGACTTAGGCTACCTGCACGCCATCGGGCGGCTGGATCAGGCGACCAGCGGGCTTCTGTTGCTGACCAATGATTCGATCTTGTCGAGCTATCTCACCGATCCGGCCAATAAAGTGATGCGGACTTACCTGGTATCCGTGCGGGGTGAATTCACCGAGGCCCGAGCGAACGAGGCCACGGTTGGCGTCGTCGATGCCGGTGAGCGCCTCCAGTGCCACAGTGTGAAGATTCAAAAGAGTTCCGGCCGCGAGTCGCATCTGGAAGTGGTGTTGGTCCAGGGAAAGAACCGGGAAATTCGCCGGTTGTTCCTGGCTCTGGGGCATGAAGTGACCAGGCTCAGGCGTATTCAATACGGCCCATTCAAACTAGAAGATCTACCGCTTGGCGCCTGGCGTGAGATGCCGATTGAAGATGCGAGGAAGGCGCTCAGACTCTAACCGGGTTTTCTGATCCCAGGCAACATATGGGCTTGGTGCGCACCTGCGCAGATGGGGTTTTGATGATGGATTCAGAGCAGACAACACCGGCCTCTCAGAGCATTCCCTTCTTTTCGTGCGGGTTTCGTCCGTTCTTCCTGAGCGCCGCGCTATTTGCGGGGCTGGCGGTGTCTGCGTGGATCTTGGTGTTGACGGGAGTTGTGAATTTCGCATCGACCTATTCAGCACGAGATTGGCATGTGCATGAGATGGTCTTCGGGTTTTTGCCCGCCGTGATTACGGGCTTCCTGTTAACGGCGATTCCGAACTGGACCGATCGTCCACCGATCCATGGGCGTGAGTTGGCGGGGCTTTGGGGGGTGTGGGTTGCGGGACGCCTTCTCATGGCATGGGCATGGTTTTCCCCGCTGGTGTCGTCCGTCGTAGACGGAGCCTTTCTCGCTGCGGTTGTTGGGCTGGTCTGGCGGGAAATTGCTACAGCCAAAAGCTGGTTTCACGCGCCCATGGGCGTGCTGATTACAGTTTATGCCGGCGCGAATATCCTCTTCCACGTGAGGGCATTGAGCGGTGAGGAAACGGACATGCCTGAGCGTATGGCACTTGGGTTGATCATGGTGTTACTGGCGTTGATCGGTGGTCGGGTGACGCCGAACTTTACCGGAGAGTATTTGTTGCAGCAGGGGGCGAACCAACAGCCGTCGCCGTTCTCCCGTTTCGATGGGCTGTCGGTTGTGATGGTCGTTCTGGCTGCGGGGGCCTGGACTCTGCAGCCGCAGGCAAAGGGAACCGCTTTCTTGTTCATCCTCGCAGGGACCATCAATATGATTCGCCTATCGCGCTGGCAGGGGTGGCTAACATGGCGTGAACCGTTGGTGTTCGTCCTGCACGTAGGTTATGGGTGGCTTGTACTGTCATTGTTGGTGCTGGGCGGAGCCGTGTTCGAGATCGGTCTTTCTGCCGCGCATGCGGTGCATGCGCTGACTACCGGGGCTGTTGGGGTGATGACGCTGGCTGTGATGACCCGCGCCAGCTTGGGCCATACGGGCCGGGCTAAGCATGCGGGTCCACTAACGGTCAGTATCTATACGCTGGCTTTCGTGGGCGCACTCTTCAGGGTGTTCGGACTGACAATCGGTCTTCCGACAACAGTCATGTTGGGCATGGCGGCTGTGAGTTGGAGTAGCGCCTATCTTCTATTTGCCGTCTGCTACGGCCCGTTTCTCCTTCGCCCGAGCCTCCACGAATCATAGGCCTGTCCCGGTATAGAAAAGGCTAAGCCACCTTAGGCGAGGTCCAGACTGTCCTGTACGCGAATCTGCGCCGAAAGAGAGGACCGCCTGCTTATTCTCTTGTCGCCCGCTTAGCTGATAGCAGCCGGTCCGCCTGGGTCATCGCAATCAGAAGCGCGGGCAGTTCCTTGTTCTTATTTTTCGATGCCGGCAGACTGTCGACGAAGCGTTCCGCCGATCTCATCAGCAGCTGTAGCGCCTCTTTCATTCCCGACTGTGTCCTGGTCCGCGCCGACGAAGAAGTACGAGGGCTTGTTCGACTTCTCCTCGGGCTTACATAGGGCTGCGGTGCCGCCGGATTATCTTTTATCAGCTCTGGCCGTATTCTGTTCATTGTTCTTGCTCCAAGCCGTTAGGAAAATGTGACCTTCACACTGTACTCAATTTTAAGCCGCTGTTGCATCGAGTCCGGGGAACAGAGGCAGAACTGAAAAAGAAGGGATTGAGCAAACTTCAGAAATTCCCTGCCTGCACCACATCCTCCAGGCTGTTGATGTCGAGCCAGTGGCCGACGGTGTAGAGGACGCGGATGGGCTGCTGCCGCTGTAAGAGTTCTTGGAGCAATTGGGCGATGCCGGCTTTGCGATTGCCGGGCTTGGCCAGCAGTTCGGTGATGATGCCGGTGATGAGCGGGAGGGCAGAAGGAGACACTTTGAGAAAGCCCATCCAGATTCCGTGGATGGCGTCACTGGGAATGCTGTCCCCCAATTGTTTCAAGTAAATTTTAGCATTGAAGGCCTTCCGGGAATTGGGCATGGTGCATTCGGTGAATCCGCCGAGTCGTGTGTAGCTGGTCTGGTCCTGCCAATTGCTGTCCACAAAGACCACTAGGTCATCCTGCTCCTGGCACAGGGACTGAGGAATGTATTTATTGAAGAGCAAATCGCCGTACGAAATGATGGTGCTCTGAGCAGGCCCCTTTCTGGACTTGAGCGCTTTCAGAAGAGAATCTAACTCGCCGCTGTCGGCATAGTCGGTATTGTCGACATAGGTCAGGTTGGGCAGAGTGACGGCTTCTTTCTTATACCCGCGCACGACAACGATATCCTTGATCCCGACGGCGTTGTAGGCGTCCACGATGTGGGAGAGGATCGGCGTGCCCTGGATTTTTACCATGGTTTTTGGCTGGTGCTCGGTGAGTTCTCCCAATTCGTCGCCGCGTGAGGCGGCCAGCACGATGGCGGTGGTGTCTTCGGCGCCTTTGGGCAGATAGCGGTCTTCGGCCTCTTGCAACTCTGCTGCGTTTTGCAGACGGAATATTTCGGAAACTGGCGCAACTTTGTCTTCGATAGAGAGCAGATGTTCCTGCTCCTTGAGGGTCTTGGCCGTCTTTTGCATGGCGGTCACGGAAGATCGGAGCATGTGGTTGGCCCAGATGACGATGGAAAAGCCGTGCTGGCGAAACACATCCGTCGGCGTGGCGTAGTATTTCGTCGGGACGATCACGACCGGGCAGCGATTGCCCCATTCCTGTTTGAACGCCAGGATTTCGTCCGGCACCGACAAGGCGCTATGAATGAGGATGCCGTCGGCTCCTGCTTGATGATAGGCTTCGGCGCGCCGAAGCGCTTCCGCCAGACCCCAGCCGCAGATGAAGGCTTCGACGCGGGCGATGATGGAAAAGTCCGGGTCGGTTTGCGCGTCTTTGCCGGCTTTGATCTTGCCGCAGAACTCGTGCAAGTCCGCCATGGGCTGGGCGCCGCCCTTGATGAAGCTATTGGTCTTGGGGAAGAGCTTGTCTTCGATGCAGACGGCGGCAATCTTGCGCTGCTCCAGTTTGCGGACGAGCCGCTGCATGTTGTTGAAGTTGCCATAGCCTGTGTCGCCATCAAGGAGAATGGGAATCGTGGTGGCGTCGGACATGAATTCCAGATCCTCGAGGACCTGGGTCCAGCTGGCTTCGTTGTTGTCGCGGACGCCGAATTGGGCCGAGATCGAGAGGCCGCTGGCCCAAATTCCTTTGAAGCCTGCTTCCTGGACGATCTTGGCACTGAGGCCATTGTGGGCTTCGCAGATGAATTCGAGTTGATCCGACTGAAGGAGTGTTCGGAATTGCGTTGTGGTGCGGTGATTGGGGGTCGAACTCATAAATGGGTCCCTACCTTGAGTTCTCGGTTATCGCCCCATTTTGGGATGAGGGGAGTCCACAGGCGCATTCATGGGACTCCGCTCCTCTGAACCTTCAAACCATCCACCTATGAGCACGCCCTCTTCAAAATAGAGATAGCGATGCTTTACCTCGGATGTGCTAATCCAATCCTCGAAAATCCATTCTTCCCGGCGAAGGCCGTCGGCGGTAAAGGAGGTGTTGATGGTTTGTGGCCCGCCCCAGGATTTGAGGACCTGATCTTTCGTCATGCCTGCCATCACCCGGCGTTGCTCGATATGTTTTGAAAAATCAGGGTCTTGGAAATGGACGATCATCGGCCAGACGACCATCAACAGGAAGGCGATGGCCAGGCAGGCATAGATGACTTTGCGCACGAGCGGCCGGCGGATAAAGGCCTGTTCTTCATGTTCCACGGGAATGGTATCCATCGTCGAGGGGGACTGTTCCATAGTCGTTATTTCTTCCTGTTTAAGCCGGTGCATGCTAACAAGGGGTGTGTGGTGAGTCAAGCCAAGCTTGAGCTGGTTCCTGAGAAAATTCAGCGAGATAGCCGAACGGTTTCCCGGTGATTGCATGCGCGTTCAGTGAGGAGGAGTGGACGATGAGACTACGAGTATCTAGGGATCTCACGATCGGCGCATTAATGGTTTTCCTGTTACTGAACCTGTGTTTGTCATCAGCCCAGGCCGGGACGGTGTATTCCTATATCGATGATCAGGGGAACCTGTATGCAACTGAATCTCCCGACACCATTCCCGAGAAATACCGGGCAAAGGTTCAGATTCATGAGCAAGCCGATCCCACGGTCCCTCCCTCCTCGAAGCTGGAGACGGCGAAGCAGCTCATGGTCGAAAAGGCAAAAGAGCTGGGCGTTACGCTGCCGACGATGAAGAAGGGATCCGCATCGACTATCGGGTCTATCCAATTTTCCGGTATGAGTCCCAGTCAGTCTCAGATTCTGAACTATGCGGGCGGGGGGGCCGTCGTGTTACTGGTCGTCATGTATCTTACGAAGAGCCCCATGTTGCGCCTGCTAGGGCTGGGTCTGCTGATTGTTCTCGGGATTGGAACGCCAGTGCTCATGTACGTCAGTGAAGATGGTCCGGCGGACATTTTGAAGCAAAAATCCATTGCGGCGGGGCACGCCCAACAGGATCGTCTCAAATCAGCCGGCCAATAGCTGGTCAGGGAAATCCCTCCAACGGTTCTTTGAAGGCTCATTCGAGGCGACGGTGGTCACTCCGCGTATTGTGGCATGGGGATCGGTTTGCGTTTCGCGGGTGAGGGGGCAGCTTGCGCGGCGAATTCAGCGGAATAGGGGTTCAGGATCGGTTCGTGGGTATGGCGCTGCCGCTGCTTGACGAGTTGCAGGCTTTGGGTGCCGATTTCCATACGATCGATCGTTGATTTGGTCGTCAGCCAGTCGGGAAGTCCTTGAAGCGAAAAGAGCTGATAGGTGAGGGTCCAATCCAGTTGCTCCTTGCCTTTTTCTCTGATGAGAAAACGCGCGGCGGGGGACGGAGCCCCCTGAAAAAGCAGGACCCAGATGTTCGAGCGGAAGGCCGGCGAACTGGGCGCGGAAGACGGTTTGAATTCAGGAACCAGCGAGGGGACTTGGGCGATCGGCACGGCCGGGGAAAATTCGATGTCTACCAAACGCACAAACAACGGTCGGTCTTCGCTCGTGTCATTGGGGTCGACCGCGTAGCTGAATGAATAGCGCACATCGATACCATTCCGCTTAAAGGTGTAGACATCCTCGCCGTTTTCCGGCGACACCAACTTACTGTAATATTTTTTCCAGTCGGTGATGGGATAGTAGGTGAAGATCCGCAGGGCCGATTTTCTGTCCCGCACGGCTTGCGGCATGCCCAATCGTTCATGCAGTTCTTTTTGTGTTAATCCGAGAAAGCCGTCTTCGAAATAGGGGGCTGCTGAGAGCGAAAGGGGAAGCACGCAGGCTGAGAGCAGCAGTAGCAGGCTATACCAGAGTGCTCGGGTAGGCAACGCCGTCCTCCTTTTCATTCTGGCATCGTATCGGCGCGTGAGAAGGTCTGTCAAGAAAGCGGGCCGTTGCCTTGCTGCTCAAGGGGCCATCCAGTATTATGGCCGCTCAACGCGACCCATTATTTTCACACAGGGAAAACCTACGCCGTGGCGAATTCTGTCTCTTCTGATATCGAGCGTCTTCTTAAGGAACGTATCCTGGTTCTCGACGGGGCCATGGGCACCATGATTCAGCAACGGAAGCTGGACGAAGCGGCCTTTCGTGGCGAGCGTTTCAAAGACTGGAAGAAAGATCTGAAGGGGCATAACGACCTGCTGAATCTCACCCAGCCCGCTATTATTGAAGACATACACCGCCAGTATCTCGAAGCCGGTGCCGACATCGTCGAAACCAATACCTTCAATTCCCAGGCGATTTCGCTGGCGGACTATCAAATGGACTCGCTCGGCTATGAACTCTCTAAGGCCGGGGCGGAGTGCGCCAAGCGCGCGGTCGAGACGGTAGAGGCAGCTCAGCCAGGACGACGGTGTTTTGTGGCTGGCGCGATCGGTCCGACGACGAAGACCTCGTCTATTTCAACGGATGTGAATAATCCTGCTGCGCGGGGAGCCACCTACGAAGAACTGGTCGCAGCGTATCGTGAACAGGTACGCGGGCTCTTGGACGGGGGCGTCGATCTGCTCCTGGTCGAGACGATTTTCGACACCTTGAATGCCAAGGCCGCATTCTTTGCGATTCAAGAGCTGTTCGATGAAGGCGCCCGCCGCGTGCCGATTATGGCGTCAGTCACTTTTATCCAGGTTGGCAGCAATCGCGGGGTGACGGGGCAGACGGTCGAAGGTTTTTGGAATTCCATCTCGCATGTGCCTCTGCTGAGCGTGGGAATGAATTGCGCGCTCGGGCCGAAGGAGATGCGGCCGCTGATCGATGAACTGTCGCGGATCGCGCCGGTCTACTTGAGCGCTCATCCGAATGCGGGACTACCGAATCCGCTCCTGCCGACGGGCTTTCCTGAAACGCCGGATACGCTCGCGCCCCAATTGCGTGAATGGGCGCAGAACGGCTGGTTAAATATCGTGGGCGGGTGCTGCGGGACGACTCCTGCGCATATCAAGAAGATTGCCGAGACGGTGTGGGGACTGAAGCCGCGCGCGATTCCCACCGTCGAACCCTACACACGGTTGAGCGGCCTTGAAGCGGTGACGATCCGTCCCGATTCCAATTTTGTGAATGTCGGCGAACGGACGAATGTGACAGGCTCCCCGGCCTTTGCCAAGCTCATTCTGGCCGGCGATTATGATGCGGCCCTCTCGGTGGCGCGGCAGCAAGTGGAGGGCGGCGCCCAGATCATCGATATCAACATGGACGAGGGGATGCTGGATTCGAAGGCGGCGATGGAGAAATTTCTCCGTCTCATCGCCTCAGAGCCGGATATCTGCAAAGTGCCCATCATGGTCGATAGCTCCAAGTGGGAGGTGCTGGAGACGGGCCTCAGGAATATCCAAGGGAAGGCGATCGTCAACAGCATCAGTCTCAAGGAGGGCGAAGAGAAGTTCATCGCGCAAGCGAGGCTGGTTCGGCGCTATGGGGCCGCGGTCGTCGTGATGGCCTTCGATGAGCAGGGCCAGGCGGATACGCTTGAGCGGAAGAAGGAGATTTGCGCGCGATCCTATAAGATTTTGACGGAGCAGGTGGGATTTCCGCCGACCGACATTATCTTCGATCCCAACATTCTAACGGTGGCTACGGGGATCGAGGAGCATAATAATTACGCGGTGAACTTCATCGAGGCGACCCGCTGGATCAAGCAAAATCTGCCTGGTGCGAAAGTCAGCGGCGGCATCAGCAATATTTCCTTCTCGTTCCGTGGGAACAACGTGGTCCGCGAAGCGATGCATGCGGCATTTTTGTATCATGCGATCAAGGCCGGGCTCGACATGGGCATCGTCAATGCCGGCCAGCTGGCTGTGTATGAAGAAGTTCCCAAGGACCTGCTTGAGTTGGTCGAAGATGTGCTGCTGAATCGCCGGCCGGATGCCACGGAGCGGCTCGTGAACTTTGCCGAAACGGTGAAGCAGAAGGGCAAGGCGGCGGTGAAGGACGACGAGTGGCGACAGGGCACGGTTGAAGAACGGCTCTCGCATGCTCTGGTAAAGGGCATTACGGATTATATCGATCAGGATACGGAAGAGGCCCGGCAGAAATATCCGAAACCATTGTCAGTGATCGAAGGCCCTCTGATGGCCGGAATGAATGTCGTGGGAGATCTGTTCGGCTCCGGCAAGATGTTTCTTCCGCAAGTGGTGAAGAGCGCCCGGGTGATGAAGAAGGCCGTCGCCTATCTCATGCCCTTCATGGAAGAAGAAAAGAAACGGACGGGGAGTTATCAAGCTCAGGGCAAAGTCTTGCTTGCGACCGTCAAGGGCGACGTGCACGACNNACGCCGTCGCTCGACGAGATGGTGCATGTGGCCAAGGAGATGACGAGGGAAGGCTTCACAGTTCCCTTGTTGATCGGCGGCGCGACTACCAGCAAGGCGCATACGGCGGTGAAAATTGCGCCGTCATATACCCCATCGGTGGTGCATGTCCTCGATGCGTCGCGGGCCGTCGGGGTGGTGGGCAGTCTTATTAGCCCAGCTCAGAAGCCTGCCTTTGTGCAGCAGATTCGCGATGACTACGAGCGGATGCGTCAGGCGCATAAAGACAAGGGAGCCAAGGTTCTTCTGCCGATCGCTCAAGCGAGGGCGAACCGCTTGAAGACCGATTGGGCGAAGGTGGATATTCCCACTCCGTCGTTTCTCGGGGTGCGCACGATCAATGAGCAGCCATTAACGGACCTTGTGCCCTATATCGATTGGTCGCCGTTCTTTCACACGTGGGAGTTGAGGGGGCGCTACCCGTCCATCTTCGATGACGCGACAGTCGGGGTAAAAGCAAAGGAGCTCTACGACGATGCGCGCCGGTTGCTTGATGAGATCATTCATAAGAAATTTCTGACTGCGAAAGGGGTGTACGGGTTCTTTGCGGCGGCCAGTGCCGATGATGATATCGTGTTATATCGGGATGCGTCCCGCAAAGAGATCCTGACCACGATTCACACGTTGCGGCAACAATCAGAGAAGCCTCAGGGGCAGCCGAATCTGGCGCTGGCGGATTTTATCGCGCCGGGAGAGTCGGGCAGGTCTGATCATCTCGGGGCCTTCGCGGTGACGGCCGGGATCGGTCTGGACGAGTTGTGCCGGCGCTTCGACCGGGATCATGACGACTACAATTCCATTATGGCCAAGGCTTTGGCCGATCGGCTGGCTGAAGCTTTTGCCGAGTATCTCCATAAGCAGGTGCGGGAGGCCTGGGGGTATGGCAAGAGTGAAGCGCTCTCCAGTGAAGATCTGATCCGCGAAAAGTATCGCGGTATCCGGCCTGCGCCAGGGTATCCGGCTTGCCCCGATCATACGGAAAAGCGGTTATTGTTCGACCTTCTGCATGTGGAACAGCAGGCAGGCATTACGCTGACGGAAAGCTTTGCCATGTTGCCGGCCGCTGCAGTCAGTGGCTTCTACTTCGCCCATCCGGAAGCCAAGTATTTTGCGGTCGGAAAGATCGGGAAGGACCAAGTCGAGGACTACGCCGGCCGGAAGAGCATGTCTGTTGCCGCCATCGAGCGGTGGCTGTCGCCTAATTTGAACTACGAACCTGCCAACTGACACTCACGTTTCATGGCGGTTCAGCCTGGCATATTGCTCGGACTTAGTTGGTGCTACACGGCTGGGCTCAACACGTCGTCGGTAAATTCCGCGAGGACTCGTTGTAAGGCGTGGAGAATGGATCGATAGCGCTCTTCCGCCCAGGCATTGAACGATTCGGCATCCTCAAACACCAAATCCCAGGCTTTCACGGCATCGAGTAAAAGTAGCTGTTCGGACTGGTGCGGGCCGGGGAGGTAGACGACGAGCACGGCGGTATTGCCGGTCAAACTGATATCGGTAAAGACATGGAGCTTGCTGATTGCAGCGAGATTGCTGTCTCGTGCGGCGGAATCGGCGATTGGCTGATAGAGCCGCTGGAGTAACTGGGCGGTGGTTTCATGGGGGGTCGATGGTGTCAGGAGGCGCGGGTTGGGTTTTTCTCCGAACAAGTTTTCAGTCAGATAGGTCGCAGCCTCCCAGGTCGGCATGACGCCGGAAGTGACCAGGGTTTCACACAGATAGGCAATCCAATTTCTGCCAGTAGCCCGCATGCGAACCGAGGCGGTTTTCTTGGCCATGAGGAACCCTTTCATTAACTGGGAACGCGATATGGTCAGCCGCAGGCGGTGAAACGAGTCTGCCGGCAGTTGAAAAAAGTATATCGGTGAGGGGAAAGACAGTCAACGAATTGCGGAGATTCTGATTACGCGACGTTCGGGAGTTCCTGGTTGGCGGGGTTGTCGGCGTAGTGATCGTGGATGCGCCGCAAGTCTTCTTCACAGGAGAGGAACAGGTCCAACAGTTCAGGGTCGAATTGGGTGCCACGCTCCTTCAGCATCAGTGAACGGGCATGGGCAAAGTCAAACGCCGGTTTATAGACGCGTGCGGTGGTCAATGCGTCGAAATTGTCGGCGATTGCGGCAATGCGGCCTTCGATGGGAATATTCTCCCCCTTCAGTTTGCGCGGATAGCCCGTTCCGTCGTAGCGCTCATGGTGAGTCCAGGCAATAGTCGCCGCCACTTTGAGCAAATCGGAATCGGAACCGGAGAGGATTTTGTAGCCGATTTCGGCATGTTGCGAGATGACGTCGAATTCTTCGGCGGTAAATTTCCCCGGCTTGAGCAGTACCTGGTCTGGGGTGCCAATTTTCCCAATATCATGCATGGGGCTTGCTGTGCGGATGAGATCGCAATGCTCGGGCGAGAGACCATGCTTTTTCGCCAGCAGTTCACAATAGTGACTCATGCGATGGATATGTTGCGCGGTCGAATGATCCCGGAACTCCGCCGCAATGGCTAAGCGCTGAATGGTTTCCTCGCGAGACAGGCGCAGCTCCTTCTCACTGCGTTCCAACCATTCGAGGGCTTGCTGGAGAGCCATCGTCCTTGTGCGCACGAGGTCTTCAAGATGTTCCCGGTGAAAGCGATTTTCGATTTCCAACTTGCGGCGGCGCAAGGCGTTGGCGACATCGATGAGGACTTCGTTCATTTCAAACGGTTTGACGATGTATCCAAATGCGCCCATATCGAGAGCCGCGTTGGCCAGAACGGAACTGTCCAGTCCTGTAACCATGATCGAAGCGGTATGGGGATGTTCCTCTAAGATTGTCCGAACCAGATCCATGCCGGATTCGCCAGGCATGTTGACGTCACACAACATGAGGGCGTAGGGCTCCTTGTCCAGCAGTTGACGGGCTTCGCGCGCATCGGCCGCGAGGGTGACGGTATAGCCATGGGTCTGGAGCAGATAGCCGATGAGTCGGCGGATGGGCTCTTCGTCATCGACCACCAGAATTTTTCGGTTTTCAAGAAGGGCTTGTGGTGCGTCTTGGGAAAATAATGTGGTCATGGCAATTGTGGTGGAGTGGTGTTTCGGGTGGAAATGGTTTGTAATTGTGTAGGTGTCTTATCGGTTTTTCTCAGCTATTCTTGAGCGTTGGGCCGGAAAAACATGTCTGCATCTTTTGTGCCGTTTGGCTCCTTGTGCGGGAGGGGTGCAGTCTGGGGGATCGTGCGATTCCAGGGATAACCACGGTGCAAATTCTTAGTTCTGATGCGGTGTTGTGCGATCCTTGAATAACCAGCTTAGCGGCTTTGCTGTATTCGAGAATTGCGTGGTAGAGCCCATAGTTCAAGGTGTGTACGGAATATAGTGAGGTAAGTCGCATTCTTGTACAGTGAGTCCTGGCCAAGATATCCGATTCGTTGCATGAACGGATAGAAACGGATCTGAGCCCGTCCGCACATTCGATTTTAGGTTGGTTTGCGCTTTCCCAGACGCTCCACTATAATCGCACCCTTACATTCTGCTGATGGGAGCCTGAGATGAGCGCAGTCGCTGGATTAGTACGATTTGACGGGCGTCGAAAAGACCAACACCGTCCGGTCAAAGTCACCAGAAACTATATTAAACATGCCGAGGGGTCGGTTCTGTTTGAAATGGGCGATACGAAAGTCATTTGTACCGCCTCGATCGAGGAAAAAGTCCCGCCTTTTCTGAAGGGAAAGGGGAGTGGATGGGTGACGGCGGAGTATTCGATGCTTCCTCGTGCGACTCACGAACGGACGTCACGGGAAGCGGTGAAAGGTAAACAGGGCGGGCGTACTCTCGAAATTCAGCGCCTGGTGGGTCGCGCGTTGCGTTCCGTCACGGACATGACGCAGATGGGGGAACGCAGCATTTGGATCGATTGTGACGTGATTCAAGCCGATGGCGGGACCCGAACAGCCTCCATTACCGGCGCTTTCATCGCGCTGGCCGACGCCTTTACGGTTTTGAAGAAGAAAGACCTGATCAAGCGCATTCCCTTGACTGATTATCTTGCCGCGATCAGCGTCGGAAAAGTCGGCGGGGAAGTCATGGTGGATCTTGCGTACACCGAAGATTCAATGGCCGAAGTCGATATGAATTTAGTCATGACCGGTCGTGGCCGCTATGTGGAAGTGCAGGGAACCGCTGAACGGACGCCCTTCGCCAAACAGGATATGGACGAGTTCCTGAATTTGGGTTGGCAGGCCATTCAGCGTCTGACGGCGATTCAAAAAGAGTTGGTTGGCTCGCTGGATTAACGAGGAAGTCGGTGATCAAAGAGTTGGTGCTTGCCACGAGGAATCGGCATAAGGGAGAAGAGCTGGCGGCGTTGCTCGGCGACATAGGCATCCGTATTCGTACGCTGGCCGATTTTCCTGATGCTCCGGAAGTTGAAGAAGACGGGGTGACCTGCGAAGCCAATGCGATCAAGAAAGCCACGGTAATTGCCCAAGCCACAGGCCTTCCGGCTGTGGCGGATGATACCGGCCTTGAAGTCGAGGCATTGGGTGGCAGGCCCGGTGTCTATGCCGCTCGATATGCCGGAGACCATGCGACGTATGAAGATAACTGCCGGAAGCTGCTTCAGGAGCTTTCCGGAGTGCCGCGCGAAAAACGGGCGGCCCGCTTCATCACGGTGGCGGCTATTGCCGTCCCGGGTGAACCCGTGCAGGTGACTCGCGGGGTGCTGGACGGATACATCACTGAGTCAGCCAGCGGATCGCGCGGATTCGGATATGATCCGGTGTTTTTTGTGCCCGAGTTAGAGGCGACACTCGCGGACATCACGACCGACCAGAAGAATCGGATCAGCCATCGAGCGAAGGCCTTTCTCCAAGCCAAGGCCATTTTGACAGCGTGTCAGTCAGCGTCGATCGTCGGGGCGTAGCGCAGCCCGGTAGCGCGCCTGCTTTGGGAGCAGGATGTCGCAGGTTCAAATCCTGTCGCCCCGACCAAATCAAGCTTGCTCGACCTGGAGCCGCCACATGGGTTGTGCCGGCGGAATACACACCTCTCGTGTTGAGCGCCCGTAGCTCAGTCGGATAGA
>DJMJ01000023.1 GCA_002435325.1 Nitrospira sp. UBA6493 | reverse complement strand
TCGATATCGAAGACAAGGCGTTTATGGACGGGTATGCCGGGACGGATGTTGTCGCGGAGTTCTGCGAATTCCTTCCGTTTACGGGCGTCGTCGTTAACAACAAGATGTTCCGTACCGAGAATCATGATGCGGATCCTGACGATCCCAAGTCCGTCCAGGGTGTGCTCCACAACCCCCACAGCTTCGTGGTGAAAGGTTCCAGCTCCGCGACCGGCTTTAATATCGGTCTCGCCAAGAAGGGCGACAAGCTTGAGAAGCCGGTGGTGTTCCGTGGCGGCGCTGAGAAGGATGGCTTCTATCGCTTACAGTGTGATCAGCACGAGTTCATGCAGTCCTTCTTCCTCCCGGTTTCCAACAAGCATTTCACCGTTGTGAAGGAAGACGGTTCGTTTGAGCTCAAGGATGTCCCGGCCGGCAAGCACAAAGTGGTGGCCTGGCACCCCTTCGCCGCTAAGGGCAAGAAGATCGAGTTTGAGGTGGAAGTGGCCGATGGCGGCACCGCGAACCTCAAGGCTGAGATCAAGTAGGTTTTCTGTTCTACCGGCGAGGTCACTCGCCTCATCGAGGGCAGCGGAGCAATCCGCTGCCCTTTGTGTTTCTGTTGCCTGCTGGCAGCGTCCGGCTGCCTTGCCTTTCACTTTCTGAACTAGGTAAGATGCCTGAATTTTAAGGCCATTCAGGCTCAAGGGGATTGGTGTGTCACGGGAACTATCACTCGCAGAAATCTTTCAACTCGGCTACTACTGGGAAACGAAAATCCTTCTGACGGCAGTCCGTCTGGACGTCTTTTCCGTATTGGATGGAAAGCCGAAAACGGCTGAAGAGATGGCTACCAGGATCGGGGCGCACGAACAGACCCTGACCTTGTTGCTCAATGCGTTGGTCGCGATGCATCTGTTGAGCAAAGACGGCGATATTTATAGGAACTCCTCGGCCTCGGCCACTCATTTGGTGCGGCACTCTCCTCAATATATTGGGCATCTGCTCATGCTGCATGATGCCGAATGGGAGAATTGGGGCAAGTTGGAGCAGACGATCAAGACCGGGCAGCGGGCCGTCGATCGCCATGTCTTTGAAACCGATCCCGAGCTTGGCGGCAATGTGCTGGCGGTGTTGCATCGAATCGGCCAGCAGAGCGGTCCTGATTTGGCGAAGCGCCTGCAGCTCATAGGGCCGGTGCGCATGCTGGACTTGGGAGGCGGGGCTGGGACCAACGCGATTGCTTTTTGCCGGGTGTACCCGGAATTGACGGCGACGGTGTTCGATCTTCCCGCTACGTTGCGACTCACCGAGCGAACGGTGAAAGAGGCGGGGCTGGAATCTCGGATTGCCCTGCATCCAGGGAATTTCAATCAGGACGCCTTGGGCGGTCCCTACGATGTTGCCCTCATGTCCGACATTTTGCATTATCAAGACTTTGAGACGAACGCGGCGCTTGTCAAAAAAGCGTTCACACATCTCGCCCCAGGAGGGCGGTTGGTGATTAAAGATCGGTTTCTGGATGAGGCGGGGACTGGTCCGGCTTGGACCACGGCCTTTGCGGTCCATATATTGGTTAATACTCAACAGGGTGGTTGTTACAAGACCGGTGAGGCAATCGAGTGGATGACAGCGGCCGGATTTGCGTCTGCGATTGAGTTGGAGCGGACGGCGGTCGTGCAGGGCATCAAGGGATAAAGGGGCGCAGGATTCATGGACTGGTTACGCAACCCGGGCTTTTTCGGCACCCATGCCACAGTCGGCGCGGATGTGAGTCAGCTGATGGCGACGTTCTTCACCGCGCTCTTTGTGATCGGCTGGATTCAAGCCAAGCGGAATCGGGCGCACGCGCATCATTGGCTGATGTTCGGGGGCATGATCGCGATGCTCAGTTTCTTCGTGGCCTATTATCTCTTCCGTCAGCTCGGGGTCTTGGCCTTCGAGGGGAAGGAAGGGTTCGGCGGCTCGCAGGAGCTCTACGATTATGTGTTTATTCCCGTTCTGACGCTCCACATCATTCTGGTGATCATCGGTCTGGTTATGGCGGTCTACATGATCATCCTGGGGTTTCGGTCCCAACAAGTGCTGGATGGGATGCGAACGCTCAGGGAGTCGCTCCTGCTGACGTCGTGGCGGAAAGTCGGCATTATTTTCGGGGCCGTGACTGCTGTGGTCGCGCTGTTGTTTTTATCCCGGGTGGCGACGGCGGGTTTTTCGCTGAGAAAGTTGGAGGTCTATCTTGGCCTTCTCGCCCTTGTGGCGGTTGTCTTTTCGATTGAGATGACGATTCAGCGGATCTGGCCGAATGGTGCCCGTCGGCATCGGGCGCTCGGGTTGTTTACGATGATCGTGTATTGTGTGTTGTTCATTACCGGAACAACCACCTACGCGATGCTCTATATTTTTTACCCCGGCAAGATTGGGTAAACGATGTTGACCTGCGGCTGTGGGCGCTGGATGCATACCGAGGGTGTCGAGGAGCGAACATACGAGGACGGCGTGCCGCAATGGTTTGTCCGTTCCGAGTGCCGGGGCTGCGGGCTGAAAGTCGGGGTGGATGTGCCGGCGGGGCAGTTGGGCGGGCTGATCGATCGGTTAATTTGGACGGACGAGGCGTTACATCGGTTGGAGCGGATGCCGCCGTATCTTGCCCCGCTCGTACGCGAGGAAGTCGAGCAGGATGTGCGGATTAGAGGCGAGCGCGTCGTGACCTACGAGACGTTGCTGCGGCCACGCACCGGGGAACGGATCGAATGGGATGCAGAGGCCGAACGGCGCCTGAGTAAAGTGCCGGCTCCAGTCCGTGCCATGGCGAAGGTTGAACTGGAACGAACGGCTGCCGATCGCGGGCAGCGGCGAATCACGGTGGCCTTGATGGAAGAGCTCAAAGCCAAGTATTTCGGGATGGCAGCGCAGAAGGCGTGAAAAGTAACACGTGAAAGGTCATACGAAAAGAGGGTTCATCGGTTCACGTTTCACCTCTTACGGTTGACGAGTCAATTATGTTGCACCGGATGGCATTGCGAGTGTTGCCCAGTTTGACGCTGGCGGTGACGGAGGAGTCAGTCCGTAAGACCAAACGTATCGTCATGTTCGTACCCGGTCTCGTGGCGTTTGGCGTCTATCGTCTGGCGAAGCATCTATTGCCGTTGACGGAACCGGTTGTGCTATTAGCGGTCAGCGGGCTGGTGGCGGTCGTAACTGCCTTGCTGGCCTATCGTGTCGGGCGTGAAGCAGGCTGGCGGGACATTATTTCGGCCGATGGTCTCCGCCGGCTGAGCTGGTTGGCCGGCTGGATTGGTTTTGTGTACGGCGTTCAATTGTCATTGCTGGTGCTGGCGCTGCTCTGGCTGGTTGGGTACGATTATCTGAAACATCCGGATGGCCCGGCGATGATGGCCATTATCATTTCCTGCACGGCGGTAGCACGGGATGCATTTGAAATTGGGCATGTAAGAAAGATGGCGGTATTGGGGCGGCCGTTTCTGACCTTCCCGGACGGGATGGAGTTGCGCGCGATGATGGGTGCACAGGCGGCGCAATTGGGGCCCTGGGTCGCGACCGGTCTGGTGCTCGGCGCCATGGGTGCCGCGCTCGGCAGTGTGGCGGCAGATTATCAGATGGCGGCGTTGATCCAGTTGGCCGCAGTGACGGTGTTGGGCGGTGCGGTGGCGCTCTGTGCCTATTTCGGAGGGCTCAGACCGACGGCGTCGTGGATGCAGGGGTTGAGGCAGACGGCCCCCGGTGAGCTGTTGAAGTATTGGTGGTGGCCAGGGCTAGCCTTCGCGTCAACATATTATTTGGTGGCCGCGGGATTCGTAATTTTTGTGTTAAAGCAGCCGGGCTTGTCTGCGCCCTATGCGGTGGCGAGTGGCGGGGGCGTCGCGGCCATGATGGCGTTGTATTGTTACTATCTCGGATATCGGCGGCATGTGGAAGAGGCGCAAGGGCAAGGGCTTTCGTCGGCGTTGCTGCGTTGTCCGTTTGTGATGGGAATTCTCGGGAAGACGATCGGGGACACGGCTTCTGTGTCTGCGGCTCCCGGTTCAAAGGCGTGATGATATGCATATGACACGATTTACATTGCTCTCGGTGAAGGTTTTGGTAGGGGCGCTGATCCTGGTCAGTGTCGTGGGATTGGGGTGGGGGACGCAGAGCTTCTCGTTTGCCGGTGAGGCGACGGATTTGTATTTTGGCACGCAAGGGACGCCGCAGGGGCCTGCCGCTCCAGAGCCCCACGAGACAGTCTATTCACGGATCGGCTCGTTCGATAGCCGCTTATTGGTCTGGTTCGTGACGCAGCAACATACCTATTTCGGTGGATTTGTCCTCGCGCTGCCGCTGTTTTGCGCGTTACTGGAGTTTGTGGGGCTGATCACGAAAAAGCCGGCGTTGTCGCTTCGATACGATGGGTTGGCCAGAGATCTGGCGAAAGTCGCGTTGCTGGCGCTCTCGGTGACGGCTGTGGTCGGGAGCCTCATGTTGTCGATGTTCATCTACTTTTATCCATCGTTCATGAAGTATATGGGCGGGACGTTCAAGGCGTTCATGCCGGCCTACGCCATTGTGTTTGTCGGAGAGTCGCTGCTCTTGATTTTCTATTACTACAGCTGGAATCGGATGGCTGAACGCGGGTTAAAATGGATCCATGCCGCAATCGGCATTCTGACGAATATTTTTGGCACGGCCTTGCTGTTGCTGGCGAATTCCTGGTCGGCGTTTATGATGGCTCCGGCCGGTGTGGATGCTCAGGGCCGGTTTTTGGGTAACGTGTGGCACTTGCTCCATTCGTCGCTTTGGAATCCCCTCAACGTCCATCGGTTTCTCGCGGATATTATGTCCGGCGGCGCGGTGGTGCTGGCCTATGCCTGCTATCGGTTTTTCACCAGTAAGACGAGTGAAGAGCGGGCCTATTTTGATTGGGTGGGCTATATTTTCTTGTTTGTCACGGTCTGTGCGCTGCTGCCGATGCCGATAGCAGGCTATTGGTTGATGCGCTCGGTATATGCCTTCAGCCAGAGCATGGGGGTGACGATGATGGGCGGGTTATTGACCTGGCTCTTCGTCGTGCAGGCGCTATTGATCGGAGCGTTGCTCTTGGGGATCAATTACTACATTTGGCAAAGCATGGCACGGATCAAGGGGGGGGAGCGCTATCAGCCGTATTATCAGTTCCTGCTCGGGGTTCTGACGCTGGCCCTATTTATCTGGTTGACGCCGCACACGGTGATGATGTCGGCTAGCGAGGTGAAGGCCATGGGCGGAGCGCAGCATCCGGTGGTGGGGAACTATGGGGTCATGTCGGCCAAGAACGGCGCGGTGAACGTGATGATCCTTATTACGGCCCTCAGCTTTCTCTACTACCGTCGGGCAAATCGAACCATGACGGTGTCATGGGTCAAGACCGGCAATGTGCTGATCGGGACGTTATATACGATGGGCCTTGTGAATGTGATTTGGCTCTCGATCTATGGGTTTTATCTGCCTGCGAAGATTCGAGTCGGACTCTCTTCGCCGCAAGCGTTCACCACGCTGACGGTGATTGTGTTAGGTGTGGTGATCAATCGACTTATGCTGAAAGGCGCGATTGTGCACGGTCCTGTTCAATGGGGAAAGATCCCAGTGCGTGGGATGGTGGGACTTTTTGGATTGGCGGCGGCGTTTACCTGGGTCATGGGGCTGATGGGCTATATCCGATCGTCCGGACGATTGGCCTGGCATGTGAGCGAGTTGATGGCGGATGTGTCCCCTTGGGCCTTTACGCCGGATCTGGAGTTCGCCGCAAAAATGGTCACGCTCAACATGGTGGTCTTTTGGGGAGCGGTGTTGGGGTTGTTTTGGATGTGCCAGAGCGGTCAGCAGCCGGTGATGGGAGAAGAGTTCTTTGAGGAGAAGTCTCCGGCGTTGGCGCCCTCGTCGTCGCAGGAAGCATAAACGAAAAGAAAGGTGATGAAGGATATGAAGCGCAGAGCGGTGTGGAGTGCAGTCGTCGTTTTCGGGGCGGTGGTATGCGCAAGTCTACTGGTGAGCGAGCGGGTCTCGGCTGAAGGCCAGGTGCTGGTGCTGGAAGATTTTCAGGGGAAGGAGGCCGATGGATTTCCTTCGGCCTGGGACCATGAGAATCAGCGCAGTCATTCGAAGGGGCGGGAAGCCTATAAGGTGCAGAGTGAAAACGGCGTCAATTTTCTTTCGGCGAAAGATGCTGGGCAGCGGATCAAGAAGAAGAAAATCGATTGGGATCCCAAGGCCTATCCGGTCTTGACGTGGCGGTGGCGGCTGCAGAAAGCGCCGGCCGGCACCGATCAGATCGCGGCTATTTACGCCTCGTTGGATACGGATCTCATGTTCATACCGGTTTTTACCAAGTATGTGTGGAGCGGGACGAAAGCTGACGGCACGTTGACTGAGGGCGGGATGTTCAGCGGAGCTGAGGTGGTAGTGCAAAGCGGGACCAAGGAGGTTGGCCAGTGGTTTGAGGAGCGGGTGAATGTCTACGAAGATTTTAAGCGCATCCATCAACATGAGCCTGCGCCCAAAGCCTGGGGGATTTCTATTATCGCTGCGCCGGGGGTCGAGATCGACTTTGGTTCGCTGGTGGCGAGTCCTGCGAAATAATGAAAGAGGTTTGGCGTTGTGATGACTGAGGCTGGCACAGATCAAAGGATTTCCACACGCAAATTCGTCGACATCGGGTTTGGCGTCTTAGTGATGGGAACGGTGGGAACGCTTATCGGCCTTATCATGGGCAGTGAGTTCATGCCGCTGGCGATCGGTATCGGGCTGGTCATGGGGGGCGTCGTCGGCTTTCTGGGAGGCCGCCGGTTTTTAATTAGTATCTTGGTTGGGACGGTCTTCGGCGGTCTGCTGGCCTGGTTGCTGGCTGGACCGGAGCGTATTTCGTATGGGGCCGGTGCCGGGGCGGCTATGGGTGGATTTCTCGGAGTTCAGGTCTCGATGCTGCTGGATATGCGCGCGGCCCGCAAGGCCGAGGCGGCGGGTGCGTCCGTTGAAGGTGCGGCTCAGGACGTTCGCCAATAGGGATCATCCTCGAATTTTTAAGGCGCACGGAGATATATGGAAAACAGGGGTGTGCTGATCGGGTCAATTGTTTTTGTCTTCGGGTCGTTTATTCTCCTGATCGCCGGGCTGGTCTATGAGTCGTACAAGGACAAGCAGATGCGGAAATTGGTCATGAGCATCCAGACGGAGGCGCGTCCGGCTGCGGCCAAGACGGTGGTGCAAGATTATTCCATGTACAAAACCAGGGTCGGGGACGAAGGCCGGGAGATGGTGCAGATTCCCGCCGGCCCCTTCACGATGGGGAGTAATGACGGCGATCCGGATGAGGCCCCCGAGCATCAGGTGTTTTTGAAGGGCTACTATATCGACCGCAATGAAGTGCGGCAGGATGAATATCTTCGTTTTGCCAAAATGACGAAGCGGCCAGAGCCGCGCATCGAAGTTTTTGAAGACGATCAGGCGAAGGTGCTCAAGCCGGAATTGGCGGCGATGAGTGTGTCGTGGGAAGATGCCGCGGCCTATTGCAAGTGGGCTGGGAAACGGTTGCCGACTGAGGCGGAGTGGGAAAAGGCCGGGCGCGGCGAGGGGCGGCGAAAGTATCCCTGGGGCGACAAGTTCTTGAACAATGTTGCCAATGTGGATGGGCCTGAAGATGGCTATAAGTATCTCGCGCCTCCCGGCTCGTTCGAGGCTGGCCGCAGCCCCTACGGGCTGCATGACATGACCGGAAATGTCGCGGAGTGGGTTGCCGATTCCTACGACGAGCATTTCTATAAAAAGGGAGTGTATCGAGACCCGAAAGTCATCGACGATAGCCAGCTCAAGGTCGTACGCGGCGGATCCTGGAGAGAGACGGAGCAGAACGCGAGGCTTTCGAAACGGTTTGCCGCCAAGTATTGGCGGAATGACATCACGATCGGAATCCGGTGCGCGAGCGATCTGGACTCCGGGGTGGAAGCGGCCGGGCAGTAACCGCCATGCTGGAGACGCGATTCAAGGTTGTTTTTGGAATTACCGTGTTGTTGTTTGCCTCCATGCCCATTATCGCGATTCTGCGAGGGACGACAAGTACTCCATTGGAAGACTCGTCCGAGGGGGTACAGGAGCCGGCGAAGATAGGTGAAGGGCCAGGAGAAGCGGCTGAAGTGCCGGTTAAGGACGAAATGGTGCTCATTCCTGGTGGCCCGTTTGTCCGTGGAACCAATGTGGGAGGATTTGACGAGCAGCCAGCCAGAGAAATTTTGCTCGATCCATTTCAGATTGACCGCTATGAAGTGACGAACTATCACTATGCACAATTTGCGGCTGCGACGGGCCATCGCAAGGCGGGCCCTCCGGCACGATACGCGAAGAACGTGAGCAAAATGCGCGGGCCTAATCAGCCGGCGGTCTATGTCTCCTGGGATGATGCGCAAGCCTATTGCCAGTGGAAAGGGAAGCGTTTACCAACCGAGGCGGAATGGGAAAAGGCCATGCGCGGTGTAGATGGGCGTCTTTGGCCGTGGGGCAATGTCGATCAGCCCAACGGGGCGAATTGGGCACGTGTCAATGACGGCTATGGGGTCGCGGCATCGGTCGGGGCCTTTCAATCTGATGTGAGTCCGTTCGGAGTGGCAGATGGGGCTGGGAATGTCATGGAGTGGGTCGAGGATTGGTACTCAGAGAATTATTTTAAAGAGGCGCCAGACCGGAATCCCCCCAGCCCGGAGCATGGGGTATACCGAGTGCTCCGTGGCGGGGGCTATACCACAGCCGGGGCCGATGTCAGGATCACCAGCCGCAGTAAGATGGTGCCAGATTTTCGCGATGAAACGATCGGATTTCGATGTGCCAAGGCAGCGGATGTGGGGGCTCAGTCAGGGGCATCTGATCCGGAGAAAATTACAGAAAGTCAAAGTAATAGAGAATCAGAAACACGGCCAAAATGATGTTGACAACCATTCCGGCCAAAACTATAATGTCGAACAATTTTGAGTTTTTGGTCATGATTTTCCCTTTGTTTTTAAGTGACTTGCGATGAATTTTGAATAGCACACAGTTTTTTGAGTGTCAAGGATTTCGCCAATTTCGATCAACTCATTCGATTTAGGGAGGGGGACATACGATGGCGACAGCACCAGCTGACAGCGATTTGATGGTTAAGGTCGGGAAGATGATTTTTTACATCACCTGCGCCGTGGGTCTGTGGTTTTTTTATTGGTTCGCCGGTATTCAGTGCCCTTGCTAGTCTTGCGCGTTGAAGGCGCGATGGTGTTAACGGCTTAGCATTGATTTGAGGGAGGCAGCGAGATGGGGCAGACAATTTTCTACGCATTGGTTTCTGTGGTGATTTGTGTGGCGTACTTTTTGGCGGTAGACCACTTCTTGATGGACGCGCAGGGGTTGGACTTCTGGTACATGTTCAGGAAATAGTCAGATCTGGCAGAGTTGTGTGGGGATTGGTTTTTCATATTTTTGGAGTGCATCAAGGAGGTTTGCCATGGGTTTTTTAACCCGTAAGAAGATGATGTCGATCATGGCGCTTGGCGCAATGATCGGCCTCCTCCTGCTTCCGATCGCCGTGTCGTTGCCTGCGCTGACATCTGGCGGAGTGGCGTTTGCGGAAGACGGGAAGGAAGATGGGAAGAAGGACGAGGCGAAGGTTGAGAAGGGGCGGGATGTCTATTACAAGACGGAGGGTATCGTCGTTGGTGCCCCTGCTCCGGTGACGACGGATGGCCCCAAGGACTATCCGCGTTATAACTTTGAGAGCCGGGTCTTGCTATGGTTTGCGAACCAGCAGCACCTTTACTACGGCAGCTTCGTTCTGGCCGTACCGATCTTCTGTATGGTGGTCGAGTTCATGGGGGTGGTCACAAAGGACAAGGCGCTCGCGAAGCGGTACGATCAGCTGGCCTATGACTTCATTAAGATCAGCTTGACGGCCTACTCGTTGACGGCGGTGCTTGGCGGTATCCTTATCTTCACATTCCTGACGCTCTATCCAGCCTTCTTCGGGTATCTGTCCAGCATCTTCCGTCCTGTGATGCATATCTATGCATTGATGTTCGTGGCGGAAAGCGGAACCCTCTACATCTATTACTATGGTTGGGACAAGATGAAGGAGGGATTCCTGAAGTGGATCCACTTGAGCATGTCCGTTATTCTGAACATCATCGGAACCTTGCTCATGTTCTTGGCGAATTCGTGGATCGGCTTCATGATGTCGCCAGCCGGTGTTGACGAGCAGGGGCGGTTTCTCGGGAATATCTGGCACGTCCTTCATACGGCATTGTGGAACCCGCTCAACCTCCATCGCATCTTGGGCAATATGGCCTTTGGTGGCGGTGTTGTCGCGGCCTATGCGGCCTATAAGTTCCTTGCGTCGAAGACGGATGAAGAGCGAGCCCATTATGACTGGATGGGATATATCGCAATGGCGCTCGGTGTCGCGTTCTTGATTCCGTTGCCTTTCGCAGGGTACTGGCTCATGCGCGAGGTGTATGCGTATCGGCAGCAGATGGGGATTACGCTCATGGGCGGATTGCTTGCTTGGCTCTTTATTATCCAGGCAACCATGATCGGCATCTTGTTCTTGAGCACGAACTATTATCTGTGGCAGGCCATGGGTCGGATGCGCGGGGCGGAAAAATATCAGCGCTACATTAAGTATCTGGTATTTCTTCTTGCTTGTGGGTATCTCGTATTCATTACGCCGCACACCATGGTTATGACTCCGGCGGAGTTGAAGGCCATGGGTGGACAGCAGCACCCGGTTTTGGGTAACTACGGTGTTATGTCGGCCAAAAACGGCGGTATTAACGTCATTATTACCACCACGGTCTTGAGCTTCGTGTGGTACATGCGGGGCAATAAGGTTTCGACCGTGTCATGGGCGAAGTTCGGAAACATCTTCATGGGATGTTTCTTCTTCTTCGCGTATATAAACATTGTTGGTCTGGCTATCTACGGGTACTACATTCCTGCAAACGTTCGGGTGGGATTGTCTGTGCCGCAGGTTGCCACAACGCTCTCCTGTCTCTTCTTCATGTTTGCGCTTAATAGCATCATGATGAAGGGCGCCAAGCAGACAGGGGCAATCGAGTGGGGGAAGATTTCCGCTCGTTCGCAATACGCCCTGATTATGTTGGCGACCGCGTTTACCTGGATGATGGGATTGATGGGATATATTCGCTCATCGGTCCGCCTCTTCTGGCATGTCAATGAAATCATGCGTGACAATTCACCGTGGGCCTACACGCATACGGTAGGATTTGCGGCGAACATGATTTCGTTCAACGTGTTGTTCTTCTGGATTAGCATTCTCTTTGTGTTCTGGCTCGGCAGCTTGGCTGCTAAGAAGGCGCCGGTTGAAGCGAAGGCAGCGGTTCCTGGTAGTGCGCCGCAGCCGGCAGCTAGCCACTAACTATTATTGAGCAACTTGCTTGTGGGGAGGGGCGTCAAAGGATGCCTCCTCCTCCCAGGTAGGCGCAGGAGGTCAAAACCGTGGGCGATTTGATTAAACAGGCACTTGATATGGGGTGGCCAGCGCTCGCACTGCTGGCTGGCCTTTTAGTGTACTTTCAGGTTTCTATCAGTGATCCTGCTGCCAAGAAGCGGGCTACGTTTAAAACCTTTATCGGCATGCTCGCAACGCTAATGCTGTTCATGGCGATTGCGAACTACAAAGAGAATTTCTACGGCGAAAATCGTCTATTGCCCGTGTCGCTGGTGATGGTGACTGCGACCACCTTTATGTTGGCGCTCTATTTCACCAATCTTGGCGCCCTGTTGAAAATAGGCGGGTTGATGTTTTTCGTCGCAGCCTTTTTGTCAGGTTACGGAAATTGGCTGCCGCAAGTCGAGGGAGGATTTCCTCCGAAGGTTGAGAAGCTTGAGTATAGCGGTATGACCGCCCAGCAGTTGGCTGACGAAGGTGAAAAGATCATTTTCGGTGGGGTAGGAAAAAACAAGGAGCAAGGCGCAATCGGAAAGGGGCAGTGTCCTCTGTGCCACGCGTTCCATGCGGGAATGCTCGGAGAGCGTGCGCCTAACTTGCAAGGATTGCCTGAGCGCGCTGGTAAGGAACGCCTGGAAGATCCTAAGTATTCAAAGGGGCATCCAGAGAAGCGTGAATATGCTCAAAAGGAAGCGTTCCCTGGGTCAGGTACGGCTGAAAATGGCCAGGAGTACATTGCGGAATCACACGCCTGCCCGAATTGTTACGTAGTCGCTGGATATGGCGTGAAGGGCACGAACGACAAGGAAAGTCCGATGCCATCGATTCATAAGCCGCCGATCTCGTTGAGTCTTGATGAGCTCGCTGCGGTTGATACGTGGTTGTATGTTCGCGAAGGGCGAGATGCTCCGTCTTTCGACGAAATTGTGAAATCCTATGAGAAGTTTATTCCCGAGGCGGATCGGCCTAAGAAGCAGGAAGAAAAATCCGGACCGCCGAGTGCGTTGATGGCAGACGGGACTGAGACGGTAGATCAGATTTTTGCCAAGGCTCAGTGCGTTTCATGCCATACGATTCCTGGAATTCCAGGTGCCAATGGTACCATCGGTCCGAAACTTGTTGAGGGAACCAACGCCCCGACTCGTATTAAGGACAAGGATTACAAGGGAACAGCGAAGACTACTCCTGATTACATCATGGAGTCGATCGTTAATCCCAGTGCGTATGTTGTAAAGCCGTTCCCGGACAACACAATGCCTAAGGTGTTCGGGCAGAAGCTCAGTGCCGGAGCCCTCAAGAAGATCGTCGATTACCTCTCGCAGGTATACGAGGGGAAAGAACCTCCGAAGATTTCATAGGACTGAGTTGCGAACATTTAGACTAAAGGGAGTGAACCCATGAAAGCATTGATGTCAGTCGGTGCACTGATTGGAGCAATCGCATTGCTCCTCTTGGTGGGGATGATCCTCGATGTCGTCCCATCGAACACCGTGCGTTTAGTCGAAGGCTATATGCCGATGCAGATGCTCTTCGAGGTGGCCTGCTTTGTGGTCGGATTTGCAGGATTGAGCTTTCTCCTGAGCGCTATGGGAATGGCGATACCTCGATTCTGGCAGGGTATTGGTTTTTGGGCATTCGTCCTACTTTATCTGAAGTTCCGCGTGTATCCGCCGATCCCTTTTAGCGTGCGTGCTATGTATGGCACTGTTTCGCTGGTGGCGGTATTTATGTGGGTTTCTGCTAGTGAAGAGGATTGGAAGAAGTTTAAGCAGCCGATTATGAATGTGCTTGATGCGCAGTCTGGTGCGAATAAGCTCCTGCGTTATGCGTATCTGATCCTGATCCCGGTCTTGATCGGGTGGACTTCATTCAATTCGATGAAGCCGAAGTCAGAGGAGCCGATTGAGTTGCGCACCGTCCATCCGGCACCTCCCGCCAGTACGAAGGTGCATGGGAAGACTTATACGCTGCAGACCTCACAGAATCCGTATCGCGTCAACCCTGAGGGTAAGTACGATCAGGAATACAGCAATAAGTTGATCGTCGAACAGGGCATGGGCCGATTGATGGCACCAAATGCCAATCCTTGGGATGAAAAGAATGAAGGATATCTCAAGTATGTCCGAGAGGGCGGTGAGATTTTCTTCCAAAACTGCCACTTCTGCCACGGTGACAACCTGAACGGTCGTGGTCTGCACGCGTTTGCCTTCAATCCGATTCCCGCGAACTTTACCGATCCGGGAACAATCGCCCAGCTCCAAGAAACATTCATTTTCTGGCGCGTTTCCAAAGGCGGTATCGGATTGCCGAATGAAGGATTTCCATGGGCCTCTGTGATGCCACCATGGGAGCAGCATTTGACTGTGGATGAAATTTGGAAAGTCATTCTGTTCGAATATTGGCATACGGGTTACTACCCCAGGACCTGGGACTAATCGTCCGCTGGTATTTCGGATAACCCATGGATAATGAGATGAGGAAAAACATGATGAATACGTCGATGGGCAGAAAAGCAGGGTTCGTCCTTGCCTCGGCCTTCGGACTTGCGCTGTTTTCGGCGGGTCCTTTGGTCCTGACGGCATCTGCAGAGGATGTTCCGGAAGGTTTCAAGAAAGGCGAATTGGCAGCAGAGCCTTCCGCCGATATGATCGAGGCGGGGAAGCGTGTCTACTTTACAAAGTGCGTGTGGTGTCACGGCGTCGATGGAGCCGGTGACGGACCTGGTGCAGATCGTCTCTGGCCGCGTCCTCGTAATTTCAATCAAGGAACATTTAAAATTCGGCACACTGCCAGCGGTGAATTGCCGTTGTTTGATGCCAAGAAGCCTATTCCTGGGCAAAACGACCTTTACGAAACTGTTACCCACGGATTGCCTGGGTCTGCCATGCCATCCTGGGAGGGTATCTTGACAGAAGAGCAGCGCCTCCAGGTGCTCTCGTTCGTTACTACCCAATTGGTGAAGGATCGGAAATTCACTGATAAGCAGTCTGAAACACAGACCATTCTTCAGCTTGCTGACTTGAAGCCGAAAGAGGCGACGGACGAGAGCCGGAAGAGAGGTTCTGAGCTCATCGTAGAAAAGAAGTGTGTGGAGTGCCACGGCATGGAAGGCCGTGGAGATGGAAACGCCTTCAATTTAAAGGATGACTGGGGGTTCTCTATTCAGCCGGCCGATTGGCACAAGTGCTGGAATTTCAGAGGGAGCCGCCAGGATCCATACAATGTGAAAAACATTTTCCGTACATTTTCGACTGGTGTAAACGGGACCCCGATGCCGTCGTTTGCGGATAGCACCAGCGTCGAGGATCGTTGGGATATCGCCAACTTCGTCAACTCGCTCTGTGAGCGGGATGCGCTTGGCCAGCCGCTTCCTATTGACCCATTGACCGATAAGCCGAAGATCAACTTCGTGGTACCTTCGAATGTTGTTGAAGGCGAAATCCCAGCCGATATGGAGAACGAAGCTTGGCAGAAGACACCCAAGCGCTATGTAGCGATGGGCGGGCAGATCACCCACAAGCCACGGAACTTCGTCAATCGTATCGACGATATTTGGGTTCGTTCGTTATATAACGACAAGCACGTGGTTTATCTTCTTGAGTGGGATGACCGGACCAAGAGCGTGGCCGAAGGCAAATTGCCTTGGGCTCCGACCGAAGTCAACATTGATATTAAAGAGCAAGAGCCAAAGACCGGTGAAGAGGGGTCTATTGCGGCCCATCAGAACAACTACACGGTCTATAACGATGCCATCGCCATCGAAACGCCTGTGAAGTGGCAGGAGCTTCCGGCTCCGATTAAGCCGCGGTATCTCTTCGGGAGCAATGAACAGTTCCCGGTTGATATTGTGAAGTGGGAAGCCGATGGCTCCATCCGGGCCTTCAAGGGTACCGGTTGGGACAAGGACTTCGAAGAGCGTGATAGCTATGAAGAGAACCTGAAGGTTCTGAAGTCTGAGTGGAAGAATGGCCGCTGGTACGTCATGATTCAACGTCCGCTTGGCAACAAGAAGGATCAGGATTATGACGAAGACACACTGTTCGAGATGGGGAAGTACATCCCGACCGTGTTCTTTGCCTGGGACGGTCATAACGGGGATGCAGGACGGAAGATGGCCGTGTCGGCCTTCTATTACACCTTCTTGCAGCCTCCGATACCTCAGGAAGTCTATATCTATCCGTTCGTGATTGCCGGTGGTATCGTGATCCTGGAAGCCTGGGTCCTGACCCGCCGTGCAAACAAGCGGAAAGGCAAGACTCTCTAATCACTGATTGAGAGTGAGGGTTGTTTCTAGCGAAGGGGGTGGGGTAACCCACCCCCTTCGTGCTTTTTGAGGACTGGGAGAATATGAGGCTTCAACCAGATGCAACGGGAGTCATCCTGGCCGGTGGTAAGAGCAGGCGAATGGGTGAAGATAAACGCTTTTTGAAGATCGGAGAGGCCACTTTTCTCGAGCGGTCTGTTCATGTAATGTCCCAGGTCTTTTCAGAGGTTCTAGTCGTCATTGCGCAAGATAGTCCTGCATTAGATATACCTGGTTGCGAGGTGCATCGCGATCTCATCCCTGATTGCGGCAGTCTCGGGGGGCTTTATACGGGGCTGGTGCAAGCGTCTCGTGGCCGGATCTTTGTCGTGGCCTGCGATATGCCCTTTGTGAACCCGGATATGATTCGGTGGTTTCTTGCCCGCGACCAAGAGGCGGATATCGTGATGGCGCAGATGGAAACCGGTCTGCAGCCACTGCATGCGGTCTACGGAAAGCGTACCCTTCCCTATCTTAAGCAGAGGGCGGAGGCGCGGCAGTTGAAGATCCAGACGGTTGCTTCCGAACCTTCGATGCGTGTGACAATTGTCTTTCCCTCAGAATGGAAGGATCTAGACCCCCAGTCGAGTTCCTTTCAAAACGTCAATTCACCAGCCGATCTGCAAGCCGCCAGAGCAGCAGTCTCAGGGATTCCCCTTTCTTCGTGATGGTTAGCGCCCTGCGTAACGTCTTCGTCATTCACCCAGGCGGGTTGGGCGATGTGCTTCTGGCTGTTCCAACCTTGCAGGTGATTCGATCTCGTTATCCGAAGCATGATTTGGTTCTGCTCGCCGGTACGGAAGTGGGGCGTCTCTTGCAGCAATGCGGGGTTGTCGATCGATTTTTGCCGATGGAATCCGGCCACCTGGCTACATTGTTTATTGGCCCGCCACAGCTATCGCCGGCGATAGCAGAAATTTTAAAGCGTTGTGATCTGGCTGTTGGGTGGTTGAGTGATTCCGACGGTGCCCTTCTTGGCACATTGCGGGAAGGAGGGGTTCCATATGCTATCGTAGAAGCTCCAATGAGCGGGATCCGCCGTCATCAGAGCGAGCGGTTTCTTGCTTCAGTGGAGAGAGTTGTCGGTGCGGACCACGAAGGTCCTGTCATTCTCACTTTGCCTGAATCATTTCTCCAGAATTCTTTAGCCAATTTGAAACGGGTGGGTCTTGAAGAGGGCATGGACTATGTGGTGTGCCACCCAGGGAGCGGGAGTCTGCACAAATGCGTAAGTGCGGACCGATGGCTCGATATTCTTCGAGGGTGCCAGAATCGAGGCTTCTTGCCCTTTATTATTGTCGGTCCGGCAGATGAAAAAGCGGTTCAGACCCTAGGAGAAGAAGGGCTGAAGAAAGTGTTGATCGTTCGCCCACAAAGTCTCGGAGTACTGGCGGGAATTCTCGCGCAAGCCAGAGCCTATATTGGACATGATTCCGGTGTGACTCATCTGTCAGCGCTACTTGGAATCCCTACTGTGGCGATGTTTGGTCCAACCGATCCTGTGCAATGGGCACCCCGAGGGCCTTATGTATCGGTGGTCACAGGGGAGGCTTGCTCTTGCGTCGGGTGGGATGCGGTGCGGACCTGTCGAGAAAAGACCTGTCTTCAAGTGCCGGTAAGAGGAGTTCTGCATGGGCTAGACGGCCTCCTTGCTCGCTACCGCCAGGTAACAAATTCCTAATCCCTCACCTTGTCACCCACCATGCCGTATGCTACAGTGCCAAATTGTTTTTCTCTTTCTTCTCTAAGTACTTAGGAGATTTTGTGACGCAGGGGTTTGTGCAGGAAAAGGTCGTGAGCGCACTGCACGGTGCGTTGTCCGATGCCAAGGCGAAAGGGCAACTGAAGATCGAGTCTTGGCCAATTCTGACATTGGATGCGCCCAAGCGTCCTGAATGGGGTGATTTAGCAACGACTGTTGCAATGGCCTTGGCGGCATCCGAGAAGCGCGCGCCTCACGATATTGCGCAGATCATTGCGGATAATCTATCCACCCGCGATCAACTGTTTGAGCGAGTTGAGATCGTGCGGCCAGGGTTTCTCAACCTCACCGTAAAACCAGCCGTTTGGCTTGAGGTTCTCCGCGAGATCGAACGTCAGGGGGCAGTCTTCGGGACCTCGTCATTGGGAGTCGGGAAGCGAGTCCTGGTCGAATATGTCAGTGCCAATCCAACCGGGCCGCTACACGTAGGCCATGGCCGCGGGGCCGCCGTAGGGCAGGCGCTCGCGCGGCTCTTGAAAGCGGTGGGGTACGATGTGGTCAGTGAGTA
Organism: Nitrospira sp. UBA6493; assembly: GCA_002435325.1. Classification (GTDB taxonomy): domain Bacteria; phylum Nitrospirota; class Nitrospiria; order Nitrospirales; family Nitrospiraceae; genus Nitrospira_D. The sequence goes on along the minus strand of DJMJ01000023.1, from coordinate 10,670 downwards.
CTATATCAACGACGCGGGCCGGCAGATGAAGTTGCTCGGTGCATCGGTATTCGCCCGTGTGCAGGAACTTGCCGGAAAAGCCGTGACGTTTCCCGAAGAGGGGTACCACGGTGTCTATATTCGAGAAGTGGCCGAACGGATTCAGCAGTCTGAAGGCGCGCAGCTGGCCGCGCTCGCTCCGGATGAAATGGAACAGCGCTGCCGCGATCTGGCCTATCAGTCCCTGCTCCAGCTGATCCGAGAGGACCTTGCTGCCTTCGGGATCGAGTTTGAATCCTGGTTCAGCGAAGCGTCGCTGCTCGCATCTGGGGCAGTCGAGCGGGCCTTTGCAGATCTCCAACAGCAGGATCTTCTGTTTGAAAGCGAAGGGGCGCTTTGGTTCCGGTCGTCGAAGTTTGGCGACGAGAAAGACCGGGTCGTGCGCAAGCAGGACGGCGAGTGTACCTATCTTGCTTCTGATATTGCCTACCATCGCGACAAGCTGCAGCGAGGCTATGATCTTCTCATCGATGTTTGGGGGGCTGACCATCACGGATATATTCCGCGCATGCAGGCCGTCATGCAGGCGTATGGGCATCCGAAAGAGCGTCTTCAGGTCGTGCTCGTTCAGTTGGTCAAGCTGCTGAGGGGCGGCGAAGAAGTGAAGATGTCAAAGCGCTCCGGCGAATTTATCACCATGCGGGAAGTGCTGGACGAAGTTGGCGCCGATGCCGCCAAGTTCTTCTTCCTCATGCGCGATTCGAAGACGCATTTGGACTTTGACCTCGAATTGGCCAAGCAACGGTCGGCGGACAACCCCGTCTATTATGTGCAATACGCGCATGCCAGAATATCGAGCCTCTGGCGCGTGGCTGCGGCGCGCGGCATCGTATGCCCGCCGGCTGCCGATACCGATCTGACGGTGCTGACAGACCCCGACGAGCTCGGGTTGATCCGGAAGCTGTCGGCCTATCCCGAAATTCTGGAAGCGAGTGCGGTGGCCTTCGAGCCGCATCGCCTGACGTATTATTTACAGCAACTGGCGGCCCAGCTTCATACGTTCTATAACAAACATCGGGTTCTTCCGCCGGCGGCGGATCAGGAGCCTCAGGAGAGCGGTGAGGCTCCCGTGGCCGAAGAGATTTCGCCGAAAGTCACGATTGCGAGACTGGTTTTGATGCGCGCGGTGCAGCAAGTCGTCAAAAACGGGTTAGGGGTGCTCGGAATTTCCGCACCCGAGCAAATGTAGCGACAGACGATCACGGCATGATTCAGTTCACGCTCAGGCAACAAGACAGGCAGACGAAGGCACGGCTCGGACAGCTGCGCACGGCGCGGGGCGTTATTGAAACCCCGGCGTTCATGCCGGTGGGATCGTTGGGGCCGGTCAAGGGGCTGGAGCCGGATGATTTACAGAACCTGGGGTTCCGGCTGATGCTCAATAACGCGTATCATCTATACCTGCGGCCCGGGCACAAAGTGGTCGCCGAATTGGGCGGTCTGCATGCCTTCACCGGCTGGCCCGGCGCGATTTTGACGGACAGCGGCGGGTTTCAAATCTTCAGCCTGGCGAAATTGTGCAAGATCACCGATGATGGCGTGACGTTTCAATCGCATATCGATGGATCGACCCATTTTATTACGCCGGAAACCGCGATCGGGATCGAAGAGGCGCTTGGCGCCGATATCATCATGGCCTTCGATCAATGTGTGGCCTTGCCGGCTTCGCGCGAGGCGATTCAAGAAGGGGTGCGTCGGACGACCGAATGGGCCAAACGTTGCCAAGGGAGCCGCAGACGGACCGATCAGGCTCTCTTTGGCATCGTCCAAGGCGGATTGGAGGCTGATCTTCGGCGGCGCTCAGCGCAGGAGCTGGTCGCACTCGATTTTGAAGGGTATGCCATCGGCGGGCTGTCAGTCGGGGAAAGCAAGGCGGATATGTATGCCATGCTGGATACCACTGCTCCCGAACTGCCGGAAGCCAAGCCGCGGTATCTCATGGGGGTTGGTTTGCCGGAGGATTTGATCGAGGGGGTGGCCCGCGGTATTGATTTGTTCGATTGCGTGGTGCCGTCCAGGCATGGCCGGACCGGCTGGCTCTTTACCGGGTTTGGCCGAGTGTCGATCAAGCAGGCGCAATATACGCGGGATGAGCGGCCCATCGATCCCGATTGCGGATGTCCGGTCTGCAAGCGGTACTCGCGGGCGTATTTGCATCACTTGTTCAATGTGAAAGAAATGTTAGGGTCGAGGCTAAATACCATCCACAATCTCTGGTATTTTGCAGATTTGATGCAGCGTATTCGGTCGTCGATCGAGCGCGGGACGTTTCTCGCGTTGCGTGATGAGTTTTACCGGGCGCGCGCGACGGCGCTGCCGAACGGGGACACTCGAGATGGCGTCGACGATTACCGCCGGACCGGGTTGGATTAAGGCATGATGAAAAGGAGCGCAGCGACATGGTGATGGCGTCAGTAGCATGGGCGCAGGGGCTTGGTGGCGGCGGAGGGTCCAGTTCAGGGACCTTGCTATCGCTGGTGCCGTTTGTCCTGATTTTTGTGATTTTTTATTTCTTGCTCATTTTGCCGCAACAGAAGCGGCAAAAAGCGCAGAAGGCGATGTTGGATGACTTGAAAAAAGGCGACAAGATCATCACGGCCTCCGGCATTTGGGGCACCATCACGAATCTCGGGAAAGAGACCGTGACGCTGCAGGTGGCCGACAATACGAAGATCAAGATTCAAAAAGAGCATATTGCCAAGTTGCGTGCGGATGACGACGAGAAAGAGTAGCTGAGTCCAAGACAAGAGAGGGTGGCGGGGACATGAAAAAAGTGAGCGGGCGGTTTGCGTTACTCGCGTTGGTACTGGTGCTGTCGGTGGTGTTCTTCCTGCCGTCATACAAGCCGCTCTATCAGGCCTTGCCTGATTGGGCGCGCAAGGTCTTTCCGGACAAGGGCATTACTCTGGGGCTGGACCTTCAAGGCGGCATTCACATGGTGATGGAGGTCGATGAAGATCGTGCGGTGGAAATCGCCGTCGATCGATCCGTCAATTCCCTCCAGGATTTGTTGGTCGATAAAAAAATCCCGGCTGAATCGGTCAAGCGGACCGCGCCGCAGCAGGTTACCATTCAGTTCGCCAATGGAGAACTAAAGGCGCAGGTGCAGAAGCTGCTCGATGAGTACCCCACCTTCTTCGAGGTCGAGGCGGCCGGTTCGGCCAATACGGTCGTCTGGGAGCTGCGCGACACCGAGATCAAGCGCATCAAGGATTCCGCGATCAATCAGGCCCTGGAAACCATCCGGAACCGCATCGATCAGTTCGGCGTGTCGGAACCGCTGGTCCAGCGTCAGGGGCTCAAGCAGATCGTCGTGCAATTGCCGGGCGTCAAAGAGCCGAAGCGGGCGAAGGATCTCATCAAGGAAACCGCCTTGCTCGAGTTCAAGATGCTCGACGAAGACAACCAGATGAAGATAGATTTCCCGGCCCGTATCCCGAAGGAAAAAGAAGCCGAGACCGTCAGGCAGTTCGAGGCTAAAATCCCCGAGGGCGATCAGATCCTCTTCGAGCGGGTGTTTGAGAAAGAGACCGGACGGGAGTTCCGGGTTCCCTATCTCGTGAAGAAGCGGGTCATGCTGACCGGCGATGTGTTGAGCGATGCCCGCGTGTCGATCGGCCAGTTCAACGACCCCTATGTGTCCATTACGTTCGACGGCAAAGGCGGCCGTGAATTCGAGCGCATTACCGGCGAGAACGTGAAGAAGCGGATGGCCGTGGTGCTCGACAATACGATCTATTCCGCTCCGGTGATTCAAGAGCGCATCACCGGCGGACGGGCGCAGATCACCGGCACCTTCAGCACGCAGGAGGCCAGCGACCTGGCGATCGTCCTGCGCGCGGGCGCGCTGCCGGCGCCGCTCAAAATCATTCAAGACCTGACCGTCGGCCCGTCGCTCGGGCAGGACTCTATCGATAAGGGCGTGCAGTCGACGCTCTTTGCAGGCGCCATAGTCGTGGTGTTCATGATCATCTATTACCGTCTGTCCGGCGCCATTGCGGACTTCGCGCTGATGCTCAACCTCGTGTGTTTGTTGGGCGCATTGTCAGCCTTGAATGCGACGCTGACATTACCGGGTATCGCCGGCATTGTGCTGACCATCGGCATGGGCGTCGATTCCAACGTGCTGATCTTCGAGCGTATTCGTGAAGAGTTGCGCCTTGGCAAGGGCGTCCGCCTCGCGGTGGATGGCGGGTACAACAAGGCCTTGCTGACGATCATCGACTCGCACGTGACGACCTTAATCACCGGCGTCGCGTTGTTCTTATTCGGCACGGGGCCGATCAAGGGATTTGCCGTCACCCTGTGCTTGGGCATTGCCATTAACCTGTTTACGGCCTTGGTGGGTACGAAGGTCATCTTCGATGCCCTCAACCAACGGACGAAAGTCGAGACTCTCAGCATCTAAGGAGCGCGCATGTTAGAGATCCTGGGGAAAACCAATTTCGATTTCATGGGGAAGCGCAAAATTGCGTTTCTTTTTTCTGGCGTCATGGTCTTGCTTGGGCTGATCGCCGTCGTGCAGATTGCCCGCGGCTCGGCAAACCTCGGCATCGATTTCGCCGGGGGAACCGCCGTGCAACTGAAATTCGAGCAGCCGATCCGGATCGACGAAGCCCGGCAGGCGCTGGACGCAAACGGGGTGAGCAATGCCGAACTGCAAGAGTTCGGGCAGGAGAACAAGCTGCTGGTCCGTGTGAAGGCCTCCACGACTATCGAAGAAAAGACGGCGGAACGGGTGATGGCGGTCTTCACGAAAGACTTCCCCAACAACAAGTTCGTCGTCGATGCGTCGACCGAGATCGGGCCGACAATCGGGAAAAAGTTGCAGGAAGATGCGCTGATCGCCGTCGTCATCTCGTTTGTGGGCATTATTCTCTACATTGCGATGCGATTCGAGCTGCGGTTCGGCGTGGCGGCGGCGCTGGCCACGTTCCATGACGTGCTGGCGGTGCTGGGCGCGTTCTATGTACTGGACAAAGAAATCACCCTCTTGGTCGTGACGGCCCTCTTGACCTTGGCGGGCTACTCGATGACCGATACAGTCGTGGTGTTCGACCGGATCAGAGAAAACCTTCGCCTGCGCCGTCGTGAGTCGGAGGAGGCCACGATCAACGGCGCGGTGAATCAGGTGTTGAGCCGGACGATTGTGACAAGCTTGACCGTCGTGCTGGTGTTGATTCCGTTGACCTTGGCGGGCGGCGAAGTCCTGCACGATTTCTCGCTGGCGCTGTTGTGGGGCGTGATCTTCGGCACCTATTCGTCGGTGTTTGTCGCCAGCCCGTTGTTGTTGGTCTGGCCTGGCGCGGCCGGACGTATGATGAAGCGGGGTTAGCACGGCAATTCCCAGGGAGTCTCGCCGCCTCGGCGGGGCTCCCCAGTCAGATCATCACGCGCCCGGATGGGCCCACCTCATGGCATTCTGGAGTCGGTCTCACAGCCTCCAGCATAAGATCATCACGGCGATCGTGATGGTCGGTCTGCTCCCGCTCGGCCTCTCTCTGTTTCTCAGCTATCTCGAAGAACGACGCGCTCTGCGCGAAACGATCGGCGGCAGCTTCAAGGAAGTGGCGGTCGAAGCATCCCGCCGCATCGAGATGCATGTCACGCGCGGGATCAACGAAGCGCAGCAGCTTGCCACCACGCCGTTCCTCCGCACTGCCGTCACGGAATCGAATCGGACCTATGAGGGCAAGGACGACCGCGCCATCGAGACGATCATCACGGATTGGCAGCAGCGGTGGCGGCAGCGCGATAAGCGGAGCGAGTTCCCGCTGTTCATAAATCGCATCGTCACGAACTATCTCATCCGCTGGCATGACATCCGCAAATCAGACTATGTGGGAATTCTCGTCACGGACGCGCGCGGGGCGTTGGTGGTGAGCTCTATTCCCCAGGTCGAGTACTACTATGGCAAGACGCCCTGGTGGACGGCGGTGGTGAAATCGCAGGTGTCTCATCCTTATGTGAGCGATATTGCCTTCGATCCTGGTTTCGGCACCCATGTGGTGGTGGTGGCGGTGCCGATTGTTGAAGATGGGAAGCGCGGCGTCATCGGCGCCGTGACGATTCTGCTCCGGCGCGATACGTTGTTTCACTCCATTTCCGAAGTGGCGATCGGGTCATCCGGCCATGCCATGCTTTTCAGCACGGACGGGGCGCCGCTCATTTGCCCGATCCTGTCTCCCGAGGAACATACGGTGAATTCGGATCTGATCCGGACGATCGCCCAGGATAAACCGGGCTGGGCGCTGACGCAGGACGATTCACACGGCAGCCGCGATGCGCTGATCGGTTTTTCTCCCGTGCGCTTCAGTGAGCCGCTCGCGCCGGGCAGCATGGGCGGCAAGCAGTGGGTGACCGTCGTCCGGCAGGATCCGGAAGAGACCTATGCACCGCTGGGCAGTCTTGTCGGCAAGACTTTGCTCTATGGCGTCTTGGTTTTCGCCGCGTTGTGGGGAACGGGGCTGATTGTCGCTAGACGGATTGCCCGACCGATCAAGGCCTTACACGATGGAGTGCAGGAAATCGGCAGTGGGCGGCTTGATCAGCAGTTACAGATCAAGACCGGAGACGAGATCGAGGATCTAGCCGAGGCCTTCAATCGCATGGCCGGGAATCTCAAATTATCCTTTGCGCAGATTGAAGCGCAGATGGACGACGTACGCCGGCTGGAGGAGAAATATCGTGATTTGATCGAACACTCGCCGGAAATGATTTACCAGCTGGATCGGACGGGGCGCTTCGTGCATGTGAACCAGACGGGTCTTGAAAAACTGGGCTATACGCTCGATGAGATGCTGACGATGCGGCTCTGGGAGCTGGTGCCTGAAGATCAGGGTGGGCAAGTCCTCAGTTACCTCGAACGGTTGATGGCTAGGGGGCGCAATACGATCGAAACAGTGTTTCTTGCCAAGGACGGCCGCCCGATTGACGTCGAGATCCATGCTACGGCGCTGTTCGATCAGGGGAGCGGAGGAGTCGTTCATACGCGCGCCTTTGTGCGGGATGTCACCGAGCGGCATCAATTGGAGCGGCAGTTGCAACAGTACACCAACAAGCTGGAAGTAGCCGTTTCCGAGCGGACGGAACAGCTGGTTGCATCCCAGGCGCGCTATAAGGCTCTTTTCGACCTGGTGGCCGATTCGGTCTTTATGGTGGATCGGCAGGGCACTGTGGTGGCCGTGAATAAGCGGGAGGAGCAGGCGCTCGGCTATTCCGAATCGTCGGTTGTCGGGCGAAGCATTTTCGAGGTGGTGCTGCCCGCGTTTCATGACGGCGTCCGTGCGTTGTTGTTGGAACTGGCTGGGGGGCAACGACAGGTGCCCACGCATGAAATCGCCGTCAAGAATGCGGCCGGTGTCGAAATGCCGGTGGAGATGGACTTGATTCGCGTCGGTTCCGACGAAGCGCCGCTGGCCATGGTGCAGCTGCGCGACATCACCGACCGCAAACGGATGGAGCGGCAGCTTCAGTCGTACCGCGAAGAGTTGGAAGTGAAGGTGCGGGAGCGCACGAAGGAAATCGAAGAGACCAAACAGTATCTGGAAAATCTCCTCGAAAACGCGAACGATGTCATTTATACCCTGGACAACGAGCAGCGCTTCACTTACGTCAACAGCAAGATCGAGGCATGGGGGTATCGGAAAGAGGATTTGCTGGGCCGGCCCTATCTATCGCTCTTGTCAAAGCGCCATCGTGGCCGCCGCCTCAAGAGCACGCTCGATATCGGCGCGAAACAGGTCTATGAAGTGGAGGTGCTCACGCGCATCGGAGAGGCCCGGTCCGTGATGGTCAGCGTCTCCCCCCTACATGGGGTGGATGGCGAAATTCTGGGTGTGCTCGGCATCGCCCGAGACATGACGGACACGAAGAAGCTGGAGCAGCAGATCAGGAGCTCGGAGAAGCTGGCCTCAGTGGGGAAGCTGGCTGCCGGCGTGGCGCATGAAATCAACAACCCGCTCGGAGGCATCCTCAACTGTCTGTATAACCTCGGCAAGGGGACGATTCCGCCGGCCCGGCGCGAGGAATATCTTGCCTCGATGGAAGACGGGCTTCGCCGTGTCCAAAAAATTGTGCGGCAGTTGCTCGACTTTTCGCAGCAGCATCAGCCCGAATTTGCCTTGGCGGAGATCAACGCCGTGATCGAGCGCGTGCTCGTGTTGACGAACCATTTGTTCGCGCCCAACCGGATTGCGCTTGAAACGTCGCTGGGAATGACGTTGCCCAGCGTCATGATCGACCGGCATATGATCGAGCAAGTGCTGATGAATCTCATTTTGAATGCCGTGCAGGCGATGAAGGAGGGCGGCGTGCTTTCCATCAGGACCTGGGTGGAAGAGGGAATTTGCATGGTGGAGATCCGTGATACAGGGGCCGGGATTCCGGCCTCGGTGCTGCCCAAAATCTTCGATCCGTTCTTTACGACCAAGGGCCAGGGCGAAGGGACGGGGTTGGGGCTGTCAGTCAGTCTTGGCATTGTCGAGCGGCATGGCGGTAAGATTCTGGTGGAGAGCGAAGTCGGGAAGGGCACGGTTTTTACTCTCTGCCTGCCGGTCTCGCGTGAACGGGAGCCGATGGAGCGGGTATTATGATGCCGATGACGATTCTGATTGTCGATGACGAACCTTTGATGCGGCTGTCCATCGTGGATGCGCTCGAAGCCGTCGGTCATGAGGTGACCGCAGCGGCGACCGGCACTGAGGGCGTCGAGCAGGTGCGGCAGCGCGAGTTCGACCTTTTGATCACGGATCTTCGGCTTCCCGGCGCCGATGGGCTGGCAGTGCTCAAGGCCGCTAAGGAGGCCAGGGCGCAGACCGAAGTCGTGGTGATTACCGCGCACGGGTCCGTCGAGACGGCGGTGGGCGCCATGAAATTGGGGGCATTCGATTACATTACCAAGCCGTTCAATATGGACGAGCTGCTCTTGATCGTGGAACGGGCTGGTACGGTGGTAGCTCTGCGTAAAGAGAATCAGGACCTCAAGGCCACTCTGGAGAATAAATTCAGCTTCGGCGGAATTCTTGGTGCGAATACGCGAATGCGTGCGGTGCTGGAGAAAATCAAGATGGTCGCAGCAACGGATTCCACGGTGCTCATCTTGGGCGAGAGTGGCACGGGAAAAGAGCTGGCCGCCAACGCGGTGCATCAGAATAGCCCCCGCCGGGACTATCCGCTGATCAAAGTGAGCTGTGCCGCCTTGCCTGAAACCCTCTTAGAGGCGGAGCTGTTCGGTCATGAAAAGGGCGCTTTTACGGGCGCGTTGCGCCAGCGGCGAGGCCGGTTTGAAATGGCCAATCGCGGGACGCTCTTCCTGGATGAAATCGGGGAGATTTCTCCCATCGTGCAGGTCAAATTGTTGCGCGTGCTGCAAGAGCGGAAGTTTGAGCGGGTTGGCAGCAACCAAACCATCGATGTGGATGTGCGGCTGGTCTGTGCCACGCAGAAAGACTTGCGCAAAGAAGTTGCGGCGGGGCGTTTTCGCGACGATCTGTTCTACCGGTTGAACGTGGTTCAGGTGGTGGTGCCACCTTTGCGCGAACGGCAGGAGGATATTGCGGTGATCGCCGATCATGTGTTGCAGACTTGTTCGGAGAAAATGGGCAAAAAGCTGCGAGGATTTTCTCAGCCGGCACGTGAGCTGCTGTTGCGTTATTCCTATCCGGGGAATGTCCGGGAGCTTGAAAATATGGTTGAACGGGCGGTGGCGCTGGGGCGCGACCGGGAGCCGATTCAGCCGGCAGATCTGTGCGGGTTTCAAACCTGCCCGTACTTGGGCGGAGAGCCGCAAGAGTCCTGCGGGTTTTGCAACGAAGGGCTCAGCTGCGGGGGGAAGAAAAAAGATGTGCCGCTCACCGCGCTTTCGACCGCGCGGGAAGGGTTTGAGAAAGAGTACATTCTCTCCGTGCTGGAGCGGGTGGAAGGCAGCCGGACGACCGCGTCAAAAATCCTCGGCCTCTCCCGAAAAGCGCTCTGGGAAAAGTGTAAACGCTACGGTATTCCCTCGGCCCGCGATGAGAGCGACGAAGAGGAAGGGTAGCGCGCGGATTCATCTGCCATAAGTAAGCCAACCCCCCTCGCCCTAATGTCGGCATGCCATGTATTTCTCGCTGAGCCGGTCAGCGCGGCACGGGGCGGCGAATCAGCTCATCCTGTACCTGGTCGTAGGCCAACTGTGTGGTGTCTGACTCACTCTTCGCAAGCGGGTGGGGGTGCGTGTCCTGCCACAGGGAGTGGTCCGAGAGCGCGGTGAGCTGCTCCGGGGACTCGTCCACCGACGGGCGGGGCCCCATTTCCGTGAGCCCTCTGAAGTAGGCGCCTTCTTCGATGGAGAACCGCGGGGTCTGCACGTCGCCGATCTGCACGGCGGATTTGAGGAGCTGCACTTTATCGGAGGCCGCCACGGTGCCGTGAATCTTCCCGCTGCTGACGAGCGTGCCGACGGAGACCGTGCCCCGGATGACCGCATGCTCGCCGACAACGAGGACGTCGGTGGTGTGGATCTCGCCTTCAAAGCAACTGTCGAGCTGGACGGTCCCTTCGAAATGGACGACGCCTTTGAACGTGACGTCCTTGCCCAGGACGGTGAAGTTGTCCCCGCCGCCGTCGATGACTTTCGGCTTTTTGGTTTC
>DJMJ01000027.1 GCA_002435325.1 Nitrospira sp. UBA6493 | reverse complement strand
TGCTGATAGGGATTCATCGTCCCCGGATCAACGTTGATGTAGGGGTCGAGCTTCAAGAAGGTAATCTTCAGCCCGCGGCTCTCGAGCAAATTCCCGATGGAGGCCGAGGCCAGTCCCTTCCCCAACGACGATACCACTCCGCCTGTCACAAAAATAAATTTACTCATGGTTGCCCCCACGATCGGCGACCGCCCGTTGCTCCGCGTCCACCTGTCTCATCGGCTCGGCACCACTCGATTCCGGCTCAGTTCCCGCTTGATGGCATCGTACTGCTGCAACCGGTCCGCCACNNCCCAGCCCGGAAAAACGCAACAGGGTTTCCTTCGTATACATATAGACGCCCAAATGAATGTAGTGGAGCCCGCTCACCACCCGCCGGCTCGGATCGTCGCGCACCCAGGGAATCGGCGCCCTTGAAAAATATGAGGCATACCCGCGTGTATCGGTCACAACTTTGACGATGCCAGGATTCTGGAGATCGTCCGTCGCGTCCATCTTCCGCTTCAGCGTCCCCATCTCCGCTCCGCTTTGAATACACGGTTCGATCAGGTCCGAAAGCAGCTCCGGATTCAAGGGGATCTCGTCACCCTGCAAATTCACAAAGCATTCGCCGGCGAACATGCGCGCGACGGCCGCCACGCGATCGGTGCCCGTGCGATAGTCGCCGGCCACCATCACGACCCGCCCGCCGAACTGTTCCACCGCGCGCTTGATCCGGTCATCGTCCGTGACGACCAACACCTCGTTCACCGACCGGCAAGCCGCCGCCTGTTCATACACATGCTGGATCATGGGCTTTTCGCCCAATCGCACCAGCGGTTTCCCGGGAAACCGCGACGACCCGTAGCGCGCGGGAATGACGACGATCACCGGCTGCGTCGACCTACCCATTATTCCCCACAGCCTCCAAGAGCTGCTTGGGTGACACGGTAGCGGTCCCGACCATCCCGACAACGATCCCGGCCGCATAATTGGCCAGCGTCGCCCCTTCGCGCATACTGGCGCCGGTCGAGAGCGCGAGGGCAAGCGTGCCGATTACCGTATCGCCGGCGCCTGTTACATCGTAGACCTGGCGCGCTTGCGTCGGCAAATGCCACGAGGAGCCCTCTCCCTCATAGAGGCTCATCCCTTTTTCCCCGCGCGTAATCAGCACGGACTGGCACCCCAGCCGTTGCCGGATCAGCGCCCCCGCTTGATCGACCGTCTGATCGTCATCCCCATGGAGCCCAGCCGCCTGCGTGGCCTCCAGATGGTTCGGCGTCATCACGGTCACGCCTTTGTAGTAACTGAAGTGTTCGACTTTGGGATCGACGACAATTGGAATCCGGCGCAAGGCGGCCAGCCGTGTTAAATCCGCCATCAGCTGCGCCGTGACCACGCCCTTCGCATAGTCAGACACGACCANNGTCGGGCGATCGTGATCGATGATGACACCACCGCGGGATGACTGGGTCGTTCGCTGTCCGCCCAGCTCTTTCAGCAGCAACCGTCCGCTCTCATCGGCGCCGATCACGCCGCAGAGATCGGCCTTGCCGCCCAACGCCAGAATGTTATTGAACACATTGGCCGCGCCGCCCAACCGCAGGGACTCTGACTCCACATGCACCACCGGCACCGGCGCCTCAGGAGAAATCCGGCTGACCCGTCCCATGACATAATGATCGAGAATCAAATCCCCGATGACCAGCACGCAGGCCTGGGGAAATCGCTGCACGTACTTGCGGAGCGCCTTCGGAGAGGCAGGCTGTTTGAAGCCGGTGGATGCCTGAGATGCCATGATGGATGCGCAACCTCCCTACTGAATCGCCTTGCCGAATCGCTCCCACCGGACCCACTCGATCCAATTGCCCTGCCCGCTCCAAGACCAATAAATCCGGAAAGCCTTGCCGCGAATTTTCTCTTCTCGCACGTAGCCCCAGAACCGGCTATCGAGACTCTGGTCCCGATTATCACCCATGACAAAATACGAGCCTTCCGGAACGGTCACCGGACCGAAATTGTCCCGCGGATTCACCGTGCTATCGATAATGCCGGGATCGATGCGCTGCGTAAAGGTTTTGTCATCCAGCGGTTCCCCGTTCACGAACACCACTTTATTTCGAACTTGTACCGTGTCGCCGGGCCCGCCCACGATGCGCTTGATAAAGTCTTTCTCTTCATCTTCCGGAAACCGGAACACGATGACATCACCCCGTTGCGGCTTGCCGAACGCCACAATCGTACTGGAGGCATAACAATTCACCGGAGGGAAAGCCGGTTGCAGCTTGCAATCAGTCGGCCACTGGAGGCCGTAGGACAGCTTGCTGACCAGGATATGATCGCCGATCAACAGCGTGGGAATCATCGAGCCTGACGGAATCTTGAACGCCTGCACCACGAACACTCGGATGGCAAACGCGAGCAGCATTGCCACAACGATGGCTTCGGCATATTCGCGGATAATGGATTTGGCACTCGACTCACTCGTGGCCACACCCGAAGCCCCTGCTGGCATCGACGATGAAGGCCCCGTCACCTCATCCAGATTGGGCGGGGTCGGTTCGGCGCTCATTCGTCACCGACTTTCAAGAGGGCGAGAAACGCTTCTTGCGGCACTTCGACGCTGCCCACCGACTTCATGCGCTTCTTCCCTTCCTTCTGTTTCTCGAGCAGCTTCCGTTTGCGGGAAATGTCGCCGCCGTAGCACTTGGCAATGACGTTCTTCTTCATCGCGCCGATCGTTTCGCGGGCGATGATCTTATTCCCGATGGCCGCTTGAATGGCGATTTCGAACATCTGCCGCGGGATCAGCTCCTTCATCTTCTCCGCCATCTGCCGGCCACGGTAGTAGGCGCGCTCTTCATGGGTAATGAATGACAGGGCATCGACCGCCTCGCCGTTCAGCAGAATGTCGATCTTAACCAGCTTGGAATCCCGATAACCCAGAAGTTCGTAGTCCAGCGAGGCATAGCCCTGGGTGCGCGACTTCAGCTTGTCGTAAAAGTCCAAGATCACTTCGTTAAGCGGCATCTCATAGCTGATGACCACGCGCGTCGGATCAAGGAAATGGATATCCCGCTGAATGCCGCGGCGTTCCTGGCAGAGCTTGAGGATCGACCCCATGTACCGTTCGGGCGTGATGATAGTGGCGAGAATGAACGGCTCCTCGAATGATTCGATGCTGCTGGGCTCCGGCAAGTCGGCCGGATTGTCGATCTCCAGCACATCGCCCTTGGTGGTCATCACACGATAGACGACCGTCGGCGCCGTGGTGATCAGCGTCAGCCCGTATTCCCGCTCCAGGCGCTCCTGAATGATTTCCATGTGCAGCAACCCCAGGAAGCCGCACCGGAATCCAAACCCGAGCGCCAGCGAGGTCTCCGGCTCATAGATGAAGGAGGAGTCGTTCAACCGCAGCTTGACCAAAGCATCACGTAAATCTTCGTACTTGGCGGTATCGGTCGAATAGAGGCCGCAGAAGACCAGCGGCTTCACTTCCTTGTAGCCGGGGAACGGCGTGCTCGTTGGCTGCGCCGCATCGGTCAGCGTATCGCCAATCTTCACGTCCGCCACTTCCCGCATGTTCGCGCACACATACCC
>DJMJ01000034.1 GCA_002435325.1 Nitrospira sp. UBA6493 | reverse complement strand
TCCCGCCCGAGCCCGTCGCCGCGCCCTGGTACGGCTCGACCGCCGACGGGTGGTTGTGCGACTCCATCTTGAACACCACACAGAGCCCGTCGCCGATATCCACCACGCCGGCGTTTTCACCGGGGCCTTGGATGACACGTGGCCCGGTCGTCGGCAGCTTCTTCAAATGCACGCGCGACGACTTATAGGAGCAATGCTCCGACCACATAACAGAGAACATACCCAACTCAGTCAGATTCGGCTCACGCCCTAAAATCTCGACGATCTTCTTGTACTCGTCGTCACTGAGATTGTGTTGGGCGATCAACTCTTTGGTGATAACTAGCGACATCGACAGATTCCTCTATTGGCAATTACAGGCTTAGGCTTTCACCTTCATCGCCTTAAGCAATGATTGGAAGATCAGCTTCCCGTCCTGATTTCCCAGAATATCTTCCGCGCACCGTTCCGGATGCGGCATCATCCCCAACACATTGCCCTCGGGATTGATGATCCCGGCGATGTTGTCGAGCGAGCCGTTCGGATTCGCCTCCGGCGTGACCTTGCCATCCGGCGTGCAATATCGGAACACGATTTGCGCGTTCGCCTGCATGGCCGCCAGCGTGACCGGATCGGTGTAGTAATTGCCGTCGGCATGGGCGACGGGAATCTTCAACACCTGGCCAGGCTGACAGGCCTCCGTAAAGGCCGTGGCGGCATTCTCGACCCTCACATGCACATCCTTGCAGATAAAATGGAGCGACTTGTTCCGAAGCATCGCGCCGGGAAGCAGCCCCGCTTCGAGGAGGATCTGAAACCCGTTGCAAATGCCGATGACGGCACCGCCATCCTTGGCAAACGCCGTCACCGCTCCCATGACCGGCGAAAATCTCGCGATCGCGCCGGTTCGAAGATAGTCGCCATAGGAAAATCCGCCGGGAAGGATCACGAGATCGATCCCCTTGAGCGACGTCTCCTTGTGCCAAATCATTTGCACCGACTGCCCCAGCACCTCTTGAAAGACGTGCTGGCAATCGTGATCGCAATTACTGCCTGGAAAAACGAGCACTCCAACATTCATAGTCCGCAGCCTTTTCGTCTCACGTGTACGGCTTCAAGTGTTACGCCGTGAGTTCGTATCGGTATTCTTCAACAATCGTATTCGCCAAGAGCTTCTCACACATCTGCTTGACCTGCGCGTCGGCTTTGGCCTTGTCCGTTTCCTTCAACTCCACTTCCATATACTTGCCCACCCGCACATTCGCCGCATTCTTGAACCCCAGCGAATCCAGAGCATGCTCGATGGCCTTCCCCTGCGGATCCAGAATGCCCTGCTTCAACGTCACATGAATCTTCGCTTTCATTCCATCCCTCTCTTCTTCTCTTCCTCTTTCCTAAAGGAGCGGTGACGGGTGCTGCCTATTGCGCGCATTGACCGAGCACCTTCCATTAATCCCCTTAAATGATCCCCGGTGCGCGGGCAGCGAGCACAGGCAACACCCGTCACCGCTCCGCTCTCTACGCCCCCGTATCCGGCGGCTTCGACAATTCGGTCATGTGCTTCCTGGCCCAGGTAATCCCCACCATCAGCCCCACGCCCAACAGAGTCAGAGCAATGAAGCCCAACTTATGCAACAGGGACTCCGTCAGCACCGCAAATGCCGCCACACAGGTCGTCCCGATCCCCAGGGATATAATGGGGCCGTTGTCGCGCACAAAGATGACGAACCGTTTCACACTGTACTTCCCCTCTCCCACTCCCATTCATGAAGGAAGGATATATTAGCCGAAGCTACGGTGATTGGTCTGTACTGCGCGCATGGAACGACCACCGTTTTATCGTGGGGGCTCCGCGAGCACAAGGCCGATCAGCGTAGCTGCGGCAGCAACTTACCCACAAACTCTCTTCAAGACCTCCTGATACGCCTCTTCGATCTTGCCCATGTCCTTCCTGAACCGGTCCTTGTCCATCGACTCGCCGGTGGACACATCCCAGAGTCGGCAGGTATCAGGAGAAATCTCGTCGGCCAACACCAGCTTGTTATGGAAGACGCCGAACTCCAATTTGAAATCTACCAACTGCATCTGCCGGTCGGCAAAGAACGGCTTCAGTACCACATTCACCTTGTGCCCCAGATCACGAAGGTCCTTGAGCAGCGCCGGCGTCGCCACATTCATCAAACGCAGATGGTCGTCGTTCACGAGCGGATCGCCGAGCGCGTCGTTCTTGTAATAGAATTCTACGATGGCCGGTTCGATGGCATCGCCTTCCTTCAGGCCCAACCGCTTTGCCAGGCTTCCGGCGACAATGTTCCGCACCACCACCTCGACCGGCACGATGGTCACTTTCTTCGTGAGCATTTCCCGGTCGCTCAATCTCTTCACGAAATGCGTCCGGATGCCTTCGTCTTCGAGCAGGAGGAAGAGCCGTTCGGAGATCTTATTGTTGATGATCCCCTTCTCGACGATGGTGCCGCGCTTCTGCGCGTTGAAGGCCGTCGCGTCGTCCTTGAAATACTGCACCACCTCGTCCGCCCGCTCGGCGGTGAAAATCTTTTTGGCCTTGCCTTCGTAGAGCAATGTTCCGGTTGTCATATGTCTCTCCCGCGATTCCAGCGCTACTGCGCCAGCACTTCGATCAACTGATCCAACGACCGCACCGTGCCCAAGAGAATGGGATTCCCCACCCGCTTGTTGTACCTCGCCTCCTTCACCTTGTTCAGCGCAAGGATCAACGAATGCAAGTCATCCAGCTTGGCTGTCTCGAAATAGGTGACAAAATCGTACTCCTCAAAACCGGTTGAATGGTAGAGCTTGCGCTTCACAGTCTTGTGATACGGCAAGGCCGCTTCGGTGTGCTCCTGCATCATGGCCGCGCGCTTCTCTTGCGGGAGCGACCACCACTCGAGGTTTCTGCGGATCGGGATCACCACAGCATACGGCCCGGACTCGCTCGGCACTTTGAGGTCCGCCTTCAACTGCTCCGAGAACCCCGGCACATAGCTGGCTTTTTTCGTGAGTCCATTCAAGACCACAGTACTCGAGAGATAGTGTCCAAAGGCGCTGGCCTCAAGATCCAGCAGAAATTGTTGGGCATCCTTCAATTCCGTTCCATGCACCCGCAGAAGGATATCGCCCTGATCCGACAATCCGCGCAGAAGGTAGGTATCGATCGCCACCTTTTCCCGATGCTGCGCCACCACCCCCCTGAACAAGGTCAGATGAGCGATCCTCGTGGCTTGATCCAATTTCTCCCAATCCGGATCGATCCGATAGGCGGCAAAGGTGCCGTAGACACCCGGCTCGCTTAACAGCTTGTCGCGATCGGCGGCCTGTGCCCCAACCGCGGCCACCATCGCCAACAGGAGAAACACGCACAGGCTTCCCAGTCTCTTCAATCCAACCCTCATCGCTGTCGTCCTCCTCGTTTCCTGCCACCAGCAGCGTTGGTTGCACGACCGGAAAACACCCGGCGGTAAATCTGGTCCAGATGCCGCAGATAATATTTCGGATCGAAGCAGGCGGCGATCTCGCTCTTCTTCAGATGCTTGGAAATGAAGGGATCCCGGCTCACCAAATCTTGCAGCCCCCCGGCGCCTTTCCAGGACGCCATCGCGTTCCGCTGCACCGCTTCGTACGACTCTTTCCGCTGCGCACCCTTTTCGACGAGCGTGAGCAAGAGCCGCTGCGAGTAGACCAGACCGCCGGTCAGGTCGAGATTGCGCTGCATGTTCTTGGGATAGACCATCAGGTCCTTCATCAGATCGGTCACCTTCGCCAGCATATAGTCGATAAGTATCGTGCTATCGGGCATGATGACCCGCTCGACCGATGAGTGGCTGATGTCCCGCTCGTGCCAGAGCGCCACATTTTCCATCGCCGCCAGACTGTTCGCCCGCACGATGCGCGCGAGGCCGCAGAGGTTCTCCGACACGATCGGATTGCGCTTGTGCGGCATGGCCGACGAGCCCTTTTGCCCGGCGGAAAAAAACTCCTCCGCCTCCAGCACTTCGGTCCGCTGGAGATGCCGGACTTCGACCGCGATTTTTTCGATGCTGGCGGCCAGCAGAGCCAGCGCCGTGGCATAGGCCGCGTGCCGGTCCCGCTGGACCACTTGATTGGAGACGGGATCGGGCGTCAGCCCCATTTGCTTGCAGACATACTCTTCGACTTCCGGCCCCTGATGCGCAAACGTGCCCATCGCGCCGGACAGCTTGCCGACCGCGATTTCTGACCGCACCGCCTTGAGCCGGCTCCGATGCCGGCAGAACTCTTCGTACCAGATCGCCAGCTTGAACCCAAAGGAGATCGGCTCGCCATGAATGCCGTGCGAGCGGCCCACCATCACCGTCATCTTATGGCGCATCGCCTGTTTCTTGAGCACAGCGATGAGCCCGTCGAGCCCGTCGAGAATCAGATCAAGTGCCTCCGTCATCTGCACCGCCAGCGACGTATCGACGATGTCCGACGACGTCAGCCCCATGTGCAAAAAGCGATGCTCCGGTCCCACCGTATCCATCAAGGATTCGAGGAACGCGATGATGTCGTGCTTCGTGACCTTCTCGATTTCAGCGATCCGCTCGACATTGATCCTGGCTTTCTTGCGGATCTTGGCGGCAGTCCCGCGCGGGGCTTGCCCGGCCTTTTCAAATGCAGCACAGGCTTGCAGTTCCACTTCCAGCCAGATTTCGTACTTATGCTTCAGATCCCAGATGGCCTTCATCTGAGGACGGGTATAACGCTCAATCACCTAGGCTCTCCTCCAAATCGGCTTGTCCGGCGTCGCCCGCTTCTGCTCCAGCTTCGGCTCGCTCGCCAGGATCTTGTCCAGGATGCCGTTCACAAACTTCGAGGCCTCGTCGTCACCAAAACTCTTGGCCAGCTGAATAGACTCGTCCAGCGTGACCTTGGCCGGCACATCGTCCATCCAGAACAGCTCATAGAGTCCCGCGCGGAGAATATTGCGGTCCACGATCGGCATGCGGCTCACCTTCCAGTTCGTCGCGTACTGCCCCATCAATGCATCCAACTCCCGCTTCTTCTCCAGCACCCCCGCAACCAGCCGCTCAGCAAAGGCTTTCGTGTCCTCATCCGATTCCAGCGGCTTCCAGAACTCATCGAGCCAGAGCCCCTTCTTTCCGTGAACGTCGTACTGAAACAAGATCTGCAAGGCGCGCTCGCGTGCTTCATGGCGTGATCCCATCGCTACTGCCCACGCTTTCGCACGATCCGCTTGGCGCGCGGCTTCGGCTTCACCGGCGCAGACTCTGGCGCCAGCGCCTTGAGCTGCTTCACCATCGTCGCCATCTCAATCGCCGACTTCGCCGCCTCGCCGCCCCGATTGAACTTGGCCGGATCGGCTCGCTCGATGGCTTGCGCCACCGTGTCCGTCGTGAGCACCCCGAAGATAATGGGAATATCCGTATCAAGCATGGCCTGCCCGATGCCCCGGCTGGCTTCCGCGCTAATGTAGTCGAAATGCGGCGTATCGCCACGAATGATCGCGCCCAGACAGATCACCGCGTCGAACCGCCCGGACTTGGCAAGCAGACGCGCGACCATCGGAATCTCGAAGGCCCCCGGCACCCGCACCACGTCAATCTCCTCGGCCTTTGTCCCATGCGCGGAGAGGCCTTCGATGCAAGACGACAGCAACTTACTCGTGACAAATTTATTGAACTTTGCAACGACGATCCCGAACCGCAACCCCGTCGCATCTTGAGAACCCTTGCGAAGCTTCATACCCTTCTACAAGTCCATTCCTGACACATGACATATTTCCAAGGGGGAGGGGTGAGTCCCAATTGCGCGCAGTGACCGAGCACCGCCCTTGCTCTGCCATTTCGATTACATCCTGCGTGCGCGGGCAGCGAGCATAGGGACTCCCCCCTCCCTCACTACACCTTTTTTAAAAGATGCCCCATTTTATTTTTCTTCGTACGCAAGTACCGCACATTCGCCGCGCGGGGCGCGATCTCGATCGACACCCGTTCGACGACTTTTAACCCGTAGCCTTCGATCCCGACAATCTTGCGCGGATTGTTGGTGATGAGCTTAATCTCGTGCAGTCCCAGGTTCACCAGGATCTGCGCTCCGACCCCGTAATCCCGCAAGTCGGCTTTGAATCCCAGCTTGAGATTGGCCTCGACCGTGTCGCTGCCTTCGTCCTGAAATCCGTACGCTTTCAGTTTATTGAGCAGACCGATGCCGCGGCCTTCCTGATTCAGATAAAGCAACACGCCGCGGCCTTCGGCTTCAATAATCTTCATGGCGCGATGCAGCTGATCCCGGCAATCGCACCGCAACGACCCGAGTGCGTCCGCTGTCAGGCAGCCTGAATGAACCCGCACGAGCGTCGGCTCTCCGGTATCCACCTTCCCTTTGACAAGCGCAATGTGCGTCGCGCCATCGACCTCATTCTCAAAAGCCACAGCCTCGAAATCGCCGAAAATCGTGGGCATGCGCGCGGTGGCGGCGCGCTTTACAAAGGTCTCGCGCTGCATGCGGTATTCGATGAGCGCCTTGATCGTGACCATCTTCAGCTTATGCAGCTTGGCAAACTTGGCCAGCTCCGGCACGCGGGCCATCGTCCCGTCTTCATTCATGATCTCGCAGATGACACCGGCCGGTTGCAGCCCCGCCAGGCGGGCCAGATCGACGGACCCTTCCGTCTGTCCCGCGCGTTTAAGCACGCCACCTTTTTGCGCTTTGAGCGGAAAAATATGGCCCGGCCTCGCCAAGTCACCCGGCTTCGACTTCGGATCGACGGCGACTTGAATAGTAATCGCGCGGTCGGCAGCAGAAATGCCCGTGGTAATTCCTTTCCGCGCATCGACAGAAACGGTGAAGGCAGTGCCGAACGTCGCCGTGTTCTCAATGGCCTGCGGCGGTAATTGCAGTTCCTCAACCCGCTCAGGAGTCAACGCAAGGCAAATCAGCCCGCGCGCATGCTTGGCCATGAAATTGACCATCTGCGGAGTGACTTTTTCCGCCGCAATGACCAAATCGCCTTCATTCTCGCGATCTTCGTCGTCGACGAGAATGATGCACTTGCCCTTCCGAATGTCTTTGAGCGCATCTTGAATACTGTTGAATGGACTCGCCATAAATTCCAGTCATGAAGGTTCAGGAGTAATCGTTCAATGAACGGTCAATTTATCATTGAACATCGACCATTTAACATTGTTTTTTTGCCCCCGATGTCCGGCCGGGGAAAGAGTCTTAGGCGGAACGGGTGAATCTCCCGGTGCGCAGGCTGATAAAGACCGTACCCCAGGCACAGACCCCCAGCCCGGCGAAAAACCAGAGCCCTAACTCATAGCTTCCCGTCAGGCTTTTCAGCCCCCCCACCCCCAGCGGAAAGAGAAAGCCGCCAAGCCCCCCGACCGCTCCGATAATGCCGGAGGCCAGCCCGATTTGCTTGGGAAACCACTCGGCCACCATCTGAAACACGACTCCGTTACCCACCCCCATGGCCGCGGTCGCGACGACCATCATAGTCATCGCCATAGACAGAGAGGGACTCGTCACCGCCACAATCGACCCGACAATGAGAGGAAATACGACGTAGAGCGTCCTTCCCCCTCCTTGCCGGTCTGCAATGTAACCGCCGAGGGGACGAATGACACTGCCGACCAGGCCACAAAGCGCGGCGGTCGATCCCGCAGTCACGGCATCGAATTGATAGGTCTCATGGAGCAGCGAGGGCAAGAGGCTGCACAACCCGATAAAGCCGCCAAACGTGATCGCATAGAGAAAACAGAGCCAATAGGCCGACCGGTTACGAATCAACCTGGCAGCATGATGCCACCATTCGACATCCCGGCGATGCCGGTCTCCCGGCCTTCCATCTCGCACCAGGATCATGAACAAGCCAAGCGTGGCCGCCACCACGCCCGCCATCACGCCCAACACCTGCTGCCATCCCAGCTGCTCGGCCCATCGCGGCGCGAGAAAGAACACCAGCACGGTGCCGATGTTGCCGGAAGCCGCCAGTCCCAATACCAGGCCCTGCGAAGACGGCGGATAGGCTTGCCCGGCCAGCGGCAACGCCACCGCAAAACTCGCGCCGCCCAGCCCCAATAAAAGAGCCAGGCACCAAAGACCGGCCAGGGATGGATCGGCAAGCCAGCCCCACAATAAGACGGCCCCCTCTCCCAGCAGAATCATCACCGCCGTCTTCTTCGCGCCAAACCAATCGCAACTCCAGCCGCCCCACACACGCAAGATAGCCCCGCCTAACAATGGCAGCGCCACCAGCAAAGCCAGGTCGGACTCGGTCAGGTGCAACGTCGCCGCCAACGGCAAACTCAAGGCACCGATCAAGAGCCACACCATGAAACTCACGGTCAGGTGCAACCAGGCCCCCACCAGCGTGGGCCAATGGCCATTTTTCAGAATCTGCCAGATATCAGACACAGACCAGCCTCCGACATAAACGGATTACTATATGTGAACGGCTTTCATGGGCGCAAGGAACGCACGCCCACATCTGCCGAGGCACGACCTTTGTCCCACCCATCCGTTCTGTTATAGTCAGCCTTCTATGAGCGGCCGAGAATCTTCAACGGACGAGCCCGACGACACCCTGGAGCCGGAAATCCTCGACCCGTCAGACGACGAGGTTATTGAGGCGGAGGCGGCACCGGTCGTTGTGGATATTCCGGCGTCCGATGGACGCCAACCGGCCGACGAACAGGCCGTCGTCCCGGTCACCACCCTGCAACAATATCTGGCTGAAGTCCGCCGCTATCCCTATCTCTCGAAAGAAGAAGAGCTCCGCCTCTTTCACGAGTATCAGGTGCAGGGCAGCCGTGAAGCCGCCGTCAAACTCATCATGGCCAACCTGCGCGTGTCGGTGGCCATCGCCTCCGAATATCTCCATACCGGCGCCGATCACATGGACCTGATTCAAGAGGGCAATGTCGGCCTGATGCAGGCCATTAAGAAATTCGACCCCCAGAAAAACGTCCGTTTCTACGCCTATGCCGCCTGGTGGTCTCGCGCCTACATCCTCCGATACCTCTTGAATAACTTCCGCCTTGTGAAAATCGGCACTACCCAGGATCAGCGGAAGCTGTTCTATAACCTCAAGAAAGAAAAGGCGAAGCTGGCCCGGGAAGGGTTCGCCCCCGACACAAAGCTCCTCGCCGACCGGCTCAACGTCCGCGAACGCGACGTGATCGAGATGGACCAGCGGCTGGGGAATTGGGAGCTATCGCTGGATCAACCGATCGGTGAGGAACAGGATGGCACGCTCCTGGACATCCTGCCCTCCCAGCAGTCGGGAGTGGACGACCTCATCGCCGACAATGAGCTCCGGGTTCTCTTCAGGAAAAAGCTGGCCGAATTTTCCAAAACCCTCGATGAGCGGGAAGAAGACATCCTCCGCAACCGGCTCCTCTCCGAAACCCCGCTGACGCTCGACGACCTGGGACACAAATACGGCATTACCAAAGAGCGGACCCGCCAGCTGGAAGCCCGCATCATCAAGCGCTTACGGGAATACATCAAGAAAGATGTGAAAGATTTCGACCGGTTAAGGACCTGATCCGTTTATCCCTCCTCTCCTCAAAAGGCTAGTAGAATTCTTGAAACTCAATGGGTTATGATAGCGATTGTCCATTCTAACGGGGCTGTGAAAGATTTTCTTTTTGCCCCCTTGACTTGGATCGGCCTCAGGCTATCTCTCCTGTTGTGTTGAACGGGAGCGTACGTCTGCCAGCGCAGAGCGCGACGGTCTCGCCGATAAGTGTGATTCGCTTTTCAACCTGTTTCAACGTTTACCGAGTTTATTCATCGCATGAGGAGGGTTTGTTATGAGCACAGCAGCGCAGGACAAGAAGAACGTCGCCAAGGGCTTCCAGCCCCTGGGAGATCGGCTGTTCGTTACCTACACCGAAGAACTGGAACGGACCGCCGGCGGTATCTATGTGCCGGATTCCGCGAAGGAAAAGCCGCAGAGAGGCGTGGTGCAGGCCATCGGAAGCAAGGTCGAGAACGTCAAGGTCGGCGACCAGGTCCTGTTCGACAAGTATTCCGGCAGCAAGCTCCGGATCGAGGACACCGACTGCTTGATCCTCAAGGAAGAAGACATCCTCGGCATCTTCACCAACTAATTGACTCACAAGACGACGACTGAACTAACGGAGGAATTACATGGCCAAGCAATTACTGTACAGCGAGGCAGCTCGCGCGTCGATTCTCAAGGGCGTTAACCAGCTGGCGGATGCCGTGAAGGCGACCCTCGGCCCCAAGGGCCGGAACGCCATTCTCGACAAGAAGTTCGGCGCCCCGACCATCACCAAGGACGGCGTGACCGTTGCCAAGGAAATCGAACTCAAGAACCCGTACGAGAACATGGGCGCCCAGCTCGTCCGCGAAGTCGCCAGCAAGACCAGCGACACCGCGGGTGACGGCACCACCACCGCCACCGTGTTGGCCCAGGCCATCTTCCGCGAGGGCGTGAAGAACATCACCGCAGGCGCCAACCCGATGGAAATTCAACGGGGCATCAACAAGGCCGTGGAAGTCGTGATCGGCGAGTTGAAGAAGCTCAGCAAGCCCTGCCAGAACAAGACCGANNGGCATGCAGTTCGATCGCGGCTACATCTCCCCCTACTTCGTCACCAATGCCGAGCGGATGGAATGTTCCGTCGAAGAGCCGCTCATCCTCATCAATGAAAAGAAAGTCAGCAGCATGAAGGACCTCCTCCCGGTCCTCGAGCAGGTCGCGAAGATGGGCAAGCCCCTCGTGATCATCGCCGAGGAAGTGGAAGGCGAAGCCCTCGCGACCCTCGTGGTCAACAAGCTGCGCGGCACCTTGAACGTGGCGGCCGTGAAGGCCCCTGGCTTCGGCGATCGCCGCAAGGC
>DJMJ01000040.1 GCA_002435325.1 Nitrospira sp. UBA6493 | reverse complement strand
AGTCCATTGAATTTCTAAACCAATGACGGTGCTCGGTCAATGCGCGCAGGGAAGACCACCCAAACCGCGCCTGACGGAGAAGGACGCGAGCAGTTGCAGTATGCCACTGCATAGTGGTTCGTCGGTGGTCATCACGGCTGCCAGTTACGTTCATCTCCTTGTCGAGTTCGAGTAAGCTGTTCATTCTTTCTCTCTATTGACTCCCCATTTCAGCGGCTTCTATAATCACCGATCGACGCAGTCGTAACCAGCTGATTCATCGAGGAAAATGGCTGATTTCACCCATTTCAACGAGTCGGGCCGCGCGCGGATGGTCGATGTCAGCGCGAAGCATTCGACCGAGCGCATTGCGACGGCGCAGGCGACGGTCTTCATGCTACCGCTCACGCTGGAGAAGATTCAGCAGGGCAAGATCGCCAAAGGCGATGTGCTCGCCGTGGCGCAAGTTGCCGGGGTGATGGGGGCCAAGAAGACCCCGGACCTCATTCCCATGTGCCACCCCCTCCTTATTACCAGCGTCGATATCTCCTTCAAAGAAGAATCCCAGCCGAACCGTGACGGGCAATGTGCCGTCCATATTTTTGCGACAGCGAAGACGACCGGGCAGACCGGCGTCGAGATGGAAGCGATGACGGCGGCGACGGTCGCGGCGCTCACCATCTATGATATGTGCAAGGCCATCGACAAGGGCATGAGCTTCAGCAATGTCTGGTTGCTCTCGAAGTCCGGCGGGAAGTCAGGGATCTATACGCGAGAAGGTTCGGGGACGTTGTGATGGTCACGATCAAGCTGTTTGGCATGACGAAGTCGCTGGCAGGGAATCAAGGATCCCTCTCTCTGGCATTGGCGAATGGCCGGCGAGTGAAAGATTTGGTTAAGCTTCTCAATGATCAATATCCGAAGATCGGAGAGCTGATCGAGAAGAAGAAAGTGCTCGTGTCGGTCAATCACGAGATTGCCCACGAGGAGACAGAAATACGGGACAATGACGAGATTGCCCTTCTCCCCCCCTTTGCAGGTGGTTCAGGTATGGATCAAATCGATGACAGCCAGTTCGTCCGGGTGCAGCGTGAGAATTTCTCCATCGATCAGGAGCTTGATCGGGTCAAGAGCCGGTCGAAGCGGATCGGCGGGATTGCGACGTTTCTGGGTATTGCCCGGGACCGTTCCAAAGGGCGCGATGTCGATAGCATCACGTTCGAATATTACGAAGGGATGGCGCAAAAGAAGCTGCGCGAAATCCGCGAGCGGGCGCTGAAGGATTTCGACATTCTTGAACTGCTGATCATCCATCGCTACGGTGAAATTACGATCGGTGAAAATATCGTCCTCATCATCGCCGGCGCCGAGCATCGCGCGGACGCGTTTCGTGCCTGCAAGTGGGCGATCGATGAGTTGAAGCAGATCACCCCGATTTGGAAACTGGAACATACTCCCGAAGGGGAGGTGTGGGTCGAAGAACATCCCTGATGAGCGCGACACGTCAAACGTGACGTGCAGGACGTGAGATATAAGACATGAAGCGTCTGGAAGATCGCCAGGAACTATCATGAGCGAATCAACAGTGAACGCGTCTCTTCCCATGGTGGTCGATGCGCATCATCGCCCGCTTCGCAGCTTGCGGCTGTCTGTGACGGATCGCTGCAATCTGCGCTGTCAGTACTGCATGCCGGAAGAAGAGTACGTCTGGCTGCCGCGGGAAGACGTGCTCAGTTTCGAGGAGATGCAGCAACTGGCCGGCTACTTTGCGGACCTGGGCGTGGACAAAGTGCGGCTGACGGGCGGGGAGCCCTTGTTGCGGCGGGATCTGTCCCGTCTGGTGCGCTTGCTGCTGCAAGACCGGCGCATTACGGAAATCGCACTGACGACCAACGGCATTCTGCTCGCCGACCACATTCAGGATCTATATGAAGCTGGGTTGCACCGGGTGACGGTGAGTCTGGATACGCTGCGGCCCGAGCGGTTTCGCCAGTTGACCCGCCGCGATGAATTTGCCCGTGTCATTGAAGGGATCGAATCGGTCGGGAAAACCGGGTTCGCGGGTTTGAAGCTCGATACGGTCGCGATTCGCGGATTCAATGACGACGAACTGGTCGGGCTGATCGAATTTGCCAAGCACTATCGGGCCGAGGTGCGGTTCATCGAATATATGGATGTCGGCGGGGCCAATGATTGGTCGATGGCCAAGGTGCTCTCCAAGGCGGCGATTTTGGAGCAGCTCACCCAGCACTATGGACCGATTATCGCATTGCCGGCGCACGACGCCGCTCCGGCTCAGCGGTTTCAATTGCCGGATGGCACGACCTTCGGCATTATTCCCTCCACAACGACGCCGTTCTGTGCGACCTGTGACCGTAGCCGGGTGACGGCCGATGGCATGTGGTACTTGTGCCTCTACGCCCCGAACGGGCAAGATCTTCGGCAGCCGTTGCGCGCCGGCGCCAGCCCGGATCATATGCGCGGGCTGATTCGCGAGGGGTGGCAGGCGCGGCGGGATCGCGGAGCCGAGGAGCGCAAGGCGTTGGAGCGTTCGGGCCTGCGTACCGGCAAGCTCATCGGCATCGATCAATTGCGGGAAGATCCGCACCTGGAAATGCATGCCCGTGGCGGGTGAGCAGGGGGCGCGGCGAATGCGTTGCCTGGTACTGGTTCCTTGCCACTTGTCATAGCGCTCCGCCTTGTCGCTCACTGCGGCGATGTCCGTTCTTCTCTGTCAAGGACCCTCATGCTTGAAACGAATCTCCTGACATTTCTCGGCGTCGGTTTTGTGCTCGGGCTGCGTCACGCCTTGGATGCGGACCATCTGGCCGCGGTCTCGACCGTGTTGGCGGAACGGCCGTCAATGCGGGCGTCCGGGCTGGTGGGGCTGTGGTGGGGGCTGGGGCACACGTTGACGCTCATGCTGGTCGGAGCGGTGGTGCTGGTATCGGGGGTGCAGGTTCCTGAGCCATTTGCGGTGTTGGCTGAATGCGGTGTGGGCGCGTTGCTCGTGTTCCTCGGCGGGACGCTGGCCTTCAAGCTGTATCGGGAGCGCTGGCACGTGCACAGCCATCTCCACGATGGCGAGCCCCACGTCCATTTGCACAGCCATCAGCGGCAGGATGACCACGTGCATGCGCATTGGACGGCTCGGTCTCTTCGCCCGCTGCTGATCGGCATGGCTCATGGCATTGCGGGATCGGCGGCCTTGATGCTGGTGATTCTCTCGAACACCAGCGGCATCGGGCAGGGGCTGCTCTACATTGCCGTATTCGGCATCGGGTCCATTCTTGGCATGGTCGCGATCGGGTTGACGCTGAGTTTGCCGGTGCTGTGGTCGCTGGCGGCGGGGCGGCGGGCGTTCGTGGCGGTGCAAGGTCTGGCGAGCCTCGGCAGTGTGTGTCTTGGGCTGTGGATGTTGTATACGCTGGTTCTTTCCCCCGGTCATTTTTAACAGGATCGTTGTCGGTATGCGGATAGCGCGTGCGTCATTTTGACGGCTGTGTTATTCTCCGTTGGTGTCATCCGATGTCCGTTGTGCGAGATGAGTATTTGATCTAGAGGATGCGATTATGGCCTGGTTCAAGAAACAGAAACCGACCGGTTCCGAGGTTCCGCCGCGCTCGAAATCCGCCGAGGGCATGTGGCTCAAGTGCAACCATTGCCGGGAGATCGTCTATCGGAAAGAAGTGGACCGGAATAACAAGGTCTGTCCGAAGTGCGATTATCATTTCCCGATTTCCGTGATGGAGCGGATCGCGCTGCTCGTGGATCTCGGGACGTTTAAGGAATGGGATACGGAGTTGTCGGCGCAGGACCCTCTGAATTTTCACGATACCAAGTCGTACAAGGACCGTGTGAAGGCGCAACAGGACAAGACCGGGCGGAAGGACGCGNNGAAGGCATTCTCTCGCTGATGCAGATGGCCAAGACCTCGACGGCGGTGGCCAAGCTGGGTGAGGCCAAGCTGCCGTTCATCTCGATTCTCGCGGATCCGACGTTCGGCGGAGTCACGGCGAGTATCGCCATGTTGGGCGATGTCATTATCGCGGAGCCCAAGGCGCT
>DJMJ01000050.1 GCA_002435325.1 Nitrospira sp. UBA6493 | reverse complement strand
TCAACTAAACCGGCAGCAGGCCATACTGCCGGCTCCTCTGTAGCGAGTGTCTCTCAAGGCACGGCTCATGTGATTGCCTCAGGCGATGACGTGCTCGAAGTCTTGAGTCAGCCGGAGTCGTCACCGAGAAAAACATTAGGGTCCCCCTGAGCGCTGAGTATAGGCATGATGTCAACAAATTTAGTTCCAAAGCGTAAATACAATTAGTTCCAAGAACACTATACCGTATTAATTCGAGCTATGGTTAGAGAGTCAGGCGTCCTCATGAGTTTACATAATAATTCTTATCAGACATCATATGTGGTGAATCTATGAGCTTAGAACTCGTCGGTCGGCTACAAAAAGAAATCTCGATCACCAGTCATGCCCTCTACGAGACTGTGCTGGCGCTTGCGGAGCGTGTGAATCGCAAGGTGCAGATCATGCGGCTTCATTGGCAGGCTACAACGCAGATGACTCGCATCGACGAAGTCACGAACACCTTGGGCCAGCAGATCGCTGGATCGGTCCTCCAGCGATCCACCGGCCGTGCCGGGAACGATCACGATCTGACAGGCCTCGATACCGCAGTCACCTGGGCACATCAACGCGTTCAGGAACTGAAGCGTTCGTTGATTGGCATCGACACAGAGATCCGTCAACTGAAGCTTGAAATGATCCATGCGGACCTGCTGCGCCTGCAGCAGGACTTGAGTGTACGATCAGCCGGAATCGAACGCGTGTCCATCCCCCGAGGTGCGGCTGCGATTGGACAGCGACTCAGCGATGTGCCGAGATCCTCATCGATTCATATCGCCGTGGTGATCCGGGGACCATTCATCTTGCCTCCCAGCGAGGACCTCATATTCCGTATTGACGATATCGTGGTATTAATAGGTGGGCAGCCGGAACTTGATCGTCTGACTCACTGGTTTACGAGTCACCATCACAATACGAAAAACCCGTCAAGCAATGTGCCGAGACAGTAGTCCGCGCAGACCTCTTTCGGTACAATATCTCCATCTTGTTGATTTCTTCGATGAGGGAGAGCATGGCTAGACACCAGCTGAAGGCGCTCGCACTCGTACTGCTCTCGGTGGGAATCCCTGGTACGGGATTCGCTGAAACCGGACGGGCTCTGACACGTGCTGATTCGACGGGCCTTCAGATGCTGGAAGATATTCAAACGGTCATTATGGATTTGGCGGAGCAGGCCAAGCCGTCCGTCGTCAATCTCTTTCCAATCCCCAGCACTGGCCGCCCGCGCGAATCAGGAGCTGATCGTCCCCCCAGCACGTCAGGATCCGGCTCCGGCCTGATCGTGGACAAAGATGGCTATATTGTCACCAACAATCATGTCGTGGGCGACGCAACGGAAGTTGAAGTCCGCTTGTCGGATAAAACCAAATTGATCGCCCAGGTTATCGGCAAAGATCCGGATACGGACTTGGCGGTCCTCAAGGTCACGGCCGATCGGCCGCTGCCCAGCGCTCATTTTGGCGATTCAAGTACGGTGCGTGTCGGCCAATGGGTGCTGGCTGTCGGCAATCCATTTGGACTCGATCGCACGGTCACGTTGGGGGTTGTCAGTGGCATTGGGCGGGAGAATATCAATCTGTCACGCTATGAAAACTTTATTCAAACGGATGCATCGATCAATCCGGGCAATTCCGGTGGTCCCCTCTTCAACCTCCGCGGGGAAGTTATCGGCATTAATACGGCGATCATTAATTTTGCCCAAGGCATCGGTTTTGCCATCCCCTCCAACATGGCGAAGCAGGTCATCCAGCAACTGACATCGCGTGGCAAAGTCGTTCGCGGATGGCTTGGGGTTGGCATTCAACCGTTGACGCCTGAACTGGCCAAGAAGTTCGGCGTCAATGAAGGCGAAGGTGTGCTGGTCAATGAAGTCTTCGAAAAAGATCCCGCTGCGGAAGCGGGCATCAAGCCCGGGGATATCATTTTGACCATCGATGGCAACGTGGTGGATTCTCCCAACAAGCTCTCGCGGCTCATCGGCACATTGCCGCCTGGGGCGACCTCGAACATTGAAATCGTCCGCGATCTCAAGCACATGATCCTGTCCGTTCCATTAAGTGAACGCCGGGATGGCGCCATCGTCGCGTCGCTGCCTCAGTCACGCACCGAGGTCAAGCTCGGTCTCGACCTGCAGGATTTAACCGCCGGCCTAGCTGATAAATTTAAACTCCGCGAAACACGCGGCGTGCTGATTACGAAAGTCGACCC
This sequence comes from Nitrospira sp. UBA6493, assembly GCA_002435325.1. Taxonomy (GTDB): domain Bacteria; phylum Nitrospirota; class Nitrospiria; order Nitrospirales; family Nitrospiraceae; genus Nitrospira_D. The sequence continues at coordinate 8,730 of DJMJ01000050.1, read as the reverse complement.
CGGCAGCCTGGCTCACGCCGAAGGCCTCCGCGAAGGCGATCTGATCAAGGAAGTGAACCGAGCTGACGTAGCCACGGTCGGCGAATTCACCTCGGCTATCTCCAAAGTCCGGCGAGGCGATACGGTCTTACTTCGTGTGCTCCGAGAGAGCCGGGCGTTCTATGTGGTGCTGAAATCTTCCGACTGAAAACTCCGGTGACGGCATTACTCCGTGCGTGACGATCCGGAAAGCCAGCCCTCATCGGCAAAGCTGATATATCGCCCATCTCCCACTATCATATGATCCAAGACTCGAATACCGAGAATTGCTCCCGCCTCTACCAGCCGGTCAGTGAGCCGCCGATCTTCTACGCTGGGTGTCGGATCTCCGCTTGGGTGGTTATGGAGAAAGATCACACCAGCGGCGGATTCACGAATCGCCAAGGCAAAGACTTCACGCGGGTGAACAATACTCAACGTTAAACTTCCCTCTGATACGGTCGATTCTTTGAGGACCATATTCTTGGCGTCCAGCAAGACCACCTTAAACAATTCATGCTTGAGATCCAGCAGCAAGGGATGAAAATGGCGGAAAAGATCCGAGCTAGAGGAAATCCTCGTTCCTGTCGATAAGGGCAGGGCCATGGCGCGCTTTCCCAATTCAAGCGCGGCTTTGAGTTGGGCGGCCTTGGCAGGTCCGACCCCAGGAATGGCACACAACTCGTCTACGCCGCTTTGTGCGAGTCCAGCCAGGCTGCCAACATGATGCAGGATATCCATGCCCACTTGGACGGCAGAGGAGTCTCGGCGGCCGGTTCTCAGGATTATGGCTAGCAGCTGGGCATCGGTAAGACCGGCCGTTCCTTTACTCAGCAGACGTTCGCGCGGCCGTTCGGTTGCAGGCCACTGAGGAATGGACTTTATCTACCGCCTTGCCGTCATAAATTTCCCATCAAGGACAAAAATATGACACTTTGAACGTTTTTGTTCGGTGCCGATCGGCACTTTTTATCCCATGGAGACAAATACGTAGCCGATAACCTATTGAAATATCGAAAACAGACAACTTGGTGCAAGTCTTGCTTAATTGCGTCTGCAGCAGTACACGACGTCACCTGGGAGGAATTCATGGAATGTCCAAAGTGCAAAGGCCTGATGATGTTGGAGCGGTTCTCAGACTTCTTCCTCATTTTCTACGCCTGGAAATGCATCAACTGTGGCGCAATCATTGATCGCACGATTTCCAGCAATCGACGCAAAAGCCTGGCAGCGAAAGATCCGCAGCCTGTTGCCGTCCGTTAAAACCGAACTGAGCGTTGACCGTTCTCTGATCCTGATGAGGTCTCCCGTTTAGACCTCCGTCTCGGATGAAGATCGGTGCGCTCCAAGATTCGCGCGGGGCTGTGAATTATAGCGAGTGCTGGATTCTCGGTCAAAGTGCGCGGCCACGCGTCACACCCTGCCCCGCCATGACCATAGGTCTTGGTACCGAATCGCCCCCCTACTCCGTTAGACACACTGTCGCTTGCCCCCTTCAAAAACGCTATGTTAGAATAATTGCTTTGACGATGCGACTCATCTAGCACCATGCGTGTAATTGCTGGCACCCACCGGGGACGACGCCTTCGGGGTCCGCAGGGAACTGCACTCCGTCCTACCTCTGACCGAGTACGGGAAGCATTATTTTCCATTCTTGGCAACCGGCTTCCAGACAGTCGAGTGTTGGACTTGTATGCAGGAACCGGGGCCATTGGGATTGAGGCCTTGAGTCGTGGGTCGGCTCAAGTCACCTTTGTTGAGTCGCGCGCCGAATCCCTTACGCTCTTGAGGCAAAACGTTTCAGATTGCCAACTGGGCACCCACGTGATCATTCAAGCAAGAACGGTTCAACAGTTTCTTTCTCGCCAGGAACTCTGGACTGGACCGTATGATATTATTTTTGCCGACCCGCCCTATGATGCAACCTACGAGCTTGAGGGAATCTTCAGCAAGATTTCCACGACATTGACGACGCCGGATGCCTGGCTGATTGTGGAGCATGCATCAAAGATGGTGCTGCCACAGCAATTAGGGCCCAGCTCGTTTATCCGTCGCTACGCCTATGGAGACACCGCCTTGTCGATCTTTACCTTTCCCGATGCGGTGCCGGCATGAAAATCGGCATTTATCCGGGCACATTCGATCCAATTACCCATGGCCATACGGATATCATTACGCGCAGCCTTCGGGTGTTCGATAAAGTGGTTGTGGCCGTGGCTCCCAACCCGGCCAAACATCCGTTGTTCAATCTCGCCGAACGGCTGGAGATGGTAAAGCTGGTCATGAAAGATCTGACCCAAGTGGAAGTCACCGCATTCGAAGGGCTGCTGGTAGACTATGTCGAACGGTCTGGAGCCCATGCTATCATTCGCGGGCTGCGCGCCATCTCTGATTTTGAACATGAGTTTCAGATGGCGCTTATCAACCGGAAACTGGCCAAACAGGTTGAGACGGTCTTTTTGATGCCGAGCGAGGAATATTCCTATCTCTCCTCAACTATTATCAAGGATGTCGCGCAACATGGAGGAGCGTTGACCGAATTCCTCCATCCTGAAGTGGCCCGACGCCTTCAAGAACGAATCCGGAGTCTGAAATCATGAAACTTGCTGCACGTGTGAGTCGTATTACGCCCTCCCCGACACTGGCTATGACGGCCACGGCCAAAGCTATGTCGGCACAAGGCATCGATGTCGTCGATTTTTCTTCCGGCGAGCCTGATTTTGATACGCCGGAACCTGTGAAGGCCGCTGCCGAGGCCGCCATTCGCTCAGGGTTTACGAAATACACGCCTTCCTCTGGCATCGACGAACTGCGCCAAGCGATCATCGATAAGCTTCAGACTGAACTTGGGCTCCGGTACGAGAAGTCGCAAATCCTGGTCTCCTGCGGAGCCAAGCATTCACTCTACAACCTGGCTGAAGCGCTGTTAGAGCAAGGTGACGAGATCATCATTCCCACCCCCTACTGGGTCTCCTATGCCGACCAGGCATTGCTCAATGATGCCACGCCCGTGCTGCTTCCCACGAGGGAAGACCACGGATATGCCATCAATCCTGACCAACTACAAAGGCTTGTTACTCCGCGCACGAAAGCCATTATCGTCAATAGCCCGTGCAATCCAACCGGCGCGACCTACGATAAACGCACGCTCGAAGCCATTGCCGCAATTGCGCTGAAGCACAACCTCTTGATTATCTCAGATGAAATCTACGAGAAGGTCCTGTACGACGGATCCACGCATCTGAGCATTGCTACATTGAGCCCTGAAGTCGCCGCTCAAACCGTGATCATCAACGGGGTCTCCAAAGCCTACGCGATGACAGGTTGGCGGATTGGCTATGCCGCCGGTCCGAAAGATCTGTTGACGGCCATGGCGAACATTCAAAGTCAAAGCACCTCCAATCCCTGCTCCATTTCTCAGAAAGCCGCCGTTGCAGCCTTGCGAGTCGGCAACCCGTTTACTGAAAAGATGGTCGAGGAATTTGACCGGAGACGGAAGGTGATGGTGGAGCGGCTGAATGGCATTCCCGGCGTCAGTTGCCGTCTGCCAAGCGGCGCGTTTTATGCGTTCCCCAATATCCGCGGCGTCCTCGGACGGCGCGGGCCGACGGGAGTGATCGATTCACCAACGGCCTTTGCCAATTATCTCCTGAAAGACGCGCATGTGGCCGTTGTTCCGGGCGAGCCGTTTGGGAGTGCGGACCATATCCGGTTGTCATACGCCACCAGCATGGCGGCGATCAACAAAGGGCTGGACCGCTTAGCGGCTGCGGTAGGTAAGCTCACGGACTGACCGCACTCTTGACTCATATGAATTCAAGGTTATTCCTTCAAGGTTATTCCTATAGAGGCTAACCTATCATTCTCGGAGGTTGTCCTGTGCCGATTTACGAATATCGCTGTGAAGAGTGCTCGGTGACGTTTGAATTGAAGCAGAGCATCAAGGATGAGTCGATTGCCAATTGTCAGAAATGCGGCAAGCCAGTTAACCGCATCATCTCGGCGCCGGCGATTATGTTTAAAGGAAGCGGCTGGTATATTACAGATTATTCCGACAAGATGAAGCCGCCTTCAGGAGACGCGTCCAAGCCGTCCCCGACCTCAACGACCCCGGCAAAAACTGAGTCGGCAGCCAGCACACCATCAACTCCAGCTTCGACGCCTGCCGCTACCGCCTCCTCGTCATCGGGAAGCAGCAGCGGCACATCCTCTTCGGCTGGCACAAGCTTTTCCTCATCCGGCAACTCATCGAGTTCGAGCTAGCCGCAGAGGGTTGCTACATACGCTTGGCCGGCGCCTTCTTCTTCACCGGTGCTTTTGGCGCTGCCTTCTTGGGGGCAGGCTTAGCGGTGGCTTTTGCCGAAGCCTTGGGGGCCGATGCTTTTGCCGCTTTGGCCCGTAACGCCTCCACCTCGTGTTGCAGGCTGGAAATCATTCCAGTTTTTTCCCGGTTCATTCTGTCCAACGTATCCAATTGCACCTGTAAATCCTGCTTGGCCTTTCCTAAATCGTTGACCTGGCTTTGGAGCTGACCTTTCTCCATATTGACGGTCTGGATTTCCGACCGGAGTTGTTCGATTTGGGTCTGCAACGCCGGTGGCCAGTAGTCACAGCCAGACAGCGTAAGCCCCACAACCGCTAGCAGCCCCACGAGCATTGATTGACGTGTCCGAATCATCATCCCCCTCCTCCTCTGACATGGTTCGCGTTGATGTATACCACATTTGCAGTTATTTCAGATGAAGTCCATGCGCCCTGAGCGCGGCTTGAATCTGCGAGCGATCAATCGCCCCCTCTCGCAAGAGCGCCACACCGTCGCAGACGGTTACTACTGACGAAGGCAGACCGCCGGGAGTGGCGCCGCCATCGACAATAACGGCCACGTCGTTACCAAGGAATTGATCCACATCCTGTGCAGTACAGATCGGTGACGCGCCGGATCTGTTGGCGCTGGTTCCCGTCAGAGGGCCGATCTGGCGTAGCAACGTGGCCAGTGGCGGACAGGATGTCAATCGAACTCCGACCGTCCCAGTTCCTGCCGTCAAATTATCAGGTAATCGTTTGCTGGCCGGAAACACGAGGGTCAGTGGTCCGGGCCAAAAGGCCTCCATCAGCGCCTGGGCTGCTGGAGGAATGTGCGTCACCAATCCGTCGAGTTGCGCCCGATCTCCGATGAGCACGAGAATCGGTTTGCCATCCGGACGACCTTTGATCGCGATGAGCCGATCGATCGCCACCGCATCGAAGGGATTCACGCCGAGTCCGTAATACGTTTCGGTCGGGATCGCAACCACACCACCGGCGCGCAGGACCCCTGAGAGGGACGCGCTGAGCGAATCGAGTTGTGTCACACAATACGGCTCGATAATAGCCATGAAGAAGGCAAACCGGATAGAAGCGCTAGGCGCGAGGCCCCAAGGCTCGATGGGCAATGTCGGTCCGGAAATGACAGCCGTCAAAAGACAGGGTATTCACCCGGCGATAGGCTGCCTGTTGCGCCTCTGCTATTGTCTTTCCATAGCCGGTGACGCCCAACACTCGGCCCCCGGCCGTCACAATATCCTGCCCCTTCCGAACCGTGCCGGCATGAAATACTGTTGCTGCTGGTGTGCCGTCGGCAAGCCCGTGAATGACCTTCCCGTTCTCGTAAGACCCGGGATAGCCTCCGGACGTCATCACGACGCACACGGCGCACTCGTCATGCCACTCAACGGTAAATTGATCCAAACGATGTTCCACGACGGCCTCGATGACATCGATCAGGTCGGACTTCAAGAGCGGCAGCACCACTTGTGTTTCAGGGTCGCCCATGCGGGCATTGAATTCCAAGACATAGGGTGTACCCTTCACCACCATCAATCCGGCATAGAGGACACCCTGAAACGGACAGCCCATCCGCGACATTGCCACAACAATCGGCTGCAGCACATCACGCGTCACCTGTACACGCAGTGCAGCGGTGCCGAGCGGGGCCGGACAATAGGCGCCCATGCCACCGGTATTGAGTCCCGTATCCCCGTCTCCCACGCGTTTGTGGTCCTGAGCCGACAGCATCGGCACCACGGTTTTGCCGTCCGTGAAGGCCATGATCGTCAGCTCTTCCCCATCAAGAAATTGTTCGATGAGAACACGCTGGCCGGCTTGGCCGAACACCGATTTCTCCATGGAATCGATAATCGCCTCGCGCGCCTGCTCTCGAGTCGTCGCGATAATCACGCCCTTGCCTTGGGCCAGCCCATCAGCTTTGATCACAACCGGCAACTCGTGCTGATCAACGTAGGCCAGGGCAGCCTCCATCTTCTCAAAGCTTTGCGAGTGCGCCGTGGGGATTTTTGCCGTCGCCATGACCTCTTTGGAGAAAATCTTGCTGGCTTCGAGGCGCGCGGCATTTTTCGTCGGACCGAATATCTTCAGCTTGGCCTTGCGAAACTCATCGGCAATGCCTAACGCCAGCGGGACTTCCGGCCCTACTACGGTCAAATCGATTTGCTCTTTGATGACAAATTCTTTGAGGGCGGCGATATCGTCGGCCTTGATCGGCAGGCAGGCCGCGAGGGATTCCATCCCCGCATTGCCTGGGGCGCAAAACAACTGAGGTTTGCGAGGACTCTGTGCGAGCTTCCACACGATCGCATGTTCGCGTCCACCGCTGCCGACAACAAGAATCTTCACGAGTAACCCTCTACCTTATGCACCTAAATTATTGGCGAACGCTCAAACAGATCATCCCACAAAGCCGCAGACAAAGAAAATTCAGAGGCGTGCTCAGAGGCTACGTTGAGAATTTCACTGAGCCGCGAACGATGCAGCGAGCCTTGTGTTAACATCCAACTAGTGGCGGAAGTGCCGCATGCCGGTCATAATCATCGCCAATCCGTGCTCGTCAGCGGCCTTGATGATTTCCGCATCGCGAATTGATCCGCCCGGCTGAATGACCGCCGTGATGCCGGCTTGCGCGGCCGCATCTAATCCGTCGCGGAAGGGAAAGAACGCGTCCGACGCCATCACGCAGCCCTTCACCGGCATCTGAGCTTTCATCGCCGCCAGCTTGACCGAATCGACCCGGCTCATCTGTCCTGCTCCGATGCCGACGGTCTGGCCCGGCTTGGCGTAAATGATCGCGTTCGATTTGACGTGCTTGCAGACTTTCCAGGCAAAGGCACAGGCCGCATATTCGTCATCCGTCGGCTTTCTGGCCGTCGGCACTTGCAGCGTGCGAAGGTCCGTGAGCACGCCCAAATCGCGGTCCTGCACAATCAATCCGCCAACGAGTTTCTTGAGATCATAGCCAACCTGCTTCACCCTGGTGAGCGGGCCGACATCCAAGAGGCGCAGATCCTTCTTGCGCTTCAATTCAGCCAAGGCATCCTCGGCAAATCCCGGCGCAATGACGACCTCCACAAACGTGGACGTGATTTCCTTCGCGGCGGGCAAATCCACGATCCGGTTAAACGCAATCACGCCGCCGAATGCCGACACCGGATCGGTCTCGCGCGCTTTGACGTAGGCTTCCACCGGCGTCGCGCCCAATGCCACGCCGCAAGGGTTGTTGTGCTTGATGATCGCGACAGCGCACTTATCGTATTCCTTCGCCAATTCAAGCGCCGAATTTGCGTCCAGGAAGTTATTGTACGACATCGCCTTGCCGTGGAGAATCTTCCCGCGCGACACCGACGGTTCATCGGAATTCAATTCGCGATAGAAGGCGCCTTGCTGGTGAGGATTCTCTCCATAGCGCAACGTTTCCGCCAGCTCGAATTGCATCGAGAGGATCTTGGGAAACTTCACATCCCCGCCCTGCACCTGCTTCTCCAGATAGGTGGCGATCAGACTGTCATAGCGGCCGGTGTGTTGAAACACTTTCATGGCCAATTCGCGCCGCAACGAAGCCGGCATGTCACCGCTCTTGAGCGCATCCAGCGCCCGCCCATAGTCCGACGGATCGACGACGACGACGACATCTTCATGGTTCTTGGCGGCCGAACGCAGCATGGAGGGTCCGCCGATATCGATGTTTTCAATGGCCTCTTCAAATGGGCAATTCGGCTTGGCAATAGTGGCTTCGAAGGGATAGAGATTCACGACAACCACATCGATCGGGCCGATCCCGTGCTGCTGCATCTGTGCTACATGCGCCGGCACCGAGCGGCGACCTAAGAGCCCGCCATGGACTTTCGGATGAAGGGTCTTCACCCGGCCATCGAGGATTTCCGGCGAACCGGTATAGGCCGCGACATCGGTGACTTTTACTCCGGCGTCGCGCAAAGCCTTGGCCGTGCCGCCGGTCGAAAGAATCTCCGCGCCAAGGGCTTCAAGCCCCTTCGCCATATCAACTACCCCAGTTTTATCTGACACGCTAATCAACGCCCGCTTGATGCCGGCCATGTGAGTACTCCTTGAATCACAAGCTATGTGGAATGGATACGTTCGACTGTGAAAGGCGGAGAAGGATAACAAAAGGGTTGGGGAAGTTCAAGGAGACGAATTGAGTCATCTAAAATCTTACCGAGCGACGGGTCGTTGCGTCATTTGTCAATCTTACCCGCCAGACCTGCATGGGGCAGGCTCCAAGGAGGGGGAGGATGGAGACAGACAGCATGGCGCGACGCTCGAAGGCCGAGTATCTGCGGGTGATGTGGCAGCGGTATCAATTAGCCTATCGGCGGACCCGGTCGGCCCTGGTGGACGAAGTGACCCAGGTGTGTGGCTATC
>DJMJ01000052.1 GCA_002435325.1 Nitrospira sp. UBA6493 | reverse complement strand
TGCGCTCACCGGTTGAACCTACCGACCGTATCCTTCAAGAAGTCGCGTGTCGGCACATGATCGACGTCAAACACGGCAATAAGATCGCCATCGGTCAGCCGTAAGGCGTGATTCAGATTTCCGGCTTTGGCGTGGCGTGGACGATCTGGACGCCGGAGGTAGCCGCAGCCGAGGGATTTGGCCAGCGTCTTGACCGCTGGCCGGTGGCCGTCCTCCAAGACGTACACTCGGAACCGGTCCTTCGGATAGTCCTGAGACAGGCAGCCGACCAGTGTTTGAGACAGGATCTCTACCGGCTCGTCCACCACGGTGACCATCATGTCTACGGTGGGGACGAGGGGATAGGTCGCCAACGGAACCGGCTGGCGCTCCAGCGGCGACCAGGATTGATAGGTGAAGAAGGCGAATTGGCACAATCCGTAGAGTTCTGCCAGATAGACGGTCCCGCCGACCGTCAGGCTCGCCAGGTCATCGGTGGGGATGGTGTAGAGGAGGCGCCACACGAGATAGCGGAGATACAGGAATAGACTGAGGGCTAGCACCCAGCGTTGCTGGCGAGGCCTGGTCAGCAAGAGGCCGATCATCGCAAGCACGAGGCCGGAGATTCCGAAGGCAATAGGTGTGCTGAAAAAAGAGTCCATCACGGAGTATTCGTGAATCTCCTCTATCGCAAGCCCTCAGAGGGAGGGACCGATGACCACCCTCGTGTAAGTTATCCTAGCGATGGTCAGACTACCCTTGATGGGGATAGAAGCCTATCCTACGAAGGCAGACGATCTTTCGAGGGGGGGAGATGAATAACCAATTGATGATGCAGCTGAATTTAGAATGGATGGTATTCGGATCGGTCCACAAAAGCGGGGGATCAGGTCCAGAGTTCGAGCGGACCGTGATTGGCGAGGCCGCGGAGTAAGTCCTGCTTAGAGACAATGCCGATCGGCCGCCTTTCGGGGTCGAGGATCGGCAGAGCACCCACTCGTTCTTCCATCATCACTCGGGCGATGTCACGAATGTCGGTCGTCGGACTCGCCGAAAAGACGCGCGGACTCATGATCTCCGCCAGCTTTCGACCGGCTGCCTGTGTCGAGACGCCGTTGGTCACCAGTTCGGGCACATGACGGATCAGATCCCGGTCCGAGACCATTCCAACCAAGGCACCATGGAGTGACGTGATGGGCAGATGGCGGAAGCATCGGCGTGTCATGATTGCCCAGGCATCGGCCAGGGTGCCGTCGGAGGGAAGGGTAAGCACCGGCGCGGTCATAAGATCTCGCGCCAGCATCGCCGGTTTTGAGGGACGGGTGTTTCTGGTGTGTTCCTCATAGGCCTGTTGGGCTGCCAGCACGGCTCTGTCGGCCGGCGGCTGGCGCTGGTCTTTATTTCCCTCTGTATCCACGGCGTTGACCAGTGGATCCCTTGGGGTCACGGGTTTCACCGGATACGTTTCGGCGATTCCATGCACAGCTTGAACGATGGACATCGAATTGTCTCCTCGCGCTCTGTATCGGAAGACTACGGGTTATACTTAAGCAGGGACCATGAGGATTTCGAGAATCGAAGGGGAAAACCGAGGGATGACCTAAAAGTCCGGTGCAGTGGGGCATTCCGCTACGAATTGGAATCGCGGGCAGGGTTTTCCTTGTACTAAGATCGTTTCCAGAAACATGGCAGCAGGCCTGATCCAGAGTCCTCGCTCGCCGTACAGCGCGCGGTAGACGACGAATTCTTCTTCCGTTTCAGAATGCCGGGCTACGCCTAGCACCTGGTAGTCGTTGCCCTTATAGTGACGATAGCGGCCTGGTTGAATCATGGTGTATCCTTTCTGACTCTCCACTATAAAAGGAAGATTTGTGGCAACTCAACGGGTGCATGATGTCGTGGTGATTGGCGGGGGGTCGGCCGGTTACGCGGCTGCCAGGACGGCCCGCGAAGCGGGCGCCGACGTGGCCATTGTGGATCGTGGCCCGCTCGGCGGGCTCTGTATTTTGTGGGGCTGCATGCCGACGAAGGCGATTCTGCGTTCGGCAGAAATTGCCGCGCTCATGCGGCGGGCGCCGGAGTTCGGTTTAGCTCCGGTTGACGTCCGGGCAAGTCTCTCGGCTATTGTCGATCGAAAAAATCGACTGGTCCGAGAATTCGCCGACTATCGCATTCAGCAACTGCGGGATCCGGCCTATACTTTGTATGAGGCTCCGGCCTCTTTTCTCTCACCGCATCTGATCCAAGTGGGAACCCACCAGGTTGCCGCCAAGGCATTTATTATCGCGACAGGCTCGATTCCGCGCGAGGACGTTGTCCCAGGTTTGAACACTGGCGTCTGCATAACCAGCGATAGATTGCTGGAGAGGCGGGATCAGCCGGATTCTCTCGTCGTGCTCGGGGCTGGACCTGTGGGTTTAGAGTTCGCCCAGTTCTTTGCGCGGGTCGGCACCAAGGTGACGATCATTCAGCGCTCTGCTCATGTGTTGTCGCATCTTGATGCGGATGTCGGGGCTGCTCTCGGCGCCGCGCTGGAGCAAGAGGGACTCTCTGTGATGAGCGGCACACAGCTGCATCGCGTCGTCATGGCCGGCGGGAGGACGGTGGTGGAGGTATCGCGCCACGAGCAAGAACAGGCGGTATCAGGAGAGTTGGTACTCAATGCACTAGGGCGTGTGCCCAACATTGCCGGACTGAATCTTTCCGCTGCAGGTGTCACGGTGGAGGGTGGTCGTGTCGTTGTGGATGGAGCCATGCGCACGTCGCAGCCCCATATTTTTGCGGCCGGCGATGTCACGAATCTCTATGATGTTGTGCACATCGCCATTCAACAGGGTGAACTGGCCGGGTGGAATGCCTGTCATTCTGAACAGGCACCGAAATGTTTTGACGATCGGCTGGTGGCGGAAGTCATCTTTACTGATCCGCAGGTCGCGGTGGTGGGGCTGACGGAGAAGGCCTGTCAGAGGCGTGGGATTCGCTATCTCACCGGTTCCTATCCGTTCGCCGACCATGGGAAGGCGATGTGCCTGGGTGCGGCGCAGGGGTTTGTGAAGCTGGTGGCCGAACCATCAACTGGCACTCTGCTGGGTGCCCAGATCGTGGGGCCGGAAGCCGGCGAACTGATCCATGAACTGATCGCCGTGATGTACTATCACGGCACGGTGCATGATCTGCTCCGCATGCCGCACTATCACCCGACCCTGGCAGAAATTATCACCTATCCCGCCGAATCCATTGCAGGGCAACTGAACGCATCATGACGAAGAACATTCCACAGCTGCTGGCCCTCCTGCTGGTGTCGCTGCTCATCTCCTGCGAACAGCAGACCTGGGAGTCGGCGATGGCCGCCGGCCAGCGTGCGATGCAGCAGGAGAAGTATGAAGAGGCCGAGCGGATTTTCGCCGTGGCGGTGCGAAAGGCCGAGCAGCGGGATGGCCTGCATCATCGCCATGTCGGGGTGGCGCTGTCGAGCGAAGCGCAGGCCCTTGCCGCGCAAGGGAAATATGTCGAGGCCGAACCAGTCTATTCGCAGGCCTTGAAGATTTATCAGGATGTTCACGGAGAGAATCACACCGACGTCGCCGCCACGTTGAACAACCTCGGAGTGCTTCACCGGATGCACGGGCAATATACCCAGGCGGAGCCTCTGCTGGTTCGCGCGCTGGCGATCAAAGAGCGAGTACACGGCCCGGATCATCCGGATGTGGCGCTCTCGTTGCATAACTTGGGGTTGCTCTATATCGCCCAAGGCCAACTGGAGAAAGCGGAGCCCTTGTATCGGCGGGCATTGGATATTCGTGAACAGGCGTTAGGACCGACGAGTCACGAGGTGGAGAAAAGTCTTGAGGATCTTGCGGGGTTGTTGCGCAAAATGCACCGCGAGGTCGACGCGGCAGTGTTTGAAACCCGGCTTGCCGCGCTTCGCCGGCCGCGGAGTTGAAGTCGAGTTCCTGTCCGGTGTAGCGTACGCGTATGATGTCAGAGCAAGATGCGGCGCTCAAGAGTTTGCGCACGAATGCGATGATCGCTCGGGCGGTGGGGATTGTGGCAATCGCCTTGGGGTTTGTCTGCGGCATGCAGGGGCTCGATCATCCTGAGACGAGCTGGCTGCCGACGGCGCTTGGGTTACTGGTGACCGGCATGCTGGCGCAGGGGTATGCGTTGTATTGTTCGATCAAGCGCATGCAGCGGATCAATTCCCAATCATGACCCGGCGTATCGACTGGACCAGGGGGGCGTTGTGCGGCTTGGTTGTCCTGCTGGCGCTCGGCCTTGGGGCGTGTAGCGCGCCGTGGCGGGACACCTACTTCAAGAAGGGAGTGGACCGCCTGACCCAGGAGGAGATTCGCGAACAATTCGGGGCACCGCACACGGCGAAGGCTCCGGCGTTGGGAGGGGATACAGTCTGGACCTATCGGGTTCCCATGAGCGACAAGGAGCTCGACCCCTCGATGTTCGGCGAAGCGTCACAGTCCGTCAGCGCCTTGATGACCAAGGGCGGGGAAGCTCCGAAACCCACGCTGTATTGTTACCGCTATACGCTCATTTTCAACGAGCAGAAAGTTTTAAAGTCCTGGAAACGGGATGAATGTGTCCCGGGCACGCGCGAGACGCTGTTGCCGCGCTAGTCCGCTCAGTCTGCCCACTCAAAAGAGCCCTGCCAGTCGGTTCATGCAGACCATCGTCGGTTTGTAAAACAAGTGAAATGTCTGCAAGTCTTTTGGTCCGACTTCTTGTGGGACCGGACCGCGATCGCAGAAGACCAAGCCAATCGGGCGTATGCCAACATGGAGCGGCGCAATAATCGCCGATCCTGGATTCCAGATGTGTAAAAACGCGGGGTCAATGGGTTCGCTCAACGGCGTGGTGAAATCTTCGACCAGGATCGGGTCTGTCTGTTTCAAGACGCGCAGGAAGAAGGGGTGATCGAGGCTGAGCGAGCCGGAGAGTGTCGAAAGATAGGGCACCGTGTCCCTTGCGCCAAGAATCACTCGTCCGAGCAGCTGGTCGCTGTTTTTGTGATGCAAGAGGGCGAAGGCCACGCGGGAAAATCCGCCATCCCGGTGCAGGCTCTTGACGAAGCATCCTAATAACGCATTCAGGTCGCGGGAGGCCCGTAAGGCCTCCTCAAGGATCTGCAAGGTGTGTTGTGGATCGGTGTCGATGGCGGAGGGGCCAGGTGAAATCAGTTCGGCAGGCCTGTGTCTCGTGGTTTGTGGAGGAATGAATACGGGCGCAGTGGGAGAGACCGCGTCATCCCAGGAATCGAGGGAGAGGCCGGCCGATCGAACCAGCTGATGGCTGCGGTCGAGCGCACGGGCCAGAAGATTCGGGAATTGCTCTTCGGGAAGGCCGCTTCCTGTCAGAAGGCCTCGCGTGACGGTTTCTACGGTTGCAGGATCAGCCGGCCCAGTGAGGGCGTTAATCAGGGCGGAACACCCTGTGACGAGCCCCCTCAGAGTCTGTTGCGAAGTCTGCCAGCGTCCAGTCGTCCGCTCGTGTGCTGTGGCGAAGAGTTCCACGAGATCCGGGGGCAGAGACCACAGTTGAGCCAGGGCTTGGGCGAGGCGCATTTTGGGCACTCCAAGCAGCCCGAGTTCTTTGGCGGCCCGGTCCGACGGGTGTTTCACAGTCAGCGGCAGGCTCCGTAGAGTCTGATAGAGATTGGCGTCTTGATTCGCAATCGCCAAATCGCCGATGGAGTAGAGCAGCGTCCGGCTGAACAACTGGCTCTGGGAGGAATACTCCATGGCCATGCCGAGTTCGATGGCATGGACGGCGGCGGCAATGGCCCGCGCAATGATTCCGCTGACGAGGTGATGGCGGTCTGGCCATTGTGTGAGGTGTTCCACCAATTGCGCGGCGTCGACGATGGCACGAACGGTATCGAGGCCGAGCCAGGTCACAGCGTGCGGGATCGATGTGATGATTTGCTGGGGACTATAGGCAATGCTGTTCGAGACTTGGAGGACCTTGCAGGTCAATCCTGGGTCGCGGCCGATCAATTGGCTCAGACGATCGGCGCTCGTCGATCCGCCTGTGAGACTCAGAATTTTCTGACAGGTTTGTTCCAGGGCCGGCAAACTCGGACTCGCCTGGCTGCAAAGCGGTTGGAGTGAGCGAGGCAGACGGGGCTGGAGGGAGGCCGCCAGGGACGGCTCCGATGATGCGGGTAGTGGTAGAGACATGACACTCCTGATCAATGAGACCACCGTTTGTATCGGACGAAACAGAATGCATCTTAACGGGCTGAATGGCAGGGTGGGCTGACAGAAAGGCAGGGGAAGACTGTGTCTTGGCCGACCCCCGGACGACTCTTGCTCGAGAGGGCCTTACAGCACTCCGGCCAAGCGATTCATGCTTAGGGTGGTCTGGCTGAAGAAAATTTGAAATGCCTGAAAATCTTTGGGGAGTACCCGTTGTGGCAAAGAGCCGTTATCGCCATAGATCATAACGATCGGGCGTGTCCCGACGCGGAGGGGGGCGATGATGGCAGAGCTAGGATTCCAGATTCGGAGAAAGTCGGGGCTGACGGCATAACTCATTGGTTTGGTGAAATCTTCGACCAGGGAAGGTTCGGCGCGTTTCATTAAACTCAAGAAATGGGGATGGTCTTTGGTCAATGAACCGGAGAGGCTTTCGAGGTAAGGAGCTGGTTGATCCATGCCAAGGAGCAGCCGCCCGATCAGCTGATCGCTGTCATTCGGATTGAGCAGCGCCAGGGCGACACGCGCAAATCCGCCATCCCGGTGAAGTGCGCGCACCAGTGTGCCCAGCAACGTATTGAGATCTTTGGCCTCCCGTAGCGAGGCTTGCAGCGCTTGCAATGTTTCCATCGGATTGGTTTCGATCGCGGTCGGCCCCCGTTGAGTCTGTGAGGCGAGGCCGGAGTGTGAGGGCGAGAGTGTCTGACCGGCGTCGCCGGTTTCCGGCTCCGCGGAGTCACGCCATAGATCGAAAGACAAACCCGCTGACCGAACTAATTGTTTGCCTCTATTGAGGGCGCGCACCAGCACGTCTTCAAACAGTTGGGGCGGCAAACCGGTGCCGGATAACAGGACTCGCTTCGCCGATTCCGTCGCGAGCTGAGAACAGGGACCGGTCATGGCGTCGATGAATGCCGTCGATCCCAGTACGAGCCCTTTCAAGCCCTGGCTGCTGCTATGCCAGCGGCCTTCAGACGGCGCCGATTCGGCGGAGAATAAATCGGTCACAAATGGGGGAAGTCCCCACAACTGGGAAAGGGCCTATGCCAGCTTGAGCCGGGGCACTCCAAGGATAGTCGTTTCCTCGAGGATTCGTGCGGCGGGCGTGCGGTGCGTCATCGGAAGCCTGCGCAGCGCGGTGTAGAGATCCGGTGCTTGATTGGATATGGCCAGATCGCCGATCGAATAGAGCAAGGTCGCGCTAAACAGCTGGCTGGGTGAGGGATAATCCACGGCGATGCCCAGTTCCGTGGCGTGAACGGCTGCGACGATGGCTCGTGCGATCACCCCGCTGACGATATGTTGATGCGTCGGCCATTGACCGAGTTGTTCCACAAGTTGGGCTGCCGTCACGATCGACCGGACGGTATCCAGTCCCAACCAGCTGACGGCATGCGGAACGGAGGTGATGACTTGCTGGGGACTATAGGCGATGCTATTGGCAATTTGGAGCACTTTGCATGTCAAGGCGGGATCGTGGCTAATGATGCGGCCCAACTGATCCGCGCCGGTGAGTCCGCCGGTGAGGGACAGAATTTTCTGGCAGGTTTTTTCCAGGGCGGGCAAGCAAGGCGTAGATTCGTCGCACAGCGGCTGCAAGGCTTTATGGAGCTGGGGTTTGAGCGCCGCAGCGATTCCATTATCCGATGACAGGGACGATGAGGGCATGCAAACTCCTTGAGAGGGTGTCACAGACTGTATCGGATGGGCAGAAATAAACCTTAATGGGTGTGAAGGAGAAGGCAGTGGTGCGTCTGAACGAGGGTTTGGCGTGCACAACGGTTTCTTCGCCAAGGTGGACGGTTCACGCTGTGCGGAGCTACATCAGGCCGGCCAGTCGATTGATGCCGAGCGTCGTCTGTGTAAAGTAGAGCATGAAGGCTTGATAGTCTTGAGGCAGCACGGGGACCGATTGGGCGCCGTGATCGCAATAAATCAATCCGATCGGCTTCGTCCCGACGCGAAGCGGAGCCAGAATGGCTGCGGTGGGTGTCCAGGTATCGAGAAAGGCTTGTCCAAGCGCGTCACCGGCTTCGCTCTTGATGTCTTCGGTCAGCAAGGGGTCGAATCGCTTGAGGATGCTGAGGAAAAATCCATGATCTTGGCTGAGAGAGCCGGATAGCGCTTGAAGATAGGGGGCCAGAGGAGAGACCCCTAACGCCAGCCGTCCGATGAGTTGATCGCTGTCGTGCGGATTCAAGAGAGCCAAACCGACGCGTGTAAACCCGACGTCACGCTGGAGCGCTTGCGAGAGGGTGCCCAGGAGCTTGTTCAGATCTTTGCTCTCTTGCAGCGACTCCTGAAAGGCTTGCAGCGATTTGAGCGGATTGGCATGGATGGGTAACGCATTCCTCGCGCTGGCGGATGGGGCGATGGCCGAATTGGGCTCCGGTGGATCAGCCTTGGGTTCGGCAGGGCGGTTGCCGGCATCGAGGAGGGCTGTGGAGAGTTGCATGGACCGGGTCAATTGCCGTCCGCGATCGGTGGCCAGGGCCAGGACTTCCGCAAAGCGGCCTGGGGGAAGACCGCTGCCCTCGAACAGTGCGCGTTTCGCTTCTTCGATAGCCGTCCGTGAACCGGGCCCGGTCATGGCGTCCACCAGCCTGGCGGAACCCAGCACCATTCCTTGATAGGTTTGTGAAGGATTGAGCCATCGGCCGCGCGGCATCTCGTGGGTGGTCGTGCTGAAGAGCCCGACGACTTGCTCCGGTAAGTTCCACAAGCTGGCGAGTGCCCGCGCCAAGGTCATGCGAGGAACACCGATGATACGTGTTTCGGCCATGGCGCGTTCGGCTGAAGAGGCGTTTGTCAGCGGGATGGCGCGCAAGGCTTGATGCAGATCGGGAGCCTGGTAGGCGATGGCCAGATCGCCGATGGAATGCAGCAAGGCGCCGGTGAATAATTGCCCGGGCGAGGGGTACGACAAGGCAGCGCCCAGTTCGCCGGCGTAGGTGGCGGCGAGGAGCGATCGGGCAATAATGGTTTCCAACGTGCGTTGACTGTTCGGTAAGTGGCTCAGTTGATCGACTAAATGGGCGGCAACGACCAGGGACCTGACGGTATCGAGACCGAGCCAGCTGACGGCATGCGAAACGGAGGAGATCGTCTGTTGTGGGCTGTAAGCGATACTGTTGGAAATCTGGAGCACTTTGCAGGTGAGTCCGGGGTCCCGGCGGATTTGTTGGGCAAAGGTTTCCGCGCTGGATGTGGTTTCCATCAGCTCCAGAATCTTGCGGCACGTCGCTTGAAGAGCGGGTAAACAGGGGTTCTTCTGTTCGAACAACGGCTGGAGCTTCTCATGAAGTTGTGGTCGGATCGAATCGATCAAGGCGGCGTCTCTCGTGATCACTGGTGCGGACATGGCGTCTCCCGTAGAGTGTGAACCGGTTCCTCTATCGGTAAATTATGGATAAACTTAAGGTTAGAGGGTAGGCTCATGATTGTGAGGCGGATCTGCGGTGTGAGGCTGGGTCATAGGAGGAGGAGATGCAGAACAGCTGGATGAGTGTCGATAGCTCCGTGATTTTGGATGGGCTCAAGTCCCTCATCCTGCTGGTGTCAATCGTCTTGACGCGCACGCTGGTAGTGCGATGGTTGTCGCGCAATCCGACCTTGTCGATGGAGGCGAAGCGCCGCTGGGTGGTGACGACCAGAAACTCGATGGTCTTTGTGTTTCTGCTCGGACTGGTGGTTATTTGGGCGCATGAACTGCAAGCCTTTGCTGTGTCCTTGGTGGCGCTTGCGGCGGCCTTGGTCTTGGCGACGAAGGAGTTGATTCTCTGTTGGAGCGGAGCTGCGCTTCGCGTCGGGAGCAAGATCTATGGGGTCGGCGACCGGATTCAGATTGCCGGCTGTCGTGGCGTTGTGCTGGATCACGATGTTTTTGCAACGAAACTTTTGGAAATCGGCCCCGGCCAGTCGGCCCATTTATATACGGGCCGCGTGACCAGTTTTCCTAATAGCCTCCTCTTAACGAACGCGTTGGTCAAAGAAAATCCGGAACAAGAGTATGGCCTGTATACGCTGACCGTGCCGCTCAAAGCAGAGGATGATTGGCGGAAAGCGGAGCGAACGCTGCTGGCGGTGGCCAAGGCCGAATGTGGACCATTTATGGAAGAGGCGGCTCGGCAAATGAAATTACTTGAACAGACGAATTTACTGGAGGCGCCATCGCCGGAGCCGAGGATTACCATTCAACTTCAGGAGCCGGGCCGCATCCATCTGGTGCTTCGGTTTCCTGCTCCCGATCGAGGCCGATCCCGCGTGGAGCAGGGGATTCTCAGGCGGTACCTCCTCGAAATGGCCGCGCCGTAGACGGGGAGTGGAGAACGGGCCCCGTGCGACTCCCGCACAAGGCCCGTTGATCGGCAGCCGACACCAACCGGATGGCTACTTCGGAAAGGCTGTCGGCGCGGTCACGTGCTGCCAGCCTTCGCCGTTGAGGGACTTGAGCATGGCGACCAAGTCTTGTTGCTCTTGCTCAGTGAGTTCAAGCGGGATGATCGTATTGTCCTGATGGGGATTCTTGATCCCGCCCTGGTTGTAGAATTTCACCACATCTTCAAGGGTTTTGAATCGCCCGTCATGCATATAGGGGGCAGTGCGGGCGATCTCCCGCAAGGTCGGAGTCTTAAAAGCTCCAATGTCCTCTGGATTGTTCGTGACCATGTAGCGGCCGAGGTCGACCGTGTTAGTATCCCACCCGATGCCGAGGTTGTGAAACTTTTCATCGGCGAAGTTGAACCCTGAATGGCAGCGCGTGCAGCGGGCTTTTCCTCGGAATAATTCAAGGCCCCGGCGTGCCGATTCGGACAAGGCTTTCTCGTCCCCGCCCAGATCGTATTTGTCCACGGCACTGTTACCGGACAAGATCGTCCGTTGGAAGCTCGCAATGGCTTTGCCGACGTCGTCGATGACGATGTCGCGCCCGAACACATCCTGGAACAACTTCCGGTAGCCGGCGATCTTCTTCATCTTGGCTACCAGTTCATCGTGGTTGATGAAGCCGTGCTCAACCGGGCTCACAAATGGTCCGATAGATTGGGCTTCCAAGGTGTCTGCCCGTCCGTCCCAGAATTGTTCCTTGCTGAAGACGCGGTTCACTGAAGCCGGCGCGCTCCGGCCGCCTTTCAGTCCGTTGATGCCGGTCGAGACGGGTTTGCCGTCAGTGAATCCTTTGCTCGGCAAGTGACAGCTGGCACAGGCGATGGTGTCGTTCTTCGACAGGCGCTTGTCGAAGAACAGGAGGCGGCCGAGATCGACTTTTCGAGCGGTGAGCGGGTTCTCGGCCGGGACAAATCCGTTCGGATCTTCCAACCCTTGGATTTGTGGCAAGAGGTATGGCGAATCCGATGCGGACCCCAGTGCGGCATCGGCCTGCATCGACGGAACCAGCGACACAAAGCCCGCTCCCATCAACAGGAGCGCTCCAGCAAGTACCTTGATACATCTGACAGGTGCGTACATCGGATGCCTCCTTTCAAGAACGTGAGCCTGGGATGACTGTAGCGATGTCGTAAAAAATAGTCCAATTGATTGTCATGTGAGTGTCGATTAATATTACTAATCGACAATGGGAGATGGGCATGACGTTGACCGAGTTGCGATACATCGTCGCGGTTGCGCAGGACCGGCATTTCGGCCGCGCATCCGAGCGTTGTTGCATCACGCAGCCGGCGTTGAGTCTCGCGATCCAAAAGTTGGAAGACAAGCTCCGTTCGGCAATCTTTGAACGGCACAAAAGTCAGATCGAGTTGACGACCGTCGGCGCACAGATCGTGCACCAAGCTTAGCGTGTCCTGGAAGAGGCTGATCAGATCAGGGTCATTGCTGCGCAAGGGAAGGATCAACTCGTCGGTCCGCTGCGATTCGGTCTCGTTGCGACGGTGGGGCCCTATATTTTGCCCGATCTTGTCCCGCTTCTGTCAACGCGCGCCCCGCGCATGCCACTCGAAATCGAAGAGAATCTGACCGTGCATCTTCTAGGAATGCTGAAGAGCGGCAAACTGGACGTCATCATGCTCGCCTTGCCGCTGGATCAGCCGGGGCTTGTCGCCAAGCCGTTGTATGACGAACCCTTTAAAGCGGTGGTTCCGGTCGGCCATCGATGGCAGGATAGGAAGCGGATTGACCCGCGCCAGCTGGGCTCCGAGAAAGTGTTGCTTCCTCACGCCGGGCACTGTTTCCGGCTGCAAGTGTTGAATGCCTGCCCGGAATTGAGCCGGACGGATGCGGAAGGCTGGCAGGGGAACTCATTGGAAACGAGTCGCCAGATGGTTGCCTCCGGCTTTGGGATCACGGTGTTGCCCTGCAGCGCGCTGACAGCGAAATATGAGAACAAGCGGCTTGTGGCGATCGATCTCGCGAAGCCAGTCCCTGGTCGCCGGATCGGACTGGCTTGGCGGCGGGGGTTTACCCGCCCTCAAGTGATCGATGTCGTGTGCGATGCGGTGCGGGTATTAAAGATTCCCGGATTGAAACACGTTTCTGAAGAGGGGGCCGTCAGAGCGTGACCGGCAGGGTCAGATTTGGGAGTGCGCCGCCAGCACGCATTTGACTCCGGTCTCATTCCAGGGCAGGATACATCCAGGCTGTACCCGGGGAACTTTCCTTTTTTGATCAATTCGGTTTTTCAGGAGGGATGTCATGCGAAACATACTGATCGCTATGGCCGTTGCAATGTATTTGGTTGGGGCTGGTTCATTCGTGCAGGCGGATGATGCTATGAAAAATGAACTCGGGGCCATGAAAGACCAGATGAAAGCCGATGTAAAGGCTGAGCAAGATAAGGTCAAAGCGGGCAAAGAACAAATGAAGGCCGACATGAAGGCGAAGCAAGATGAGATGAAAGGAACGGCGAAAGCCCGTCGTGACGAGGTCAAAGCCAAGCGGGATGCCATCAAGGACCAGGCTAAGGCAAAACACGACGCGGCCAAGGCTCAGGGATAAGAGATGAAGGCCACCTGGCAGCAGTTGGGTAGAGATGCCAAGGCCGCAGGCCAGGAGATGAAAGCGACTGGTCAGGAATTGAAGGACGCGTTCGGCGGCCTGGGTAAGTAACGGGCTACCGGCGCATGGCTCTCAACGGCCTCTGGCGATCCGCCAGAGGCCGTTGTTGTGTGGGGACATCACAGGATGTGTCAGGCGGGCTCGCTTGTTCCGTCGGAACACATCTGGTAGCATCCCCGCCCGGCTATGCCGCTCATTTCTATGAAGATTGCAACCTTCAACGTCAATTCCCTGCGCAAGCGTCTCCCGATCGTGCTGGATTGGCTCGACCAACAGAAGCCCGACGTGCTCTGTCTCCAGGAAACGAAAGTGCAGGACAGCGAGTTTCCACTGCTGGCGCTGGCCCCGTCTGGCTACGAGATTACGTTTCGTGGCATGAAATCATACAACGGTGTGGCGATCCTGAGCAGGAAGAAACCGGAGGGCGTATTCTACGGATTCGACGACGGAGGGGACGTGGAAGATGCGCGGCTGCTGCGTGTGGTGATCGACGGAATTCCGATCGTCAACACCTATGTACCGCAGGGGTATGAGATCGATTCACCCAAGTATCAATATAAATTGGGATGGTATGACCGGTTGCGAAAATATTTCGCACAACATCTTTCTCCCTCGCAGCCCGCGATCTGGTGCGGCGACATGAATGTGGCGCCGCGACCGATTGACGTCCACAGTCCTGAGAAACACCTCAAACATGTATGTTATCACGAGGATGCACGAAAAGCCTACGAGAAAACCCTGGCGTGGGGATTCGAGGATGTGTTTGTGAAGCTGTATCCGGACCGGCAGCAGTATACGTTTTGGGATTACCGGGCGCCGAGTTCACTGGAGGCGAATAAGGGGTGGCGCATCGATCATATTCTGGCGACGGCGCCGCTCGCGGAGAAATGTATGAGGGTTGACGTGGACGTCGAGCCGCGGCGAGCGAAAGACCCTTCAGACCATACGTTTCTCTGGGCAGAGTTTTCGATCTAACCGCACGCGCGACGCCCACACCCGCCCGATCCGGGGCCACGGAAGTCGTCCGTACCGCCGGATGGGATCAGACCAGATTTCATCCATTATGCTGCATGCACGAAGCTTTCTTTTCCACGTCGGCTACCGAGTCGATTCTTCTGAATCAACGGATCGAGGACTAGTCCGCAGTTGATGCATCGATGGATGACCGCCGTGGGCGCCAATTCCGGCTGCTCTTCTTCTATCATCAGCCCTTTACATTTTTGACAGGTCATGGGATCTACCTCCTGCTGCGATCAGTCGCGGGAATTGCGACATACGGGAAAGAACGTAACATCGCCAGATTAATTTCATATTAACAGGTAGTTAAAAGTGTCTAATCTCGAAAACTTTCAACCGTGCGATGTCACGATCGTCGGTGCTGGTG